>NZ_JAHKPW010000090.1:9994-72230 GCF_018860755.1 Colwellia sp. D2M02 | reverse complement strand
AAGCTAGCGATTCAGAAAGACAATTTTTATTATATATCAGTACTTTAATAGTCTCTTAAACCGAGTTCAGGTGAGCTACCAACCTAAATTTGGTTGGTGTTCATGCGATCTAGTAAACGAATGTTTTGCACTAAATCTTGGCGTGTTGGATTAAGTTTCAATGCTTTACGTAATAATACTGCAGCTTGGTCGTAATTCTTTTGTTCAATATATACTTGAGCATGACCAATATAAGCACGTTCTGCGAAGCCCTCAATGCTAGCCGCTCTAACAAAAAGTAGTTGTGCTTGAGTGTAATCATTTTGCTGCTGATAATGTTCTGCTAGGGCAATTAATGCCTGACCATTGCTTGGGTCGAGTTTAATCGCTTGTTCATATAAACGCGTGGTTTGCGTTGCACTATTACCAGGCATACTTGCGCGGTGCAATTTAAGCTGACTTTGTTGTGTACCTGTGATTTTATTGGCGTATTGCTCTGTGTGTTTTAATAATGGTTTAGCCTCAGACCAATGCTTTTCATAAATTAGCCAGGCAATAACCGACTCAATCGCATCAAAGTGCTCACTGTTCTCTGTGGCTTTATAGCTACCTTTTTGCTGCCATTGGCGCAGTAGTTGTGACATTAATTCAGCAGCTCTACTGACACTACCGTGGTTCAAATGTAGCTGTGCTGCGGCAATTAAATTATCCGCGTCAGTGTTACCTAAACGTAACGCCATTTCCATACTCATTAAAGCATCAAGAGGTGTATTGTCATCAAGTGATATACGGCTACGTTGTAACCACAAACGCATATCGTTTGGTGATTTCTGTAGCATCTCATTGAGCATTGCTTTGGCAGCGTGATTATCTTTTGCTTTAATTAAGCTATATAACAACCCTTGCTGCCATTGGCTGTTATCTGGCTCAAGTAATAGCGCTTGTTGATATCCGGCAATGGCAGACCATGGTGTATTGAGCTGTAAGTTAATATACGCCAAGTAGCCAAAGAGCTGTGCATCACCTTCGCCTAACTCAATCGTTTTGATTAAATGCTTACGTGCTGCTTGATAATTTTGTTGTTTGATATAAATAACTGCGAGATTTTTATGGGCGCGAATAAAATCAGGTAACAAAGTTACCGCTTCAATAAATGTACTTTTAGCAAGTTCATATTCTTTTAACGATAAGTAAATTTGTCCTTTAACCTGTAATAGTGCAGGGCTTAACGAAAGAATAGGCTCTGGCTCGTAATCTTCATGGCTACTTGTTTCAATGGCATTTAAGGCTGCTTGATATTTTTTTTGATCAAGGAGCGGGCGCAAAGTTAACGCGAGGCTTTGTTCAGCTGGAAGCAACTTGGCATCACGCTCTAACAATGGGTTATTACCGGTTTGAATGGTCCATACAGGAGCAAGTTGTTCAATATGAATATTGTTGATTGCTAGCGGCTTATTATCCGTTGAACTGTGTTGTACTAACGCTAAGCTGCTATTACTGTAACTAAGGCTAGTGCATAACACGAAAGCCGAAATAATTATTGAGGGGAAAAAATGTGTTTTCATGTTTTTTTAAACTCCACTGGCCAAATAAAGCGAGCACGTACTGCTTGCCCGTTTTTAGTTGGTACCGAAAAACGCGAATCGCGAATAATTTTGTTAATAGCGTCAGATAACTCTTCATAAGGCATTTCTTTAATACCCACCAAGGTGATACTGCCTTGCTCGTCGATAAAAACATCGAGTGCTACTTTGGCTTTTTTGATACCTTTGCGTGCCAAACTTCGCGGAAACGCAGTTTTTATTTGGGTTAATAGCACGGGAATGCTGTCTAGCTCACCTAAGCCAAATGCTTGCCAATCAACGGCTAGATCAAGCTCAAAATCATTAGCACTGTGATTCATCTCAGGTGGCGATAACATAGGATCAAAATTTTGCTTTATTTTAATGTCGGCAATGGCCAACGACGGCCCTTCACCTGCAGCACTTAGATCAATAGTGGGCTGGGCTTCACTGGTTTGTCTATTAACAGGTGGCGGCGGAGGTGGTGGTGGCGTAAAAGCTTGATTAACTTTGCGTACCATTACTTTAGGCTCGTATTCATTAGCAAACCAGTTACTGGCTAGAATACCCAGTAACGCCATTATCATTAAGACACTGCTGGCAATAAAAGCAACAAAATGAAAACGATTAGGTTTTCGCTGAGTTATTGCTTTTAATGCTGTTTTTGTGCTGTTTAGCGCAGAAGTCATCATGTTGCCTTAAATTGCTGTGGCAATGTTAACTGTGCTAGCACCAGCGAGTTTCGCTTCATCAATCACTTCGACTAACAACTCGGTCATTACTTGTTTGTCGGCTTGAATAACTACCGCTCTTTCTCTCACTTTTAATAATTGAGAAATGGTATTACGCACTCCTGCCACGCCAATAGAAGTACTGTCATAAACCACATCTCCTTTATTGGTAATGGCTAACATAATGACGGTATTTTCTAAACGTTGTGCAGATACCGCTTGTGGCTTGTCTACTTCTACGCCGGTTTCTTTCACAAAAACTGAGGTAACAATAAAAAATATTAATAAGATAAAAACCACATCGAGCAATGGTGATAAATCAATACCGTTGTGTGTTTGCTCTAAGCGTTGTTGCAAATTAGCGCGCATAAGCAACTCCTTGTTTAGAGATTAAATGCTTGATGTGCCCTAGTAGTAACCAAGCGGGTATTGCTACAACCAAGCCGAGCTGTGTGGTCCATAACGCATCGGCGATGCCTTGGCTTAATGCACCGGCTTGATCAAGAGTTTCACCCTGTGACATGGCATGAAAGGTATCAAGTAAGCCGCTAATGGTGCCTAGCAAACCTAGTAACGGTAAGGCACCAATAAAAATTTCAGCGGAGGAAATCCACGAAGCGTTTTTCAGTTGATAATTACCAGAATAAACACGAATAATGTAATAGGTTAAGAGCTGATAACAAACAAAACCTAAAGCTAAAATGCTCCATACTACTGGGTGATCAAACGAATTAAATGACATGATTTTTCTCGCTTATTTATCGTTATTGAGCTGGCTTAAATTAACGCCACAAGATTCTAGTGCGCCGTAATAGGTTTTAACGCGTCGAGAAAGCAAGGCGTGCAATAATAATGCTGGAATAGCAACCACTAAACCAAGCTCGGTGGTAACTAGTGCTTGTGAAATACCACCTGATACTGCCGCCGGATCGCCAGCACCAAATAGGGTCATGAGCTTGAATGTTTCAATCATGCCACTAACCGTACCGAGTAAACCGAGTAAAGGTGAAACCGCAGCGGTAATGGCTATGGCACCTAACCAATATTCCAGTTTGTGTTTACTGCCAAGTAAATTAGAAAACAGTCGGTCATCACGCTTTTGACCAATTTCAGTATTGAGAGCAATCTCAATCAACTTTGCTTGCATACCTTGTGCTTGGGCGAATAAACTTTGTTGTGCTGCTATTTTATCTTCAGCATTAGTAATTTTTTCGAGTTGCGCAAAACGTTCATTAAAGGCAGGAATTAAGCTTGGTAATCGAACAAACTGTATGGCTTTTAATAGGGCAATAATTAAGGCGAAAACACCAAAGGCTACAATAGGGAAAATCCATATGCCGCCTTTACCTATATGGTCAATAATGGTTTCTTTTTGACTATTAATTTTAAAAGCGCGGGTTAAGGTCGGATCAAATGAAATAGTGCCACTGCCGGTATTCATTAGGGCGAATAAGCCTGCGCTTTCATCTGTTGCTAATACTAACTCTGCTTTTAATAGTGCGCTGTTAGGCTCGCTAACATTGTCGCTGTCGATCATGCTAACAAAACCCGCGGTATTGCTTGCTTCATTGGCAAATACTTTAACTGGCCCTAAAGCGAGCACCTTTGCAGTATTTAACTCGCCATTTGGCATCACCACTTTTTTACTTTGCCATGTTGGGTTAATACGGTTATCAATACCATTTAAATGCTCAGTAAGCCAAGCAAGCTTTTCTTCTGGGGCAGCTTGGGTGCTAAATGGCTGTTGTGACATATTGTGGTTAAAGCGGCTCAGGATATTTTGCTGATATTGTTTTTGCTCTGTCCATGTTTTTAAACGGTTTTGTAATTGTTGCAAGCTTAAGGTTTTTTCATCTTGCAGACGTTGAGATACTGCTGACTTTTCACGCAGTTTGGCAACCAACTGTTCTTGCTCTCGTACTTGAACTGCCAGTTTTTCGCGTGATTTAGTGAGTTTTTTTTGGCTGCTTTCTAGTTTACTTTGTGCTGATTTTATATCGCTTAATAAGCCGTTGATGACTTTGCTATTATCTTCAGTAGCAGCAAAAGCAGAAATTGAGAGTGCCATTAACATAGTGGTTAAAATTATTTTTTTAGTCATTAGTTACTCACCGCGGCAGTTGCATTTTGTGTTGATAAGCTAATCGGTAATTGTAAAAATTTAGCTTCACTGCGTCGTTCTATCATGGCAATGGCGTTAAGTACGGTTTCAGCATTTACCTGGTCATCTGCAATCCAGCGCCATCCTGACTTTTCAGGTACACCACGGCCAACAAAGGAGCCGTCTAGCGACACATACCAGGCTTGTGATAGGCCAATATAAAGTTGGTGTACCATTACTTCTTTTTCGCCTTGGGCATTGCTTAGTGTTAAAGCAGATTGAGCATGACTAATACGTTGTTCAAAGTCATTCAGCTGCTCAAGTAACTCCAATAAAGTGTTTAGTTTTGTGGTGGTATCGGCCTCAAGCAGTTCAGTCGAGGTGAGTTTGTTATGCCATGCTTGATAAAGCGGTGGTGGTAGTTGAGGGTGAACCTGAGCAACAATTTGATAATAGCTGATTAAAGATTTGTCTAATTCAGCCTGCATAGCTTCCATGGTGTTTTGCGACTCAAGCAACTGAGCACGTTTTTTTTCTACTTCATTATCGCTTTCATTAGCGGAAGTGAGGTTTTGTTTAAGTTGTTTTTGCTCTTGCTTTAATAGTAATAAGCGTTGCTCTAACAAAGGCTTTTGCTGGTGCCAATCATTAAGTATGGCATTGCGTTGTTGCTCTATTGCTAGCCATTGTTGAATGAGCTTGTCGGTTTGTTTTACTTTATTGGTTGTGGCAAATGCGTTATTGCTGGCAAGGAATGCAAACAACACAAGTGCGATTAACACACTTATTATTTCACTGATGTACTTTCTCATGATGATATTTCTAACCTTCAAGCGTTAGCTTGTGAGTGGATTTCTAAAATTATTCGCCAATGAATATGTGGATATAAATAAACGCCACGAATTGTAATGCTAACTATTATCATTTGCAATATTTTTAGTTTAAGGTCAGAGAGTTTAAGGTAAGCGAGCTTAGTGGAAGTGACTTGGAGTAAATGAAAAGAGTGCTTTAGACAATTCTCAGAGATAAGTGGCAGTGTTTATATTTAGCTGGATCGCGCTGGCTTAGTGTTATACACAACAAGCCAGCGCTGCTCTTTCAGGTAGGAAATAAGTAACGTGACGTTTAAACCGTCAATACTTTGTTTACTGGTAAGTCTCTAATACGAATATTACTGGCGTGGTAAATAGCGTTAGTAATACTCGGTATAATAGGCGGTACTCCTGGCTCACCAACTCCACCTGGAGGAGCGTCAGATTGCACAATGTGTACATATAATTCAGGTACTTGGTGTATACGAGTAACAGGAGCATCATGAAAATTACTTTGTTCTACCACGCCATCTTTAACAGAAATTTCTCCCATTAAAGCAATTGATAAGCCCATGATCATGGCACCTTCCATTTGTGCAGTAACGCGATCAGGGGTTACGACAATGCCGCAGTCAATCGCAGTATGCATGGCTAATACTGTTACTTTATTGTTAGTCACCTCCACCTTAGTGGCTGCTGCCACAAAAGAGCCGAAGCTACGTAAAAAGCTAATACCCCAACCTTGGTTTTTAGGTAATGGTTTCTCTACTTCAGCTTTATCACAAATTAAATTAATAAGGCTTTTCATGCGCTTAGTATCAAGCGGGTGCTCGGTCATCGCTAAATTGTAATTGCTGTACTCATAGTTATTTTCAGAGGGGTTAACATGACGGTCATCGCCAAGTAAGTTAAGCCACATTTGTCGTGTTGATAAGTTAGCTTTGACAGCAAGTTCATCAACAAAAGAACCCAAAGCAAAACCATTATTAATACAGGCAACAGAGCGTAACCAGCCAGGTCTAACGTAAGATTCTGACTCTTGTGTTTCAAGGCTAAGGTTATTAAGTGCGAAAGGAATATCGCCAAAGCCTAGTGCTAAATCATTAGGTTGTGGGCTTTTTAAGTCGGCATTCCATAGCCAGCCAATAGGAGGGTAAGCTACTCGGCTTATCCAAAAATCGGCGCTGCCGCTAGCGGTTAATTCTGCTTTATGATAATTGGCGGCAATAGACTGATAGTAACCATGTTGAATATCGTCTTCGCGACTCCAAATAACTTTAACAGGTCGTTTAGTTGCCTTAGCTAACTCAACCGCCTCAACAATAAAGTCGGCTTTTGATTTTCGGCCAAATGCACCACCCATTAAAGTAATGTTCAATTCTATTTTATGATGCTCTTCTTGGCTATAGCCTAGCTCTGTAGCGACAATACCTTGTGCCCATTGTGGGTTTTGAGTACCCGCCCAAATAGTACATTTTTCATCGGTAACTATTGCCGTTGCCGCCGGAGTTTCCATGGGTGAGTGATTATTGTAAGGCACAGTATATGTGGCTTCTAGAGTGTTTTCGCTTTGATATTGATGGGTGTAAATATCACCTTTATGGGCGGCAACACTACCTTGTTGATTAACTTTTTTAACTAACGCCTGTTTGTGACTTTCGCTACTGTGTGTGCTGTTAGCACCTAAGTCCCACTCAACGGTGAGTTTTTTTCTACCTTCAAGCGCTGCCCAAGTGTTAGTCGCTAATACCGCAACGCCAGATAACGGGTTGGTTGCCACGGGGATAGAGCGCGGCTTTAAGGCGATAACATCAACAACGCCTTTAATTTTTTTAGCTTGGCTTGCATCAAACGACAGTACTTTTCCACCAACAACAGGAGGGCGCACAATAGTGGCGATTAGCATATTCGGTAATTGAATATCTTGTGCGTATGTCGCTTGTCCTGCCACTATTTCATTAAGATCTGTCAAGCTAACATCTTTACCAATTAAGGAGAAATCTTTGGTGTTTTTTAAGGTTACGTTTTTGGCATCTGGTGGCGTTAATTTAGCAGCATGGGGCGCTAATTCAGCAAAAGATATTTGCTGGCCTGTTGCACTGTGCGTAACGACATGATTTCCTGCTTTGACTGCTGATTTATCGACTTGCCAAATTGAAGCTGCGGCTTGCTCTAACATATCGCGGGCAATTGCACCCATTTGACGAATGGTAGTGAAATGACTGCGAATAGAAGCTGAGCCTGCAGTGCCTTGAGAGCCATATTTAGCATCGGCCTTTGCTTGCACTACATTTACTTTGTCCCAATTGGCACCTAATTCATCGGCAATAATTTGTGGTACGCTGGTGCGAATTCCTTGGCCCATTTCACTGCGGTGACAAACAATAGAAACAATGCCATCGATCGCGATACTAACAAAGAAGTTCAAGGTACTAGCTGCTGCTTTGGCTGGGTCTAGTGTTTTAGCGGATAAGGGTAAGTTAATACCTAAAATAAAACCACCACTGGTGATGCCTGCCGCTTTAATAAAATTACGTCGACTGACGTTTTCAATAGCAGTCATTAGCGATTCTCCTTAACTAAAGTCTCATTAGCAGAAGGCTCACTATTTGCCGCAGATTTTATCGCTGCTTTAATGCGCTTATAAGTACCGCAGCGACAAATATTGCCTTGCATAAAATCATCAATTTGTTTATCGCTTGGGTTTGCTGTTTTCGCCAATAATGCGCTGGCACTCATTATTTGTCCGCTTTGACAATAACCACACTGAGGGACTTTGTATTCACGCCAAGCAATTTGTACTTTGTCGTTATTATGCTCATCTAACCCTTCAATTGTGGTAATTTTTTGGTTGGCAACAGCAGATATTGGGGTAATACATGAACGAATTGCTTGACCATTTAAGTGTACGGTACAAGCGCCACATTGCCCTGCACCGCAACCAAACTTGGTGCCAGTAAGTTGTAATTCATCGCGCAAAGCATATAGCAGCGGCATTTGTGGGTCGACATCAAGTTCAATGGCTTTTTTGTTTATTGTTACGTTAATCATACTGACTCCAGGTTTAGACAGTGATGGTAAATATGCTAAGTTTTATTTAAGTTATTGTTAGCTAATAGCTAATAGCTAATAGCTAAGTACTAATAACTAAGTGCTCTCTTGTCGCTGTTATTTTTTCTGTTGCGATATTGTTCATTTCAGCTAATTGCTCTGGGGTATCAACATCAAGCTTCGCCATGTCACACTGCAGTGAAATTACACGGTTTTTATGACGCTTTAAAAGTTTCGCTGCACCGATATCGCCTTGAAGTTGTACTAATTCTGGGAAAAAATCTTTAGGAAAAATAACAGGCGGTAACAATAAATCATCACTGCGTGTGGCAATAATTTTGTCAGGGTGTAGTAAAGACGTATTAACGAGTGTTTGATAATGCTGCTGTGTTACTAACGGTTGATCAACTAAAGCAATTAACAAATGTGAGCTAAAAGGTGCCACTTGCTTTATGGCATCAGCTAAAGAGTGTCCGATCCCTTTTTGCCAATGACGACTGGTTAATAGAGGGGTATTTTTAGGTAATAGCGGCGATATTTTATCTTGGTGAGCGCCTAAGCTGATATAGAGCTGACTTTTTTCATTGTTGTCACTTGTATGATTAGCATTATCATCGTTATGCACAGTCGTTTGATTAAGTTGATTGAGTTGTGCAAGAGCAGGGTTAAGTTGCTCTATCGTATGCTCAATAAGCGTTGCTCCTTGAAACTTTGCTAACTGTTTTATATCGCCCTTTGAGTTTTTGCTGCCAGCAAAACGTTTTCCTGCTCCTGCCGCGAGTAAAATAATATTAACTGGCATTGGCAATATCACCTGCTAAGTGAGTTTTGATGTTTATTGCTAATTCAATCGGCTGATGCAGTGCTGTGGACGTATCTTGGTAAACGCCTAAGGCTTGTGCGCTTTTACATTCTACGGCAGCGTGCGCCTGAGCCAGAATAGCAAGTGCAATACTTTCAGGTAATTCACCACCTAAATCTAACCCAATAGGATTAGCCAGCGCTACGGGTAACTGCTTTGTTGATAATTGAGTGGCGTCAAAAACACGCTTAGTGCGATGTTGTGGTCCAAGTAAGCCTACGTAATGCGCAGAGCTTAACTGTGGATTGCTTTTAATTAAATCCAATGCTTTAGCATCTAACTCAATGTTGTGATGCATTATAACAATCGCATCAGCTTTGGGGAGTTTCTGTTTGTTTGAGGTGGTGTTTAACGTTGCGTAATTACTATTGATAATTTGATCGGCTTGCTTGAAATAAGCCGGACGGGCGTAGCTAGTTCTACAGTCAATTAAGCAGCTATACCAACCTAATGTGTGTGCCATTGCAATCAATGGTTGAGCATCAAGACCACCACCAAAAATAATCAATGCGGGAGCAGGTTTTACTGTAATAATTAGCGAGCTCTGATGTTCAATTTGTACGGGTTGCTTGTTTATTACTTTATTCAGGCCGGGGGTATTTTCGATACTGAGTTGATAGTAGCAAAGCTGGCGATTATCTATATGAGCTTTTAAGGTGAGTAAATCGTGGTAATTATTCTCGATATTAGTAGGCTGTAACAGTACTTTGACCATACCGCCACAGCCAATACCTAGCTGCCATGCAATATCGCTTTCATCTTGCATGTCGTAACATATAGTTATGCTTTCATTTTTAAACCAACACTTTTGCGCTTGACGCATTAAATCAGCTTCTAAACAACCACCGCTTAATAACCCATAGCTTTTGCCTAGGCTATTAATTAGCATCATGGCGCCGGATTTTCTATATGAAGAGCGTTGAGTCTCAATAATGGTAGCCAATACCCATTGGCAGCTATCTTTATGCTCATACCATGAGTTTAACAGCGACGCTAAACGGTTACTCATGTTTTAAAATCCATCTCTACGTGCTCGCTGTTGGTTATAGGTTAGGTTAAAACTAGCTACCCTTGACCATAAAATATATAAGCAGGAAGATAAACTAAAAAAATGTAAATATTTAATTAATGTTTTTACTCTAAAGTAGACTAGGTTTTTGTTGATTTCTCTAGTTCTTTTATTTGGCTTGCTATTACTTCTGCCTCAGCGGTAATCATTGAATAGGATCTAATATCACCATTTCTTTGCGCATACATAGCTTGCTCAAGCTTGGCTTCATAGAGTTTATTTAGTTTTTTTATAGGGTCGCGTTTAAATATAGAGAACATTACAATGACTTCTGAGTAGGTTATTTATGTTAATACGTATAAAGTAAGATTTTAGTTCTTATGCTTCAAAATAAAAGCATAACAAAAGAGTGTAGTTTAATGGTTAATAAACTATTCAAACTAATGTATGGAATGTAAATAAAAGAACAACCAATAATTGATGATATTAGATTGAGTAATAAGGACATTTATGAAGCATATTTTATTAGCTATGAGTATTTTAGTGTTAAGTGCTTGTGGTGGTAGTGGTAATGGAACAGACGCTAGTATTGATGATTCTTCAACAGGAACAGATAGCTTTACTTTGCAAAATGTCAGGTTTGACGGGGTAGATTATTACGAGGGGGAACAGGTTACAGTCATAGAAGACACTAGATTTGAAGTTCAGTGGGTATCACCAACCTCTGCATCATACAAAATAGATTTGTATTTATCGACTAACGGTGAGAGGTATTCAGATAACAATAAAATAGTAGAGCTTAAATGTGGTAGTGATTCTTTTTCACTTTGCCCTAACGCAACAGCTGAGGTGCAGTGTGAGATCAGTAATAATAGCTTATCTTGCTTCATTGGCGATGACTCTCTGGGCAATGAACCCTTTCAAAGTGAAGATCTGTCAAGCTTAGGTTTTATCATAAAGGGTTGTGACGCCCTCAGTAATTGTGATGTTAAAACGTTTAATTTATCGGTACAACAGAACACTGACGAATAAGAGTAACTTTGGTTTATTATTCTTTATTATGAAAAGGCAGCATTAACTAAAGCCACCTTTATACTTTCGCATTCTTACTGATGAGAAGAGTGCGAATTTTTGATTTGAGTCATTATATTAGGCTATGGAATTATAGGCGTTAATGGTATTTTGGCTTGCCATGATAGCCATTCGCTTTCAGGCTCTTGGTGTAAACTGAACGTTGGCAGCTTACTGTTAGTATTGTTGTTTGCGTTTGTAGGAGTAGCAAAGGCAATACCTCCTGCAATTAATGTTTCAATTGATTCTGAGTCAATAGAAACACCAGAAAATAAACCCGCCTCTACGCTTAGCCCGCTGGCATTCCAAAACTGACTGGTATTGTTAACTAATGGAGCGTAGCGCTCTGCAATATTAATAAATACGTCAACACTATCGGCGTTATCAGACAAACCAATGCCTATGACCTTACCGACGGTAACTTGTCGATAAAGTACAGGGTTACCAATACGTACTGAGCCTAAACGTTTGCTGGTTAGTTTTACATTTAAGCCGTAAGGTAATGCGGTAACTGTTGGTGGTAAAGCGAGCGCATTAAAATGCTTTTTACTTTCATTGTCTGTATTAATGTTTGGTAATAGCGCAATAAAAGCGCCATCGAGTAAAGCGCCAACATTTTTTGAACCCACTAGACCAAGCTCGGGCTCTACTTTCCAAAATTGCGTGCCTTGTTTGGCATATTGGCTACCGAGGTCATTTAATAAAACTTGTGCAATGACGCCTTGGTGATTTGGTTGAAAGCTCAAGCGTTCAATAACGCCAACTTCTTGTTCTTGATAAATAACTTTGCTATTTACTTTTAACCCGCTAGCGTCATCAAAATGAATGCTAATATTCAAGCCTGCACTTTTAGCTTGTTCGATGTGCTTGAACAACTTGAACTGTGTTAGCTCATCAACTTGCACTTCACCTTTTTCACTTTGGCTTGGGTTATAAAAGCTTAGACCACCACGTAAAATACTATCGATAGATTCAGTTTTCACAACAAAGTCACTAATACCACCAGATACGGTTACACCACTAGCGTTATAAAAACGACTATTTTGCTGGATGAGTTGCTGGTGTTCTTCATCAATACTCAGGTTGATATGAATTTTATCACTTGTTTTGTCTAGGCTGACATTATCAACTTGGCCAACAACAACGCCTCTATAGCTTACTGCGCTACCTGGTGTTGCAACGCTAGCGTGGTCGGCGATTAACGTTAGCTGTAAGCCTTGTGCGCTGGCATGCTTAGCAGGCGGATTAGTAAGTAGGTTAAATGCTGATGCATTATCGCCTTGACCGACATTAAAGGTAATATAAGTTCCACCTAGCAAAGCGTTAGTATCGGTGGCGCCCGATAAGCTTAAATTAGGCTTAACTAACCAAAATTGTGATTGGGCTTTCAAAATATAATCATATTCAGGCAACAAGCCCACTTGTAACTGTTTGTTGTTGCCATGATAGTCAATATTATGAATGGCACCAACCTCAACACCACGATATAAAATACGTGTATTAACATCTACTTCAGTGGATATTTTGGTTGTTAAGGTAAAGTTGGCTCGGTGTTTAGCTAACTTGTCGTTAGTAAATAACTTAAATTTATCACCATTATTTACTTGAGAGCTGTTGCTGTTAGTAGCTGTTTCTTGCTCATTGTTAGTAAATGAAATACCACCCGTTAATATACTTTGTAAAGACTGAGCTTGTATATTTACGCCTTGTAAACTGGCTTTTATTTGTAAACCTGAATTATTATAAAAATGACTAGTATTGGTAACGTAATGACTATGCTCAGGTTGTATGTGAATATGAATTAAGTGCTTTGCCGGAGCTAAGGTTTCAATTGCTTGCACATTACCGACAACTTGTTGCTTATAATAAACTTCACTACCGACTTGTAGCGAGTTTCTGTCTATTGCATTAAGCATTAAATGCAAACCTGGCTCACTATATTTGTAAGGTGGTTGGCTATTGAATACGCTAAACTTATTGGTGGGCTTGCCAGCAAGTGAAGGTCTTATACTTACGTAAGCTCCGGTCAGTAACGTTTTTGCATTAGACACACCTGTTAGACCTAGCTGTGGTGCAACAATATAAAATTGTGATTGCTCTGTTAAGTAAGGTGCAACTCTGGGGTTTACTTTCGCTTTAGCGGTTATCTTACGACTTACAGGGTCAATTTTACTAAATGACTCAATTACACCAATGGTTAAGCCTTGGTATAAAATTGCGGCGTTATGATCAATGCCTGAATTCCAATCTAAGGTTAACTCAATTTCGTGTCCCATTTCAGCAGACTGAAAATCAGGGTGTAACGGGTATACTCTACCATTTTTAGCTGGCGCTAAATCTGCTTGGTAACTTAAGGTGTCGACGGCAATTCCACCAGCCATTATCGAAGCGATAGAGTCGGTGTTTATTTTTAAACCAGCAGACAATGAAGCCGTAACTTGTACGCCACTGGTATTGTAAAATAGGGAGTTCTCTTTGATTAAGTGTGCGTGCTCAGGCTTGATAAAAACATTAATCGCAATTTTTTTACGACTTTCAATATAATGATAGCTAGTTACATGGCCAATAGGAATTTGTTTGAAGCTAATAGGAGAGTTCTCGCCTATTGAGCCTAAAACGTCGGTTTCTAAGGTTAAATGTAAACCTGGTGTGGTCATATCAAGCTCAGGTGGCTCGGTTAGCGCAATAAAGCTGTCTTGACTGTCGGCTGATTGGTTGGTGTCAGGTAAAATGTTAATGTAACTACCTGAAATTAAAGTATCTAAACCTGAAATACCTTGTAGGGAAATATCAGCACTGACCAACCAAAATTTTGTATCGGTCGTTAAATAATCACTAAAGTCTCGTGAAATTTCTACTTCAGCAATTACTTGGCTTAAGTCGCTTGATGGTAATACCTTTTTTACTAAGCCGGTAACTAAGCCTTTGTACCGTACTTCGGTTTTATTAGGAACAATACCTGCACCATTATCAAATTTAATGGTGATAAATGTGCCTTGCTCTGAAATAACCTTAATGGTTAACCAAAGTCCAAAAATTAAGGCAATAAAAGGTACAAACCAAATAATAGAAACCCCTTTGCGTGGTACAACCTCGGCTTGGTTTTGAGGCGGAACTACTGGGTTATGTTGTTTTGAGTGCATTTTTTTCCTTTGATTGTATTTCTTTTTTATCCCATAACAGCCGAGGATCAAAACTATTGGCAGCAAACATGGTAAAAATAACGGTAATGGTAAAGTAGTTAATAGCAGGCCCAGCAGCAACGGAGGTAACAAAGCCTAGTTCAACAATGGTTACCATCAAAGCTACGACAAATACATCTAACATTGACCATGGCCCTAAAAATTCAAGTATATGATAAATTTTACTATGTTTGTTTGGTTTTAAGCGCATTCCAGTATGTACTTTATAAACCAGCACAAATAAGCCAATTATTTTCATCAGCGGTACTATAATACTGGCGGTAAATATAATAACGGCGATAGGGTATAAACCATGGTCAATAAACTCACCAATACCCGAGAGTATAGTTGCCTCTTTCGGCACACCTAGCTGATAAACTACCATTATCGGATATAGGTTTGCTGGAATAAAGGCGAGTAAGGCAGCTAAGTTCCATGCAAAAGTGTATTGCAGGCTGTTATATTTTCGTTGATAAAAAGACCCCATGCAACGACTACATTGTATAGGTTCACTCACAACCTTATTGACTTTATGGCACTTGGGGCACAACGCTAAGCCCTTGCTTTTAGCGGTTCTCATTTATGCTATTTCATCGGTAGTATTTGGTTCGAGAAATGCTTGTTCTAGTTCTTCCCAAATATAATCTTGATCGAGTGCTGCTGATGCCATGGTTGAACATACCAGCCATAAAATAAAAGATAATAAGCCTAAATTAACAGAAAGCTCTGTGTCATCAAGTAATTTATACATAGAGACAACAATCCCTAGCATAAAAACATTAAGCATAGCCCAGTGATCTAAATGATGATATGCCCGAAAAAAATTAAGTAATGATGGTTTTAAACGGTTAAATTTAAAACTGTACGATAAGTATAAAGCGCCGGATAGCCTGACTATTGGCACGGCAATAGCAAATAAAAACAACAAGCTGGCAATCATAAAAAAGTCACGTTCTATCAGTACTAATACACAATCAAATAGTGAGGCTTGATGGTGTTGTCCGGCTAAAGTCACTCCCATTAAAGGTAGTAAAATAGCAGGTAACATTAATATTAAACCCGCTAGAGACCAGTGAAAGCTACGCTCAATAGAGTCGACTTTACGTTCAACTAAAACGCTGCCACAACGAGTACATTTAGCACTTTGTCCTTGTTTTAATAAAGGCTTGTCAAACAATGCATCACATTGCTGACATGCTACCCACTGTTTCGGTTGTTTTTTTTGTGTCATATCACAGCTGTTAATATCTGCTTTAATTAATTTTAAAGAAAAAAAAGCAGCGATAAACGCTGCTTTATATAGATTAGTTTATAAGTGAATATTGAGCACTTATTTTAAAGATGACATATATTGAGTTACTTCTTCAATATCAGCATCAGATAATTTAATAGCAATGTTGCGCATAATGCCGTTGTTGTCATTGGCACGACTACCATCACGGAAAGTCGCTAATTGCTTCTTCAAGTAATCTTTACTTTGACCTGCGATTGCAGGGAAGCCAGCTTGTTGCATGCCTTTACCATTAACACCATGACAGGCGATACAAGCGGTAATGCCTTTAGCGGCATCACCACTGAAGTATAGTTTTTTACCTAAGTCACTACCTTCACCAGTACCCGCTTTAGGTGCTTGAACGGCAAAGAAAGCGGCTAAGTCATGCATATCTTCTTCGCTTAATGCCGCAACCATACCAGCCATAACCGGGTCGTTACGATCACCCGATTTAAAATCGTGTAATTGTTTCGCAATATAGTTAGCACTTTGACCGGCTAAACTTGGGTACATAGGAACTAAGCTATTACCGTCAGCACCATGACACGCAGCACACGTTGCCGCTTTTGTTTTACCAGCACTCACATCGCCTTTATAAATTGCTGAAGCAGGTGTTGAGGCAACTATTTCAACATTACCAGCAACTGGCGCTGCGCCCGCTGGAGCATCGCCTGTTGCCGCTACCACTTCGCCTGAACGAGGAATGCCTGAGAAATATGCTGCCACGTCGGCCATATCTTGCTCAGATAAATTAGCTGCCATTGGTGACATTAGAGGGTCTGAACGAGTGCCTGCTTTAAAGTCGGTTAACTGCTTAATAATATAAGCGCTGTTTTGTCCGGCAAGGTTAGGGTAGTTTGGAATAGCACTAATACCAGTCGCACCATGACAAGCCGCACATGTTGCAGCTTTTGTTTTACCAGCGGCGGCATCGCCTTCTAGTGCTTGTGCAGCACTTATTGAACCTATAGCTAAAAATAGCGAAAAGATAATTTTTTTCATTGAGTTGCTCTCTGCTTGTCATTAATTACACAGCTTATTTGAGTAGTATAGTCGCTATCTAATTAAAAAATGATAAAAAAGTACTAAGTAATTATTTTAAAAAAGTGACCGCATTTTACACTAATATTTGTACGGTGTAAGAGCGACAGAGTAAAAATCCTGATAAAATCTACGTATTTTAACTTTTTATGTGTTTTTTAATAATAAAAGTACAAGAAAAACGCTATAATGCGGAAAATTTTTTAACGAGTTAAGCTCTTGTCTTCTACAAAGATCCATTTAAGCAAAGCCACTTTTACTTTAAGTGCACCTGATATTCGTCGTTTACCTGAAGATACAGGTATTGAAGTTGCTTTTGCTGGTCGTTCAAATGCCGGTAAATCGAGTGCATTAAATACATTAACTAACCAAAATGGGTTAGCTCGTATCAGTAAAACCCCAGGACGTACGCAACTTATTAACGTTTTTGAAGTTGCCGAGAATAAACGTTTGATTGATTTACCGGGTTACGGTTTTGCTAAAGTGCCGTTAGAAATGAAAAAGAAATGGCAAAAAGCACTAGGCGAATATTTAGAAAAGCGCGATAGCCTTAAAGGGTTAGTGGTATTAATGGATATTCGTCACCCATTAAAAGATTTAGATATGGATCTTATTCAATGGGCAGCCGATAGTGATCTACCTGTACTGGCTTTATTAACTAAGTGTGACAAATTATCTCAAGGTAAGCGAAGCGCAGAAGTCTTAAAGGTGAAAAAAGCCCTAGCAACATTAAATGCTGATATTCGAGTACAAGCCTTCTCATCATTAAAGCGCACCGGTGCCGAGCAAGCAGATGTTGTTATTTGTGATTGGTTAGCACAAGACGACTTTATTCAAGATGAAGCAGACAACCTCGAACTATCATAGGTACTGTCATACTTTCTCGTAGCTATAAAAAAGCCGATGACATAAATGGCATCGGCACATTAGCTTATGGGGAAGCTAGAAAAATTATTACAATAAGTGTTCGCTTAAGAACTAAATAATTATAGAGTGATAACTCTATTGTTGTAAAGCACTTGTTTGTAGTAATTTTGTACCACTTCTCTCCAACTCAAGCTATTTAATTCTAACCTCGATTAAGATATTTCTGTACTACCCTTTGTCGTACTACTACATCTGATTGTTTCTTCTCCAAGGTGGTAAATATTATTTACCCCGACATAAACGCCCGATACCACACCTGATATTGGTAATAAAATAATACCACTAATGGAATAGTAGCTATTTGAGCCTTTAGCGATATCTACCACTTTTAGATATTTTCGGTCGCTAGAAATTTCGCACTGATTGATGTAGCCGCTATCCGTTACTGGTAACACTACACACCCAGATAATGCGAGATAACAACTTAATAAAAGGAGCACAGGTTCTCTCACGATAAACTTCCCTATAATTGCAATGATGTTGGTGCTTGCATTGAGTGTATATGTTGTTGTTAACAATTAATAGGCTGAGATAACAAGGTACTGTTGAAATAAAAGTGCTTGAGAGGAGAGCGTGGTAAATTTTAGGCAAAAAAAACCGGTAGCAATTGCCACCGGTGAGTTAGCTATGAGGAAAGCTAGAATATTCAATTATTACAACAAGCGTCCGTATAAGGGAACGAAGAGAATTATAGAGTACTAGCTCTAATGGTGCAAGCAAATAATGTAATTTTATTTCATATTTGTTGCTTTGTTACAGAATTATTGCAGGTTTCTAATGATTAAAGCGATTTTATGTGTGAATTTATTGTATTAAACGCTATTAATATTGGTATAGATCAAGAAAAAACCAGTTGGGTATTTGGTGATTTAGCATGCATACAGTAAACTATCGCTAATTATCGTTTTAAGTGAAATAATCATGTCAACATTAGATAAAAATACAGAGCAAAATAACTCTGCTATTGATCAACAATCCCCTTCTAATGGTGCTAACGACAGCACTACTCATTTTGGTTATAAAACTATAGAAAAAGAAGACAAAGTTTCTATGGTTGCTGGTGTTTTCCATTCTGTTGCTAAGCAATATGATGTTATGAATGATTTGATGTCATTTGGTATCCACCGTTTATGGAAGCGCTTTACGATTGATGCCAGTGGCGTAAGACCAGGAAATAAAGTACTTGATTTAGCAGGTGGAACTGGCGACTTAACGGCAAAATTCTCACAGTTAGTGGGTCGTAATGGTCAAGTGGTTTTAGCTGATATCAATAGTTCAATGTTAAATGTGGGTCGCGATAAATTACGTGATAAAGGTTTAGTGCAAAATATTGAATATGTGCAAGCCAATGCTGAATACCTACCGTTTGAAGAAAATACCTTTGATATTGTTACTATCGCCTTTGGTTTGCGTAATGTTACCGACAAAGATAAAGCATTACGTTCTATTTATTCAGTGTTAAAACCTGGTGGTCGTTTATTAGTTTTAGAATTTTCTAAACCAGAACATGATGTTGTTAGCAAAGCTTACGATTTTTATTCATTTAACGTATTACCTAAAATGGGTGAATTAGTAGCTAAAGATGGCGATAGTTACCAATATTTAGCTGAGTCTATTCGTATGCACCCGGATCAAGAAACCTTAAAAACAATGATGGATGAGGCTGGGTTTGAGCAAACCAGTTATAAAAACCTAACCGGTGGTGTTGTTGCGTTGCATAAAGGTTATAAATTTTAGTCATGAGCCTTATGTCGCAAATATCACAGCAGCTATTATTACCTCAGGTATTAAGTGCTGTAATTGAATATATTGTTAATAAAGCATTGAGCTTAAGTACAAACAAAGTAGCGCTAAACACATTAAATGAAAGTACGTTAACAGTACACTTAGCTGAATTAAAATTTCCGTTAAGTTTTAGTGTTTGTAGCAACTTACAGGCTAGTCAAAGCGAACATAAGTCAATTATTGTTGGCAGTACGACAGAGCGCAGTGATTGTACTATTTATACGAGTATTCAAACGTTAAAAAAAATTAACGCCGAACAGCAAATCACTCAACTGATTAAAGCGGGTGAATTAGATGTTGAAGGCGATATTAAAATTGCTCAGCAATTTGCGACGATAGCGCAGCAGCTTGATATTGACTGGCAAAGTGAAATAGCGAAACACATTGGTGATGTACCAACACATAAAGCGGTACAGTTTGGTAATAAAATTACCAAAAACATGAAGGCAACGAACAAAAGTGTCGAGAGTGATATTGTTGAATACTTAGTTCATGAAAAAAGACTAATTGTTACTAAAGGGCAGTTAAGTCAATTTAATCAATCTGTTATTGCGACTGCACAGCAGGTAAATACTTTATCTGAACGCATGGAAAAATTAGAAAAAACCTTAGCTTCAGCAAATAACGATGCCCCCGTTAAGTAACCTAATAGGAAGATCAAACCTCTCGTGAGTAGTTTACGCCTTTATCACATAGTGAAAACCTTTTTACACTTTGGTGTAGATGACATGGTGCCTAAGCACTTACTCCCTTGGTATGCTAAATTGGCAAGGGCTTGCATTTTTTGGCTGCGTAACAAGCATAAAGACAAAAGCCCAGAGCAACGCTTTAGACTTGCGATTGAAAGTTTAGGCCCAGTGTTTATTAAATTTGGGCAAATGCTTTCTACGCGTCGTGATTTATTACCACCTGAACTCGCAGATGAACTCGCGTTATTACAAGATCAAGTAAAACCATTTTCGGGTGAGCAAGCTAAGCAGCTAATTATTGATTCTTTAGGTAAAGACGCGTTTGAGCAACATATTCATGATTTTGAGCTGCTACCTTTAGCCTCTGCTTCCATTGCACAAGTACACACAGCGACATTAATTGAAGAGGGCGTACAAGAAAAAATCGTCATTAAAGTACTGCGTCCCAATATTGATAAAACTATTTTAGCTGACATTAAGGTGATGACCTTATTTGCTGGTATTGTCGCGCGTTGGTTACCCGATGGAAAGCGCTTACGCCCGAAAGAAGTGGTTAACGAATACCGAAAAACCATTCTCGATGAGCTTGATTTAAATCGCGAAGCGGCTAATGCCATTCAATTAAAGCGTAACTTTACGCAAGGCAGTGAGTTTGACAAAGCACTGTATGTGCCGAAAATTTACAGTGAATATTCATCAAAAAACGTTTTAGTGATGGAGCGAATTTACGGCATAGGTGTCGGTGAGGTTGATAAGCTAAACGCCCTTGGTGTTAATATGAAACTGCTAGCAGAGCGTGGCGTAGAAACCTTTTTTACCCAAGTTTTTCGCGATAGTTTCTTTCATGCAGATATGCACCCAGGTAATGTTTTTGTCGATGCAACTACGCCAGAAGATCCAACGTGGATTGCCATTGATTGCGGTATTGTTGGTACGTTAAACCGAGAAGATAAACGCTATTTGGCCGAGAATTTTGTCGCCTTTTTTAATCGCGATTATCGTAAAGTTGCGCAGTTACATGTTGATTCGGGCTGGGTGCCACATAATACCAGCGTTGATGAGTTTGAATTTGCTATTCGTACAGTTTGCGAGCCTATTTTTAATAAGCCGTTATCAGAAATTTCTTTTGGGCAGGTATTGGTTAACCTTTTTAATACTGCACGCCGCTTTAATATGG
This sequence comes from Colwellia sp. D2M02, assembly GCF_018860755.1. Classification (GTDB taxonomy): domain Bacteria; phylum Pseudomonadota; class Gammaproteobacteria; order Enterobacterales; family Alteromonadaceae; genus Colwellia; species Colwellia asteriadis. The sequence continues at coordinate 50,978 of NZ_JAHKPW010000090.1, read as the reverse complement.
AAGTGCAGCCACAATTGGTATTGTTACAAAAAACCTTACTCTATATTGAAGGCTTAGGTCGTCAGTTATATCCTCAGTTAGATTTATGGCAAACCGCTAAGCCATTTTTAGAAAACTGGGTAAAAGAGCAAATGGGCGTAAAATCAGTATTTGCTAAAGTAAAAGAGAACCTTCCATTCTGGAATGAAAAACTACCTGAAATACCTGATTTAATTTATGATTATTTAAAATCAGGCAAAGAAAACCAACATCAGCAAGCACAATTAATGCGTGAAATGTTAGCGGCGCAAAAGAAGCAAAACCAATATCTGGTTTATAGCGTAATAGCCGCAGCGTTAATTATTGCAGCAGCAGTTGTTTATAGTGCTTAGTCGTAGTTACCTATATTTCAACTTCATATAATGTTTAATTTTGGGGTTGAGCAAACCGTAAAGTTAAGTAGGTCAACAGAGAGTCTAAATAGCTAGTAAGCGAGGAAGGGAGATCATCTTAGTTAAAGCTCCTTTGATACGATAGAGGAAATTAGCTTTGGCTTAGCTAATGAAAGAAAATCCGATAAATAGCCCAAATAAGACTTCTTATACCACCTCATTTTCAAATTTATAAAATTCAATACTAAAATTTAATCGGAAACTTCGAAAGCGGACATTCGAATGTAATGAACTATAGGCGTAAAAAATTAATTTTCTATCTCACTTTGGGGCACAAAGTGAGTTGGCTAATATGTATTAAGCAAACCTCACCACCTAAAATGAAAAGCTAATATGATATTTTTCACAAACGCATGTAAATCCAGTCTGGAAGTTAACTAAAAAATGATAAATAAATTAGGGCTAATTAGTGTGCTTTTTTGAGTGTACTTAAAACTTACAATACCTATTCAATGTGCTGAGCTTATAATTACTATGTTCCCATGATTCATCGACCCATAACAGTCGATACTGTTAGATAAGTTTAAGGTGTAAAAACATAGAAAGCATCACTTAATAATGAATCTATTATATTAAGTGATGCTTTTATTTTGAATAAACTAACTAAGGACAAACACCTGCTTTCGGTGTAGGCGGAACCCCTGTTACACTATTTGGCACTCCATTAGTCACGCCAAGGAGATCATCGGGAACAGTTTCTAGATTACAGTTATCACCTTTGCAAGCTGCTGAAAAGCTAAAGTGCCTGTCTTTCAATATGACCACATTGTATTTATGAGCAAGTGGGTCGAGTCGTCCCAAATGACCAATATCTGTCCCTGAATTCGTATTTGCTTCGGTAAAACCTGTCGCTTTGCCAGTAAACCAATCATGATTTACTTCTTCCGCAGTAGCGCAGCGACGGGTTACATAGCGTGAACCATCTTGGAGGTTTTCAATATCATTAATACAATATTGTAAATCGGAATTGACCGTACCCGAGGCATGATTTCCGAAAGAAACATCACAAACTGTTAAAACATGTGAGCGCTCACAAATGAATTTAGGTCCACGGCAAATTTGACAGCTGACTGGTTTAATAGGATTTAGGGAAGGTGTGCTACTATATGTTACATCGCCAGTAGCGGTATCACCATTTGCATCTGTAACGGTGAGCGATATTTTCCCTGAAATAGCGGTACAAGTGCTAGGTACCGCAGGAAAAGCGACGGTTGGATTGTCTGTAGTACCACCGGTAATTACTAAACCATTGGCATCGGCACCTAGCCCCCAATTATAATGGTAAGGTGGTAAACCTCCTGAGATGGTTGGGACATGCAGTGAATGATTGCCTGCAATACCTGCCACTGTTAGCCCTGTATTCGCACTAAGATCAACAGTTTTAGGCATCGGCGGAGTAGCAGGTTTAATGTCAATAACAAATGACTTGCTGCCTGATTGGTAATGGTTTGCAGAATCACCTGCTGTCATCGTCGCTGTGTAAGTACCTTTTGAAGCGCCAATTGGGTTGATTTCCAAAGTTGCCGTATTCAATCCAGAAAACACCATGTCCAATGTTGCGGGGGGAGTAGGATTAGGAGTAATCGTCCATGTTGTTGTGGCTGGCGTGACGTCACTACCACTTACGCTATCTGCAAAGGTTGTGTCAATAAAGGTCGGCGGCTCCGAATCATCTGCAATTAGGTTAATACGGTGGGCGCTGTTCGTATTTACTACGATGGTTGGTTCGAAAATAGTCACATTAATTGTGTCAGTTCCCGGTATTCCACCACCTGTTACATCAACTTCAAAGGTCAGTGTTGTGTCCGCAGTTACATCAGGCGCGACGAAACTTGCGCCATTGGTATTGCCATTAATCAGCGTTACCGTAGGAGTGCCTACTGTTTGTGACCATGCGTAGTTAGCCGCATTGCTTGATACAGCGTGTAGCTGGACCGTTGCGCCCGATCTAACGCGAATATCGCCACCTGCACTTACCGTTAAGGGATTAGCAATAATAGTAACCGTAACAGGTACATGTACTACATTGCCTGCGCCTGTTGCGGTAAAGTCAAAGGTCAGGGTTGTATCTGCGTTAACTGCAGGTGCAACAAAACTCGCATTTAAATATTTTACATCGCCTATTACAGAAGCGTTAGTAATAGTACCTACAGATAGTCCCGCTGAACTCTGAGTCCATGCTAAATTTTCGACAGTACCAGCGCCTGTAACACTACCCGCTAGATTAACCGTTGCTCCCGCATGCACTGAAACATTGTTTGAATGCGCCGCAATATCAGGAACTCCCTGAACAACAACATTTACAGACGCACTTTTAACTTGTCCATTGCTGGTTCCTGTCACGGTAAAGCTAAATGTTTCTTTCACGCCTTCCGCTTGTGAAGGTGCAATAAAGGTTGGGTTAGCCAGTGTTGCATCAGACAATGAAACGTTTTGACCTGCGGTTTGTATCCATTGCCATGTTGCTCCTGCACCATTTACTCCCTGAGCGCGTAATTGAACGGTACTGCCTTCTGTTACCGAGAAGTCAACGCCTGCATTAACACTAAACGGCGGTTGTTCTACGGTCATTATTATACTACCAGAAGCGGTATTATTAAGACTGTCAGTGACCGTTACGCCAAATTGTAAATCAACACTGTGGGTAACATTAGGTGCTGTAAAACTCGGGTTATTGGTGCTAGTAGCGCTAAGGCTAGGAGGGGTAGAGTCTGTCCATGCATAACTAAAAGGACCTTTACCGCTAGTAACATTGGCATGTAAATGGCCGGTGTTCCCAGAAGGGATATTTGCCCCCGCCCCTAAGTCGACTCGCATTTTTAAATCACTAATGTTAATAGTAACTGTCGCTTTAGCGGTTGCAGAGTTAGCACTGTCAGTTGCAATAACTTCTAAAACCAAGATTCTATCTTGGTCAACTGCCGGAATATCAAGACTGGTATGAGCTAGCGCGGGGTTGGCAATATCTCCTGTTACCACACCGGAACCGCCATCACTCACAACGCTCCAAGCATAAGTCGCCGTGCCATTTACATCTGTTGTTGATGCAAGTAAATCAACTGTATTTCCTTCAGATACCGCACGTATAGGAGCTCCTGCAGTGAGTTTGATAGCTGTTTGCACTTGATAGCTTACCGTGTCCGTAATAGGGGTATTGTCATTATCTGTTACGGTGACTTCAAGTACTATCGTGCCACTGGTTGTGGGCGCCGTAAAACTTGGCGTTGCCGTATTTGCATCGGTAATTATAATGGTTGTGCCACTGGTTTGAGCCCATGCATAAGTCGGCGTGCCATTAGAGTTTGTTACAGTCGCTCTTGGGGTTACCACTGCGTTAGCAACAACTGTTTCATCATTAGACGCGACAACAGTCAATGGTAATTTCGGTGGTATGTTTAATGGGTCAATATCAAAAGTTACTTGCGCTGTTTTGACGTCAGTGCCATCACCCACTTCAACTTCTAATACTAAATTTTGATGACCACCGGTGATGGTTGGCACTGTAAAGTAAGGATTGCCTGTTGTATCACCAATGATACCCCCAACAATATTTGGCCCACTTATTTGTGTCCACTTGTAAGTGATGGTGCCTGCTGCATTCATGACCGAAACAGTAGGGTTCGCTAGACGACCACCAATCACACTTTCATGCCCCGCCATGCTTAATGTTAATGTGGGTTTACTAGGTGAATTATATGGGACAACTTGATATTGAGAGTGAACCGTTTTACTAATGCTTTTACCATTAACGCTATAAGAGATAACAGCTTGCAACTCAACAGGTGTTGTACTGGTAACACTAGGTGCACTCACAACGGGCTGTGCAGTATTGGCACCTGCAATGACTAAATCTGCAGGTGCGGGGTTAGGTTTCACTACTGTCCATACATACGTAAAAGTACCACCAGATGCAGCATTTTCGTGTACATCAACACTGGGTTTAAAGGTCTTGCCTGACTCAATTTGATTGTTCTGATGTGTACTTTGATTAGGACCTGTGGCTAGGTTACTGCCGCTTTGGTTCTGATGCGAATTTACCGTAAATAAAGGTTTAGCTGTGTATCTTACACTTCGCGTGATTTGATTAACGCCGTCGCTCACTGCTAAATTCACAACAATTGTGGTGTCTTTGCTGACTGTTGGTACAACAAAGCTTGGTGCTGCGGTAGTTTCATCAACCAAGGTAACTACAGAACTCGTCCAACGAATGGAATAATTGCCTGTGCCTCCACTAATGTGTGCTTGCGGTAGTACGGTGTCGCCTTCAGCAACGTCCGTGCTTGCAGGGTGTAATATAGAAACAGCTAACTTAGGGGCTGCTTTTACAGTGACTACATGCGTAGAAGTAACACTTTGATTATTCGAATCTGTTACTGTAACAACCCAAGTAATGTCTGTATCGGTTGTGACTATTGGCGGTGTTACAGATGGATTTTCAGCACTTGTGCTGCTAATTATAGCTTGTGGACCAGTTGTTTGTGCCCATGAATAGCTAAAAGGCGCTGTTCCTCCATTAACCCTACCTTTTAATTCAATTTGTCCATGTCCACTAAATACCGAATGCAGCGCACCTTGTTGTGGGGTAAACGGCTTGCCTAATACGTTAACTACTTGCGTTTGCGAAATGCTTTTTCCACTGCCAGATTCCGTAGCCGTTACACTAAAAGTTAATTTCCCCGCGACAGAAGGCGCGACAAAAGTTGCGGTAGGTTGAGATATATCTGGATGAGCTATAGCAACTGGAGTACCTGTCACCTGTTGCCAAGCATAAGTAAATGAGCCGCCACCGCCAGTTTGGCTAACCTGTGTCGTTAAGTGAACTCTATCACCAGAAGTAGCTTGTTTTACTGTATGAGCTGTTTGTTGTTGACTGTTAACTTGTGATTGCCCTGTATTAGGCTGATTAGTAAATGCAATATCGGGAGGAGTTACTGTAACAAACCACAATGTATCGAAAAGTTCACCCGCATCGTTAGTGGTTTGAGCACTAAAGGCAAGCTCTGTATCTTGGTTAACATCTGGTGCAGTAAATGATATTTCGCCATTATTGGCAGTAAACCCAACGTCAGGCCCTTCATCTTGTGACCAAACAAAAGTCGCATCTGCTTTTACTGCACTGGTTTGTGTATAAAGTGCATTTAAAATCACCTCATCAGACGACTTTACCTTAGTTGGACCACTAATAGTCAACGCACCTATTTCAACAGGTTGCACTGAGCTAAGCACAGCAATAGACACTTTTTCGCTCACTGTCGCGCCTTTGTAGCTCGCTGTGATTAGCACAATTGATTCATCAATACCTGCAACAGCAACAAAATGAGCGGTATTATCCTTACTTGCTAAACCAATCGATTGTGCAGATTTATCTTCCCACAAATAAGTAACACCATTATTAACATCAACTCCATCAGCATTGACCATAGCACTAATATTGACATTGTCGCCCACATTAACCGTAAGCGGTGCAGTAACAGTTAAACTCAAATTAGGGGGCGGGTTAATAGTAATATTCGTTGTTTTACTCACAGTGACGCCATCAAAAGAAGCGGTTACTAATATGACGGCTTCATCGATACCAGAGATGGCGACAAAATTAGCAGTATCGCTACTGCTTGTTAAACCAACTTGTTGGGTAGACTTATCTTCCCACGCATAAGTAACACCACTATTAACATCTACTCCATCAATACTTAATACCGCACTAAGATCAACGCTAGTGCCTACATCAACAGCTGAAGGGGCCGTGATAGTTAACTTAGGTGGTTGATTAATGACTATGTTAATCGTTTCATTGACAGATGAGCCATCAATAGAGGCTGTTACCAATATAATCGCCTCATCAATACCGGCTAAAGCAACAAAACTCGCGGTATCGTTATTACTCGTTAAACCAAGTTGTTGTGCAGATTTATCCTCCCACACATAAGTAACGCCACTATTAACATTTGCTCCATTAGCACTAAGTATCGCACTTAGGTTGACTGTTTCACCCACATCAGTGATAGAAGGTGCAGTAACCATTAAACTTAAATTAGGAGAGGTATCTGAAGGAACACTTGCTTTCTCGCAAGCGGTTAACCCCAAAAGTAACAATAAACTTACAAAACGAAGTAACATCATAAAAAAGTCCAAAAATTAATTAAAAGTGTAAGCCAAATAAAAGGCTTAAGTTTGGTAAGTGAACCGTGTCATCGCCATCTTCAATGGCGAAGTAAGATAATTTAACACCAATGTAGGGTTGAATGGCTGAATGTGGCATAAAGTAAATTTGATTGCCTACCTGAAAACCTGTTGCGCCATCACGCCAAGCTTGACCTTTAATTTCACCCTCAGCCCAAATATATGAAACACCAGCATAAACTGAAGATTCCAATGTGGAAGATTGATGCCATTGGTAATGATAATTTAGCTGTAGTGATTCAAAGTTAAGCTTAGTGGTTTCTTGGCAGGCTTTATCACCACAATGCGCAAGCACATCCGCGCTATATTCACCGGTTTTGCTCCAGCCTAATGCAAGGAACGCATTTTTTGGCAATACTTGGTGATGTAATTGAATTGAAACATCAAACCCTAGTTGCGTATAGGAGTCAGTGGTAAATACGTCACTGGTATTTAACTGATAGTAGTCTTCTGCATCCATGTAATTAGCATGAATACCTGCTTCAAATTGAAACAAGGGCTTATTTGCGACTGTATTTGTTTCTGATGCAAAAATGCTAGTTGAAAAAAACAAGAGGAGGATAAATAGACGATTTTTTATTATTGTTAGATTGTTAAATAGTTTCAACATTTTTATCCTTAAAGTGTCATAATTTACTTGTTAATTATCTACTTAAATTAGAGTAGATAATGACTGTTGTAATTGCAAACTTATCCTGAAATCCCTTAATAAAATTGGAAAAATTATAGTTTGATATAAGGAAAGTCTTAAAGGTATTAAATGACCGAATAAAACCAACCTATATTAATCGGTCAACCTTCAACGGCAATGTTCGAGTATCTCTGACTATTGTTATTATTGTCCCGAATCTTTAAGGATAATGACCTGCGATGGAAATAATGATGTTAGCCTAATCGTCGGCTTTTTTAATATCAGTTTAGAGGGTTTGTTAATGAAAGGTTCAAATGGCGATAGTGTTGGTGCGGCATCTAGTTGAGTTCCAGTTAATCATACTCCTTTTAACTTCACTTTTTTTGACAATAAAGTTACAGCATATTAGGTGCCAGACGATGTTCTTATTGATACATTTTACTTAGGTGTGATAAAAATTAACTTATTAGAAAAAGATAAATAATAATAGTCATTTAGCGTTAACTGTCGTTTATATTAAAGCTAATTAACCTCAGATCGGCTTAAGCGGCAATCATGGCATTCCTCTCAACGTCAGATATATTAAGGCGTGGCTTATTTTCTTTAAGGCAATAAGCCACAAGTCCTGCTAACATATTCAACATAAAACCGTTTGGGCTACGGTGGCGTGAGTGCTCTATTTGAGAAATATTCTTTAATTGGTCATTTATCGTTTCAATAATAAACCTCCTTGAGAGCATAGCTCTATCCCATAATGACATAGCTTTGGCTTTCATATTTCGTCTTACTGTGGTGATCAAATCCACACCATCATCTTTTAATTTCTCTGACAATTTTTTGCTGATATAACCCTTATCCGCATATAGCTTACCCGATAGTTTTTTGGTGATATCAGGTACAGGCTTTGTATCATGTACATTACCGGTGGTGAGTTTTGCATCCACTATTTCACCCCGATAATTAGTGACTAGGTGAAGCTTAAATCCATAAAACCATCCCATTGTTCCTTTACCCCGTTGAGTAATCCCACCAAATGTTTTGTGTCTAGGAATACGTAAGTTATGGCAGACCTTAATACTCGTTGAGTCAATAAATTCAATCCCTGTAGCCTCACCTTTGAGTGTTGAGAAATAACTAGATAAAGGAATGATTGCTTTAGGAATAACCTCTAAGAATCGTGTGTAGCTTAATAAATGAGGGAAGTGACTTTTATAAAACTTTGCAATGTAACCCTTATAATAGTTTTTAAAGTCCCGGTGATGAGACATGTGAAAGGCAATGAGGATCGTGATGATTTCACTCATTGTCATTCGACTTGAACGTCTGCGCTTTTGACTTCCATCTTCAATGAGTTGCTTTTCTAATTCGGGGATAAATACTCGGCAAAAATCATCGACATCACAGAATATTTCAACTAGTTTATTCATGCCTGTTCCTTTTTATCTTTCTGTTTTTTCTTAGTCGAAAGATCGGATCGTGGAACAGGCATTTAGTTCAATTTAATAATTCTTATCCCGATCTGAGGTTAATTATTAAGTTTTGATCTATTTTAAATCACAAGCCAAGATAGATAGTAATAAATTATTAATTCCAAATATTTAAAATAACAACATAATTAGTAAGGCAGATAACAATAATAAAGTGAAATACATTTTTGTCTGGTCATTTTTAATTAAAAGCTAGCGCCAATTAAAAATAAATTTACTCTACTATTTTATAAAAATATAAGTTATAGGTTCATGAATGAAAGTATTCTTTAAGCTTTTAGTTATGACGGCTTTAATATTAAGTACTACTTCTCTGTCAAATTGTTTTGCACAACAATCTAAAGAAGAAGTAGTACTAAACAATATAGAATCTGTTGATCACTTTTCAGTATCTCAGTTAGAAAATATGGCAATAGAGCTAAAATATTATGATGAAGTACTGACTTCATCAGTTCTGAGTTATGCATTTTCATCAGATATAAAGTGGCTCGATAGATATAAAGAATATGAGTCTAAACTTAATGGATTGTTAGAAAAGTTATTATTAAATCAACAGAATGAAGACCCCCTTTAATTGCAAAGCTAAACGAAATAAACAATGTACTGATTAAATTAGAAATGAGGGCTATAGCCGCCATTCAATCAAACGATAGATAAAAAGCCATGGCTATTATAAACAGCCAAGAATACCATCAAAATAAAATGGATTTTATGGCGTAAATAATGAGTTACTTAGCTCAGCTTAAAAATCGCATTCAAGATAAATCAATAATTAAATTTGTTGTAGTTGCTTAGACCTGTTCTGCCGTCAGTGACTCAAAAGTTAATGTCAGCTATTGGCTAATTTAAGACATAAGACAATGTCTTAAATTACGAGAATCAGCCTAAGCCAACTTAGTACTATGAGGTAGTCGTCCACCTCATTTCGGCTATTGACAACATTGTGCTATTTTTTAAACAGAGACCGTAAGTTAGCCACACCTTGTTTATTTGATTGTTCAACATGCGCTTCGGTTTTCTTCTTAACTTGACCTAATTCCCAGTTTAAATCATCTTGCGGTAGTTCATGTAAAAAGCGGCTGGCTTCGGTTCTAGCTACTTCACCAAATTGACGGCGCTCTCTCGCATAAGTGAATATTAACTCACGTTGAGCGCGAGTAATACCAACGTAAGCGAGGCGACGCTCTTCTTCAACCGAGCCCTCATCAATACTTGTTTGATGGGGTAATAAACCTTCTTCCATGCCAATAAGGAATACATACGGAAACTCTAAACCTTTAGAAGCATGCAGTGTCATTAATTGTACTTGATCACTGCTGTCTTCTTCTTCATTGCGCTCCATCATATCGCGTAAGGTTAAGCGAGTGACAATTTCAGGCAAGGTCATCGGCTCGTCATCTTCATTGCCTTCTAGCATTTGTGTGACCCAGCTGAATAGCTCAGTGATGTTTTTCATGCGCATTTCTGCAGCTTTAGCGCTTGGTGAGGTGTCGTATAAAAAGTCTTCGTAATTTATTTCACGAATCATTGACCGTAAAACGGCAGCGGTATCGCCACGCATTGCGTTATCACCGGTTTCTACTAGCCATTGAGTAAAAGCCTGTAGTTTCATTAGTCCACGACCTGAAAGCGTTTGTTCTAAGCCAAGTTCAAAACTTGCGGCAAACATACTAATTTGACGCATATTGGCATAAGTACCGAGTTTTTCTAATGTTGCCGGACCTAATTCGCGTTTAGGGACATTAACAATACGTAAAAAGGCATTATCATCGTCAGGGTTTACCAATACGCGTAAATACGCCATTACATCTTTTACCTCTGAACGAGAGAAAAATGATGTGCCACCACTGATTTTGTAAGGAATTCTGTTTTGCATCAGTGCTTTTTCAAGTAAGCGAGATTGGTGGTTACCACGATATAATACTGCGTAATCTTTATATTGACTGCGGTTCATAAAGCGGTGACCAATCAACTCACCAATAACACGCTCTATTTCGTTTTCTTCATTTTTGGCCTGCACCACTCTTAGCTCAACACCGTAAGCAAGCTCACTAAATAAAGCTTTATCATAAACGTGCGGGTTATTAGCAATGAGCACGTTAGCGCATTTTAAAATACGACCACTTGAGCGGTAGTTTTGTTCTAATTTGATCAGCTTTAAATTAGGAAAATCTTTACCCAGTAAAACTAAATTTTCTGGTTTTGCACCACGCCACGAATAGATTGACTGATCGTCGTCGCCTACTACGGTTAAACGCGCACGTTCACCAGCAATATGGCGAACTAATTCATATTGACTAGCGTTAGTATCTTGGTATTCGTCTACTAATAAGTATTGAATTTTTTGCTGCCAACGCGCTCTAACCTCAGGGTAGTTTTTGAGTAATAACGTGGGAATAAGAATTAAGTCATCAAAGTCGAGTGCGTTATAGGCAATCATATGTTTGTAGTAGCGTTGATAAAATTCAGCATTTTCAACCTCATCAGCACCGTTAGCTCTTTTTATGGCAGCATCGGGCAATAGTAAGTCGTTTTTCCAGTTGGAAATCATACTTTGCAATTTACTGAGTAGGTCTTTATCGCCATCAAGTTCATCAATGGTTAATTCTTTTAATAAGGCGAGGGTATCTTGGTCATCAAATAAGGTAAAACCGGGTTTGTAACCTAACGTTTTTATTTCACGGCGTACAATATCAAGGCCTAATGAGTGAAAGGTTGATACCGTTAAACCACGTGTTAATTCACGGCCGAGCATTTTTTGAATACGCTCTTTCATTTCTCGAGCGGCTTTATTGGTAAAAGTTACCGCAGCAATATTTCGTGCTTTATAACCACATTTTTGAATTAAATACGCTATTTTCTGACAAATAACCCCAGTTTTACCTGAGCCAGCGCCTGCCAGCACTAAGCAAGGTCCGCTGATATATTTAACTGCTTCATTTTGTCCGGGGTTAAGTTTCATAGCTACTCAATAGAAAAATTGTCTCGGGTTAATTTTACCTGTTTTTCCTTGGCGGCAAAACAGTTACAATGCAGCTAAGAGCAAAAAGTTCACAAAGTACTCATGTAGGAAAAATAATGATCAACGCTAAAAAAATTGAAGAAATTGCAAAACAAGTTTCAGAGTCTATTCCTCCAGGCTTAAAAAGCATGGCGAATGAGTTTGAAGATAAAGCTAAAACAGTATTGCAAAGTAAATTAGCACAATTAGATGTTGTTACCCGTGAAGAGTTTGATGTACAAACACAAGTGCTTATTAAAACACGTGCTAAGTTAAGTGAACTTGAAGCTAAATTTGCTGAGTTGGAAGCTAAGGTTACTGAAAATAATCATTCAGTAGATTAATATCACCGCAACCATCTTTTAATCACACCACTAAATTTCAATAACATAACTAAGGACGAGTTTGCTTAATGACCTCATTAACTAATGCCGCTGCTAATAATACCCCGAGTAAAATCACTTGTTTTAAAGCGTACGATATTCGTGGCAAATTAGGCACAGAATTAAACGTTGATGTTGCTTATCGCGTCGGCCGTGCTTTTGCTCAGCACACTAAAGCAAAAAAAGTGGTTGTTGGTGGCGATATTCGCTTAACCAGTAATGAGTTAAAACAAGCGCTAGCGCAAGGTTTAATGGCGGGTGGTAGTGATGTTATTGACTTAGGTTTAGCGGGCACTGAACATATTTATTTTGCGACTAGTCATTTACAGTGCGATGGCGGCATAGTGGTTACTGCAAGCCATAACCCTATTGACTACAACGGTATGAAGTTGGTCAGGGAGAACTCAAAACCTATTAGTGGTGATACGGGATTATTTGATATTCAAGCCTTAGCTGAAAGTAATGTTTTTGAGGAAGTTACCGCTACTGGAAAATTAAGTACTCATGATATTAGCGCTGCCTATACTGAGCACCTACTTAGTTATATTGATACAAAAAATATTACGCCCTTAAAGTTAGTTGTTAACGCGGGCAATGGCGCAGCAGGTCCTGCACTTGATGCAATTGAAGCGGCTTTTAACTTATTAAACCTGCCAGTGGAATTTATTAAAGTTAACCATGAACCTGATGGTAATTTCCCTAATGGTATTCCTAATCCGTTATTGGTTGAAAACCGTAGTGCGACAGCTGATGCCGTTATAAAACACGGCGCTGATATGGGTATAGCGTGGGATGGTGACTTTGATCGCTGTTTCTTATTTGATGAACAGGGCGAATTTATTGAAGGCTATTATATAGTTGGTTTGTTGGCAGAAAACTTTTTAGCGAAAAAATCAGCGACCAGCGTCAGCAAAGATAAAATTATTCACGACCCAAGATTAACGTGGAATACCATTGATATTGTTGAACAATCGGGCGGCCAAGCCATTCAAAGTAAAACCGGTCATGCTTTTATTAAAGAGCGTATGCGCAGTGAAGATGCTGTATATGGCGGTGAAATGAGTGCGCATCATTATTTTAGAGATTTTTTCTATTGTGATAGCGGTATGATCCCGTGGTTACTGATTGCAGAGTTAGTGTGTTTACGTAAACAACCCTTATCTTCTTTAGTGAAAGCTCGTATTGCTGCTTATCCATCATCAGGTGAAATTAATAATAAAATAGCAGATCCCAAAGCGGCTATTGCACGTGTTTTTAATCATTACCAACAGCAAGCGCAGGTGATTGATGAAACTGACGGTATTAGCATGGAATTTGGTGACTGGCGCTTTAATTTACGTAGTAGTAATACCGAGCCAGTCGTGAGGTTAAATGTAGAAAGTAAAGGTGATGAAGCGCTAATGCAAGCCAAAACAGAGCAAGTACTCGCTCTATTACTTGCTGAGTAAATTAGGCTAAATGACTAACATGGAAGCTAGTTGTCATATATCGTATCAAACATTGACCTTCGATGACTTTGTCAGTCGTTATCAAGAGCAGCTTCCTACTGTTAAATTATTTGAATTAACACTGCCATGGTTAATGGCAACGCGTGATTTTATGATGGCCACTAATGATAAATTAGTGGTGCATTGCCTTTACTCAAATGATGAAACAGCGCCTCAGTTATTGATCGCTTGGCCGTTAATTCATCGCGGTAAGCATAATAAGTTACAGCTACATTCACTCAGTAGTTTTTATTCTGCAATGGCTGAGCCTTATTATACAAGTGACGACGGTAAGGCTCATCTACCTAGTTTATTAAAATATATAGATAAAAATACTACTTGGCACAGTATGAATCTTGGTGGTTTTGCTGAAAATGCTAATGTACCTTGTGCGCTAACTAAGTACTTTAAAGCTTGTAAGCTATTTAATGAAACGGCTAATTTCTATCAAGATAACTTGGTTGATTTTAATAGTTATTATCAACAATTACCTAGCCAATTGCGTAATACCGTTAAACGACGTAGTAAAAAACTAGCGGCTGCACACCCATATAATATCCGCATTATTAATACTCTCGATGATTTTATTACTGCCTTTGAGGGCTATAAAAGTATTTATCAGCAAAGCTGGAAAGGTGAAGAGTTCAGCTTTGCGTTTATTGAGCAAGTTTGTCGTGCGGCCATAGCAGAAAATAAATTGCGCTTTGGTATGTTATACGTTGATAACAAACCTGCTGCGGCGCAGTTATGGTTTTTACAATCAGGCACAGCATCAATTTTCAAGTTGGCTTATGACCAGCAATATAAAAATTTTTCAGTGGGCTCTATTTTATCAATGGCACTGTCAGAGCACGTACTTGAGTATGATAAAGTCACCTGTATTGAGTTTGGTATGGGCAGTGAGCCTTATAAAAAAGATTGGTTAGCAAAACAGCGGCAGCGTGTTAGTTATCAAATTTTTAATCAACAACGCTTTTTAGGAAAAATAGCCTCGTTTCGTTATATTACCTTACCGTATTATAAAAATTTATGGTTTAGTAAAAACAACGAGCAATAGCGCATTTATTTTAATTTTTACGTTAATTTTTATAGTTATTGTCAATGGAGTAAGCAGGAAAAACATGAATCTATCACAAATATCACAACAGCTTATTACGCTGCTCAGCGGCATAATTCCAAGCTATGAAAAGAGCTTTTGGCATGAGCAGACTGAACTATTTGGAGCCATCGCCGAATTTGACTCTATGGTGATAGTAACCTTAATTGGAGAAATAGAAGAGCAATTTGATGTGGTATTAGATGATGATGATATTAGCGCTGAAAATTTTGAATCAGTCGCCAGCTTGAGCCAATTGATTTATGACAATATTGATGGTTAATTATCACGACTTTTCGTGGGCTTGATATGATGATTAATATGACAGCTAAATTCTATTCAGGTAATGCTGGACCGCTATTTCAATTGAAACGCAGCCCTGAAAATATTTGTGCATACATTATTTATGTTACGCCATTATTTGAGCAAGCTAATCAGACTCGTCATATGCAGACAAGATTAGCGTTGAACGCCTATCAATTAGGTGTTGAAAGTCTTATTTACGATCACTACGGCTGTGGTGATAGTGGCGGTGAATTATCGCAAGCCAGCCTTTCTCTTTGGCAGCAAGACCTTATTGCGCAAATTAACGCGATTAAAGCAAAAATGGCGCAAGATGTACCTTTCAATGCTAACCCCAGTTCTAAACCTAAACCTATTTACCTTTCTTGTTTGCTATCCTCAGCGTTAGTTTTGAATAGCGATATAATCGCGTTGATTGATGGCTTGTTATTAGCGCAACCTGAATTTAATGGTAAACGCTTTGTTCAACAATTCAAACGCTTAGCATTAGCGAGTAATTTAACCAAAACCAATAATATTGAGCAAAACTCAACCGAGATTGAAATTGCGGGTTACGTGATGCAACCATCATTACTCGACGAGTTAAGCCAGCAAACTTTAACGCAATATGAAAGTATTGATAAACACTGCCATTGGCTAGAATGGAGTGATAGCGATCAATTACCTATGGCGCGAGCTAAACAGCAGCAGCTATTTTCAACTAAAAGCTCAGATAGCTCATTAACTGTTTCAGCTATTAACGATGTAAAGTTTTGGCAAAGCACAGAGTTGACCTTATCAGAAAAAATGCTCTCCTTTGAAGAGCAAACCTTGCGTAATTTACTCAAAGAAGCCGGTTCAACTGAGCAGGGGGGATCATGTTAGAAACGCCTCTGATTTTTACCTGCAAAGAAAAGCAACTTGTCGCTATTGAGCACAGCCCAGATAAACTTAATCAAAAAAGTACCCAAGGTGTACTTATTGTTGTTGGTGGGCCGCAAACTCGAGTAGGTAGTCATCGTTTATTTGTACAACTGGCTCGTGCTTTAGCTGAACAAGGTTATTATGCTTTACGATTCGATTATAGCGGCGCAGGGGATAGTGAAGGTGCTATTAGTCAATTTACCGATATTCAAGATGATATTGCTGCCGCGCTTGCTTTATTTCGTCAACAACAACCGCAGTTAACAGAAATATATTTATGGGGTTTATGTGATGCCGCTTCGGCGATTTTATTGCATTTAGCCGAAAATAAACAAAATACCGTTAGTGGTTTAGTACTGGTAAATCCTTGGGTGAGGCAAGCATCGACCCAAGCCAAGACATATTTGAAATCGTATTATGTTAAGCGTTTGCTAAGTAAAAGTTTCTGGGGAAAGTTAATACGTGGGAATGTAAAGCCGACTAAAGCCTTGAGTGATATTTGTACTTTTCAACAGCAGAGCAAAACGAGTCCAGTCGCAGGAAGTTTTGTTGATAATATGTATATAGGCTTACGTCATTTTGCTGGAAACGTAACCGTTTTATTGAGTGAATGTGATTTAACCGCAGAAGAATTTAAGCTGTTAATGGTTGAAAATACTTCATGGCGAACAATTAGTACACAAGAAAATATTAAAATCCATACAATAGCTCAAGCGAACCATACATTTTCAGAGGTAAAATGTAAGGATCGACTAATCACGGAAACCTTGAATGCTATTAAATCGTTAAAATAGTTAAAAATACATTAAATAAATTACATCATTGCAAAATTGTTTTACAATTGAGCATATATATAGCATTAACTACAATTCGACACCTTTAAGGACGTAAAATGAAAATAGGGATTATCGTTGGCACTCGCCCCGAAATAATCAAAATGGCTCCCGTAATTCGTGAATGTAAAAAACGAGGTATTGCCCACTTTATTATTCACTCGAATCAACATTACTCTCAAGAAATGGATAGCATCTTCTTTAAAGAATTAGAATTACCGGCACCTGATTATAATTTAGGTGTTGGCTCTGGCTTACATAGCAATCAAACAGGTAATATTTTAATTAAAATGGAACCTATATTATTGCAAGAAAAGCCTGATATTGTGTTAGTGCAAGGCGATACCAATACAGTTCTTGCTGGCGCTTTAGCGGCATCAAAGTTAGATATTAAAGTAGGACATATTGAAGCAGGCTTACGTAGTTATGACCGCAGTATGCCTGAAGAAACTAACCGTATTTTAACGGATCACATGAGTGAGTATTTATTCGCTGTTGGTCCTAATCAACATGCTATTTTGGCTAAAGAAGGTTTAGAAAGCGATAAAATATTTACCGTTGGTAATACCGTATCAGATTCTCTTTTTCAACATTTAGAAATTTCAGCGAACACCAGTACAATTCTTGCGGACTTAGGTGTTAGTTCTAAAGCTTTCTTCCTTGTTACCGCGCATCGCGCTTCTAATGTTGATGTTTCAGCGAATTTATTAGAACTACTAGCGTTATTCGATAAGTTGCATGCTAAATATAGCCAAACAATTGTTTGGCCTATTCATCCGCGAACTCAAGCAAAATTAAAAGAGTTTGACATTGAATTGCCAAGCTACTTAAAACTCATTCCGCCAATTGGTTATTTAGATTTTATTCAATTACAAAAACACGCTCAGCTTATTTTAACTGACTCAGGCGGTATTCAAGAAGAAGCCTGTCTATTAGGTGTTCCTTGTATTACCTTACGTGACAATACTGAACGCCCAGAGTCTATTGAGGTTGGCGCTAACGTTTTAGTGGGTAGAGATGCAGATAAAGCATTAGCCGCAGCAGACAAGTGGTTATCAGCGGAAGCGTCAGGCGAAAGCTTTAACTGGAAAAATCCATTTGGTGATGGTCATGTTGCTGAATTGATTTTAGATATTATTACTAATAATACGCCTAATACCTTAGATCAAGACATTGTCGCTAAAAATGAAACATTAAGCGTTATTGGTATGGGCTATATGGGCTTACCTATCGCAAGTTTATTAGCCGAAGCGGGTTACAGTGTTACCGGTGTTGATTTGAACAGTGAAAAAGTTGCTGCGATTAATAATGCCCAATGTCCATTTGACGAAGCAGGTTTACCTGAGCTTATTAATAAAGTGGTTTCTCAAGGCTTCTTAAAGGCGAGCACTGAAATTCCATCAAGCGAAACTTATTTAGTCGCGGTACCAACGCCACATAAAAATAACAGCTGTGATAGAAGTTATGTTTTTAGTGCAGCAGATGCTATTGCTAAAGTCGCTCAAAATGGTCAAACCGTTATTGTTGAGTCAACCATTTCACCACAAACCAGTTTAGCGGTTGCGCAGCGTTTCGCCGATGCAGGTTTAGATATTAATGTAGTGCATTGTCCTGAACGCGCTATTCCTGGTCAAACTTTATATGAGTTAGTGCACAACGACCGCATTATCGGTGCAACAAACGAATTAGCACAGCTAAAAGTTAAAGCGATTTATCAAAGTTTTGTTAAAGGAGAAGTATTCTTAACAGACTTAACCACAGCAGAATGTATCAAGCTTGTTGAAAATACATCGCGTGATGTCGGTATTGCTTTTGCGAATGAGTTATCTGAAATATGTCAGGAACTTGAAGTTGATGTCTATGAAGTGATTCGTTTAGCTAATCGCCATCCTCGAGTGAATGTATTAACACCAGGACCTGGAGTTGGCGGTCACTGTATTCCAATTGATCCATGGTTCTTAGTTGAAAATACCAAAGCGGGTGAATTTGTGCGTTTGGCACGTTCTATTAACGATACTCGTCCAAGTATTGTTGCTCAACAGGCATTAAATTTATTGGGTAGTGGCGATCTTAAAGGTAAGAAAGTTGGAATTTTAGGAGTCGCTTATAAGGCTAATGTTGACGATTGTCGTGAATCACCAGCAGATGCGATTTTAGAGCACTTTCTTAAAGCTGGCGTAACCGTTAGCTACCATGATCCGTTTGTACCTAGTTGGCAATGTGCGCGTTTAGAAACATTAAACGAAATAGATAGCTGGGCTGACGTGCTCATTTTGGTCACAGACCATGAGTGTTACGCTAATCTATCGTTAGCTAGCCCGTTACTTAATACGCGAGCTTAACTCAAAAGCCCATTTGCTTCACAGTTGATGGGCTTTGTTCTAATTAGTATGTTTAGAATTCATAGCGACAGAATTAAAAACGAGCCAGTAAGAAGAATAATCGATAATAAAGGATAATAAAATGAGATTAATTAAAACTACACTTTGTGTAAGCATTATGTTGGCGTTGAGCGCCTGTGGTGAAAAAGAAACGGTTGAATCGCATATTAATAGCGCTAAAACGTATATTGATGCCAATCAAGTTAATGAATCGATTATTTCTCTAAAAAATGCTATCCGTTTAGATAGTAAAAACGCTCAAGCCCGCTTTTTATTAGGTGAAATTTATTTACAATTAGGTGATGGTCCTGCTGCGGTAAAAGAGCTTGAGCGATCTAAAAAGCTTGGCTCTAATAATAAACACCTTATTCCTCTTTTAGCTCGAGCTTATCTGTTAACAGAAAGCGATAATGACGTAATTGCATTAAATGAAGCGGCTACACAGCTTGCTAGTGAACAACAAAGTCATTACTTAGCGTATCAAACATTATCCGCATTACGCTTAGAAAATACTGAACTCGCTAAAGAGAGTGTCACAACAGCGCAAAACATTGCAGCGCAAAGTATGTATAGCATGCTAGCTAATGCCTATTTACAGTTATCTGAAAACAATAATGAAGAAGCGAAAACGCTTGTCGACCGAGTTTTAGCAATTGATAGCAAACAAGTTGATGCATTAATGCTGCAAGGTCAAATTGCAACAGTAATGAAAGACTATAAACAAGCCAGTGATAGTTATGAACAGTACTTAGCCTTACAACCTCGCTCAGGCATTATAAAATTGCTATTAGCGGATTCACTATTAAAGGCTGAAAAATATGTTGAGGCAGAAAAATATGCAGATGCTATTTTAGCGAGTATTAGTACACAGCCTTTTGCTCATTATATCAAAGCAATGGTAAGGTTTGAGGATAAGGATTTCGCAAAATCTAGTGAACATGCGGAGTCAGCTCTTGCTGCCGACTTTAACCAAATGAACTTAAAATTAGTTGCGGGGGCTAGTGCTTTTTACTTAAAAAACTGGGAGCAAGCGACTTATCATTTACGTAGTGTGGTTAAGTATTTGCCAAAAGATCATTTAGCAAACAGAATGTTGGCAGTGAGCCAATTAGAGCTTGGGTTAGTCAGTGATATTAGCGATACACTGGATGGTTTTACAGATGTTGATAGCCCAGCAGCCAATGCTGATTTTTTAGCTTCGGTAAGCTTTAAGCTATTAGAGTTAGGCGCCGTTAATGAGGCAAAAAAACTTGTTGTACAAAGTGAAAGCCTTAACTCAGATAATGCCGAGGTTAACGCTCGCCAAGGTATTTTAAAATTAATGATGAACGACCCTTCGGGAATCGATGACTTGAAAGATGCTGTCAAACTTGATCCTGAGCTGGTTGAAGCAGAGTTGGCTTTAGCGTTTGCAGCGCTACAATCAGGTGATATTGACCAAGCCAAGTCGATTGCCACATCATGGCAAGAAAAATACCCAGAAAAAGCGGGTGGTAGCAACTTAATGGCTAGTATTGCGATTCAACAAGAGCAATATGATGAAGCTGAAAGGTTGTTAGAGCAGAGCTTACAATTAGAGCCCGATAATTTATTTGCCTTAACACAACAGCTACGTATTGCACGTCAGCAAAACAATGAAGAGTTAAGTCATAGCCGAGCAGATTATATCATTACCGTTTACCCAGCTAACACGCATGTATTGAAGTTATATTTTTCAGCTTACCGTAATGACGCTGCTTTAGAAAAGCTAATCGCAGCTTATAAACTGGATAGTGAAGACATCAATAAAGTCACTTTACTAGCCGAAGCCTACTTAAGTTTAGGTAAAGATAAAGAAGCAGAATCTGTATTAAATACCATTGAAAATCAAAAGAATTTACCTAAACGATACTGGCAGTTGGTGGTTTTAATTGCAAAGCAACAGCAAGACTTAGACCAAATGCTAGTAGCGCTTGAAAAATGGCAGCAAGCTAACCCTTACCATTTAGAGCCTGTTGTTTTATTGGCTGATTTATATGCTAAACAACGAAACTATGATCGTGCTCTAATCACTGTAAAACGAGGTTTAGAGCAACATCAAGATAATTTAATCTTACAGTTAGTAAATATGCAGTTATTACTTAACGCTAACAAGTTATTAGAAGCAAAAGAACAGTATAAAGTCTTAGCCGTTAAAGATATTGATGCTAATTTAAAAGATGGCATGCAAGGACGTATTTTCTTACTTGAGAAGAATTTTGTTCAAGCAGTGCCTAAGCTAGAGAGCTTTTATAAAGCGTATAGTAATACACAGAATGCTTTTTATTTAGCAGGTGCCTATATTAGCAATAATGAGGGAGAGAAGGCTCTCTCATTATTGGAAGATTATTTAGCTGCTAATCCTGATGATATACGTGTTAAAGCAACATTGGCAGGGCTTTACCTTGAAAACGAAAGTAGCAAGGAAAAAGCAATCAGTTATTATGCGGATATTGTACAGCAGCAACCTAAAGACGTTATTATCAATAATAACTTGGCTTGGCTATACTTAGAAAAAGGGAATGTCGAGCAAGGGCTTAAGCATGCAAAAACTGCGTTCGATTTAGCTCCGAATGTTCCTAATGTTGCAGATACTTATGGACAAGCGTTGTTAAAGTCTGGCGATAAAGCAGCAGCATTAAAATTTTCAGGTCAAGCCATGGAGCTTGCTCAAGGAAAAGATGCTGATATAGCCCTTAATTATGTTGAAATATTGATGGCTAATGGTCACCCAAATAAAGCGGAAGAAGTACTTGATACCGTGGTAGTAAAAACCAAACAACAAGAAAAAAGAAAATTGATGTTATCTACGCAACTTTAATACAGGCTCATTTCTGGTTTAGTTAAACCAAAAAGTAATTGATGTTTTTATAAGCGACTATTATATAGTCGCTTTTTTATTTTTCTGTTAATTAATATCCAACCCACCACTTTTTAGGTTAATTAATGACCTGTCAAGATTTTTTACAAAAATAAAACTCACCTTATACCAGAATTAATTAGCTGTATGTTTTATAAGATTTTATTGCTTATGGTCTGATAATTGCTACTTATTTATATTATTAGCCATACGCTAATATAGGCAGTTACTATTAAGATGTTAGTTTTACTGGATTATAACGGAATATATAAAGGGTAAAAACAATGAATAAATTTAAAAAAATTATTGCAGCCTCAGCGATCATACTAGCAAGCGCCAGCGCTTCAGCATCAGTAATCAATGTTGGTGGTGTAACTTGGGACCCAGATTATAATAATGGTGCTCCTAATCCATTTAATACCGCTGATTTTCTAGGTAAGGGCGAGTTCTTTCAGTCATTTCAAGATAGCTTGGGTAACTATGTAAGTAATGCTCTTGCGGTAAATGGCGATATATTAAGTGGCTTTGGTGAGTTTAACCTATTTAATGGTGCTCCTTCTCAAGGGGCAGGTGACTTCTGTGTTGGTTGCTCATTAACATTAGAGTTCGGTGGTTTCACCCTAGCTGGTGTTGGTCCTAACCCTCTAAAAAATGGTGTTGTTGGCCCATTATTCACTGGCGGTTGGGCTAAAGTGTTTGTTGATACTAATGGTGTTAGTAATGGTCAATTAAATACTTATAATGATGGAGTTGAATGGTTAACGCTTTCAGCGATGCCTCAATTTGGTAATAGCACCATGACCCTAGATGGCTCTGTAGCTGGCGGTGGCTCAGCAGAAATATTTTGGAATGTAACTGGCGGTATAGCTGCTGGAAACTTCGATACTAATGGCGCATTCCAAGGCTCTGATATACACTATACTGCTTCTGCTCAAGGCAATGATGGTACATTTGAAGCTAATGGTAATACTATTCCTGAACCAACAACTTTAGCAATGTTTGGTTTAGCATTATTAGGTTTAGCTGGTACGGCTCGTCGTAAAAGCAAGTAAATTGAACGAATAGTTCTAATAAAATAATCTATGTTTAACATAGTGAAATAAAAAAGGCCTTAAAAGGCCTTTTTTATTGGTTTAAAATAATACTAACAGATATTATTTTAAACTTGAGTAATATGCTGCAAGATCTGCAATATCAGTATCGCTTAATGGTGCAGCCATACCAGCCATAACAGGATCTTTACGAGTACCCGCTTTAAAATCTTTTAATTGTTTTACTAGGTAAGCTTCTTTTTGCCCTGCTAAGTTTGGGTACATTGGAATTGCTGCAATACCATCCGCGCCATGACAAGCAGCGCATGTTGCTGCTTTACTTTTACCGGCTGCTGCATCACCAGCAAATGCTGATGTTGATAATAGTGCTGTAGTTGCAACAGCAATCATAAGTTTATTCATAGTAATTACTCTCTTATATTTTTGACAAATAATAATAATATTTATAACTAAAATACGAGCAAGACAGGCTTAGTTATAAAAAGAATATTTCTAGTTTGAGTATATGAAAAATAAACTAATTTGTCGTGTTTTTTTTAGAGAAGAAGTGAGTAAGGCTTGATTAATATCAAGCTTTTATTTCGATTATATTAGCCTTCATGATTAAATAAAACTTTGTATAGTTACTTAAACATTACAGGGTATAGTTATAGTTAACGTAACCTCATAGCTGGTAGAAATATTTAGTATGTCAAAAAATAACCCATTCATTATTACAAAAGCTGAACTTTTTGATAACCAGTTACTCTTTAGCTATCAAAAACAGTGGTTTCAAGAAGATATCGAAACTTTATCTACTGATGTATTTTCGAAGTTAGCTGAGTTCACGATAATAGAAAAAATACAAGGCGCTGATCGTGAAAATATTCGCTTTTCTTGGGAGAAGCGTCATTTTATTTTGAATTTTGATTGTTATAGTCAATCTTGTTGGATCGAAGGGGGAGATCAGCAAAGTACAGAGTTAATACCAGACTTAGTCAAAAGCTTTGAGCTTGTTGATTAAAATGATCAAATGTACTTAAAATAATTGATAATAGTGAGAGTTTCATGCAAGACAAAATATTGGTTAGCGCATGCTTTTTAGGGAAAAAAGTTCGATATAACGGAGAAGTAAAGTCATTGTCTAATCAATTGATTACTCAATGGCAGCAAGAAGGTCGCTTAATGGCTATTTGCCCAGAAGTTGAAGGAGGGTTGCCTGTACCAAGATCACCTGCAGAAATAAATCGCAATAGTGGCAAGGTGTTTACCTGCGATGGGACTGATGTTAGTGAAGCATTTTATTTAGGTGCTCAAAAAGCGTTGGCGTTATGTCAGCAGTTTAATATTCGCTTTGCGCTATTGAAAGAGTCTAGTCCCTCATGCGGTAGTGCAACAATTTATGATGGCTCTTTTAATGGATCTAAGGTTGAAGGGGCGGGAGTAACAACAACGTTACTAAGAAAACACGGCATCCATGTATTCTCGGAAAAAAATCTATCAGAATTAGCTAACTTAATCGATTCTCCTGCTCTATGACTGGATAAGGATGCCTATCCTTAATCAATGGTATAAAATACCAGGAAAGGAATTAATGATAATAAAACGTAGCTATGATAAGCCATGATAATATGAACAAGAAAGATATTCAGGTAGAACAGCCAGTAAATAATTTATCGAGTAGTGTTTCACTTCAACAAACGTTAATTGATAAAGTTAAGCCATATTCATTTTTATATTTAGCCACTATAGGGTTAATTATTTGTAGTCTTTTTATTGTGACTGGTGGTGCTTACTATTTTAAATACAAGAAAGATATTGTTCTTATTTCTGATGATTTAACTAAAGTAGAAAATAAACTCTCCGAGCAAAAGCTATTGCTATCAGCATTACGTATAACAAATAGTATGCTCGCTAGTGATAATTTAGATAGTTACCTTCTGCTAGAGAAGGAATTAGCGATAATTAATAAGAAATTATCTTTACTTAAATCAAGCCATCAATCTATTTATCATGATTGGAAAACCAAGCGACAAGCTGCATTTAACGCACTTCGTCATATGAAATCAAATGCTGATAGGCTGCAAAATCATAAACAAGAAGTATTAGTTAAAGTCGCAGCGCTTAAAACTGCTGTCGAGAATACTCAAATACAAGTTAGTGATAGTGAAGAGCAAGCAAAATGGTTACAGTTTTCACAAACAATTAGTCAGTTTTCGTTTTTATTGAATAAATTAAACATCGCAACATCACCTATAGTTTTTAAGCAACTTAAAGAGTCATTTAATAGCCTCAACGAGTATTCTACGCCTATGATTAACCTAGACATTGAAGCTGCGTTAGCACAATTTAATGACGCTTTTTATGTCAGAGATAAAAACACTAATAATCAAAGTGAGACTATTGTAAGCCACTGGCAGGAAAATCTGCAGACTATTGTTGATTATAACCAACTGTTGAAAAAGCAAGTATTGGTATTTACGGGGATTCTTTACGATAACTCAAGTAAAGCAGAGCAGAATATTTCGAAACGCCAGCTAAATTCTTCATGGGATATTAATCATGCGCTTATAACGCATATGGCAATGGTTTTTGCTGCACTTTTAAGTGTAATTATCTTATTGTTTTGGTTGTTATCTCGTCACTTAAAGCAACACTTACGACAATATCAAGCACTCGAATTAACGTTATATAATCGAGAGGATACACATCAATCATTAGGTTTTGAGGAGCGAGAGCAACAGCATAACCTTGAGGTTGATGCTCTAACTTTAAAAGCTGAGCAGTTAGCCGCTGAAAAGGAGTTAGCCGAGTTGACAGCAATATCTCAGCGGAAAACGAATGCTCTTATTGAGAAAGAGAATTATGGTCAATTTTATAATCTTGCACTTAAACTGTTAGAGCGCATTACACTTGTTAGTTCTAGCCATCAAAAAATAACCTCTAATCAGCATTTATTTCAGAGTTATCAATTTAGTAAAAAATTAGTTCGTTTGATAAAGCAAGCGAGTTTCCATCGCTATATGCAAGCAGAAGGTATGAGATTAACGCTAAGTGATATCAATATAATTTCAACAACAGAAGCTGTGTTACTGAATCAGGCTGCAGCCATTAATAAACAAAATAATTTACTTAAATTACATGTTGATGGAAATATATGCCCTGAAGTAAAAGTTGATGTAAATATTTTTACGGAGATGTTGCAAGTTTTTGTTCAGTTATTAGGTGATGATTTAAGTGCTGGACAGTTAGACGTTTCATTTAAGCTACAAGATCAAAATAATGGTCAACAGACTGTACTTATTATGGGGCAAGTTTTGTCTAGTAAGGAGGTGCGAAAATTACCTAAACTTTTGCAAGAGCTACAGGAAAAGTCAGAGCACTATATTAGCAGCGAATTAAATAGTTACTTCATTGCTTTATTAAAGTGTTTGCATGGTGAAAATATTACCGCAGCTCTTACTGAAAAAGGCTATCAATTAAGCTTCACTTTACCGTTAGCGGTCATGTTAAATCGTAACTTAGGTGAAAATACGACAGCACAATTAACTGAATACCTTCTAGATAAGACACAAATTAACAACACACCGTTAGCGGCTAAAGCTATTGATGTGTTGATTGGCGTAAAATCACCAATACAGTACCAGAAATTACAGCAGCAATTACAACAACTAGGATTACAAGTTACTTTTGTTGCACAAGCAGCCCAACAGAAAGAATATTGGCAAAGTGGCTGTTACGCAATTCTATTCTCAGAGTTTTCTACTTCCCCTTTTATTCATTTTATTGATAAAGGAAATGACTGCATTAGTGGCAGTGAAGTAATACAACGAGGTATTTTTGGTCTAGATATAACCTATATAAAAGATGAAGATGTAATATTCTCCCATTGGATTGTTGATAGGTTATCAAATGCAGTCTCAATTGAGCAGTTAATGACTTTATTGTCACCTTGGTTAGCCGAGGAAAAAACAATAGAGCAAAAAGCAGAAAGTAACGTTGATCTATTAACTGTTGATAACAATAAGGCCATTCATCAGTATAAAAGTACAAAGAGTTCACTACAAAATAGACAAGCTCAATTGACAGAATTACCGGTTAAAGAGTTAACAGAGCCAAAAGTTAATCTGGAACTATATATTAAAAATCAAGGTTCACCTGAGCTGGCATTTTTCATGATTAATGAATATGTTAATAATATTAATCAGTTAGCTCTTAAACTCAACCGTGCGCTAAAGAGCAACAACTTAGTGCAAGCTAAACAAGCTATAGTTATATTGCAATCTGTCAGTAGTATTTTATCCGCACCAAACCTACAGCAATTATGTAAAGACTGGCAAAAATTATTGATAGACCCCGTGTTAAATCAAAACAGGGCTTTTATTGATAAATTATTAGCCAAAACTCAACAAGAAATAACGGATATTACTGCTTATGTTAAATCGATGTAGTTTATATTGTGTGTCACCTCACTTGAGATAAATATGAAGTATCATAATGAAGAGCCTCTCGAAATCGCTAGCCCCTGTATTGGAAATTGTTGCCTGAATGAATGCGATATTTGCTTAGGTTGTTTTAGACATATAGAAGAAATAAAGGCATGGCGGGAAAGTAGTAATGAAGAAAAGAAAACCATATTAAAGCACTGCCAAGAGCGAAAATATGAAAAATGAGGCTAATTATGTTGAACAGATCTTATACTTCTGCTTTTTAATAACTCTCTGTCAATCTTATTAGTTTACTTGGTAAGGGGCTGTGCATTATTATCTTTAGCTTATAAAAGTGCATGCTTACCCTAGACACTGAAATAAAGGATATATTGTGTTAAAAAAGAAAACCTTAAAATCGCTACTTGTATTTACCGAAAATCAACACCCAGCACCCAGTTTTATTCTTATATATTTTTTTACTTGGTTGGCGTGGCATAACCAAGTTATTAGTCATTTTTTTGGGGCGACAGGCGATTTCTGGTCACGTATCCATATCGCTTTTAGTTCACTTGAAAAAAATCAATATTTAGTTGTACTCCTACTAACGTGCGTCATCTTTATATTGCGTTTAGCTTATAGTTTTTTACGTTTTAAGTCGGCAGAATTGCTTAATGCAAGTGATGATGACTATGCTAACGATAAAGAAGGTAAAGACTTCGAGAAAAATGAAGATATTGCTCAATTAATGGCGACTCTAACTGCGGTGCAAAAGCAGCTCGCTGCGGCTAAAGAGCGCGAGAAAAAAGCAATCAGTGAACGTAATGAGCAGGTAAAAAAAGTATTAGCAATACAAATGGAGTTAGAAGAAGCTCGTGCCGATATTGCAATACTTAGCACTAATACACAAAATGGTTAAGCTAAATATAACTAATCTGAACTCGAGTTAACTAGCTTTGTAATTGCTTTTTAACTTGAAGTCGGCTTAATAAATATCTCTTAACCGAGTTGAGGTTATTTAGGCATCTCTTGTTAAGCCTTTTTCAATAGAACGAACTAAGCGCATTGTTAAACGATGGTTTTTTTGTGTCGTTTCTGCGTTAGTGACGGTGAGTAGCTGTTTCTCTTGCTGTTGTGCTAAAGCCCAATGAATGTGCTCAGCAACTAACTCATTAGCTGAATTTAATGCCCGTTCAAGTGCTGTTGTTATATCGCTAGAGTAAGGTGCATTACCCAAGGCTACGGCAATATTTCTTTGCCAGCTTTGAAAGCCAATACGTCGAATAGGCGAACCTTGTAAAGTATTTAAGAAGTACTCTTCTGTCCAAGAAAACAGCTCAAGTAAGCCAACATCATCTAGTTGGTTTCTAGCTTGAAAGTCATCTACAACACTCAATTTGGCAAATTTATTCCAAGGGCAAATTAGCTGACAATCATCACAGCCATAAATTCGATTACCCATCAGCGGACGTAACTCTACTGGGATAGGATCGGGTGACTCAATAGTGAAATAAGAAATACAGCGGCGAGCATCAACAACATAAGGCTCAACAATCGCTTTTGTCGGACATATTTTTATACAAGCGACACAAGTGCCGCAGTCGTTAACTTTCTCATCTAAAGCGATAGAGTTAAGCGCGTTATCACTGTATTCGTTGTGAGTAATAGGTAATGGAATATCAACAAAAAGCTCCCCTAAAAAAAACCAAGAACCGGCGGCTTTATTAATAAGTAAGGTGTGTTTCCCTGTCCAACCTAAGCCTGCCTTTTCGGCTAATGGTCTTTCTAATACAGGAGCGGAATCAACAAAAGGGCGACAATTAAATTGTTCACAATGCTGAGCAATTTTTTGTCCTAATTGCTGTAAACGCTTACGCATTAACTTATGATAATCTCGCCCTAAAGCATAGCGACTAATATAGGCTTTATTTTTATCATTTAAGATGCGTGCAAACTTCGCATTTTGAGGTAAGTAATCTAAACGAACACTAATAACACGCACTGTGCCAGGGACTAACTCTTCAGGTCGAGCACGCATCATACCGTGGCGTTCCATGTAATCCATATTGCCATGATAATTATTTGCCAACCATCGCTTTAGGGCCGCTTCATGAGCTTTTAAGTCAATATCACAAATACCGAGCTGTGAAAAACCTAACTCTTCACCCCAGCATTTAATGTTATCGGCTAATTCTTGATAGTTTATTGAAGTTTCTGTCATGAAAGAAGTCAGCTAATGTTCAGTAATAAGGTGTAGAGTAAATATTACTGAATCAATATTTTAATGGTGCAATTTATGATTAGTTTAACACAATATGAGTGATGAATATCAGCCTTTAATAGCTCTTCAATACAAAGCTATAAGGACACTTGCTCAGGTGAATTATTCAATGGCATAATTATCAAACTATATTCACGGCGCAGCAGCTGATATTATTAACGTTACTATAGGCTCCATTAACTACCTTCATTACGATTGCGGTAAAACATACTAGATAATACGAGTAAAGTTTGTAACTGCTATTACATATAGATTGAGAAAATGAAACAAATTGAATATTTTTTAAAAGATGAGCAGGCAACATTAACGGTTGGCGCGCAATTAGCGCAAGCGCTGCAAAGTTTCGAGCACCAGCAATCGCTAGTCGTTTATCTTAATGGTGATTTAGGTGCTGGGAAAACTACCTTAACCCGTGGTTTTGTTTGTGGAATGGGGCATAACGGTAACGTCAAAAGCCCTACTTACACTATTGTTGAGCCTTATGAGCTTGCTCAGTGGCGTGTATTTCATTTTGATCTTTATCGATTAAGTGATCCTGAAGAATTAGAGTATATGGGAATTCGAGATTATTTTAATGATGATTGTTGCTGCTTTATTGAATGGCCAGAAAAAGGCACTGGGCTATTGGCTAAAGCCGATTTAATCATTAATATGGCTTATCAAAATGAACAACGCACAATTAACTTACAGGCAGAGACGCCTCGTGGTGAAGCTATTTTAACGGTATTAAATAGTGAAGTAGCCAGCAGTTTATCATGAAGTAATGAGAATATTGATGTATCTAACGCGAAACCGTTTTACTAAAAAATGTATCCAGTTTATCACCGTTATCGGGTGCTTATTTTTTGCCGCTAGTGTTTGGGCAACTAATAGCATTAACGGGATTCGTGTTTGGCCGGCACCTGAAAATACACGTATTGTCTTTGATGTTAAAAATAAACCAGATTATAAATATTTTACCTTACAAAACCCACACCGATTAGTGGTAGATTTTGCGAATACAAAGAATACCGTAGCGTTAGAAAAGTTAGCCGAGGGTGATCCCAGAATAAAGCTATTCCGTGGTAGCCAAAGTAAAAGTAAAGCCCGCTTAGTATTAGAGCTAAATCAGTCTTATCAATTAACTGTATTTCCATTGGCGCCTGCAGGACAGTATGGTAATCGATTAGTTATCGATTTATATGATAAAAATCGCAATAGTGTTGTTATGGATAAGCCAACAGCTAACTTAGGTGATATTGTTATTGGTATTGATGCTGGTCATGGCGGTGAAGACCCCGGCTCTATTGGCGGTAAAGGTACTTATGAAAAACGTGTTACCTTAGCTATTGCTAAAAAACTTCAAACGCTAATTAATAATGAAAAAGGCATGAAAGCGGTCTTGATACGTAGCGGAGATTACTATGTTGATATTAACCGCCGGACGAGCTTAGCGAGACAGAAAAACGTTGATTTCTTTGTTTCTATTCACGCTGATGCTTTTCATACTCCTGGGCCAAGTGGTGCTTCAGTTTGGGTGGTAACTAAAAAGCGTGCAGATTCTGAGCTCGCTAGGTGGTTGGCTAATCGAGAAGAAAAGTCTGAGTTATTAGGCGGCGGTGGCGGTGTTATTAAGCATACTGCAGATAGCCATTTAGCATTAGCATTAGCAGATATGAGCAAAGAGCACTCTTTGGGAGTGAGCTTTGGGGTTGCTAATAATGTAATTCGTGAGTTAAAAAAGATCACTAAAATGCATAAGAGCACACCGCAAAATGGTAATTTCGGTGTGTTAAAGTCATCAGACATCCCCTCTATTTTGGTGGAAACTGGCTTCATCTCTAATCATAAAGAAGAAAAGAATTTAACGTGGCCAAAACACCAGCAACGACTAGCCAATGCAATTCATTTAGGGATTAAAAATCACTTTATGGATCATCCGCTTACCGGCTCTTATTTTGCGTCTATTGGTTATAAAAAGCATAAAGTACGTAGTGGCGAGTCGCTATCGGTACTCGCTAAGCGTTACAATATTTCAATGAATAAACTTAAAGCGATTAACAATTTGAAATCTAATTCGTTACAAATTGGTCAAACCTTAAAAATTCCCCGTACGGGATAACTTACTTTAGTTGATGCTATTACTATGACCATTGCCATATTACCCGCACGTTTAGCTAACCAAATTGCGGCGGGTGAAGTTGTTGAACGTCCTGCCTCTGTTATTAAAGAGTTGATTGAAAATAGCTTAGACGCTGGCGCTACTGCGATCCAAATTACGGTGGATAAGGGTGGCGTAAAAAAAATTAAAATTACTGATAATGGCAGTGGTATTGCCAAAGATGAGCTAGCCTTAGCACTAAGTAGGCATGCTACCAGTAAAATTAAAGACTTATCTGATCTTGAAGCCATTGATAGCTTAGGTTTTAGGGGCGAGGCCCTAGCCAGTATAAGTTCAGTGGCACGTCTCACGCTAACATCTAAACCACAACATCAAGATACTGCATGGCAAGCAACTGCTGCAGGGCGTGATATGGCCGTTAATATTCAACCAGCTGCACATCCCGATGGCACTACCATTGAAGTGCTCGATTTATTTTTTAATACTCCAGCACGACGTAAGTTTTTACGCACTGAAAAAACTGAATTTAACCATATTGATGAAATTGTAAGACGTATCGCCTTAGCGCGTTTTGATGTGAGTTTTACGCTTACTCATAACGGTAAAGTTGTGCGTCAATATCGTATTGCCAATACCCAAGCACAAAATGCTAAACGGGTTGCTATGGTGTGCGGACAAAAGTTTATTGAACATGCCATTGAAGTCAATTGTGAACACGACAACATGAAATTATCAGGTTGGGTGGCTAAGCCAAGCTTTGCTCGTAATCAAAATGATTTATGCTATAGCTATGTTAATGGACGTATGATGCGTGATAAGTTAATTAACCACGCTATTAGGCAGGCATACAGTACATTACTACCTGCTGATACTTATCCTGCTTTTGTTTTATTTTTACAAGTAGATTGCCGCGAGGTTGATGTAAACGTTCATCCAGCCAAGCATGAAGTGCGCTTTCATCAAAGCCGCTATGTACATGACTTTATTTATTCGGTATGTCATAAAGCCTTATTATCGATAAACAATACTGATAATTTATTTAACGAAGAAAATAATGCCGAGGAAGATACCCTTGGAGTCGATAATATCCGTGATGAAAATAGCTTAATTAGTCCATTACAGCCTGAGCAGTCGTATCAGACTCATGAAAACTCATACAGTCATACTTCTCAAGCTGGTTCTACGTTAGATTCATCAGGTGCCAGCTCAGTAAGCCACTCTGTTGATTATCAACGCCCTAGTTATGTTACGCCGTTACAGCATGTTAATGACAACAGTAGCCGCTACGCTAATCAAAGTGGCTATCAATCGAAACAAGTATCCCCCGCTGCAGTCAGTCATTATGAGCAATTGTTAAATACAACTAATGCTCATGAAACAACAAGTATTGATGCAGAGAATGAAAACCATAACCAATTAAACCCTGACGCAAACAGTAGTACGCAAGCCTATGAAAAACCAATGAGCGAATCATTGTTTATTCACTATGCAGCTCCAGGTTACGGCTTATATAAGCATGACGGTGCTTTGCGATTACTTTCACTGTTTAAGTTTGCTCAACAGCTCAATAGTAAAGTAGTAGCAAGCCGTTGGTTATCTACGACACAAACGAGTTTTGATTATAACAACACTAATAATAATCAAGAACAGGGTTTAGTGAGCCAGCCCTTATTGTTGCCAGTGATGATCACATTATCTGTAGCACAAGAAAGTTTGCTAAGAGCGTGTGAGGATCTTTTAACGAAAGCTGGTATTGTTTTTGTTATAAAAACTCATCATAAAGTACAAATTAGGCAGTTTCCTGCACTATTACGCGATAAAGATGTTAGTAGCAGTTTTATTACTATTATTGATGCTTTGCAGGAAGTCACTGCGCAGCAGGCTGATACACTTATTGCTGAAAGTGATATTTTTCAAGCGATTGGCCAGGCAATGCTGCATAAAGAATATACTCAAAATCAAGCTGATAACCTTATCAAACAAGCCATAACTGTGCTCGGAGATAAGTTTAGTACAAGCTTGCTCTTGAATTCTGTACCCGTTGACCTTACATCCTCTATAAAGCAGCTACACTAATCATATAAAGCGTCTTATTTTAGTCCTTTATTTAGTACGACTTAAATTATCAATCGTTAAGGGCAAAGTTTTCGTGTCTACTCAATCTTCACCTATAGAGCTACCTGTTATTTGTTTAATGGGGCCAACGGCTTCAGGAAAAACAGCATTAGCCATGGAGCTATACGATACTTTGCCATGTGAAATTATCAGCGTCGATTCTGCACTCATATATCGTGATATGAATATTGGTACAGCAAAACCTACAGCGGATGAATTAAAAAAGTACCCTCACCATTTAATTAATTTACGTGATGCCAGTGAAAGCTACTCTGCAGCTGATTTTTGTCGTGATGCGCTCCTTAAAATTGATGAGATTAAAGCTAACAATCGTATTCCAATATTAGTTGGCGGAACTATGATGTACTTTAAAAGCCTAATTGAGGGCATTTCACCATTACCAACCGCAAATGAAGCAATTAGGGCAGAAATTGAAGCACAAGCTAATAATATTGGTTGGCAAGCGCTACACGATCAGTTAGCTGAAATAGACCCAGTGTCGGCAAAGCGTATTCACCCTAATGACCCACAACGCTTAACCAGAGCGCTTGAGGTCTACCGCATAACAGGTAACACTTTAACACAACTGACCGAAATTAAAGGTGATAAGCTCGCTGGCAATATTTTACAATTAGCTATTACTCCCAAAGAGCGTAGTACATTACATCAACGTATAGAGTTACGTTACCAACAAATGGTTGAGCAAGGCTTTGAAGAAGAAGTTAACAAGCTTCAAGCCCGTGGGGATTTACACGAAGATTTACCATCAATCCGTTGTGTTGGTTATCGACAAATGTGGCAATACCTCAATGGTGAGTGCAATCATGATGAAATGATTTTTCGTGGTGTTTGTGCAACACGACAACTTGCGAAAAGACAACTAACATGGTTACGTAGTTGGCCAGATTTACATTGGCTTAATAGCGACGACGAGACAAATTTAGCGCAAGTGTTAACGCTACTAAAACAAAGCGATAAAGAACAAGCAAATATAAAGCAATAGTTAAAAATTGATGTATAATTAATTTGTTAGTTTTTTATACATAGCTACAAAAGGGATTTTCAGCGTATTTTGTATAATTTAATGCGTTTTAGGTTAATCATAAACAAACAGTAATTTATTAATAATAATAAAAGGGACCATATAATGGCAAAAGGGCAATCTTTACAAGACCCATTTTTGAATGCTTTACGTCGTGATCGCATTCCAGTTGCAATTTACTTAGTAAACGGTATTAAGCTGCAAGGACAAGTTGAGTCGTTTGACCAATTTGTGATTTTGCTGAAAAACACCGTAAGCCAAATGGTATACAAGCACGCAATTTCTACTGTTGTACCTTCACGCGCAGTGAATACAACTCCCACATCAGATCAAGATGGTGATCAATCGTCAGATGCGTAAATTGCATATCGATTTTTATACCACTAAACATATCGTTAAGGTTTAATTCAGTTGTTTGATCGTTACCAAGCTGGTGAACAAGCAGTACTTGTTCACCTCGACTTTCCCGATGAAAGTACTCGTGAAGATTTAACCGAATTTAAAATGTTAGTTTCTTCTGCTGGCATTGAGGCGTTAACCGTTGTTTCAGGCAAGCGTAATACACCACACCCACGCTTTTTTGTTGGTAGTGGTAAAGCTGATGAAGTTGCCGAAGCGGTTAGGCTTTTCGGAGCTAACGTGATTTTATTTAATCACAGCCTAACGCCATCTCAAGAAAAAAATATGGAAGCACTTTGTCAGTGCCGTGTTGTTGATCGTACGACATTAATTTTAGATATTTTTGCACAACGTGCTCGTACTCACGAAGGTAAACTACAAGTTGAGCTGGCGCAGCTACGACATTTAAGCAGCCGCTTAATTCGTGGTTGGACCCATCTTGAGCGACAAAAAGGTGGTATTGGACTTCGTGGTCCAGGTGAAACCCAATTAGAAACCGATAGACGTTTATTACGTGAACGCATGATCAATATACGTAAACGTTTAGAGAAAGTTGAAGTCCAACGACAGCAAGGGCGTCGAGCTCGTGCCCGTGCAGAATTGCCAACATTATCACTTGTTGGTTATACAAACGCGGGTAAGTCAACATTATTTAATGTGATAACACAGGCTGAGGTTTACGCAGCTGATCAGTTGTTTGCTACTTTAGACCCTACCTTAAGACGTATTTCTTTACCAAGTGTTGGACGAGTAATTTTAGCCGATACCGTTGGCTTTATTCGACATTTACCTCACGATTTAGTCGCGGCATTTAAAGCTACACTGACAGAAACTCGAGAAGCTGAGCTTTTACTGCATGTTGTTGATATAGCAGACGACAGACGTACAGAAAACATTGAACAAGTTGAGTATGTTTTAAAAGAAATTGAAGCGGATGAAGTACCACAGTTAATTATTTGTAACAAAATAGATAATCTAGATGATATAGAGCCACGTATTGATAGAGATATCGATGGCATGCCAATCAGAGTATGGCTGTCGGCGCAGGCAAATATAGGGATAGACTTGTTATTTATCGCATTAGCTGAGCGTTTGGGAACGCACGTGGTAAAACATCAGTTAAATATTCCGCCGCGAGCAGGTAAATTACGTGGAGAATTGTATAAACTTAATTGTATTACTAGTGAAAGTTACGATGAAGAAGGTTATTGCCATCTTGAAGTTAAATTACCATCAAGAGAATGGCAGCGATTAGTAAAAAGCAAACATAGTGAGATAGCAGAGTTTATCGAGCATTAATTTTTTAATTGTACGGATGGTTATGATGATAACCATTGAATAAGTGGAGAAAAGTATGGCTTGGAACGAACCGGGGAATAATGATAAAGACCCCTGGAAAAATAAAGGTGGTAAAAATCAAGGTCCACCTGATTTAGATGAGTTATTAAATGACCTAGGTAAAAAGGTTACCGGCATTTTTGGTGGTAAAACAACCAAAGGCGGACCGGGCAAAAGCTTTTCAAGTATCGGTGTTAGTATTTTACTTATTATTGGCTTAGTTGTTTATGCGTTTAGTGGTTTTTATACCATTAAAGAGGCTGAGCAAGGGCTAGTTTTACGTTTTGGTCAATACTCAGGTACCGTTGAACCGGGCTTACGTTGGAAGTGGACTTTTATTGACCGCGTTATTCCTGTTGATATGCAAAGTACGCGCGAAATGCCTTCTTCAGGCTTCATGCTGACACAAGATGAAAATGTTGTGAATGTTGAAATGCAAATTCAATATCGTGTTGTTGATGCGCGTAACTATATATTCAGTGTTACTAATGCTGATGATAGCTTAAAGCAATCACTTGATAGTGCTTTACGTTACGTTGTTGGTCACGCGAAAATGGATGACATTTTAACCAGTGGCCGTGAAATTATTCGTCAATCAGTTTGGGAAGAACTTGATAAAATAATTGAACCTTACCAATTAGGCTTAATTATTGTTGATGTTAACTTTAAAGATGCACGTCCACCAAACGAAGTAAAAGATGCGTTTGATGATGCCATTGCAGCGCAAGAAGATGAAGTGCGCTTTTTACGTGAAGCAGAAGCCTATGCACGTGGTATTGAACCACAAGCACGCGGTCGAGTTAAGCGTATAGAGCAAGAAGCTTTAGCTTATAAATCTCAAATAGTATTAGATGCGCAAGGTGAAGTTGCTAAGTTCGAAAAGCTTTTACCTGAATACTTAGCTGCTCCAGAAGTAACACGTCAACGTTTATACATTGCCACTATGGAAAATGTCTATAGCAATACCAGTAAAGTAATGGTTGATGTTGAAGGCGGTAATAACATGATGTACTTGCCACTTGATAAAATAATTCAACAGCAGTCAACTAATACTCGTGCAAACTCACCTCAGTCTTATGTACCAGTTAGTCAACCGAGTCAGAACAGCGCACCATCGACATCAGATCGTGCTGATAGATTTAACAGTGGGAGAAACTAACACATGAAGAACTTTTCCATTGCTATTGTAGCGTTAGTATTTATCTTAGTTGTTTCGTCTGTTTTTGTTATTTATGAAGGTCAACGCGGTATCGTGTTTGAATTCAACAAAATTAAACGTGACAGTGCTACCGGTGAAATGATGATATTTGAGCCTGGCTTAAACTTCAAAATACCTTTCATTCAATCGGTTAAAAAACTTGATGCGCGTATTCAAACTCTTGATGAAGCAGCAGATAGATTTGTAACCGCTGAGAAAAAAGACTTAATAGTCGACTCTTTTGTAAAATGGCGCATTGTAGATTTTTCTACTTATTATTTAAGAACGTCAGGTTCAATTGATAATGCCCGTGCGTTACTAAAACAAAAAGTAAATAACGGCTTACGTACTGAGTTTGGTCACCGTACTATTAAAGAGATTGTTTCGGGTGATCGCGATGCGATTATGGCTCAAGCGCTAGAAAGTGCTAAAAGTAGTCGCGAAGACTTAGGTATTGAAGTTGTTGATGTTCGTATTAAGGCAATTAACTTACCGACTGAAATCAGTAACTCTATTTATGATCGTATGCGTGCTGAGCGTACTGCAGTAGCTAAAGAGCATAGATCACAAGGTCAAGAGCAGGCTGAAATTATTCGAGCAACTATTGATGCCAAAGTAACCATTATGTTAGCTGAAGCGCAAAAGAACTCTTTTACTACACGTGGTGAAGGAGATGCATTAGCAGCTAAAATATATTCAGATGCTTATAATAAAGACGCTGAGTTTTATGGGTTTATTCGTAGCTTAGAAGCTTATGAAAAAAGCTTTAGCAGTAAAAATGATATTATGGTTGTTAAACCAGACAGTGACTTTTTCCGTTATTTAAAAGATGGCGTAAAGGGTAAATAGTTTAACGGTTATACAACAATCAAAAGCCAGCTTTATTGCTGGCTTTTTTATAGCAAAAATACACATTCTTTTTTCGAGGTAGCAAATGAAAAATACAATAATAGCGTTAGGTTTGGTTTTTTCGAGTTTAAGTGCGTCAGCTGTGGTGCTTGAAGCGCCACTGGTATCAATTCCGAGCCACGATGCTTTCTTTAATAACATTAGTCAACATTGTGGCAAGTCATATCAAGGTGAAGTGACTATTGATAATGCAAAGGGTAGTAGCTTTGCTAATAAGCCATTGATTATGTATGTGAGAAAATGTACTGATAATGAATTACAGGTACCTTTTTATGTTGGTGATGACGCATCACGTACCTGGATTATTACTAAAACAGGAGCGGGGTTATCATTAAAGCATGATCACAGAAAGGTAGATGGATCTTATGACGAGTCAACTATGTATGGTGGCCATACTATAGATGCGGGTTGGTCTAACGTGCAATCATTCCCTGCTGATCAATATTCAAAAGAGCTCTTCGTTACTCAAGGTATCCCTCAGTCGGCCACCAATATTTGGCAGATGTATATTTACCCAACTAAGTTTACTTATCGCTTAGTGAGAGAAGGAAGAGAGTTTAGGGTTGACTTTGACTTAACCAAACCGATTAAAAACCCGAAAGCGCCATGGGGTTATCAGGAGTAGTTGCCTACTCTATAACCTATTAATATATATAGTTAATAATTATTAAAAAGCTGTCCAAGGAAAAAATGTCGCTTTTTCCCTTGGACTAGGCTGCTATATTTGATAAAATCCCCGCCTAATTTTCTTACGAAATAGTAAACATGGGCAAAAATGTAGTTGTTCTCGGCACTCAATGGGGTGACGAAGGTAAAGGTAAGATCGTAGACTTACTAACAGATAAAGCTAAATATGTAGTTCGTTATCAAGGTGGTCACAATGCTGGTCACACTTTAGTGATCAACGGTGAAAAAACCGTATTACATTTAATTCCATCAGGCGTATTACGTGATAACGTAAAATGTTTGATTGGTAATGGTGTAGTGTTGTGTCCTAAAGCCTTAATGACCGAAATCACTATGTTGGAAGCGAAAGGCGTACCAGTACGCGAACGTTTGCTTATTAGTGATGCATGTCCTCTAATACTTCCTTATCACAATGCCTTAGATGCGGCTCGTGAAGTTGCTCGTGGCAATAAAGCTATTGGTACAACAGGTCGTGGTATTGGTCCAGCATATGAAGATAAAGTTGCACGTCGCGGTTTACGTGTTGGCGACTTATTCTGCGCAGAAACATTTGCAGCTAAGTTAAAAGAAATCGTTGAATATCACAATTTCTCTCTGGTTAATTATTATAAAGTTGAACCAGTAAGCTATGAAGAAGTACTAGCTGATGCGTTAGCTGTTGCAGATATTATCAAAAACATGACAGCCGATATCTCTGAAATTCTTGATCAAGCACGTAAAAACG
The DNA here is from genome assembly GCF_018860755.1 of Colwellia sp. D2M02. Taxonomy (GTDB): domain Bacteria; phylum Pseudomonadota; class Gammaproteobacteria; order Enterobacterales; family Alteromonadaceae; genus Colwellia; species Colwellia asteriadis. The sequence goes on along the minus strand of NZ_JAHKPW010000090.1, from coordinate 10,732 downwards.
GTGATTCAATCATGTTTGAAGGTGCTCAAGGTACTTTACTTGATATCGATCACGGTACATACCCATACGTAACTTCGTCAAACACTACTGCTGGTGGTGTTGCGACAGGTTGTGGTGTTGGTCCTCGTCATCTTGATTATATCTTAGGTATTACCAAAGCTTACACTACTCGTGTTGGCTCAGGCCCTTTCCCAACAGAGTTAAATGATGAAATTGGCAATCATTTAGGTACTGTAGGTCATGAGTTTGGCGCTACTACTGGTCGTGAACGTCGTTGTGGTTGGTTTGATGCTGTTGCTATGCACCGTGCAATTCAAGTTAATAGTGTAACAGGTTTTTGTTTAACTAAGCTTGATGTACTTGACGGCTTAGAAACATTAAAGATCTGTACTGGCTATAAAACACCAGAAGGCGACATTATTACTGTGCCGCCAACAGCTGCTGAAGGTTATGAGAAAATAACTCCAGTATATGAAGAGCTTCCAGGGTGGTCAGAAAGCACTGTTGGTGCTACATCAGTTGATGCCCTTCCTGCCAATGCACTTGCTTATATTAAACGTATTGAAGAAGTTACTGGTATTCCTGTTGATATTATTTCTACTGGACCAGATCGTGTTGAAACAATTATTAAAGTAAACCCTTTCCTTTAATAAACGTTATCAATGCTATAAAAATCCGACCTAGTGTCGGATTTTTTTTGTCTTAAAATTTGTTCATAAATAACCTGAACTCGGTTTA
>NZ_JAHKPW010000090.1:0-9825 GCF_018860755.1 Colwellia sp. D2M02 | reverse complement strand
GAGCTCAGGTTAAATAACCACCCGAGATAATAAATTCATCAGAGTGGTTATTTATTCACTTACCTTTTAAAGACAAAGCGTTAAAAAGTCTCACCATTTATTTCACTTATCTGAGTAAGTTATTGCTTATTCCTACCGTTCTAAACACAAGAGGTAACCTTCCTCCTTTACTGACGGAATATTTAGCCGGAAATAGTCAATATTTATAATATTAATGTGTGTTTAAGTCTTAATAAGCTTACATTCTATATAGCCGCTAGCAATTTTATATAGTTAAACAACCTTGTATTTCCTTAGTTGATTGCAATACCATTGATTTTGTAGAAATAAATAACAATAAAAATACGTCTATACTTTTATCCACAACAAAACTAACGCATTAGGAAACATTTATGACTGATTTTCGTCAGCAAGCACTTGATTATCACGCTTTACCCACACCAGGAAAAATTTGTGTTGCGCTTACTACCGCAGCTGAAACAAGTGAAGATTTGTCACTGGCATATAGTCCAGGTGTTGCTGAGCCTGTAAGAGAAATAGCGGCTAACCCTGATGATGTTTATAAATATACTGCAAAAGGTAATACCGTTGCGGTTATTTCAAATGGTACTGCAATTTTAGGTTTAGGTAACTTGGGGCCAATGGCCTCTAAACCAGTGATGGAAGGTAAAGCACTATTATTTAAGCGCTTTGCCAACATTGACTCGTTTGATATCCAGGTTAAACATAAAACAGTTGAAGACTTTGTTAACACTGTTGCTAACATTGCCGATAGTTTTGGTGGTATCAATTTAGAAGATATTAAAGCCCCAGAATGTTTTGCGATAGAAAAGGCACTTATTGAGCGTTGTAAGATTCCTGTATTTCATGATGACCAGCATGGCACCGCTATTGTAACTGCTGCAGGCATGATGAATGCGTTAGATATTCAAGGCAAAGATATCAAGCAAGCAAATATTGTTTGTTTAGGAGCTGGGGCAGCAGCAATTGCTTGTATGGAGCTGTTAATTAAGTGTGGTGCACAACGTGAAAAAATCTATATGCTAGATACTAAAGGTATTGTGCATACGCGTCGAGATGATTTAAACGAATATAAAAAGCTCTTTGCTAATAATACTGATAAGCGTACTTTAGATGATGCCATCACTGGAGCTGACGTTTTTGTTGGGGTTTCAGGACCTAACTTATTAAGTGCAGAACAAGTTAAATTAATGGCGGATAATCCTGTTATTTTTGCTTGTTCAAACCCTGACCCTGAAATCACACCAGAATTGGCGCTCGCCGCACGAGATGATGTCATTATTGCAACGGGTCGTTCTGACTATCCTAATCAGGTAAATAATGTTTTATGCTTTCCGTTCATTTTCCGTGGTGCACTAGATGTACGTGCGCGTACTATTAATGATGAAATGAAAATTGCAGCAGTCCATGCGATAAGAGCATTGGCAAAAGAGCCTGTACCGCAAGAGGTTTTACAAGCCAGTGGTACAACTGAGTTAACTTTTGGTAAAAATTATATTATTCCTAAACCAATGGACTCTAGGTTATGTGCTGCTGTTGCAAAAGCGGTAGCACAAGCAGCCGTTGATTCAGGTGTTGCAGCACTCGAAATGCCTGAAAATTATATGAGCTAATCATGTAAACTAATTTGATTAGTGCGCTATAAACCAAGTTTTAATATGAGTTATAGTGCTTATTATTAGAATTAACCTTAAGACCATGCTTTAATAAAGCGTGGTCTTTTTATAGGTAAACTACTCGGTGTTAACTATGGATAAAAAACGTTATTGGTTGGCTGCTGTAATGGCGGGAGTACTTTTATCTTCATGCTCCAATGAGGAAAGTGCAATAATGAATAATCAAAATACTGCTCAGCTTAAAGCCGGCCAGCATCAAGCGTTAATAAGTGAGGATGCCAAGGATGAATGGCAGCAAGTTACTGTTATATTTAATGACTTTGAAGGTGGCTTTTACGGTTTAGTAACACTAAATGGAGATAATTTATTACCTCTTAATTTACCTAAAGAGTATCAAGTTAAAGGAACTAAATTAAAAGTTAAAGGCAAACCCATCGAAGATATGATGACAACCGTGCAGTGGGGTACAGTGTTTAATATTACTGATTTTGAAGTTGTTACATTAGGCAAGGATACTCAAAATAAAGGTATTGTAGAGTAGTTGTTGTAAGTATCTGTACTTTATTTATAGAAGCTATTTACATTGCAGTGGCTGTTTTAATACCGTCAATATCATTTCATTGTTAATAAACTGAATTTGGTAAAGCATTTGGTAATTATCTTCGCTCAATTTAGCCACTTTTTTACCCGTCAATAACTCAACCAGTTTAGGTGTGGTATTACTATGACCAACAATAAGACTACTTTGTTGCTGCTGTTTTAGTTGAAAAGCAAAGTCGGCTAAATTTTTCGGACTGTAGTGCTTAACGCTAAGGTTGCTTTGCATTGCGAATGGAGTAGCTGTTTGTAAAGTACGCTGGTAGGAAGTGCTGTAAACTTTGTTAATACCAGTTTCGCTGAGCATAGTGGCTAATTGTTTTGCTCGAAATAGGCCGCATGAGGTTAGCGAAGGGTTATCTTTATCACTTTGTTTTTCCGCGTGACGAACTAAATATAATGAAAAGTCGTTATCACTATAAGCACTCAAACTAAAAGATAAGCTCACAAGCAATAATATCAATTTCATCATAATGTTAAGTCGTTAGTAGCTGGATATACGTTGCTTATTATGAAAAGAGCTTCTATCACATTAAGCAACGTCGAAATTTTTACTATTATTTAACGGTTAGAAAAGGCGATTTAAACCATTTAATGCCGCTACCCTAAATGCTTCAGCCATTGTTGGGTAGTTAAAAGTGGTTTCAACAAAGTACTCGATGGTATTTCCGCCATTTTTTTGCTGCATAATCGCTTGTCCAATATGAATGATTTCAGCAGCGTTCTCGCCAAAACAATGAATTCCTAAAATTTCTTTGGTTTCTCTATGGAAAAGAATTTTTAAAGAGCCAACTAAGTTATTGGATATTTGTGCTCTTGCTAAATGCTTGAATTGAGCGCGGCCAACTTCGTAAGGAATTTTTGCTTCGGTTAGCTCTTGTTCCGTTTTACCTACTGAACTAATTTCTGGAATGGTATAAATACCTGTCGGTATGTCGACAATTAATTGCGCGTTACTAGTATTGTCGAGCATAGACAAAGCAGCAATACGCCCTTGATCAAAGGCCGCACTTGCTAAACTAGGGTAGCCAATAACATCACCAACGGCATATATATTATCAACTTCTGTTTGGTAACCACTATTAACTTTCAGCTGTCCTCGACCATCGGCTTTTAATCCAGCAGCAGGCAAATTTAAATCCGCAGTATTACCTGTTCTACCATTAGCGAATAACAGTAAATCAGCGCGCATTTTTTTGCCTGAATCTAAATGCACAACCACAGCATCGTCGGTCGCTTCCACACTTTCTATTTGTTCACCATGACGAATAACAACACCGTTATTCCATAAGTGATAACTTAAAGAGTCAGACATTTCAGCATCTAAAAATGAAAGTAAGCGATCGCGGGTGTTAATTAAATCCACCTTAACCCCTAAGCCTCTAAAAATTGAAGCGTATTCACTGCCTATAACCCCAGCACCATAAATAATGACGTGGTTAGGCGCATGACTTAGCGATAAAATACTATCTGAGTCGTACACTCTTGGGTGTTTAAAGTCGATATCGGCTGGACGATAAGGTCTTGAACCTGTGGCAATAACAATTTTTTCGGCAGTTATGATTTCAGTTGAACCGTCAGGGCGTAAAATATTAATTGTATTTTTATCTATAAACGATGCTTCACCTGAAATGTGTTCAACGTGATTGCGATGATAAAAGCCACTACGTAAATTAACTTGTTTGCGAATAACCGCAGAGGCATGACTAAGAATATCTTGAAAAGTAAGTTGCTTGCTTTGGTTATTCTGACTGAATAACGGGTTTGCATTGTATTCAATGAGTCGGCTAACCGATTGACGAAGCGCTTTAGAAGGAATTGTGCCCCAATGAGTACAACCCCCACCTACCTCATGGTAGCGCTCAATAATCGCGACCTTTTTTTGATGCTTGGCTAGGTTCATTGCTGCCCCTTCACCGCCAGGGCCTGTGCCAATGATAATTACGTCGTAGTCAAAAGTGATCGGCGTATTATTTTTCTTAGAATTAGTTTTTGCCAAAAGATATACCTCAAGTCCTGCATGATACAAAAATTTTAGCAGGAATTGAGGGAAATGGTAATAGAGTTAATCTATTCTGTTGATGTTAAGCAAGTTTCTGCGTTAATAAGTGCCAACTTTTACGTTGTTCAACTAAACGATCTTTTAACTCTTGGTATTGAGTCATCAGCTCTGACTTTTCAACATCGGCAATCACTTGCTCACGTTTAGCAGCAATAAGTGCCTTTCTCACTTGATAATAAGCATTTAATTTTTTAATTAATACATCATACTCTTGTTGTAAGTACGCAATACTTTGCTCAGCATTAGGACAAGTAATTAATTTTGCTTTTGTTTGCTTTAATGTCATCGCTAGTCGCGATTTTTCTATTTTGTCTTCTGAAACTGTACGTAGCTTAGTTGTTAGCCCTAGCCATTGGCAGCTTTTTATTAGCCACTTAGTTGGGTCGAAATGCCACCAACGAATACCGTTGCGGTAATCGTTTTCAAAAATATGGTGGTAATTATGATAACCCTCACCAAAGGTTAACAAAGCTAAAAAGCCATTATCGCGTGCCGTGTTTTTATCGGTGTAAGTTTGCTTACCCCAAATGTGTGCTAGCGAGTTAATGAAAAAAGTGGTGTGATGATTCATAACAAGTCTAAATACGCCCAGTAATAACAAGCTATTAATCATATTGCCATGCCATAAACCAAAAGCGATAGGAATACCAAAATTCATCAGTAACGCGAGTGGTACATAGTACTTGTGCTGCCACATAACAATACCATCTTTTTTAAGATCGCGAACGTTAGTGTAATCACTGTAGCGATCTTCTTGGTATCTTCTGCACATCCAACCGATATGAGAAAACCAAAAACCTCTTTTAGCCGAGTAGGGGTCTTTATCATTATTATCGACATGCTTGTGATGAACACGATGATCAGATGACCAATGTAATATGCTATTTTGCAAGGCGAATGCACCACCTAAAGCAAAAATGAGTCGTAAACTCCAATGTGCTTGGTAGGCTTTGTGAGCCCAAAGACGGTGATAACCTGCGGTAATTGACATGCCGCAATAGATAAAACAAACAATAGCAGCGGTTATTTCTGTTATATCAAAACCATGTGTTATAGCTCTGTAAGGTACAACAATAGCGGCAAATAAAAAGGTTACAGCAAAAATAGTAACATTCAGCCAGATAATAGCGGGTTTTTTCATTAGGTTCTCTTTTAATAAATTAACGACAGCTATTGTGGTTAAATTTCACTGTGCAATTTGAGTTTTACGAATTTTAATAAATCTTCACATTTAAGCGTACACTTGTACGCTGTTTATGGTAGTTTAGCTTTCTTGTCGGTCCAGTCAAGTACCTTCTGTAAATTTCTTTAGAAAAGAGCCAACTGACAAGTTGTCATTATTACAGTATGATAATTGCTATTAATTCGATATTTTGTAAACAGAGTAATCACTATGAGTGGTGTTAGAGCACAACAAAAAGAAAAAACTCGCAGGCTATTAATTGATGCGGCTTTAAACCAACTCAGTGCAGAGCGCAGTTTTTCTAATTTAAGTTTACGAGAAGTAGCGAAAGAGGCTGGCTTAGCGCCAACGTCTTTTTATCGACATTTTTCTGATATGGATGAATTAGGGCTAACATTAGTTGATGAAGCAGGATTAACGTTACGACAACTTATGCGCCAAGCCAGACAGCGTATTGCTAAAGGTGGCTCGGTTATTCAAATATCGGTACAAACATTTATGGAACTTATTGAAAGTAACGGTAATATTTTTCGTTTATTATTGCGTGAACGTTCAGGAACTTCTGCGGCATTTCGTGCTGCGGTAATTCGTGAAATTCGTTACTTTACTATGGAGTTGCGTGACTATTTACAACAAGCTAACCAACTTGATGCCGAAGTTGCCTACATGCAAGCGAATGCTGCGGTAACTATTGTTTTTAGCGCGGGGTCTGACGCATTAGATATTGATGATAAAAATGAGCGTGAACAATTAGCTCAACAAACCATTCAGCAATTAAGATTTATTGCTCGTGGCGCCGCGGAGTTAAGTGATAGACGTAAAGCAGGTAAGAAATAGCCTGCTTTATTTTTGCAAAAATCACTTTTATATCTGCTGATAGTTATTTTTTAGTTAGTATTACACCAACCTCAATATGGTGGGTATAAGGGAACTGATCAAATAACGCGTATTTATCTACCTTGTGCGTAGTTGTTAATAAAGCTAAATTTTCTTTGAGCGTTTCAGGGTTACATGAAATGTAAATTACTTTTTCAAAGCGTCTAACGAGCTCGACACTATCTTTATCTAAACCCGCTCTTGGCGGATCTACTAATACGGTATCGTAATTATAAGCGGTTAGGTCAAACCCCTCTAAACGTCTAAATTGACGTTCACCATTCATTGCCTGACTAAACTCTTCACTCGACATTCTTACAATATCGATATTATCGATGCCGTTTTTCTCAATATTAATTTGCGCTGAGCGAACTGATGTTTTTGATATTTCAGTCCCTAATACACGTGTGAAGTTTTCAGCAAGTGCAATACTAAAGTTACCATTACCGCAATACAGCTCAATTAAGTCACCTGTTGAGTCTTTAGTTGCTTGTTGTGCCCACAATAACATTTGTTCATTTACCTGCGCATTAGGCTGTGTGAAGCTATTTTCTACTTGCTGGTAAATGAATGTTTTATTGCCAACGTTAAGTGATTCCATAACGTAATCTTTATCAACAATAATTTTTTGCTTTTTAGCTCTTCCAATAATATCCACAGGAGCAATTGCAGAGAGCTCTACTTTAAGTGCTTTCGCAGCTTGCTCCCAACTTTTTTCTAAAGGCTTGTGGTAAAGTAAACTAATTAATAGCTCGCCACTTAAAGTCGATAAAAAATCTACTTGAAACAGTTTATATCTCAGGTCTTGATTATCTTTAATTGCAGTAATTAAACCTTTCATTGCTTTATTAATTAATTCGCTAGCAACGGGAAAGTCATCAACACGAAACTTTTCTTTAGTTTCACTGTTAAACATAATGTAATAAAGATCATCACCTTGATGCCACACTCTAAATTCAGCACGTTGACGGTAATTAAGCGGCTGTGATGGATAAACTTCGGCAACAGGCATAGTAAAGTGACTAAACAGTTCGGCCATATCTTGTTGTTTGTTTGATAACTGCTCAGGGTAATTATCGGGGTGGATATGACTAAACATAGTATTGCCTTTTGAAATAGAGTGATAAAGAGATAACAGCGCGAATTCTACTATCGCGATGATTTTTGTCTAGCCTTAATGTGCATTGAACACTAATCAAGTAATGTATAACAATATAGCCAACTTTTATTGCTTAACTTTTGTACATTGTTGCCGATAAGCTAATATAGACTGAGCTATTAACTTTAGGGTTAATTCACATTAAGGCAGCATTATGACAAAGTTAAACGATCTACTACACTCTATTAATCAGCGAACTATACCTAATCGAGCTGACAGCCTTAAGAGTAAAAACCAAACTAGTATAGCAGAGCAAGGCAACGAACCTATTCGCCACACTGGAAAAGGTCGGGCAATATTTGATCTGCAAGCGATTAAAAGTTTAGGCAAAAGTGGCTTTGCCGCAAAAGTAATGTATCAATCAATTTTCTCTCATTTTTCTTCATCAACCAATGATACCGCTATTACTCGTAATCAAAACCTCGCAGATATAGATTTAGCGAAAGCAGAGCAAGAAAGTGCAGGCTCGTTATTTGACTTTGAAGAAGTGGCTAAAAATGTCATGGCTTTTATTGGTTCGACAATTCTCTCCGCTAAATCAAGAGATGTCGGTGATGAAAAGCTCACTGAGTTATTTGATCAAGCGCGATCTGGCGTGGAACAAGGAATTGGCGATGCACTTGAAGTGCTAAAAGATAGTGAATCGTTAACAGAAGATATAGAAACAGGTATCGAGAAAAGCAGAGATCTTATTAATACAAAAATTGATGAGTTACATCAGCAGGTATTTGCGCCAGAAGAAGCAATAGAAAATATTTTATCTACTAACGAGTCATCTATTTCTAAGTCTCAAACCAGTAGCGTAAGTATTGTCACTGCAGAAGGGGATCGTATCAATATTGACTTTAGTGCTTCCCAAGGAAAAAACATTAATGAGCAATCATCATCAAATAGTTACCAAGTCGAACAAACTTTTTACAGCGAACGTAATTTTTCGTATAGCGTAGAAGGAGATTTAAATGATGATGAAAAAGCAGCGCTTGGCCAATTAATTGAAGAGGTTAGGGAGGTTCAACATCAATTCTTTACAGGAGATATTGAAAAGGCCTTTGAAAAGGCTACTGAGCTTAATGTTGAGTCTTCACAAATTGCTAGCTTTAGCATGAACCTAACTCAGCAAACATCAGTAAGTCAAAAGTATTCCGAAGTTGCGAATAATCAGAGTGAAGCAAGTGTAGATAATACGGATAAGCGTAAAGGGTTAGCCCAACAACTTAAACCTGCTATCGACTTTATGAAACAGTTCCAGCAGTTGCAACAGCAAGCAGAGCAATTACTCTCTCCAGCTGAAAGTAATATTAATAAATTTTATGATGCCATTATTAAGGCTGACTTTATAGCTCAACCTAGTCATACATTAGAAGGGCAATTAACACGTTGGCACAATATACTTGAGCAGTTATAGATTTCCAGTAAAGCTAAGTAGTCAGCTCATATAACGTATAAAGCAATATTCAGAGCGAGACAAAATAAAAAGAAAGGCCGTTAATATTACTATTAACGGCCTTTTATATAATGACAACCTTATGGTTGTGTTTAAATTTACTCGCTACGTTCAGGACGCTCTTTCGCTTCACGTACCTTCAAAGTGCGTTGTTGAAATTCAGTATCATTCAATGCTGAAATCGCAACATCTAAATCTTTAGTTGCCATTTCAACAAAACCAAAACCACGACGTTTACCGGTATGTTTATCTTTCATTAAACGTACTGATAGCACAGTACCGTAGTCAGCAAATAATTCTCTTACAGTGGTTTCATTTGCGCGGTAAGGTAAATTACCTACATAAAGAGTTTTCACATCTTCATTAGCAGGGAGACCAGTATTCCCGGTCGAAGAAGTGCTTGATGATGTTGCACCACCAATTAAAGGAGCAACAAAAGCACTAACAAAGGCAATGGCTGCGATTAACACAGGCGTTACAGGAGATAAAGCAATTGTAAGGACATAAGCGATAACTGCAAAAGCTGCAGCAATGATCACTGTGATTAGTTGAGGAGATTTCATAAATGGATACCTAATTATTATTGTAGAAATACGATTTGTATATTTTTATATAGTTGGATAACTCTAAATAGCAATTCTATGTTACCGAGCTTTTTCTAATGTGCAACTATTCAGGCGTAAAAATTATGCAATTTATACACTATATAAGTAAAAGGTAGACCAAAAAGAAATAAATGGCTGGTTAAATGCTCAATTCGTGGTAATTATCAGCGAACAGTCATTAAAATGAAAATAACCCTTGCGCATTCAAGTTAGCTCTCTATAATGCGCTCCAGTTCCAAGGGGTTCAGCCAAAAAGAAGCCT
>NZ_JAHKPW010000030.1 GCF_018860755.1 Colwellia sp. D2M02 | reverse complement strand
ATTGCTAATTACCGACGTAAGTTGGGTAATTAAAAAGTTTTTGTTTAGCGACCATAGCACTGTGGTACCACCTGATCCCATTCCGAACTCAGAAGTGAAACGCAGTAGCGCCGATGGTAGTGTGGGAGTTCCCATGTGAGAGTAGGACATTGCTAAACTTCTATTCGAGCGAAAGCTCATGAGAAGCCCCTTACAAGGTGATGGGCTTTTTGTTAGCTCTAATGTATTAATCATTTATTTAGATAATTAATACATTAAAGTTTTTGTCTAACGACAATAGCACTGTGGTACCACCTGATCCCATTCCGAACTCAGAAGTGAAACGCAGTAGCGCCGATGGTAGTGTGGGAGTTCCCATGTGAGAGTAGGACATTGTTAGACTCCTAATTCTTATCAGTAAAATGATAAAAATGGCCCCGTGGAGGGGTTCCCGAGTGGCCAAAGGGATCAGACTGTAAATCTGACGGCTCAGCCTTCGGTGGTTCGAATCCACCTCCCTCCACCATCATATAAAAAGCCGTAGTATTTACTACGGTTTTTTGCTTTCTGAAGATCTTACTAATAGCTTTTTTTGAAATACTAATTCTTTTAATTAGATACCTGCTAGCGCTTGGTATTTTCTTTGCAGTTTTCTTAGTCTTAATTTTTCGTCTTCTGAGAAATCAATTGTGCTCAGTTCTTTTAATAATATTTTCGCTGACATTAATAGTGTATTTTCTACTTCACTCTCTTCATAAGCCATTAAATAAACTTGTAGTAAGTTTAACTTTATTCCTAGGTGTTCAGGAAAAGAGTTTAGTGCTTTAGTCAGCTCTTCAATTGCAGCGCTAAATTTTTTACTATGGTATAGGCTAATACTTTTTTCTAGAGCTGCTTGTGCTTTGTCGTTGTAATCATTAGCGTCACTTTCTTTATTAATTATAAGTAGCTCTGAATACTTATTATTAGCTGAAGGAATTTTCTTCATGACTTCAGTAATTTTAAGTAGTGAGTCTGACGATAAATTATCACGCTCTCGAGTTAAGAGCTTAGCACCATTATCTAATGCTTCTTGAGCAAGGCGTGCTTCATTAGTTTGTTCCAATAAACAAGCAGTTAATAAATGCGATTGAATTCTAAATTCGGCCCTATTGAAATCACGACTCATCTGTTTAAGGTATTTGAACGCTTTCGTGCTCATTTTCTTTGCATCTAATGCTGGTAATATTGGCACGTATTCAATTAAAGCTTTGGCAAAGCTAATTGCATTATCAGGGGAGTGATGTATAGAGTTATGAGCAAGGATGTAAGTTTGTTCGTATGCATATGTCGCTTTATCAAAGTGCTCATTCTGTAAGCATAATTGTGCATACCTTTTTAGTCGCGGTAAAGATCGTGGTGATAAACTTAAAGCCTGTTCCAATATCTCTTCGGCAAATAAAAATTGTAATTTTTTTTGATAAGTCAATGCGAGCCAATCATAACTTGCAAGGTAATAAGGATTTATGAGTATTGCTTGTTTGAAAATAGCCTCTGCATGGTCAAGTTGCTCTTTTTGTAAGGCTATTCTTCCTAAGCCGATATTAGCCCACTGACAGCTTTTATTATCTTTATACGACAAGTAAATTGCTTGTGCTTGATCGTATTTTTCAAGCTGAAATAGTTGTCTTGACTTAATACCAAGACACTCAGCTTTGTAGGGAGTGCTTTGAGCCAGTGCATCATCGCATCGTTCTATCACTAAAGTTGGTTTACCTTGTTCTAATGCATGATAAATAGCAGCCATCGACTTTTTCTTTCTAATACAGCTAAGAAGACGATTATTTAACTCATTTAACGAGTAAGGCTTACATAAGTAATTGTCAGGCTTATGCTCAAGTGCTGCTAGCACCATCGCTTGAGATATTTCAGCGGTAATTAGAATAATTATACAATGGCGATTTATAAAGTTATTAACTCGAAGCTCTTCTAATATCTGTTGACCATTTTTTTGATCTTCACCTAAATCGTAACCAAGTAGAATGACATCATATGACTTTTGTTGACAAATAGTGATAACATCTTGGGCATAATGAGTACTATCTACCTGCTTACTTGTAAGCCTCATGGCAAATTGCTTTAAGATGTCTTGAGATGGCTTGAGGTTATCTACTATTAAAAAGCGCATATCATCGTAGTCAGTGTTTTCCATACTATGCTTAATCTATCCATTTATGAAATCTAACTTTAACTGACCGTCTATAATCTGCAAGTTAAAGTTAACTCTGTTAAACTATAGCATTACTTTTTAACTTATATGATCATCACATGACCTTCGCTGCTTTTTCTTTTAATAACGCTATATCAAAGGCGTTAGCTGAACTTAACTACGACTCACCAACTGACATTCAGCAACAAGCTATTCCCGTGATTCTTAAAAAACACGATCTAATGGCTAGAGCCCAAACAGGCACAGGAAAAACAGCAGCATTTGCGCTACCTATTTTACAGCATTTAATTGAGCAGAATAAGGTTGACCCCGCACTTAGAGTACTTGTACTTACACCAACCCGTGAATTAGCAAAACAGGTGCATAAGAGTTTTACCGAATATAGTCAATATACGCCATTACAGTCAGCATTAGCTTATGGCGGGGTGAGTGCAAAAGAGCAAGCAGAAAGGATAGCTCAAGGTGTAGATATTCTCGTGGCAACACCTGGTAGGTTAATCGATCATTTACAGTCAGGTATAGTTAGTCTTGATGATGTTCAGTACCTTGTTTTTGATGAAGCTGATCGTATGTTAGATATGGGCTTTAAAGATGAAATAGATAAAATTTTAACGCACCTCTCTGTTAAGCGACAAACTTTACTATTCTCCGCAACTTTTAATGATGAAGTTTATAAAGTCGCTAAAAAACTGATTACCGATGCAGAGTGTATAGAAATAGATGCTAAAAATACTGTAGCAAGCGAAATAGAACAAATCGTTTACATGGTTGATGCTGATAAAAAAAGAGAGTTAACATCATTTTTAATTGGATCAAAAAATTGGCAGCAAGTCTTGATTTTCACAAGAACTAAAGCAACAGCAGATGCATTAGCAAAAGAAATGTGCAAAGACGGTATTAAAGCGCAATCTATTCACGGTGACAAATCGCAAGGTGCGAGAGAAAAAGCATTAGCAGACTTTAAAACAGGTAAAGTACGAGCTTTAGTGGCAACAGATGTTGCTGCTCGAGGAATAGACATTAATGAATTAGGATATGTCATTAATTATGAACTACCGCACCAAGCTGAAGACTATATCCATAGAATTGGGCGTACTGCTCGCGCAGGTAAGTCTGGTTTAGCGGTATCTTTGCTAAGCCCTTCAGAAGAGTGGTTGTTAGAGGCTATTGAAAAAATATTGGACTATCGATTATTACAGCAATGGTTTCCTGGCTATGAACCAGATCTTAATAAAGTAACACTTGATGCTATGAATGCACCTAAGCTCAATAAAAAGAAAGCACGACAGCAAGCTCTAGCGGGGAAAAAAGCAGGCCAATCAAAAAGAAGACTACGAAGATAGCAACTTCTAAGCTTAAATCTTCATTTTTCGTGTTGTTTTTAACCATGTAGCCGTATTTATAGTCGAACAGTCATTAAAGTGAAAATAACCCTTGCGCATTCAAGTTAGCTCTCTATAATGCGCTCCAGTTCCAAGGGGTTCAGCCAAAAAGAAGCCTGAAAGAACTGTTTTGATAGCTTATCTACTCGTTTTATCGAATAAACAAGCCACTTAACGTTTACTTTTAAATGATTCTAAAATTAATTTGAAATTAAAGGTTGACATCAAAACTCGGAGGCGTATGATACGCATCCTGCTTCGGGGCTACGGCAACAAGCACGCTACTTACCAGTAGCGATGATAATGAGCGAATGTGACTCTTATCTTCTTCTTTAACAATTAGTTATCATGCAATTTGTGTGAACACTCACTTTATTGATGTTTTACTTAAGTTCTTAGCTTTTATAAGCGGAACAAAAAACGCTTCAATGAATGATGTTCATGCAAAATATATACTTATATATG
>NZ_JAHKPW010000045.1 GCF_018860755.1 Colwellia sp. D2M02 | reverse complement strand
CTGTTCAACAAAGCGTAAAACGCTTTTAGCCGAATCCTTCGGACAGCGTTTGTTGGTCATTTTTACTGCGTTATCGCCTTTTTAGGTAACGCTACATGGATGTAGCTTATTAGACAATGCAGGAGCTTATTGTCCTGAATAACTACATTACAAAGGCTCTGCCTTGTATAAATACCCAACAAAAAGCTGCAAAAATAATCTCGAAAGATCAACCGTCCCTAGTGTAACCCTAAAGTGAAATAGTACTTATTTAAAGTACTATTTTTTTGCACCACACGAATATAAACAAGGCGCTTTGTTATGACTTAAATTAAAGTTTTTATAATGGCTATAAGCAATAATTATAGAGCCGATAACGGTCATTGTTTTTTCACCTAAACTACCTATCTTTTCTTCTCCTAACAACACCGCTAAAACTAAAAAAATCAAACCAACTACGCCAATCAAAAGCACCGATATTTTATTATGTTTTTTATAACCTAATATTAATGCATAGCAGCTGATAGGAACCACAATAAGCACCATGGCATAATGATATGTTTCTTGCTCTAGTGATAATTGAGCAATACTAGGTAGTAATATAATGAGTAGCGGTAACGCTAAACAGTGAGCTAAGCATAACAGTGATATACCAATGGCTATTTTATCACTAGTGATAGATATTTCTTTCATTGAACGAGCCTTATGTTTTATTAAATTTTTGTATTTTTATCCTAGTTGCCATTTCACTCTGAACATGAGTTACAAATACAATTTAGTTCTATGTGTGAGGATAGTAATTGGTACCCTGTTTCTTTTATATTGCTGTCTAATGCCGCCAAGTGAGACTGGTTGAGCTCAATTTCATCTACACGCTGACATTGGTGACAAAAAAGCAATTGTGAAATAGTTTGCTCTGGCGTACTTTTAATATGTCGACAAGCTACATACTTGTTAGCAATATGTAGTCGGTGAATGAGTTGAGATTGCTCTAAAAACTCTAAAATACGATAAACAGACATTGGGGGTAATGATTGTTGAAAATTACGCTTGAATAAGTCAATCAACTCATATGCCGATACGGCTTTACCAGCCTGTAATAATAAGGTCAGCACGAGTTTTCTTTTTGAGGTCAGTTGCACTCCAAGCTGTCGACATTTATCTTCCGCTTGCGTTAATCGTAACTGCGTTACGTCCATGTGATTACCTTAATTTAATGTCAATATTGTTTTTGAGGGGGTTAATAAATATGAGCCTTGCTTGTTTTCGCGTATCCATATTGCCCGTACTTGTTCAATGGCTGGGTAATGCTTAAATAACTCAAGTGAAATATTGTTTACTTTAGAGATTGATGCACAAGTAAATTGATAATTAATTTCTATTTCTGCGTGATTTTCGGCTCTGCTTGATCGATTGTTATATGGTTTTGTGGCTTTGTGGCTTTGTGTTTTTGGGTCAACAGCCTGGGTATCAATTAAAGTATCTATTAACCGGCAGTCACCATTATCGAGCGTTAATATATTGTTAGTTGAAGCAAGATTATTTTTAATACGATTCAACGTAGCCAGTTCCTGTTCAGTAGCGGCCTGATGTTCAAACCCGAGTAAACTGTCAGCAGGTGATAAAATTTGCACCATTAAACTATTACCCTCAATGATCATTGTTAACTCAGCATAGCCATGTTGGTGTGCATTATGTTTATTCGTATTATGCTTATTAGTATTGTGAGTAGAGTAGGTTGTATGATCGTGTGCTAGTGCAATACTGTGTGAAGCAGCACTATTAAGTAGTAGTAACTTTAAAGTTACTACTATTAAATACTTTACTTTTGTATTGCGTATTAAACTCTCCATTAGACTAATTCACAAAATCTAACGTGAGCAATAAGCGGTGTTCATTTTGAGCAAGGATCGGTGAGCGGTGCACTAAGCCAGCATTTTCATTGTTATGCCATGACTCCCCTTTTAATAAGGCAACATCTCCCGATGATAATTGCTGAACAGTAGCGTCAGGGTTAATAATGCCAGAACATTCATCACTTAGTCCTTCACTGCCTGCACCTAGTTTTGTGCGATTTACTGCATTATGAGGTAGCCATTGTGTTGCCGAACCATAAAAGGTAGTAATTAAACGGCAAGGTACTTTATCAACATGAAACTTGGGGCACATAGGGCTATCGAGTAGCTTCAATCGTAACCCCGCATATTCTAAATCAAAAAGCGTACAAAACATGTCAACCAACAAGCAAATATGTTCGCGAAGCTCTTTACTTGTCTCAATATCTGCGAAACACTCCCGCACATGTTCGCGTATATTGTTAGGGCTTACAGTCATTATGCTTTTAAACGCGGGCTTTTTAAGAATTATTTCTTCAATACATTCTTTCATATTGCTCGGTAATGGTCGTTTCCAAACCGCTAAGTTGATATCGTCTTCATAAATATCTGCAAGTACTGAGTAGTGTTCAGACATCGTTGTGCGCCGTAAAATGTTTGTTTCGCATTGACTTTTTTGAAGCGTGTTATTCGTATCTATCATCGATAATACCTGCCAAGCGGCGTGTTAAATTATAATGTATTTAGTTGTGTTGTTATTTACGGTATATGAAGCTTATTCGTAAATAATGAATTGCATACTAATGTGATATAGTAACATTATCAAATGGTATTTATTTTTTTATTAGTTTATTTTTAATGTGTTATCAATTCGCTTCTATTTTATTTTTGTGATTTTATCTTTTTATCGGCTACTTTTACTGACAGTGAGTAAGCTGGAGTATTATGCTGTGATAGCTGCTCTACAGAGGATAAGTTACCGTTTTGATTGTTATCCAAGTCGCTGTAAATATGGGGTTTTATTGCCGTGTTAATTGTTAACTTTTGCTATAAAGTAAAGGCAGAATGGTTTATTTCTCAAAGATGTTAATAAGAAGGTGGGGTAGAGCTCCCCACCATTAAATAAAGCGTTTTAAGTTTAAGTTGTTGATATCAAAAGGTGGCTTTGACTTTTGGGTTGCGACTCATCAATACTAAAAATGCTGACATAAACAGGACTAATGTTGCTGGCGTTGGTATGGCTGCTGCGCCAATAATACGTCCATCATCTAACCTAACGATATACCCTATATCGGCAAATGAGGCTAAAGTGGTGTTACTTAACGTGGTGGGGAAGTTTAAATAGCCCGTCATTAAATCTGAGTCATTGCCTGTAGGAGTAAGCCATGTTTCATCCCAATGGCCGTTTGCTGTACCTGGGCCGCCGTCTAATTCTACGGGAATATAGCTTGCTGAGGGCAAGTTAAACTCTTCTTGGTACATTGCTAAGCCATGTGCGCCAGTATATTGCCCAGTACCATTAACATAAACACTCTGATACCCCAAAAATCCATAATCAGAAGGGTTCCATAAGGTACCAAAACCCATAACATGAGCCATTTCATGAAGAATAACGGCAAACAAGGCGCCCGATGATTCTAAGCTTGCTAAGTCCGCTATATCAAAGCGCATACTACCTATGGTGGTATATAAAAACCCATCAGCTCCTCCAACGTAATTTGGTCCTGCACTGCCTAATATTCCATTTACACCATCAATATCTTGACCTGATGCGTTAATTGTTAATGAAATATCTGCATCAGCTTGTGTGCCAATTATATGGCTTTGCCAGAAGCTTGAAGCAATATCAAAAATAGCTGACTGTGAAGTTGTTAAGCCACCATTGTCAGCAATATTAATGTTAAACAATCCAGCATTAGCCGTAAGTGATGATAGGGCCAATATTGAACCACATAACATGCCTTTAAATAAATTTTTCATATAACCTCCTTCAAATGATTAAAATATACTTTATAAACTCTTTGGCAAAACAGTAAATAGTATTTATTACAATGGTTTATTTGATTTTTATGTGATGTTCTTAGTGAGTTTTTATTGGAGTATAGTATAAAAATCATTAACACATTTTTTATGGTGCTTTTGGCCGCTGTACAGATTGACTCTTTGAGTTGTGGCAACTTGTTCAGTGATAATATCTAAATGCTGTAATCATATTAAACTTAACTTTTGTACGGTTGAGTAAACTATTCATTTATTTAATTTCTAAGTTCTAAGATAAGTAATTAGTATTGCCGTTTTGAAAATTAAAAATCAATACTATGTACTAGAGGCTGTTGACCTTTCACTGTTAAATTTTGTTCGAGATGAAAGCGCTTTAATCGCGGCGGACAGCGTTTGTAGGTCATTTTTACTGCGTTATCATCTTTTATGTGACGATACATGGATGTAGCTTATT
>NZ_JAHKPW010000036.1 GCF_018860755.1 Colwellia sp. D2M02 | reverse complement strand
GTCTAATAAGCTACATCCATGTAGCGTTACCTAAAAAGGCGATAACGCAGTAAAAATGACCAACAAACGCTGTCCGAAGGATTCGGCTAAAAGCGTTTTACGCTTTGTTGAACAGTATTTGCTTAGAATGACTAGGCAACACACTGTCCGCCGCGATTAAAACGCTTTTATCTCGAACAAAATTTAACCGCGAAAGATCAACAGCCCCTAGCTAAACTCAATATTACTAATGATTAGAGCAAACTTACCTGGCTTTTTTTTAGTCATTAAAAAGCCCACCTCCTGCACACTTTCTGCCGTTAACTTTGGAGCATTAGGTAATAGCCTGCCGCGAAAGGTCGCAATAAAATCAGCCAGTTTAAAACTAAACTGCTGTTCAATGCCGTTTAAGGTGACAAAATTGTGACGATACGCAACTCGATAACCATCAACATGAGACATAATGCGTACTTGATAAGTTTGACCATCCCCTTTGCTATTAATACGGATACGCTCAACACCTGAGGTTAATGATTCAATCCGTCGATAGACCGAACTAAAGCCACCATTGTTATCCCGTGAAATGTTACCGAAAAAACGCCCATAATTGCCTTCAATCAACATTAGGCTCGATGAAGCACCACCCATAACGCTGTCATTCGAGACACGCCAGTAATTTATTTCGTTTGACTCAGTAAAGTTAATTAACATATTAGAGGTTAATGATTCACATCACTAAATGCTAAGGTCAGCGCTTTATTTAACTCACTTAAATCTTGGGCAACTAAGGTAGCTAAATGGGCGTAAGGCGATTGCTCACCAAAAGTTAATAAGCATGAAGGCATATTAGCATTTTTCGCCGCTTGTATGTCGTAAAGGTAATCACCTACATAGAGTAACTTTTCTGGCGGACACCGCCATAAGTCAGCAATATGAAGTAAGGCATCTGGCGCTGGTTTCGCTTTATGCTCCTCTCGTGTTAATACCAAATCAACAGTTAAATCATTTTTTGTTAATTTTACCTGTGCTGCCGCTTTACAATTTCGCGTGACTATAGCAAATGGTAAATTTAGCGAGGTTAACAATGCAAGAATTTCCCTAGTACCTGCAAGCAAAGAAGATGAATGTGCATCAGCCATCTCAAACTCAACAATTTTTTCACTGGCGGCGTGTTGCTGCTCAATAGGAAGCGATGCAACAAAAGATAAAACATCAAGATGCTCTGGGCAGTTAAGCTCAGCTTTGATTTCCGCAAAATCTAACGATGATGTGACCAAGGTATTATCTAAATCAAAAATGATACCACTCAGGTCACCAACTAGCACCTGATGATGATTTAACACATGATTTTCAAAACCTGATAATAAATTAGTCACTGCGATTATCCTTTAGCATTTCTGTAAGTAAGGCTAAAAAAGCAGTTAAGGTTTCTTCATGCTGATAATCAAATGCGTACCTGCCATGAAATAATAGGGTCAAGGTTAAGTCTTTATAACCTAAAAAGCAGGTATAACCATCAAAATCATGCCAAGCATCAACATTATCTAAACAATAACGATGCTTTGATTTGTCCCCTTTTGAAGTGATGATATTAAAGGCTTTTAAATATTGTTTTAAGCTTAATTGTGGTTGGTGCATCACTGCTCCTAATGGATAAAGTGTCAGACTCTATATAGCAAAATATAATAGGTGAAAGTAGTAGCTATATAACCTTAACAAGTTAATACGATGAGTTAATACTAAAAGTTCACCATAAACAAAGAATTATAACGGCTACATGTATTGTAGTGTCAGCGCAAATAATAATAATATTTGTAATTAAGTGAAATAAAATTCCCACGTAATATTGTGAATTTACGGAACAAAAAATGATATTTACTATGACTATTTTTAGCGGCTAAACAATGGCACAATGGTATTGGACATTCTCATTAGGAAGATAAATGAAAGCGATTTTTACCTTATTTTTTATACTGGTAAGTTTTACCAGTCACGCCGCCGAGCAAGCAGAAGAAATTTTTGCTCAATTAACATCATCATTGTATCAAATTAAGCTTATTGATAAGGCCAGTGGAGAAAAATCTTCAATAGGGTCTGGCTTTCAAATTAGTAGCGATGGCATGATAGCAACCAATTATCATGTTATTTCAAGTTATGCTCGCCATCCCACTAAATACCGTATTGAATACTTAGATAACTTAGGAAATACTGGCGAATTAACACTTAAAAGTGTTGATGTAATTAACGATCTTGCTTTAGTTGAGCGCGAAGTTACTGCCCCCATGGATTATTTTTTACTTTCGAAAAGCTCACCTCAAAAAGGTGAAAAACTATTCTCATTAGGTAACCCACATGACTTAGGAATGATTGTTGTTCCAGGAACATACAATGGTCTAAAAAAAGAATCATTTAGTGATCGCATTCACTTCACCGGCTCAATTAACTCAGGAATGAGTGGGGGTCCGGTAGTAAATAAAGACGCGGAAGTGGTTGGTATTAATGTTGCCACCTCAGGTAACCAAATAGGTTTTCTCGTTCCACACGGAAAATTAATAAAGCTCTATGCTGAGTTTAAGAAATCACCTCCTGCTGACATAAAAAAACAAATGGCATCTCAACTGTTAGCAAGTCAGAACGAGCTAATGTCAACGCTACTTAATAGTCCATGGCAACCAAAACAGTTAGGTGCCAACGGAATTATTCCGATTATTGATGTGCCTTTTATTCGTTGTTGGGGTGACTCAAATACCGATAAGAGTGATGCCTTAATTTTAGCCGCTGTTGCTAACTGCTCTTTAGACGAAGATACTTATTTAGCCGCGAACTTATTTACTGGGAATATTGAAATAGAGTTCAAACACATGCAAGCAAAAGAGTTGAGCGATAGTAAGTTCTATCATTTATATCAACAACAAATAGCAAGAGCTGGCGCAGGAAATCGTGCTGGTAAAGGTGATGTCAGCGAGTTTCAATGTCAGCACGACTTAACCACACCGCAAAATAATAATATGACAAGCAAAAGTATTTTTTGTACTCGTGCTTATAAAGACTTTCCCAAACTATTTGATGTTTTATATTTAGGTGCCTCAGTTGATAAAGGCCAACAAGCATTGGTCAGTCACTTTACTATTGCCGGTGTTAGCCAGAAAAATGCGATGGCCTTTACCCATAAATTTATGGAGGCTGTATCATGGAAATAATTATTGAGGAAATTAGCCGTGGTCAAAAATTACTACATCGTCACCAGTTAAATAAAAGCACAGTTCGTATTGGCCGTGATTATAACAACGATATTATTTTATCCGATCCACATATTTGTCCACAGCATCTTGATATCAATTTTAATGACGGTGTTTGGACGTTAACTGACAAGAATACGATTAATGGCACCTTTCTAGAAAATGCTAGCAATAAAAAGCAATCAGCTAACCAGCATATCATTGAAGACGGCGATATTATTAATTTAGGAAAAAGCCAACTCCGTATTGTATTTCGAGACCATAAAGTAGCGCCTACTGTACCTTTTAGTGCCTTTGAAAACTTAATCGACTTGTTACGCAGTCCAATAGCACTGACCTTAAGCATTGCTATTTTTATTATGGTTGCCGGTGGTGTTTTCTATTTAAACAACCCAATAGAAAGTAACTTAAGCCAACTACTTGTTAGCGCTATAGGCATGTCTTTGCTATTTGGGGTATGGCCTGCGGCTGTCGCATTAGTATCACATTTAACTAAAAATGATGCTCGTGTTATGGCGCAGTTAGGGGTCAGCTTTGCATTATTTAATTTAATGTGGCTCAGTGATTTATTGGAAAATATTGTCGCGTTTAATACTGCTAGTCATTCTGTAATGCTAATTCTTATTAACTTAGTACCTATTGCATTAACTTTCACCCTATTATGGCTCAACAGTTATATTGGTTTTCATATGACTGCAAAACGTAGAATGGTTACCGCGTTAGGTTTAACCGTATTACTGTTCGGTGGCGGCTACTTAGTACAGTATAGTAACAAGCCTGAATTTGATCCTCATCCAAACTATAACGCGACCATTATGGATCCAAGCTTTTTGCTTGCACCAAGTAGTAGCGTAGATGATTTTGTTGAGCAAAGTAAGCAACTGTTTATTGATGCTGAAAAGTCTATTCAAGAAGAAGAGTAATAATTATCTGTAGAGCCATTTCGCTATTTTAAATAAGAATATAACCAATATAAAAAGCCCCCAAACATCACAATGCTTGGGGGCTTTTATTAATCTAGCTTTCTATTTATGGGCGAGGAATAAAACCTACCGCATCATACACAGAAGTTAAAATTGGGCTCGCTTTTTGAGAAGCTTTTTGTGCGCCACTGCGCATTACTTGCTCTAAAAAGCTTTGGTCTGCGCGGTATTCATGAAACTTAGTTTGAATAGGTTCAAGCATGGCAACGACAGCATCAGCAACATCACCTTTTAAATGACCATACATTTTATCTTCATACTCAGGCACTAAATCAGCGACGGTTTTTCCTGTTGCGCATGATAATAGCGATAATAAATTAGACACGCCTGGCTTTTCTTCAATGTTGTAATAAATACGTGCTTGCTCGTCTGAATCAGTGACCGCACGCTTAATCTTTTTACTAATTTTTTTAGGGTCTTCTAATAAACCAATAAAGTTACCCGGATTAGTGTCCGACTTAGACATTTTCTTGCTTGGTTCAAGTAAGCTCATGACACGAGCGCCGTGCTGTGGAATAAAAGGATCCGGGACAGTAAAAATATCACCATAAATATTATTAAAGCGTGTTGCAATATCACGTGCTAACTCTAAATGTTGCTTCTGGTCGTCACCTACCGGCACAGTATCGGCACCATAAAGTAAAATATCTGCCGCCATTAATACTGGATAAGTAAACAAGCCTGAGTTCATATTCGCTTCAGATTTTTGTGACTTATCTTTATATTGAGTCATACGGTTTAATTCACCCATTTGGGTGTAACAGTTTAGTACCCAACTAAGTTGTGCATGCTCAGGTACATGTGACTGAATAAAAATAGTGCTTTGTTCTGGGTCAACACCACAAGCCAAATATAGCGCTAAACCATCAAGGGTAGCATTACGTAAGTCAGCCGCTTTAGGGCGAACGGTAATAGCGTGTTGATCAACCAACATATAATAACACTCATGGGTTGGTTGCATATTTACCCATTGCTTTAATGCGCCTAAATAATTACCAATAGTTAATTCGCCTGAAGGCTGACAGCCACTTAATACAATAGGTTTACTCATGATTTTCCTTTAAATTACTTTAATCGTTATTTTATCGTAACGGCTATGGCGTTACTTTTTTTAATTCTGCGCGCATATCATCAATGGCGACTTTATAATCTGGCTGTGAGAAAATCGCGCTACCGGCAACAAACATATCAGCACCTGCCGCCGCAATTTCAGCAATATTACTTGCCTTAACACCGCCATCAACTTGCAAGCGAATATCTCGGCCACTAGCGATAATTTTTTCTTTGACTAAGCGAATTTTGTCTAAAGTAGTTGGAATAAATGATTGCCCACCAAAGCCAGGATTCACCGACATCAATAAAATAACATCAAGTTTATCCATCACAAAGTCTAAACAATGCAGAGGTGTTGCTGGATTTAACACTAAACCCGCTTTACAACCATTATCTTTAATTAGCTGTAAAGTTCTATCAATATGATCGCTAGCTTCAGGATGAAAGGTAATAATATCAGCTCCTGCTTTAGCAAAGCTAGGCACTAAACTATCAACCGGCTTTACCATTAAATGTACATCAATAGGCGCTGTAATACCGTAACTTCTTAACGACTCACAGATCATAGGACCAAATGTTAAGTTAGGCACAAAATGGTTGTCCATCACATCAAAGTGAACAACATCTGCACCTGCAGCAAGTACTTTAGCTACATCGTCACCTAAACGAGCGAAATCAGCAGAAAGTATTGATGGAGCAATTAAGTATGAAGGCATAATGGTATATTCCTGAAAAAACAGCCCACATTATACCCAAGCCAAAATGAAATGCGAATATGAAAGTGATAACTGTACCTATTAATCTGGTGCAGTTTTAACAAAACCGCACCGTTAAGGAGCATAAAAAACAATCACCCTTGATTATATAATTCATTTAAACCTCCTAAGCCACTGTTATTAATATCGTTATTTTTTATATTACTTATTTTTTTTCATAGGCATTATTTTTGCTCTATCTGTAACTAGAATAAAACTTAACGTCAACATAAACACTTAGGAATATAATATGAAAAGTATACTTTTACCTATTACGTTAACTGGTTTGGTTTTCAGTACTATCGCTATCTCTAACACTGCACAGGCAACTGAAGGCCTATCTGCTAATGTTGGCGCAACTTCAAATTATTTATGGCGTGGTTTAGAACAAACTAATGGCTCTGCCGCAATATCAGGTGGTATTGATTACGAAGATAGCTCAGGATTTTATGCTGGCACTTGGGTGTCTAATGCCGACTGGGCTAACAATGATATGAGCTATGAGTTAGATTTATATGGTGGTTACTCTGCAGATATTAATGACAGTTTATCTTATGATGTCGGCTTTATTTATTATGCTTACCCAGATGAAACTACAGGTGATGCCGATTTTTCTGAAGTTTATGCCAGCGTAACTTTTGAAGCACTGACTTTAGGGGTAGCCGTATTAACCTCTGGTGAAGGAGCTGATGTAGGTGACACTATATACGCCAGTGCTGATTACAGTTTTGCTTTAGCAAACGATGCCGATATCACCCTGCACTTAGGCTCATATTCTGGTGATTGGCTTAGTGAAGATTCTATTGATTATGGTGTGAGCTTTAACAAATCAGGCTTTACCTTAGGTGCATCAGCAACGGATTTAGATGGTGCTGCAGGCGATATAAAAGCTTATATTGCTTACAGTATAGATATTGATTTATAAAAATAATTAAAGATACAAATTAGTATAAAATTCAAACAAAGACATAAAGGTGTGATTCGGTTATAATCGATCACACCTTTTTTATGTAATAGAGTAAATCATGTCAATACGGATGCTGGCAGATATAACTTTAACCAAGCCTAAAAGACTCTGTTTAGTCTTTATTATTGCATTAACTTTATCTTGCACTTATCGTTATAGCGTAAATAATATTCACGCCAAGCAAACTCAATATGAAAACATTCTTAAAGACTGCACTACACTGAAGTCTGAATTACCATTAAGTCACAGTAACCATCCCTGTAATGCCGTTTATAGGCCCAACAAAAGTTGGTGGGCGTGGTTTGCTGGAGAGAGCAAGTCAACTCACCGACAATTTTTAGATTTAATAGAGTTAGTACATTATAGTTTTGATTAATTAAAAATAGTTAAGCGGTAAACACTATGAGAAATGCTAAACAAATATTTAAGAGTGTATTCGCTGCCTTTTTTGGAGTGCAGAGCCATAAGAACCGCAAACAAGATTTCGCCCAAGGAAAGCTATCTCACTTTATTGTTGCAGGCGTAATATTGACGATTGCATTTATTGCATCGCTTGTTTTAATTGTGCAGTTAGTCTTAGTAAATAGTTAAATCGAAAGTTCAGTTTAGGGTTTACTATCCCGAGCTCAGGTTACTTATACAAAGCCAATAATTCAGCAACCTTTTTACGCTGCCCTGCATTTTGACTAATTGTTCTAGCCACTTGAATTGATTTTATTTTAGCTGAGTGCTCATAAATCTTACGCGTCCAAATAGTATCGTGATTTGAAATCAATACCGGAATATTTTTAGCTTCATTCACTTCTTCTGCGACATTAGCTAGATCAGCCTGTTCATCTAAACCAAAGCCATTACCTGAATAACTGGTAAAACTTGCTGTTTTACTTAATGGGACATATGGAGGATCACAATAGATAACATCGCCCTGCAGTGCTCTAGCGAATGTTTTGCGATAACCTTCACAAACAAATGTAGCTTTTTGGCTCTTCTCAGCAAAAAAATTTAATTCAACTTCAGGGAAGTAAGGCTTTTTATATTTACCAAAAGGAACATTGTAACCGCCTGACTTATTATATCGACATAAGCCGTTATAACCGTGGCGGTTCATATAAAGAAAAATAAGCGAACGAAAGTAGCTATCTTTACTAGCGTTAAATTCAGCTCTTAATTGATAATAAGTGTCCGCTTCATTATGTTCAGGATTAAATATTTTTCGCGCGTCGGCAATAAAGGTATCAGGAGATTTTTGCAGTATTTGGTACAAATTAATCAAGTCTTGATTAATATCATTCAAAATATAATGATCGTAATTGGTATTTAGAAAGACCGATCCTGCGCCAACAAAAGGCTCAATTAAACGCTGTTCTTTGGGTAGCATTTTAGCAATAACATCAGACAGACCATATTTACCACCTGCCCACTTGAGAAATGCTCGATGCTTCTTGCTCATTAATCGCTTAAACCTAAAATCTGAATAAAATTACGCTGCGAATTGTAGCTCGATTTACTCTTTAAAGGTATTAATTTCCGCAAGAACAAGCGAAATGGGTTTAATCCATGGGTCTCTTGCTACTAAATCATCAGGAAACGCTTGAATTGCTGCTTTAGCATCTTCTTTGGTTGCATAATTCTCAGAAGTAACGACGGTAAATTCCTTACCATTTAGATCTTTAGTGTAATGATGTAAAGGCATTGTTTCATAAGTAGTTAAAAACTCAGTTAAGCGTTTATTATCAAAAAATCCAGCTATTTGTATAACGTAACCCTCTGGCGCTAACAATGCTGCTTGAGCATAGTACGAACCAGCCTCTGAAGTATTAGTTTTTAAGGTTTCTGATGCTTTAATTGCTTCATTATTTGGGCTCAGAATTTCCGTATCTTCACTCGCTTCTTCTAGCGCTGCCGTTGACGTAGTTGCCAATAAAGCGTTGAACACTTCCGAACTATTTGCGACTTGTGGCGCTTTCAATTCAGTATCATTTAAAAGCGCTTGGTAAATATCAGTCGCATTAGCCTCATTAACAGTTGTAGCAGGCTTATTTAGCTGTTTATCGTTACTGTCGGTTATTGGAGTAGTAGAGCTATCAATAGAAGTCACTATAGGCTTACTAAAGGAGTCTTCGCTGGCTTTATCAGCCATCACCGTTGTTTGTGTGAACAATGATTTATTATCTACATCGCTAATATAAATAAATAACGCTAAGCAAGCAGCCATTAATAAAACAACACTTAAGCCTAACACTATTTTTTGCCATAAATGCACTTTAATCGGTTTAACTACGGGTGCCAGCTTCGGGTCATCGTAGTTATATAGTTGCCCTGTTAAAGCATCAATAATCACTAACTTATTCTTGAATAGCGTTTTATCACCAACGACTTCTTTACCTGAGTCAAAGCTGCCAAAAAAAATCACATTAATTAACGTGTTGCTCTTCTTAGCTACTTGAACTAGTTGACATAGTTCATATTTAATTTGTAGTGATAACGCTTGGGCATGTTCAATAATAATTGTTAATACATCACTTTGTTGCTGAGCTAAGCGTAAAACGCTTTGTACTAGTGATTGCTCAGGATCAAATAAGGTATTTGAGAAAAGCTGTTCGATTAAGCGACAACGAAGCTGAATATCATTTAATTTAGAAGATGCAGAAACAAAAGCGGTATTTACTTGGTTAGTTTCTTGATTTGATATGGCAACAAGGTATTGGCGAGCAACCTGACTATAATCATCATTACTGTCGCCTACAACAAGTACAGCTTGCTTAGTAAAGCGTAAATTATAATCAATACGAGCCGTAACATTAATATTAGCGATGCTATTATCTGGTTTTATATTAATCACTGTTGAACTGCTTGGAAGTGCAGACATACTTTACCCTTTCTATGAAAATTTGTGATAGTGTCATTTATGATGACACTATCAAATAATTTATAGAATTTGCTGAAGTAAGTCTTGTGATACATCATCACGGATTTCCGATTTACCGATTGCTGTTGGAACGATAAAGCGTAATGTACCCGCTATGTTTTTCTTATCTCTGCGCATATGTTGAATAAATTCATTAAACCCCATATTACTCGGAGCTTTAATTGGTAAGTCAAATGCAGAAATTAACAACTCTATGCGACGATATTCTGACTCTTCAAGCAAATTCATTGCTACAGCTAGTTTAGCAGCAAGTACCATGCCAGTAGCAACTGCTTCACCATGCAACCAATTACCATAGCCTTGTTCTGCTTCAATAGCATGGCCAAAGGTATGACCTAAATTGAGTAAAGCGCGTAAGCCTGATTCAGTTTCATCTTTAGCAACAATGTCAGCTTTACACTGACAGCAAGTCTCTATCATTTGAGCTAAAATATCACTTCGACCTGACTTGATTGCCTCGATATTATTTTCTAACCAAATGAAAAATCGCTGATCGCCTAAAATGCCATATTTAATCACTTCAGCCATACCGGCATTAAACTCGCGTACAGGTAATGTAGTTAGGCTGTCAATGTCGATAAAAACCGCTTTAGGTTGGTAAAAAGCACCAATCATGTTTTTACCTAGCGGGTGATTAACTGCAGTTTTACCACCAACAGAAGAGTCAACTTGAGAAAGCAGTGTAGTCGGAATTTGAATAAAGTTAATACCACGTTGATAACACGCAGCAGCAAAGCCGGTAATATCACCAATAACTCCACCACCTAAAGCAATAAGCGTAGTATCACGGCCATGCTCATTTCTCAGTAAACTTGCCATAATAACTTCAAAGCTAGCCAAGTTTTTATAAGCTTCGCCATCAGGGAGCACTACGTCATCAACAATAAAGTCAGTGAGTTTAGCTTTGAGTTGCTCGAGGTATAAGGGAGCAACAACATCATTAGTAACAACACAGACTCTTTTGCCACCAATATACGAGGGTAATTTTGACGTTTGTTGTAACAACCCTGATTCAATAAAAATAGGGTAACTGCGTTCGCCAAGCTCTAAATTCAGGGTAGTCATAGGGTGCCACTAATGATAAAAATATAAAAGTCGAACTGCTATAGATTAAAATTCGATATTAAAACTCAAGTTTATCAATGATGTTATGTGCAACAACTTTTGCACTTTGCTCATCAGTCTTAACAATAATATCAGCAATTTCTTCATAAAGAGGATTACGCTCAACAGCAAGGTTTTCGAGTACTGTACGAGGCTCTTCTGAGGTTTGTAATAAAGGACGGCGACGATCACGTTGCGTACGAGCAACTTGCTTATCAATAGTTGTTTCAAGATACACAACAATGCCACGAGCAGATAATCGATTGCGAACATTAGTACTTATTACTGAACCACCACCAGTAGCCAGAACAATACCTTGTTTTTCACTTAAGTCTTCGATTACAGTTTCTTCTCTTTTACGAAAGCCTTCCTCGCCTTCAAGATCAAAAACCCAAGCGATATCAGCGCCAGTACGACGTTCAATTTCCTGATCAGAATCAAAAAACTCAAGGTGCAATCTGTCGGCTATTTCTCTACCTATAGTACTTTTACCAGCACCCATAGGGCCAACAAGGAAAATATTACGTTTTTCTGCCATTAGATTTATTTCATACTCGTTTTGTTAACAGGTCATTCAAAAGAAATTTCTACCTAAATAATAGTAAAAATAGCACTTTTGACGGAATAGAGGTCTCCCTCGGAAATTTCAAGGGCGTAATTATCGCAATTGTTAACTACAAATTGCAAGTAAGTTTACCGTTAACTTAATTAAAAACTCTTAAAAGCTAAAAATTCACTAAATAATAAGGGAATATTATTTAGTGAATTGAAGTAAATGTTATAAATGTTCTGTGACAATGCGTGGAGTAACAAAAATTAGTAATTCTTTTTTGCGATTACTATTACTCTTAGAACTAAACATCCAACCTAAATAAGGAATATCACCAAGTACAGGAACCTTAGAAACACTGCTAATAATCTCTTGCTGGTAAATACCACCTAATACGATTGTTTGACCATTGTCAGCCAGTACTTGCGTACCAATACGTTGAGTATTGATTGAAGGAGCAAGACCTACTTGTATCTCTGATATAGAGTCCTGAGTAACCACTAAATCAAGAATTATCTTATCATCAGGTGTGATATGTGGTGTTACCGTTAAGCTTAAAACAGCTTTCCTAAATTGAGTTGCCGTTGCACCACTTGAAGCAGCTTCTTGGTAAGGAATTTCAACACCTTGCTCAATGTAAGCTTCTTTTTGGTTTGCGGTAGTAATTCTTGGACTGGCAATAACTTCACCTTTTTTCTCTTTCTCTAACGCTGAAAGTTCTAAATCAAGAATTGTACCATTGGCTAGTTTTGCCACTTGAAAGGCAATAGAACCAGCAGGACTAACAACAGGTAAATTTACATTTAATCTATCGCCTAAGTCAGGAACATTACCACCTCGTGCAGAGTCTACCCCAGCTAAAGAGCCTGAAGATATATTCTCGCCATCGGTATTAGTAACACCCCAACGTATACCTAACTCTTCATCTAAATCATCGTTAACCGTTACCATACGTGCTTCAATGATTACTTGGCGAACAGGAACATCTAATATAGTTACCATACGCTTAATATCTTCAATGCTTTTAGCGGTGTCACGAATTAATAAGGTATTAGTACGCTCATCAACTGACACACTACCGCGTGGCGATAAAATACTGGTATCTTCATTTTTAATAAGTTCTGAAAATTCTAACGCTTTAGCATAGTTGATTTGTACATATTCAGAGTATAAAGGCGCTAACTCTTCAACTTGTTGCTGCGCTTGTAAAGTTTGTGCTTCACGTGCGGCCAATTCATCAGCCGGAGCAACCATTAAAATGTTACCCTGCATGCGCTTATCTAAACCTTTAACTTTTAGGATAATGCTTAATGCTTGATCCCAAGGTACACCGTCTAAACGTAGCGTAATGTTACCCGTTACTGTATCGCTTGTTATTAAGTTAAAGTCGTTATAATCCGCAATTAATTGCAGTACCGTTCTTACAGGGATATCTTGAAAACTAAATGAAATGCCACGGCCAGTAAAATCTTCGGTTTCACCTAAGTATGAAGGAGCTTTCTCCGCCTCTTTTTGTACGGTTAAAATGAATAAATTACCTTCTTGCTCTTGCGAGAAAGTAAAGTTGCTTTCAACATCAAGTACAAAACGTGCATTACGGCCATCTTTAAAAGTTTCAATGCCCTTAACAACAGTACCAAAATCAGTTACATCAAGTTTATAAAGTAATTCATCACTGATATTAGTATTATGTAATTCAACATTCACCTTGCCTAACTTGTCATTAACGTCTGCTGCTAATGTACTGTCACTAAGATAAATAAGTAGCTGTCCGTCATTATTCTCATTCAATCTAAAGTCAATCGATTCAACTTGGTTAATAAATGCTTTTCCAGCAGGGCTTAAACTCTCAACAACCTCTGCAGATGAACCTGAATTAAAAGTAATAGAAAATTCTTTATCATCTGTTAAAGCAACATCAAATACTGAGAGTTTCTCTAACTGAATACTTGCCACCATGTTACCCGTAGATGTATCAATAGTTACTTCTTCAATTCCAGCATGTTGAACAAGTGTTTTTTGTAAGTGCTGAGCATAAGTAGCAGCACCAAAATTAATTTTCACAAATGCGGGAGTCATTGAAGTGTTTACTTCAGGTAACTCGCTAATACTACGGTCAAACTTAAAAACTAGCTCAATTTGATCAGCTTGTAGCGTGTTATACGATATTTCACTGAGGTGGCTAACATCATTATTTTCATTCGCATTAACAATATGAGCCGCAAAACAAAGTAACAAAACTAAACAGAGTGGTAATTTGCTAAAGCCTTGGTGATTTTTGATTTTATTAAATAACATTATTATTTCCTTTACTTATTTGGCTCTGATTTAACAATTTCCAATTCTGCTTCACGCTCAACCCAACAACCTGCTCCATCTGGGGATAACTCCATAATTTTTACTTTTGTTGTACTCACTTGTGTAATTTTTCCATGGTAGAGTCCTAAATAATTACCAATAGAAACTCTATGCAAGGTTAAATCTGAAGCTTCTAGTAGTGCCCAAAGTTTATTTTCGTCACCTAATGTGCCCTTCATAACTAAATCACTGAGTGCATATTTTTCTAATGGCTGTTTACGTCGATTACTATCAGGACTTAAACAACCTGATACTTGTTGAATTTTTTGTTCTATTACTTCAGGCTTAGGCAGTACAAAGGGGCTACGTTGCTCTTGCGCTGAATAGGCGATATGAATGAATGCATGAACTTCAGGCATAGGTTCAATATAGTTTGTTGTAGTTGCTTTTACTTGTTCCATATGTGCTTCAATGTCTTTAGTATCATCAAAACAACCCGTTAATGATACTGATAGTATCGACGCAACCAATAAAGAGCGGTAATTTAGACGCTTCATTGAACTACCTCCTCTTGATAACGGTAGGTCTTAGCTTGTAACTTTAAATTAAGCGTTTCATTATCATTTTCAGCAATGTTAATAATAAAGTCATGTAAAGTAACAATTCTTGGCAACCCTGCGATTTTACTCACAAATTGACCAAAAGCGTGGTAAGGACCAATCACTTCAATATCAATAGGTAACTCGATATAGATTTCTTTACTGATTTCTGGCTGCCATTCTAATTTAACAAAATCTAAACCGCTTGTAGTACCAATGAAAGTAATATCATCAAGTAAACCAGGCGTTTCATGACTGTTAGGCAAACTTCTTAATTGATTAGCAAAAGTATCTTCAGCTTCTACCATTTGCGCGCGAAATAACTCTAAATTAGCCGCAATATGATATTTGGTTTTATACGAATCTTTTAATATTTTCTCTTCTGCATAGGAGCGTTCCAGTTGGGTTAATTGATTACTAATAATCCCCATATACCCTAGGCCTAATACAAGTACACCTAAAAATATTGCTAATACCAACTTAGCCGCTGCTGGCCACTGCCCTATGTTATCAAGTTCGAGGTTATCAAATTGCGATGCATCAAACTTCATCTTTAAACTCCCTATTTAGCCGCCAATGTTGCACTTGGATTTGCAATTAAGCCTTTAATTCTTACTTTCATTTTAAAGCTACTTAGCAATTTCGGTGAATCATCATCAGCAGTAATTGACTCTGGTGTTGCATCTGTAAATAAATCAGATAGTTCAATAGCGCGTATCATATTAGCTAAATGGTTATTAGATTCACTCTTTCCTGTTAAATAAATAACATTCCCTTGCTTTTCAAGCTGGGTAATATAGATGCCATTAGGCACTATTTTTGCTATTTCATCAAGTACTTGAGTACCCACGTTTCGGCTACGCTGTAATTGTTCAATTACATCGATACGTTTTTGTAAGGCATCTTTTTTTTCATTAAGTGTTCTTATCTCGCTAATTTGAATGTCAAGTTGCGCTATTTCGTTTTTGAGAAATTGATTACGACTATTTTGTCCGTCAATTCGCGCTTGATAGTAAAAATTAACAATTAAAACTAACGCTAGAGCAGTTAAACCTACCGCCGTTAAAATAGTAAAATACTCTTTCTTTTTTCTTTTTAGTGAGGCTTCACGCCAAGGGAGTAGATTTATATGTGCCATGGGGTAAAACTCCTTAACGCTAAACCTGTTGCAACCATTAATTGCGGTGCAACAATAGCAAGCTCTTCACTATTAACTGATGAACCTAAAGCCATGCCGTGAAAAGGGTTAGCAATAACGGTATAAATACCTATTTCTTCCGATAATAGCGCTTCAACCCCTTCAAGTTTTGCCGTACCACCTGAAATCAACAAGTAATCGACTTTTGTTTGGCCACTAGTTGTTAAAAACATTTGAATAGCACGGCGAATTTGCTGCATCAGTACAGTATGAAAAGGAGCGAGCACTTCAAATGTATAATTAGGAGGTAAGTCGTTACTTACCTTTGCTCTTTCCGCATCATCAAAAGATTTATTATAGTAAGAGACGATCGAACGCGTATATTGCTCACCACCAAACATTTGATCGCGGCTATAAATGTGTTTACCTTGTTGAGTAACAGAAAATAAAGTAACCGTTGCCCCAATATCGACAATTGCAACAACTTTATCCTCGGCATCTTCTGGAAGTTGAGATAGGCATAAGTCATATGAACGCCCTACGGCATAAGATTCAACATCGATAACTTTTGCTGAAAAATCTCCAGCTTCTAAGGCCGCAACTCTAGCCTCAACCGACTCAGTACGCGCTGCACTTAACAAAACATTAACTTTACTGGGATCAGATTCATTAATATCCAAAGTTTCAAAATCAAGGCTGACCTCATCTAATGGGAAGGGGATTAAGCTATCAGCCTCTATTTCTATTTGGCTAGCCAGCTCTTCCTCATTTAATGCAACATCCATATAAATAACTTTGGTAATAACCGTTTGCCCTGAAACAGCTGCTGCTGCGTCTGTTGCTTTGAGTGATATTTTTTTTCTTATTTTTTCAATCACACTACCAACCGCTTCAATATCTTGAATTTCACGATCGATTACAGCGCCACGCGCCATCGGCTCAATGGCATAATCTTCTAGAATATATCCTTCAGCACCTTGACTTAATAACACAGCTTTTACTGAATGTGAGCCTATATCAATCCCAACCATCATCGGGACTTTCTTTTTCCATAAATTGTCCAGCATAAGAACCCGCAAATATTTTTTGTAATTATTTTAGACGTAAAATACGCATAAATACATTTATTACATGCTTTTACACGATATACTAGTATTATCTTACATTTTTAACTATAAAATGAGTTTTTTGTGTTTTCACTTAAGAATTTATTAAAAATCAGTCTTGTAATGGCAACCTTAGTATTTATTGCTGCTATTGCTCTTTATTTAAGTATGCGTGATGAATTGCCCGATGTTAATTCTTTAAAGGATATTCAATGGCAAACTCCCATGCAAATTTATACGCACGATGGTTTACTCATTTCTCAGTTTGGTGAGAAAAAACGTATTCCATTAACGTTAGATCAAGTTCCCCAACAACTGATAGACGCTTTATTAGCCACTGAAGATGACCGTTTTTATTTACATTTTGGCGTAGACCCTATAGGCATGGGTAGAGCAGTGTTGGCAAAATTAATGGGGCAAGATAAAGGCGGCGCAAGTACTATTACCATGCAAGTTGCTCGTAACTTTTTTCTTACTCGTGAGGTTACTTACACCCGAAAGATTCGTGAAATTTTTCTTTCTTTTCATATCGAGAGCTTACTCACTAAAGATGAAATATTAATGCTGTACATTAATAAAATCGAATTAGGTCATCGTTCATTTGGTTTTGGCGCTGCTGCTCAAGTGTATTATGGTAAAGAGATTAATGAGCTAACATTACCGCAAATAGCTGTATTAGCGGGTTTACCTAAAGCCCCTTCAACGCTTAATCCGATACGTTCCCCTGAGCGTGCATTAGCGCGACGCTCTGTAGTTTTACACCGTATGCTCGTAAGTGGTTATATTGATGAAGCGACATATCAAGAAGCCAATGCTGCCCCAATTACGGGCGAAAGACATGGCGCACAAATTGAGTTATCAGCACCTTATGCTGCTGAGATGGCGCATCAAAAAATGATAGCGCTTTACGGTAAAGAAGCGGCTTATACAAACGGCTACAATGTTTTCACTACTATTAATAGTAAATTGCAAAACGCAGCTGACACCGCAGTGACTAATAACTTATTAAGCTATGATCAACGCCACGGCTACCGCGGACCAATTTTATCTTTACGCCCAAACTTAAGAAAACAAACTGAAAATAATAACTCAAGCAATGCTCCTCATGATACAAATATCAATACATCAGAAGTAGATGAGCTTACGCTAGATGAAATTAATCAAGCCTTAACACAAGTTGAGTATGATCAAGGCCTTGTACCTGCGGTTGTCACCACTGTTTTAGAAAATTCTGCAAAAATTGCACTGCTTAATAATGAGCAAGGCACAATTCCTTGGGAAGGAATGCATTGGGCACGTGCTTTTATTAATGATAGAAAACAAGGCTCCCCCCCTAAAAGTGCGAATGAAATACTCACTTACGGCGATGTTATTTTAGTGCAAAAAGACAGTGATGCTAACTACCACTTAAGCCAATTACCGCAAGCGAGCTCAGCAATGGTGTCAATGTCTCCAGATGACGGGGCTATCAAAGCCATTGTCGGTGGGTTTAGTTTTAAAAAGAGTCAGTTTAACCGAGTCACTCAAGCTAAGCGCCAAGTTGGTTCTAACATTAAACCTTTTATTTATTCTGCTGCGCTTGAGCAAGGTTATACTCTAGCCTCAATCCTTAATGATGCGCCAATTAACCAATGGGATAAAAGTGGTGATGATGTATGGCGACCTAAAAACTCTCCCGAAGAATATATTGGTCCTATTCGAATGCGCCAAGCATTAGCCCAATCAAAAAACGTTATTGCAGTACGTTTACTACAAGGTGTCGGACTCGATGGTATTATTAATCATCTGACGAAATTTGGCTTCGCTCCTTCAGACTTACCTAGAAATGAATCGCTTGCGTTAGGCTCGGCTTCTTTAACTCCGCTAGAAATAGCGACAGGTTTTGCTGCATTTGCTAACACAGGTTATTTAATATCACCTTATATCATTGATCGTATTGAAAACTCTGAAGGTGAAATTATTTACCAAGCAGATCCATTAATGGCATGTAACCCATGTGCTGCTGTTGATGCAACAAATGAAAACTTTGATAGCATGGTTAATATAGATAATGATGTAAAACTCACCGAAGACTCAATAATGACAGAGCCTGAAAGTGTAGTTTCACAACAAGAGGCTGCATCAAATACTAGCTCCCATGTTATTAAGAGCGCACCTCGTGTTATTAGTGCACAAAATGCTTTTTTAATTACTGAAGCACTTAATAGTGCAATTTGGGAAGCAGACTGGTCTGGAGCCAATGGTTGGCAAGGTACAGGTTGGCGTGCTAGGGCTTTAGGACGTCGTGATATCGCAGGAAAAACAGGTACCACCAACGAAGCAAAAGATGCTTGGTTTTCTGGTTATTCTCGCCGTTTAGTAACAACGGCCTGGATTGGCTTTGATGATCCTAGTCGTAACTTAGGTCAGAGTGTTTACAATAGCAATTTAGACAGAGAACAAATTGTTGGCGGTGAGTTTGGTGGGCGATCGGCACAACCTGCATGGATTGCTTTTATGAAAGAGGCATTGGCTGATTTACCAATAGAGCCTTTCCAGCCACCAACTGAAATTGTTTCAGTGAGAATTGACAAAGCAACAGGTAAACTCACCAATAAAACCGACAGAAGTACTAAGTTTGAATACTTTAGGTTAGGTAAAACGCCAACGGAATATGTAACTAAAGATACCAGTGATGAAATACTTAATGGTACAGAAACAAAAACCGAAGTTGAACTATTTTAAGGCTTACATCTAAAGCATTAAGTCTAAGACATTAAAAAAGCCACTATCAAATAGTGGCTTTTCATTTTATAAACGCTCATCAAGCTATTTATATATGTTTGATAAATACTTGAGAATTACGCTGAAAGTTGTACATCTGTTTTTTCCCTTCAGGTAACGCATCTAAATTTTTCTCGATGAAACCTTGCTCTCTAAACCAGTGTCCACTTACGGTGGTTAATAAAAACAATGACGACAAACCTTGCATTTTAGCCTCTAACTCTACAGCCTGCATCACTCGTTCACCACGATTACCGTTACGATAATCAGGATGAATTACCACACAGGCAACTTCACCTGTAGCAACTTCTGGGTAAGGATATAATGCCGCACATGCAATAATGACATCTTCCTTTTTAAGCACAATAAAACGTCCTATTTCTACCTCAAGTAGTTCGCGAGAGCGTTTAACTAATACCCCTTCTTCTTCCAAAGGCTGTATCAATTCTAAAATACCAGCAACATCATCAATACTAGCAACGGCTATCAGCTCTTTATGATCTTTGGCAATTAACGTACCGGCACCATCTCGGGTAAATAATTCTTGCAGTAATGCAGTATCACTTTGATAGCTAATACAATGACAGCGTTCAACACCGTTTTCACCACTTTGAATAATTGCCCGTAACAATAATTGCCGTACATGGCAGTCTTTTTCATCTAGCAAAGTTTTTACCGTTCTAACACTACAACTTTTGATTAACTCCCCAGTATTATCGATTAAACCTTCATCTTCAGTAAAAGTAATTAATTTGTCGGCTTTTAGAGCAATAGCAGTTTGCGCGGCAACATCTTCTAAGGCTAAATTAAAAACCTCACCGGTTGGTGAATAGCCAATAGGCGACAATAATACAATAGAGCCATAATTTAACTGCATGTTAATGCCGTCAGAATCTATTCTACGCACAACGCCCGTGTATTTATAATCTACACCGTCACGGACACCCATTGGTTTAGCAATGACAAAATTACCTGTACTAACACGTATTTGCGAGCCATGCATCGGTGAATTAACTAAACCAGTACTTAGTAGCGCTTCAATGTGTAAGCGTAACGAGCCCGTTGCATCTTTCACCGCAACTAAAGTTTCTGCGTCGGTAATGCGCACATTCTTTTCTATTTTTCGCTCAATATCACGCTGCGCCATGCGCTCTTCAATTTGTGGTCGTGCACCATGCACAACCACCAATTTAACGCCTAAGCTACGTAACAAAGAAATATCATGGATGATATTAGCAAAATTAGGGTGTAGTACCGCCTCACCACCAAACATTAACACAACGGTTTTACCACGATGCGCATTAATATACGGCGCGGCATTTCTAAACCATTTCACGTTGTTGATATTATTGTCCATAGACTTCAATTATTTTCCTATGCCTTTCTTATGCACGTTATGGGGTAATGCTTGCACGGTTAACCATGTATTGCATGGCAACCTCATCATTAGGATCTTTATGCGGGCTAGGCTCGCTATCCTCAATAATGTTGTCTGCTAATGAACTTTTATCAATTAAATTAAAGCCTAACTTAGTGAAGTACTGTGGAATATAAGTCAGTACAATTACTTGCTGTAATTCCATTTGATGAGCAAACTCGAGTAAGTACTGAATTAATGCTCGACCTTGACCTTGCTTTTGAGCATTTTGTTCAATAACAACCGAACGAATTTCAGCTAAACCTGTTTGATAAATATAAAGTGACGCTGTGCCAACAACTTTTCCATCAAGCTCTGCAACCACAAAATTTTGAATATCGTGAATAATGTTGTCACGAGTACGCGGTAAAATTTCGCCTTGCTCTGCCCAAAACTCTGTTAACGCAAAAATATTATCTACGTCTGACATCCGTGCACGTCTAACCGACATTGCCGCTGCCTTTTGAGCATTTAAACGCTGCTTCACTTGTTTTAAAGCTGAGCTTATTTGTATTTTACTTGGCGCGCCTACCACTTGTGCATTCAAGCTATCGTGATTACCTTGAATATCAGCAAGGGCTTTTTGTACTTGAGTTCTTGAAGTACCGCCAATAGCAACACGTTTATCTAAACATGACTCAATGGATAAGTGCCCAAAAACATCTTGCTCAATTTTGTCACTGTATTGTTGCAATTGTGCTAATGAAAAATCTTCTAAAGCGTGATCCGCTTCTATCGCCGCTAAAACAACTTCGCCAACAATGTGGTGCGCTTCACGAAATGGCACATCTTTACTTACTAAGTAATCAGCAAGTTCAGTTGAGTTTGCATAGCCTTGTTGAGCTGCGGCTAAAGTGCGAGCTCTATTAACTTTTAAGCCATCAGCAACCAACACTGCCATTTCCATACATTCTTGCCATGTATCAAGCGCGTCAAATAAGCCTTCTTTGTCTTCTTGCATGTCTTTGTTATAAGCCAATGGTAACGCTTTCATTGTTACCATCATGCCAGACAATGAGCCCATTACGCGCCCTGCTTTACCACGAATTAATTCACAGGCATCGGGGTTTTTCTTTTGCGGCATTAATGATGAACCTGAGCTCACTAAATCGCTCATTTCAACAAAGCCGGCTTCCCCTGAGTTGTAGAAAATTAAATCTTCAGCAAAACGCGATAGATGCATCATAGAAATGCTGGCATTAGAGAGTAACTCTAATACATGATCTCGGTCTGAAACCGCATCTAAGCTGTTTAAAGTAGCACTTCTAAAGCCTAAGTTTTGCGCTAATAAATCGCGATCAATTGGGTAAGCAGTACCTGCTAAAGCACCAGATCCTAATGGTGAAGTGTCTGCTCGATAAAGGGTGTCTTTTAAACGACCAATATCACGGTCAAACATTTCAACATAAGCCAAACACCAGTGACCAAAAGTTACGGGTTGAGCACGCTGTAAGTGGGTATAGCCAGGTAATACGGTATTGCTTTCACGCTCTGCTAAATTAAGCAGCGCTTGTTGTAAACTCACAAGGGCGAATAAAATTTCTCCCCCTGTTTCTTTACACCATAATTTTAAGTCGGTAGCGACTTGGTCATTACGGCTACGGCCTGTATGGAGCTTCTTACCTAAATCACCTGTTTTTTCTATCAGGTTAACTTCAACCCAGCTATGAATATCTTCAGCATCCGAAAGTAAAATCTGTTGAGGATTTTCTTCAACTGAAGCTTTTAATTCAAGCAGTGCTGCTTTTAAGCGAGTAAATTCATCCTGACTTAATACGTCAACCGTTGTTAACGCTTCAGCCCACGCAATTGAACCAACAATATCTTGTACTGCCATACGGTAATCAACAGGTAATGAGTCGTTGAATTTTTTAAACTGTACACTCGCTTTTTCTTTAAAGCGTCCGCCCCATAGTGCCATAATTATTTGTCCTTACTTGCTTTAAGTACTGAGTCAGCTTGAGAAAGTGCTGTAATTCTGCTTGATAAGCTGAACAAACGAATAAAGCCTTCAGCATGCTTTTGGTCGTAAACATCATCAGCACCAAAGGTTGCAAACGCTTCTGAATATAAGCTGTTTGGTGAACGACGTTGAATCACTTGTGCCATACCTTTGTATAACTTAACCACAACATCGCCCGTTAGCTTTTCAGCAAATGAAGCCGCTGAAGCTAATTGTGCTTTAGCTAATGGTGTAAACCAACGACCATCGTAAATAACATGTGAGAATTCAAGACCAACTGACTCTCGGTACTTTAATGACTCTTTATCTAAAATTAAGGTTTCTAATCCTTTGTATGCCGCCATTAATACCGTACCACCTGGAGTTTCATAACAACCACGTGACTTCATGCCAACCAAACGGTTTTCAACGATATCAATACGACCGACGCCATGAGCAGCCGCTTTATCGTTTAGGTACATTAATGCGTCATACGCACCTGCTCCGTTTTTACCTGAAAAGTCTTTACCGTCAACAGCAACTAATTCACCTTCTACAAAGCTAAGCGCTACTTTTTCAGGCGTGTTAGGCGCATCCATAGGATCTACGGTCATAGTCCATACTTCTTTTGATGGCTCACACCATGGATCTTCTAACTCACCACCTTCATGAGAAATGTGCCATGCGTTTGCATCACGGCTATAAATTTTAGTTAATGAAGCTGAGCAAGGAATATTACGCTCTGCTAAGTAATCTAATAAGTCTTCACGAGAAACCATGTCCCACTCACGCCATGGTGCAATAACGGTTAACTCTGGCGCTAACGCTGCAAAACATGACTCAAAACGTACTTGGTCATTACCTTTACCTGTACAACCATGACAAACAGCATCCGCACCAACTTTTAATGCCACTTCAACATGGGCTTTAGCAATAACTGGACGCGCCATTGAGGTACCTAATAAGTACTGACCTTCGTATACGGCACCCGTTTTAAGAATTGGGTAAATATAATCTTTTACATACTCTTCTTTTAAATCAACAACGTGACACTCACTTGCGCCCGATGCAATAGCTTTTTCTTTAATGCCTTCAAGCTCTTCTTCGCCTTGACCGACATCCGCACAAAAAGCGACAACCTCACAGCCTTCATAATTTTCTTTTAACCACGGAATGATAGCTGAAGTATCTAAACCGCCAGAATAAGCCAGAACGACTTTTTTAATTTTTTTCTTTGCTGCTAATGCCATGATTTTCTCTCTAAAATTTGTTTAATTTGTTAAGTTAACAATTAAAATCATTAACTGGGTTATTTGGTTTTCTACGTTAATATCTCTATTTTTCTCTGTTAGCTAAATTAGCTGAACAAAGAAACTAATACTGCGTTTTGCGCCCACATTCTGTTTTCTGCTTGTTGAAAAACTACTGACATTTCACTATCAAATAATGCGGTGGTAATCTCTTCTTCTAAATGTGCTGGCTGACAATGCATTACAATACTTGCATCGGCTTTTTCCATTAATTCATGGTTCACTTGATAAGGCGAAAACTTCGCTAAAATGGCCGCTTTTTTACTG
Organism: Colwellia sp. D2M02; assembly: GCF_018860755.1. Taxonomy (GTDB): domain Bacteria; phylum Pseudomonadota; class Gammaproteobacteria; order Enterobacterales; family Alteromonadaceae; genus Colwellia; species Colwellia asteriadis. Next base: position 14,393 of record NZ_JAHKPW010000036.1, on the reverse strand, counting down.
GCATCTTCATCACCCATCGATACCCAAGTGTCGGTATAAATAACATCTTGATTACCAATAACATTAATATCAGTAGTGCAAGTAAATTTACTGCCTGACTTAAGGGCTAACTGTTCGGCTTTACTGATCATTGCTGCAGTTGCTTCATGCCCTTGAGGTGTTACTAACGTAAAATCGACCCCTAAAGTAGCCGCCATAATCATCAATGAATTTGAAACGTTATTACCATCGCCAACATAAGCTAATTTTACCGTTGATAAATCGCCAAACTGCTCAGTTAAGGTGACAAAGTCTGCGAGTGCCTGACAAGGGTGGTATAAATCACATAATGCGTTAACCACCGGAACACTTGCATGTTCAGCTAAGTCTTGAATAGCATCATGGCTAAAGACACGCGCGACAATTAAATCAGCAAAACATGATAAATTTTTTGCATAATCACTGACCCGTTCACGCTCACCTAACTTGCCATTTTGCTGACCTAAGTAAAGTGCGTGTCCACCGAGCTTATTGATACCCATATCAAAACTAACGTGAGTTCTTAGTGATGGTTTTTCGAAAATCATTGCCACAGATTTACCCGCAAGTATTTGATTATACTGTTGTGGTGATTTTTTAATTTTTATTGCTAAATCAATTAAGGCTAATAATTGCACTTTTGTTAACTGATCGTCAGCTAAAAAATGTGCTAATTTGTTGGTATTTGTAGAAGTCGACATAAGTATTTTCTCTAAATTAGTAAATAACAGCTTTGATATAAGTTGGTGAGCCTTGCAACCTAATGAGGTTGAATTTGTGTACCCACACCTTGGCCATCAAGCAATTGCATAATTTGCTCTGGCGATTGCCAACTGGCAACCGCGATACTTCGTCGTAATTGTTTAGCCGCATGTAACGCAGCATTCACTTTAGCGGTCATACCGTCAGCAATAACACCTTCATCAATAAGGCTGTGAGCTTGCTCATGATCAAGTGATGATAAATACTCACCATCACTACCTTTTACGCCATTAACATCGGTAAGTAGTAAAAGCTCAGCATTCAATAATTGACAAATAGCAACGGCAGCATCATCAGCATTAACATTTACCAGCTCACCACTAGGCAAAGCGCCAATAGATGAGATCACAGGAAGAAATTCAGTTTTAAGTAAGCGGTCTAATAATTTACTATTATTGGTTTTAGGAACACCAACAAAGCCTAATTCTAATGGGGATAATTCACAGCTAACCATATCGCCATCATTCAATGATAAACCAACCGCCATAAGTCCCATGCTATTAGCCGTAGCAACAATAGATTTATTCACAGTACCTGCTAAAGCACCGCTAATAATAGACATTTGCTCACTGGGTGTTACACGCAAGCCATGCTTTTTTTCTGTGGTAAAACCGGCTTGGGCTAGCATTTCATCAACCACACAGCCACCGCCATGTACTAACACCACTTGCTTGTTACGCAGCTTTGCAATAACCGCTAACAAAGCTTGTAAAGCTGATTCTTTCTCAAGAATTGCGCCACCAATTTTAATCACTAAAGGCTTAGTTGCTGTTGTTTTACTTGTGGTTGAGAATGTATTCATTAGTATGCTCTAGTTTTTTACATTTGGACTAGCGGCTGTTACCGATAGCATTGAGTATTCACTAGGTAAACCTAATGAAATATTAAAACACTGTAAGGCTTGTGAAGCAGCGCCTTTGAGTAAGTTATCTATAGCACAACTCACTACAACCACATGTTTTTCTTCATCCACTTGCCAATGAATATCAGCAAAAGGGCTATATTCAACATTCGCAATTTCTGGCCACGCACCAACCATTCTAATTAAAGGTTTATCGCCATAAGCCTGCTGAAAAGCCATATCAACCTGCTTAGCACTCACTTCTTCTTTCAATTGCATAGTAACCGTTGCCATTAACCCCCTTTTATAAGGCGCAAGGTGCGGGTTAAAAATCACGCTAGCATGTGCTTCTTGTGATATTTCAGGTTGGTGTCTATGCTGTAAAACATTGTAGGCTTTCAAACTCACTTCATTAAAGTTAGTTGCTAAACTTGCACTTCTTCCTGCCCCACTAACGCCGCTAATACCGTTAACAACAATTAAAGAGTTCTCAACATGTAACTTATTAATGGTTATTGGCTTAAGCCCTAATAAACTCGCCGTTGGATAACAACCAGGTACGGCAATTAAGTTAGTTTGTGCAATGTCTGTTTCTTGCCACTCCGCTAAACCATATTGTGCGCTATTTAGTGCATCAATATTGGCGTGTTCAAAGCCGTAATATTTAGGGTAGTCTGTTGACTCTTTCAAACGAAAACCGCCTGACAAATCAAAAACCTTTACGCCTGCATCAACAAAAGCTTGTGCCCAATCAGCACTAAACTCATGTGGTGTTGCAAAAAAGACTGCATCTAAATGCACGGCACAACAATCAAACCAACTAGCAGAAAACGCTTCTAGAGGTAAATCACAAAGGGTTTTAAAACGCCCATGTAAATCACTAAAAATCTTCCCTTCTGAGCTGCTATTTTCAGAAACTACTAAATGTTCTATAGATACGCCATCATGCTGGCACAGTAAGCCCACAAGCTCAGCGCCAGCGTAACCACTAGCACCAATTACTGCCACTTTTTGCATACTGTTATTCGAATCTAATCTAGCCTTTGCCATTTTTGATGTAGCCTTATCAAAGTATGTTATTTACACTATAATGCTAAGTTAACACTAGGTGGGTAGTTATGCAACTAATTAGCATAACTATTTAATCTTTTATTCCAATTTTTTGAGATATGTCATGACATCATTACCTAATTTCACCGATAGCCTCTCGCAATTAATAGCCTGCTCTTCTATTAGCTCTACATTACCAAGCTGGGATCAAGGTAATTTAGAGGTTATTCAATTACTTGCTACTTGGTTTGAGCAATTAGGTTTTACCATTGATATACAAGCGGTACCTGATACAAGTAATAAATTTAACTTACTCGCTAAGCTAGGTAATGGTGAAGGCGGTTTGTTATTAGCTGGCCATAGCGATACCGTACCTTTTGATGAAAATCGTTGGCAGTCAAACCCGCATCAAGTATTAAATCAAGATGACAAGTTTTTTGGTTTAGGTACCTGTGACATGAAAGGTTTTTTTGCGTTTATTCTGCAAGTCACTAAAGGCTTGAATGTAAAACAGCTCAAAAAACCTCTTTATATACTTGCCACTGCCGATGAAGAAACCACTATGGCAGGAGCTCGATTTTTCGCGAAAAATCAACATATAAAACCTGACGTGGCCATTATTGGTGAGCCAACCAATTTAGTGCCTGTAGTGATGCACAAAGGTCATATGTCGCACCGAATTAGTGTTGAAGGTAAGTCGGGTCACTCAAGTAAGCCTAACTTAGGCGTTAACGCCATAGAGATTATGTATAAAGTCATTGGTCAGTTAATCAAATTAAAAGAAACGTTTGATACAAACTATAAAAATGATGCTTTTGATGTACCGGCACCAACACTTAATTTAGGTGCCATTTCAGGCGGAGATAATGCCAATAGAATTTGTGGCCACTGCCATTTAGACATTGATTTACGTTCACTACCGGGTATGAGTGATGCTGAATTAATTAACTGGCTAAGCGATGCCTTAAAACCACTAGCAGAGCAATATCCCGGTCGTATTACGTTTGAAGAAATGCACCCAAGTTCACCGAGCTTTGAGCAAAAGAAGCAAGAGCAATCAATTAGTGAGTGCTTTATTAGTGTTGCCGAAGAAATTAGTGGCCATAGTTGCTGTGCAGTAAACTATGCAACCGAAGCACCTTATATTCAGCAACTTGGCTGTCAAACCATAGTGATGGGACCGGGCTCTATTGATCAAGCTCACCAGCCTAATGAATTTTTAGCTCATAGTGAAATAGATAAAACCGAGAAAATTTTGCTCTCGATGATTCAGCGTTATTGTCTTAGTTAACCTGAGTTATTTACGCTCTTGTTATAGTTCTTAATAAAAATGGCACGTTCTATACGTGCCATTTTTTATTATTGATCGTGATTATTGTGGTGTAATGAAAACTTAATGTTACAAGTATTTCAATGCAGTAGAGTCTGGGTGTTTTTTCTTAAAACCTCGATACCACAAACAAAATGGATAAAGTAGTAACAATAACACTCCGGTAATAATGTAGGTATTTGTGAGGTTGGTAAAGTTATCTAAACCACCGTATGTAGCTGTACCCGTTAAAAAAATACGATGCACTAAATAAAACATCATCGACGTTTGCCCAAATACTAACAAAACACCATTAGGTCGAGTACCGATGCGTTGTTCTATTTTCATCATCGTTGCTAAAATAATCGCCATTAAACCTAGCTCTAAGGTAATAAAACTAATAGATGGTGGGTATTTACTTACGTGTAACCATTGCTGCCAGCTAAAGTCCTCTCGATACAAAAACATATTACCGTAGTCATTAAAATAACGTACCGTCACAAAGCTTATTATTAAAAAGCTCCCTAAAGTAAACAATAGTTTCGCTGGTGAGGTTTTTATCTTACCTTCACCAAAATCAAGAATATAGCGCCCGAATACCCAGCCTAAAATCATCACAGATAACCAAGGCACAGCGGCATAAGAAATACTTAAATCAGCGGTATTGTACTTACCCACTAGTAAGGCAACTATTATTGATTGCTCTTGTCCGTGAGCAAACCAAAATTGTGCGGTGACTAATTCACCACCAATAATCCACGCCAGCGCAATAACCAGTAATTGTGTACTTGATAAGCGACGGAAAAATGCCATACACATCATTGCGACTCCAATAGCATATAACACTTGAAAAGTAAGTTTACCTGAGAAAAATGATGTGATTGTTGGATCTAACAAGGCAATAAAAGCCCCTCGCAATAAAATATCTTTATCGATGCCTTTACTATCAATGCCACGAGCAACCTTACGCTCAACGCTAATAGCCAATGCAGTGCCGGCTAAAAATACAAAAACAGGTGCACAAATATGGCTGATCCAACGGGTAAAAAACTCAAACGCTGGTAATGGGTCTCCCACGGTATAATTGGCTGCGGAATCATTTGATATATGACCGGCATTATAGGCCATTGAAACGTGATCAAGCACCATGATAATCATCACAAAGCCTCTCATCCAATCGATAGCCGATATACGTGTTGACTTAACCATACCTATTAATATCCTTAATTAATGTTAGTCTGATTTATTCCATATTTTTTGGTGTGATTTAATAGAAAAGTATTCTTTTGCATGCCAACAGCGCGGCAATATATCGAGCTTTTTCCGTTCATGGGCATTAGAGCTTAATAGCTCTAAAATTTCATTTAAGCGCTCTTTACTTAATGATGCTAACTTTTTAGCCGTTTGAGTAAAGTATAAATTCATCGTTTTAGTAATGATGATGTCATGACCAAAGCCAATAAAAGCTAATTTTCTTGTGGTCATCCGACAGTGTGGTTCATCTGGATTTTTTGGGTAAAGGCTATTAACAATAGCATACTCGTAACAGTCACCCTTACCACCAAACTCACTAAATGGCATGTAAACAATACCAAAGCCCTGTGGAAACATACCGGTAATCTGGTATAAAGCATCAACCACATTTTGTGAACAAGCACCTAACTCGGCATTTTTATTTAGTACCTGATAAACCTGCGGCAACAGCTTATAGTTATAAGTACTTTTCGTTGAGAGAACGATAGAAGTATAAATTTGTGGTACTTTTAAAATATTGCCAATAGAGCTACGGGGTTTTACACTCGACTTTATTAACTGCTGAATAAAGTTCAGTTTTTCTTTCTCGTCTTTCTTAAATTGCTCACGTTCGGCTTTGGTGTTGCCAGCAAAAACAGGAATGCCAATACCTTCTGAAATATAATAAATAGTTTCACGGTAATTAATCTGCAATAAAGCTTTACGTTGCTCAGGCTCTAAAGTGCGAAAAGGGTTTTCATTACCCTCAGGTCCGTAAATTATTTCCTGGGCTTTAGGGTGAAAGTTACCAATATCTTGTAATAAAGCAGCCATTACAATAGGCACTTTTATTTGGTGAAGGAAGTGTTGCGCCTTTTCTTTGTCATAAGCGGTAAACTCTTTGTAATTACCTGCGGGGACATCTCCAATATATTTTAAAATATTGGTTTCAACAATTTGACCATCAATAATTAAGTGATCTAATAAACGTAATGCTAAAACCGCTTTATATAGTGGTTTACACATTTCATTACTTGCTGCGATCCTTTTTCCTTCGGTAGGGCAAAGTAACTGAATAGTACCTAAAACTTGTGCCGATTTTCGATTGCTTTCAGCAAAACTATCACCTTCAACAAGCTCTATAACTTCTAAACAAAGACCCAATAAGTTACTGTATCGGTCGGTACGTTCTAACTGAGCTAACTCTTCTTCATTAGGGGTAAGCTTTTCATCAGAGCTTTTGAATTCTTTATGCTCAAAATAATCAATGGCGCGATCAAGTAAGGTATCTTTTTGTGGACTTCTAGCATAAAGGCGAGAAAGTAAACGCTGCACTTGGCGAGTATGATAAGTTTGATGAGGTGAGTCGCTTGCCATGTCTTCACTTATTATTGATAAAAACTTAATAGATATTAATAATGGGAGCAAATAAACATAAAAGCAATAGTCACTTGCATAACTATTGCTTTTATAAACTAAAATCGGTGAGTCTGTTGCTCAGCTAACCTTATGCTACCAAACGAGTATTATTCGTTGATACCTTTAATCGTTACTTTATTTTGCTTATGCGCCAGTTGTTGACACATATTAACAAGATCTGAATGTAAGCCTCCAGCGGTAACATCCCGACCTGCACCAGGACCACGTATAATCAGTGCATTATCTTGATACCAGCGACTTTCAATTTTGAAAATATTATCGCACGGCGTTAAGGTTGCAAATGCATCACTACGCGGTAATACTTCTAAGCTCACCTTCGCTTTAACTTTTGCTACTGCATTTGTGGCGTTATTATCATCTTCTACACATTGTAAACGTGCAACATAACGTATACATGATGCTTTAGCGTTAGCACTTTCAAATGCTTCTTTGAAATAGCTATCAAGTTGACTTGCTTGTGCTAAAAACTCTTGCGTTGACAAACCTTGCAATGATTCTGGCACTAAGTTTTGACAAGTAATATCTGACAAGTCTAACTCAAAGCCTGCTTTTCTCGCTAAAATAAGTAACTTACGTTGTACATCTCGCCCTGATAAATCTTCACGAGGATCTGGTTCAGTAATACCTTGAGCTAAAGCATCTAGCAACAATGTTGAAAAGGGAACACTCGCATCGTAGGTTTGAAATATCCATGATAATGTTCCGGAGAAAATCCCTGATATTTCAGTGATTTCATCACCACTTTGACGTAAATCTTTAATAGCATAATTTATAGGTAAGCCAGCACCAACGGTAGTATTACCTAGCCACATGCTATGGTTAGCGGCTGCAGTATCAATTAATTTTTGATATTTTTCACTGCTCGATGAGGCAGCCCACTTATTAGCGCCAATCACGTGAATACCTTGTTCAAAAAAGTCTTGATACAATAAGCTAAATTGCTCACAAGGCGTGATATCAACCACAATAAGCTCATCATAAGGATGGTTACTTAACCACGCTAGTAGCTGCTCATTGGTGTATTCATGAGCGCTTTGTTCAAACATAGTTAAGGCTTGATTAACATCAATACCATCATTGTTAATTAATGCTTTTTTAGATGATAGTAAACCAACCAAGTGAACATTTTCTAATAACGAGATACGATTTAACTGTGCTGGTAATAACTCCAAAAAGCGTTGACCGATATTACCTAAGCCAGCAACAACAACACCAATATGTCGAGCGTCTTTCGTCATGTCGTGGTGAACATTATTTAATAACTCAATAGAGCAAGGCTCAGGCAAAACAGCAATTAAACTATGGTTGTTTTCGCCATTAGCTAAACACAAAGGTTGGGCTGTTTTTAATGAGCGTTTGAAACGTGCTCTAATATCACCATGCTCTGCCACTCGGTGACCAACAGTGGCAATAATAGACACGGGTTTAAAAGTCACTTCGGTATCGTGACTTGCAAGCCACTGACTTAGCGATTTTTGCTGCGCTTGTGTAATAACAATATAACCTTGCTCTTCATCTAAACAAATAGGAGCAAACTCGGCTTTTGCTGCTAATAATGATTCACCAATAAAACTTTCTGAGTGTGCTATTAATAAATCATTAAGGTAAGTAACCGATAACTCCTGTTTAGCAATTTGACCAAACTTACCAATTTCAGTTCCGACCACTTGCGGATCAAAACTACTCGCCACATGTAAGTGGGTATGATGCTCACTCAATGGGTTTACTAAAGGTAATAATGTTTTAGCATGCAATACGGGGTTACCTAAGCGACCAAGCTCTTTAGCAACACCATTAGGTAAACGATGTAATTTTCTGGCATTAGGAACTACACGTGGGTCGGCACTGTAAATACCGTTAACATCGGTCCATAAAGTTACGGTACGCGCAGCAACTAACGCCGCAATAATAGTTGCTGAATAATCACTGCCATTACGACCCAGCGTGCAATTATGTCCGCGGTTATCTTTAGCGATATAACCCGTAATAACCGCTAATTTACCAAACTGACGTTGCTGTCTTAACTGTGCAGCGCTAATCGCATAATCAACTAAACAATTTTGCTCATTTTCAATAACAAGAAATTCACGAGCGTCAATACTATTACTTGGACAAATTTGTTCATTTAATAATGCAGAAAGTAAGCGAGCCGACCAAACTTCGCCCAGTGCTAAAATATCATTGTGATGCAAGGCTAAATCACCTGACAACCATGTGGTTAATATTTCAATATCTTTACGCAATAAATGGCTAATAGTATTGGCATTATTTTCGTTTAGTAGTTCACTAATTAACTGCTCTTGCAGTTGAGTTAATAAAGCAACCGATTGCACGAGCTCAGCACTTAACTTAGCAATTTGTGCTGCTTCACTTTCATTACTTAAGTCAGCATTGAGCTTTTCAGCTTGTAATGTTTCAGCCTGAGTATAAAGAGCAAACAAGGCATCAGTAGTTTTACCATTTGCTGATACCACCACTATATCGTTCAACTGACAATGTTGACGAATAATCTCTAAAACACGTTTAATACATTCTGCAGTGGCTAATGAGCTACCACCAAATTTATGTACATGAATTGCCTGTTTTGCCAACTTATTTTCAGTGGTGTTATCTACCGCAAATTCATTTTCTAGTACGATACTTTCTTGTGTCATTCTCTTGCCCTATTTACTCTATCTATCGGCTTTTATTGTTGGCTTTGCGCTAAAGCGTGTGCTAAATCCGCTAAAATATCATCTATATCTTCAATACCTACCGAAATTCGTACTAATGATTGAGTAATACCTGCTTCTAATTGTGCTGCTATTTCCATGCCCGCGTGAGTCATGGTTGATGGGTGGCTGATCAAACTTTCAACCCCGCCAAGTGATTGCGCTAAGGTAAACAACGCAATGTTATCGAATAATTTTTTAACTGCCTCAACGCCACCTTTTACTTCAAAACTTAACATAGCGCCAAAATTAGATTGTTGTTTTTTCGCAATTTCATGGCCAGGATGATCGCTAAAGCCAGGATAATAAACGGCATCAATCGCAGCATGATCTTTTAAGAATGCGGCAACTTTGTCAGCATTTTCTTGATGTTGTTTCATACGAATAGGTAAAGTTTTCAAACCTCGCAATGCTAAAAAGCTATCAAATGCGCTGCCAGTAATACCAATACAGTTAGCCCACCAAGCTAATGTTTCACCAAGCGCTTGCTCTTTGGTTACTAAAACACCGCCAACCACATCACTATGACCATTAATATATTTAGTCGTCGAATGAAAAACAATATCAGCCCCTAACGTTAAAGGCTGCTGTAATGCTGGAGATAAAAAGGTATTGTCTACAGCAACTAATGCACCAACCGCATGGCACGCTTTGGTTACTTCTTCAATGTCAACTAAACGTAATAATGGGTTACTTGGACTTTCTAATAAAACTAACTTAGGCTTTTGCGCTAAGGCTTCGGCCAATGCCGCTGCATTATTTTGATCAACCACAATTAGCTTAAACTGCCCGCGCTTAGCTAGGTGAGTAAAAAGTCGAAAACTCCCACCATAGCAATCATGTGGGATCACAACAGTATCTTCTACTGACAACAGCTGACAAATTAAATGTACAGCTGCCATACCGGTACTGGTAACAATACCAACACTACCCTGCTCCAACTCAGCAATAGCTTCAGCAAAAGTTGCCCGCGTTGGGTTACCAGTACGCGAATAGTCAAACTGTCTTTTTTCATTAAAACCTTTAAGTGAATAAGTACTCGATAAATGGATAGGAGCAACAACCGCACCATGGTGTTTATCGGTATTAATACCTGCTCTTACTGCCGAAGTGGTTATATTTTTAATCGACATAATAATTTCCCCATTTAGCGCTTAATAACGCATTCAATTAGTAGCTCATACTTGTTGTAAAAGTACGCTGTAGTATTAACAAATAAAGTGAATTAACGTTTAGATGTTTGGACGTCTATAACTCTAAACATTTTAGCTAAAACGGTCAAGACATTTTAGACATCTAAACTTCTACTTGACTGCTTTTTCGCAACAGGTAAAATCTACGCTATCACAACCTAGTTGTACATCATAACAATACAGAGGAATAACCATGGCTCAGTGGAATGACGAGTATATAAATCCCTATGCCGAGCACGGTAAAAAGAGTGAGCAAGTTAAGAAAATTACCGTTTCTATTCCTTTGCGAGTATTAAAAGTATTAACTGACGAACGCACTAGACGCCAAGTCAATAATTTACGTCATGCAACAAATAGTGAATTATTGTGTGAAGCTTTTTTACATGCTTTTACCGGACAGCCTTTACCTGATGATGAAGACTTAGCAAAGGATAATAATGAAAAACTACCAGCCAGTGTCCGTCGCTTACTTGAAGCAAAAGGAGTTACTGACTTTAGCGCTTATGAAGTAGATGATGATTAGCCTCTTCTAAAGGCTGTTTTTCATATAAAACCAATACGCTAAAAAAGCTAAAAGGCACTACGAAGGTGCCTTTTTATGTTGTAAAAGATGAGAATACTAAAAATTGTAAAAGTTACTTAGAAAAATCAACAGCCCCTAGCTCAACCAATTATTTTTACGTGCAACAATGGCAACTTTTAAAAAGAGTAACGCAAAAATAGTTACCATAATTGGCATAATCAAGCCACTAGGACCAAATACATCAAAAGCGTTAGCAATAAAAAACGCGTGATACATTTGCACCACAATACCTATCAACGACCCTACAAATAAGTTTACTGCCCACGACATTTTAAACAGCAGCATAAAACTTGCGGTAGTTCCCGCAAAAACAGCAACAGCAAAAGCGCCATTCGCCCAAAGAGGCATATTTAAATACATTGCTTGCTCTGCTGGAGGTAACTTTTCTAGTAATTCAGGAGTAATCGTTATCTGACTAATAAACGCAAGCACACCAATAAGATTCCATAACAAAGCGATAATTGCTACTACCATAAACCATTTAGGTACCAGCACTGATAGCTCACCATCTAGAGTCTCTGCTTGAGTTTTAGCATTTAATGTTTCTTTCTGACTTTCCATGTTCACCTGTCTTTAACGTCTAATAATATTGAGTTGCTTAAACAACTTTTGTTTTAATAAGCATAGTAGCCCTACCTTAAAAGTAAAATAGCACCAAGCTATACTTAGACCTAGACTCAATCTTTGCCTTTGGTTAATTGCATTAAGCCACGCCATGACCTTTAGCGGCAACCCAAACTCGATACCATTGTTCAGCATTCATTGTTAAGGTTATTGCTCCTGTTGCTTCTTTAATTCTCTCTAAATTTCGGCTTCCAAGTAATGCAACAGGCTTTGAAGGGTGTTTTAATATCCAAGCATAAATAACTTGCTCTATCGAGCTTGCACCGATTTCTTCTACCAACTCATGCAAAGTTTTATGCAAGCGTATTGCTTTTTCACTGTTTTTATCGAAAACGCTACCGCCAGCAAGACAAGACCACGCCATAGGACGAGTTTTTAACCTTTGTAGCTGATCTGTGGTGCCATCTTCAAATACGTTAAAATTAAGTGGATTTATTTCAACTTGATTAGTAATTAGCGGTTTAGAAAGCCGTGATTGTAATAATTCAAATTGACTTGCACTGAAGTTTGAAACACCAAAGTGCTTCACTTTGCCACTTTGATGTAAGAGTTCAAATGCCTCTGCCACCTCATCGGCATTCATTAGTAAATCAGGGCGATGTACTAATAACGCATCTAACTGTTCAACGCCTAAACGTTTTAATGAGTTTTCTGTTGAGGTAATAATAGCTTCTTTGCTACTGTCATAATGAGAGACTCTATTACTATCAGAACTTGGCGCTACGCCATTAATACCAAATTTTGAAACAATTTCAATTTGCTCTCTCATACTTTTATCAAGCTTGAGCGCTTCACCAAATAGCTGCTCACTATTACCATAAATAGCGGCATTATCTACGGTTGTGATACCTAATTCGACATGAGACTTTAAAAAACTTAACCGCTGCTGCGCGGTGAAATTCCAAGCACCTAAGCGCCAATACCCTTGTACAAAAGTAGAAAAAACTGGACCATGTGGTGCCATAGTGATTTTAGGAATAGTGATCATAACAACTCTTTAATTAACTAAATATCTATGAGGGCGATTAACCTAGTTTACCAGCAAAAGCTAAACTATTTTGTCTAAATAGTGCTCTATCTTATACTAATCTATAATTTATCCCTTTACTGTCATCCATTAACATCTGTGCTACTATTTTAACAAATGTAATCTCTTTGTGAGTTTATGATCATTTATTTAGGTTAACCTTTTGTCAGGAAAAAGCCCCCACCACATTGACGACAGTATTCTTGGACAAATATTAAATAGTGTCGACGCTTATATCTATACCAAAGATATAGCAGGAAAGTACACTTATGCTAACCAAGCTGTTTTAGAGCTTTTTGATAAATCACTTGCTGAGATTATAGGTTGCGATGACAGCCACTTTTTTGATCTTGCACTTTCAGCTGAACTCACCGAAAACGATCAACAAGTTATAAAAAAAGCAATTCGCGTAGAAGGTGAAGAATATAATTTTATTAAAAATATACAAGCTGTACGCATTTTTAAAACAGTCAAAAAGCCTTTATTTGATGCTCAAGGCAATGTTAGTGGTATGTGCGGTGTATCTACCGATATAACCTCAGAAAAAAAGCTACAAGAACAAGTTAATGAGCAAGCGTACTTACTCGATACAATCCTCAATAATATAGATGCACATATTTATATGAAAAATAATGAGCGCACTTTTATGTATGTTAATAGTAAGGTCGCAGAGTTATTTGGAGAGAGTGCTAAAAATATTATTGGTAAGAAAGATTATGATGTATTACCCCAAGCAATAGCTGATCACTTTTATCAATCAGATAAAGAAGTCTTCGCGAGTAATCAAAAACAAGTGATCGACGAAACAGTTATTGATGAAAACAACATAGCTCATCACTATATTAGTACTAAAATACCTTTCTCTCAGCCAGGAAAACCACCTGCGTTGATTGGCTTTTCAAGTGATGTAACTGAGCTGTATAACTTGAAAGAACAATTTAAGAAGTTAGCGAATACTGATTCATTAACTAACTTATATAATCGTCGCTTTTTTACTAAACAAGCCCACAAAGAATTCCAACGCGCAAAACGTTATTCACAAGTAATGACGCTAATTTCTATTGATATTGATCACTTTAAAGTGATTAACGATAAATATGGCCACCCTGCAGGCGATAAAGTGCTTATTGATGTTTCAGCCTGTCTTAGCCAAAACTTAAGAGAGAGTGATGTACTCGCACGTATTGGTGGCGAGGAATTCTCTATACTGTTACCTGAAACCTCATTAGAAGATGCAAAAATACTAGCTGAGCGTATTAGAGTTGAGCAAAGTGAGTTAGTGATATCAGGTAAATGGCAAGGAGATATAAAGCTCACCGTCAGTATTGGCATGTCGAGTTTAACTGAAAACGATGTGACCTTTGACGCTTTATTTTCACGTACAGATAAAGCCCTGTACCTTGCGAAAACGTCAGGCAGAAATCAAGTATATACTTTATAAAAACATAATAGTGACAAAGAGCTTCGCTCTTTACTATGAATCAACAAAAATGCCGACACTACAATTGTCGGCATTTTTATTTTATAGGTTACATACAGGGGCTGTTGATCTTTCGAGATTGTTTTTGCAGCGAATTGTTAGTATTTATACAAGGCAGAGCC
>NZ_JAHKPW010000068.1 GCF_018860755.1 Colwellia sp. D2M02 | reverse complement strand
CCTTTTTAGGTAACGCTACATGGATGTAGCTTATTAGACAATGCAGGCGCTTATTGTCCTGAATAACTACATTATAAAGGCTCTGCCTTGTATAAATACCCAACAAAAATATGCAAGAACAATCTCGAAAGATCAACAGCCCCTAAAAACTGTTAATATAATAAAAAATCGTAATTGAAAGTAATAATGAAAAATAAAACATCCATAGCAGTACAAGATCAGGCGATGAAAATGGCTAAAGGCAATTAAAAAGTAGGGCAGAGCAAAGAGCAAACCAAACTCATTGCACAGGGCATTGAAAAAGGTATTGCCGAATATAAGAAACAACATAAAAGTAAGTTACGTGAGCAAGATAAACTTCGTAAAAAAAAGCTAAAACAACAAGAACAAGTCAGAGTGGTAAATACTAATACTACTTTCAATAATACTGGGGTAAGTTATTATTATTTAGTGCCGTGGGGGCTGTTAGGCTTGAGCTGGTTGGGCTTTATTGGCTACTCATTTTTTAGCCAATAAAGCATTTTATTTGACTTTGAAGCGATGATATTAAAGTTGAGACTCTATGGGGAGTACCGAGTAGAGTCTTAGGTTAAAGCGGCGCCATAAACTCGTTTCTGGTTGAGTGGTGTGGCGAGTTTCTTTACCATTGCTTTTATCAAGCCAAATCACATCGTTACCCTCCAAAATCACTTTATAGGCTATTGCTGTTATTTCCTTGTCGAATAAGTTTGATGCAATATACTGCGCCATGTCGGGGCTTTCACAGATAATACCAAGCTCTGTATTTATCATGGCAGAGCGAGGATCGAAGTTGAACGATCCAATATAAACTTCTTTTCTATCGAAAATATAAGTTTTGGCATGTAAGGCACTTTTGGCTTCAGCACTGTGTTTAAGTGATCGACTTGCTTGAGATTTCACTTTAGGCTTAAACTCGTAAAGCTCTACTCCACCTTTTAATAAATTATAACGATGTCGCGCATAACCCGACTGCGCTAGAATACCATCGGTAGAGGCGAGTGAATTTGTAATAACTTTTACCTTTACTCCTTTTTCAACTAACGAAAGTAAAAATTCGACGCCTTCATCTCCTGGGACAAAGTAAGGAGAAATCAACTCAAGTTGGTTGTTAATATTACTAACATGTGATTGCATCATAGATAACATATACGTGGTTTCAAGCTCACTTTTCCCGAGTGTTTTTTGAGGGCTGTCATAGATGACGTGTGCTTTTGCTTGATAAGTAATATTATTATCATTGCCTTTTAAGTTGTTGATAATATGTTTATATAACGACGTATTTCTCAAATCTTTAGCATAAGTGGAGTTTTGTACAGATAAAACATAATCAGATAATTTACTTTTTACCTTAGCTAGTGCTCCTGAATATTTTTTATAATCATCAAATGCATAGGCGGGTATGGCGAGTGAGCTATTAAAATATATATCAAACTGCTGATTAACGTCATTAATAACTGGCCCTGCACCAACTACGTCTAAATCTGCATAATTACTTCTATCATTACCTTCAAAGTAATTTTCTTCAATATTGCGCCCACCGACAATTGTATACTGACTATCAACGGTAAATGATTTGTTATGCATACGCCTGTTAACTCGTGCTGTATTGGCTAATGCCGCAATAATTCGGTAACCAGCAGAAGAAAAAGGGTTATAAATATGTACTTGAATGTTTTTATGGTGAGCCATAGCAAACAAAATTGATTTTGTTTCACTATCAAGGTTTAAGTCATCAAGGAGTATGCGAATTCTTACACCTTTATCTGCTGCTTGAAGCATTTTATGCATCAATAACTTACCAACAATGTCTGACTTCCAAATATAATACTGTACATCGATAGAGCGTTCAGCCATTGAAACTAACGCGACTCTAGCTAGAAAAGCATCAGTGCCTTCACTGATTAAGTACATATTAGAGTGCTCACTATCTTTGACGTTTAACTGACTTACTATTTGACCTAAAAGTGTATTTTTAGTGTCTCTATAAGCGTGACTTTCATTACGTTCAAAATTAGCAGGTAGCATTGAGCAACCTTGGGTTAAGGTGATAAAAGCTGTAATTAAAAGGGGTTTTAAATAAAACTGCACTTTTGATATCCTTGTTCAACCTTTTAATTAACTTTAATTACCACTAAATATATTAGCAATAAAATGGTAATGCATTACTTTATTTAGAATAAACGGTGGTTGATTATCACTAAGCTTAGCTAAGGAGAGTCAAAACAGAATAAATATTTGATATGGTGTAAATGCTTTAGAGAAGAGTATAGAAGCCATTAACAAATACAATATTAATGGCTTTCATTGGATAATTAATTAGAAGTCATTGCTCTTATTGTCTGCCATAAACTCAATTGCTTTTGAAATCGCTGACTTAACTCTGCTTTCCATTTCAAAACGCTCAGATGGCGGTAGATAAAAAGCCATATCAACCTCGTGTCGTATATAGCGAGTTGGTAACTGGTTTAATACAACGCAAGTTAAATCAGCAATAAAGTCATCATCATATTTTTCATCAAACTTGGCAGTAGCAAATTGTTGCATAACTAATTTTTCATAGTAGTTATGAATATCATCAGAAATTTTCATAGTAAGCCTTAAGATTAAATTATTGATTTATTATTGAGAGTAACCTGAGTGTAGACAAAATGCTAATAGAACGCTGTTTATCAGGCTAAAAATAACTATTACTTGTTGCGATTTAAATAAATTTACCGTTTCTCGGCAAACTCAATGTCACGTTCAATAATTGATATTGCATGGCGACAACGGCCTAAGCGTTGATGCAACGCGAGCACTTCTTTAGAAAGCTGCTCACTGTTTACTTGTTTCGCTACACTGCGCTGTTGTTCGCGCTCAGTTATCATATTGAGTAACCTGCGTTCAAATTCGTGATGTTCGTTAAGTTTTTCGTATAAAAGGTGACTACTACTTAACACCTTACTTGTTACATCATGATATTTATTATTTTCATTTTTTTGTTTAGCGTATTTTATTTTGACTTTTTTTACCGCATCAAAATTGATTTGTGCTGCTTGGTGCATAGCAGCGTTTGCCTGTATTGCGTTATACAGGGCCGAGATTTGCTGTTCTATTTGTTGCAATGTTGTTATAGCTAAGCTACTTCGATTATTACTTTGAGTGCTAGAGCTATTTAAGCGGATGAAATCATTAATTCTTTCTTCAACTTCTTTGACATAATGTAAAAACTGATCACTGCGACAGTGGAATAAGTGCTCTGAGAATAGATTGTTATTTTCAATAAGTTTATGAGATGTCGAGTGTGTATTTTGTTGATCAATAGCTTTTGCTTGCTGACTAATTTGTTCTAGCAAGTATTTAAGTCTATTTGTTGCGTTAACGCTGTTAAGTTGAGTCATGAATTAATCTTTGGAACCAAATGATGCAAATAGAATGAATAAAGATATCACTTATTTTTAACTGCGAATAAATAAGTAACCCCATATCTACAAAGCTTTTCGTAGATATTGTACCACAGCAACCTAACCAATTTGTTAAGGTTTTAGATAATTCTAGATATAAATATTTACAAAAATTAAATATATAATTACTTTATTTCTTAAAATTGTCACTATTTAGGTACAGTTGTTAGCCTCCTAAAATAATTTTATTAGAGTTTAATTCAATGGTGACTTTAATAAACTCCTTTTTTTTTAATGGTTTATGTTTGTTTTTTTTGGGTTTTTTATTGAGCTTTTCATAGGTGTATATTTTGTTAAGGAATTTTCATTTGTGTAACAATTGGTGTTGACGTTTTTTATTGAATACGTTTACTATGCTAGTGACAGATCGGGTCGATGACCAGTTCAATGTAAAGACAAAGCAGTATAGCTTTGCTTTACATCTTAAAGATTAAAACAAAAATATAACCAAATCACACTGTGATCCAGGGAGTAAACATGTATAACAATTCTAAAGTTGCTAAGGCTATCCGCTTAGCGATGATGGTTGGTGCAACTTCTGCAGCAACTATTTCAGCCCCAGTTTTTGCTGCAGAAGCAGCAGAAGAAGAAAAAGTAGAGCGCATTCAGGTAACGGGTTCTAAAATAAAGCGTATTGGCGCTTTATCACCAACACCAGTTGTTGTAATTAGCAGCGTTGATATGCAAGATGCTGGTATCAGTAACGTAAATGATTTTCTGTCTCAAATGCCATCTGCTGAAGTTGGTTTAAGCCCTGAAAACTCAAACAACTTTATTTATGCTAACGGTTTAAATACCACTGATTTACGTGGTTTAGGTAGTGACCGTACTTTAGTTCTTCTTAACGGTCGTCGTTTTATCCCTGGTCAAGCAGGTGGTAACGCAGTTGATTTAAATAATATTGCAACTTCTTTCATTGATAGAATTGAAATATCAACTGGTGGTGCATCTGCGGTTTACGGTGCTGATGCGGTAGCAGGTGTTGTTAACATTATCACTAAAAAATCATTTGATGGTGTTGAGATTGATGTCGCAGCCACACAGCCTAATGAAGGTGGTGGTGAGCAACAATTTGCCTCACTAACTTTCGGTAAAGAATTTGATGATGGTGGTTTTATTGTAAACCTTGACTTTGCAGATCAAGAGCAAATGGCTCGTGGCGACAAAGCATGGTTTATGGATGCTGTAGAAAGCATGGAAAACCCTAATGACACCTCTAACGATGACGGTATCCCTCGAATGATCGCGCATTATGATCGTGAACATTACGGTTTATATGATGAGTCAAGTGAGTTTTTCCTAGGCGGTCAACATTTAACGTTTGATACTAATGGTAACTTACGCCCTATGAATTTAGGTGATGGTCGCTTACCTGCAGGTGGTTTACCAGGATCACGCCAACCTTGGAACTATACAGGTGAGTTTGGTGACGGTATTGCTTATGCACAAGATGAGTACTTCAGAACACCGCTTAAACGCCACACTGTTAACATTGCAGCACATCAAATGATCGCAGAAGATCATGAGCTTAGCTTTGACATGACTTACTCACAAAGTAAAGCACGTGGTCAAAGCACTTCAGTTTTCTGGAGAAGTTTAAATATTCGACGTGATAACCCTTATGTCAAAGATGATTTGGCCCAAATGATGGACGATAACGGTGCATCATCAATTAGTATGAGACGTTTGAATCGTGAAGACTTTGGTGACCGTACGTATGAGCAAGAACGTGAAACGGTTCGTGCCTCAATTGGTCTTGATGGTCAAATTACCGACGAATGGTCTTACTCAGCATATTTCCAACATGGTCAAATGAATCAAGACACTAGTTGGAGAGGTGAAGTATTAACAGAAAACTTTAATAACGCTCTAGACGCGGCTCTGTTCGGCGGCGAAATTGTGTGTGCTGATCGTAATGATGCCGGTGAAGTTATTGGAGCTATCTCTGGTTGTTCGCCAATTAACTTACTTGGCAATAACGGTATCTCAGATGATGCAAGAAATTACATCTCTACGGTAGCAACAGCTGAGCAGGGTCATAAACAAACGAGCTTAGGTTTGAGCGTTAACGGTGATTTATTTGAATTACCCGCTGGTTTTGTTCAAGCAGCATTTAGTTACGATTGGCGTAAAGAGCGTGCTCATGAATTACCAGGTACCGGTATTCGTAAGGGATTAATCTTTGGTAACTCAGGTGATTCGTATGAAGGTGAAATTGATGTTTCTGAATACTCTGCCGAGGTAGCTATTCCACTTGTATCAGATGTGTTCTTAGTTAAAAACTTAACCGCTGAACTTGCATACCGTTACATGGACTATAGTTCAACAGGTGGCGATAGTGCTTATAAACTTGGTTTGACATGGGAAGTTAACGATGAAGTGAGATTCCGTTTTGCGAAATCTCAATCTGTTCGTGCCCCAAATATTAATGAGCTTTATTCTGCATCAGGTACACAGTTTGCGGGTCGTCAAGAGGCGTGTTCTGAAGTAAATATTGAAGCCGCTACTATCTACAAAGATAACCTAGTTAAAAACTGTGCTGCAGATGGTATCCCAGTAGGTTGGAGTCCTTCTGATGCTTGGGTGTTCGGCGGTTCATTACAAGGTCGTCTAGGTGGTAATGGCGAACTTCAAAACGAAGTATCTGAAGATGTTGTTATTGGCTTTATATACACACCAGAATTCCTAGAAGGGTTTGATTTAACACTTGATTACTGGAAGTTTGAAATCACAGACGCGATTCGCTTCTACGATTATGAAAACTCTATGGATAACTGTTATCAGTCTGACAGTTTAGATAACCCGTTCTGTGGTAAGTTTACACGTGATCCGAATACGTTTGAAGTTATAGACTATTATGAAACATCGTTAAATGCAGCTGTAGAAAAACTTAGTGGTGTTGATTTAGAGTCTCGTTACTATTTACCAACAAGCTTTGGTGATTTCAACTTTAACATCGTTGCTACGTACACTGAAGAAAGGTTCTTAAACCCTACAGGTAATGCTGCTGATGGTCGCGATCATGCAGGAGAAGAAGCAAGACCACGTTGGAAAGCACGCGCTAATGCTAGCTACCAAATTGATGATTTCCGTGCAGTACTTACAACGAATTACCGTCACGCAACTGTCAATGATAGAAATGATTGGACACCAGAAGTAAGTAATTACAATGACATTCATTCATATACTACATTCGATATTAATGCTACATATCAAGTATTAGAACAAGTTGAATTACGTATAGGTATGCAAAATATTGCTGATAATACACCACCAAGAAACCCTCATACATTTACTGACGGTGGATACTATGACGTAATTGGTCGTCGTGTTACTGCTGGTGTTAATGTAAAATTCTAGTGTAGGTCTTACTAAAAAGTTAGAATCTTGAAAACCTAGCAGTTTACTGCTAGGTTTTTTTTTGATCCAAAAGTAATACTCTTTACATTTCATTATCACTTTCATAACGTTATTCGCGAAATTTAGTTAAACCCAGCTAATTGCTTTGTTACGTTTTAGTTATTTGTCCAAACGATTCATTCCTGTTTCTAGATGAAATTGTAAAGTTTATTAAACAAATGTATGGTTTTAAGACTCACTTAACTCTAAAAAAAAGTTATATTAAAAAATAAAATTAATGAAATATACAGGAAATACAAACTGTTACCGGTTTAGGTTGGCTTGGTAACCTGTACCTTTGAAATAAAATGTAATTTAAAGGTTGTAAGAGGCCTTGACCATCAAAGCGAATAGCGCTTACTATCTTTAATGACAGATCAGGTCGAAAGACTTATCAGAGAGAATAAACAAGACAACATAGTCTTGATTCTTTAAACATAACTAACAACCAATCACTTAGGTGATTCAGGGAGTATACATGTATAACAATTCTAAAGTTGCTAAAGCTATTCGCCTAGCTATGATGTTTGGCGCAACCTCAGCTGCTGCAATCGCTACACCGGCTGCTATCGCAGAAGAAGGCGCGGAAAGTGTAGAGAGAATTCAAGTAACAGGTTCGCGTATTAAGCGTTCTGAGTTTGAGTCAGCTAGTCCAATTTCTGTTTTTAATGAAAAAGAAATTATGGCCTCAGGTGTTGCTAGTGTTGATGAGTTTTTGAAAGATATTCCAGCTTTTACTGGTTTTCAAATGGGGGCATCAACAAACAACGGTAACAATGGTCAGAAAAAAGTAGATTTACGTGGTTTAGACTTCAACCGTACTTTAGTATTAATTAATGGTCGCAGACAAATTGGCGATGTAAATGATGATGGTGCTGTTGATATTAACGCTGTTCCTATTGCCATGGTTAAACGTATCGAAGTGTTAAAAGATGGTGCCTCTACTATTTATGGTGCTGATGCAATCGCCGGTGTAGTTAATATTATCTTGAAAGATGATGTTGAAGGTGTTGAGATAACTGCTAACTGGGGTGCGGGAACTGACGATGGTCAAGCTGAAAATAGAGGTTTTTCTGTAGTTGCTGGTGCTTCTTCAGATCGTGGTAACTTCACGGTTGGTATCGAGTACAATGAACAACAAGAAATGAAACAAGATGAAAAATCTTGGGCGAAAGAAGCATTATTTCCACAGTTACAACCTGATGGTACTTTTTTAGCGGTTGGCTCTGCATCATCTAACAGTCGAAAAATAACAACAGGCGCTGCAGTCCCAGGTGTAGGTAATACATTCATCGTTGATGGTCCTACAGGTGAGATACGACCATTCAATAAAGATTTTAATGGTAATACCGTTGATGATACTTATAACTATGCACCAGTAAATGCACTAGTTACACCAAATGAGCGCTTTCAGTTCGCAGCCAATGGTAAATATGAGTATATAGATGACCATGAGCTATACATGGAAACACTTTATACACGTAGAACATCGCACCAACGTTTAGCACCTGATGCGTCATTCAATACACCAGGTATTGATCAAAAAATTCCAGCAAGCAACCCATACAATCCATTTGGTGATAACGCGAACAATCCATACGGCGTTTCTGGCCAAGCAGTTACCCTAAACAGACGCTTTACTGAGTCAGGCGGTCGTATTTACCAACAATCAGCTGATACTTTCAGAATGTTAGTTGGTGGTCAAGGCTATATTAATGACTCAATTGGTTATGATGTTTCTTTTACTTACGCTGAAAATGAAGTTATTGAAGAAACTAAAAACCTTCACCGTATTGATAGATGGCAAAAAATGGTTGACCCAGCATTATGTGCTGCTGAAGCAGAATGTTTAGCAGCGGTTGGCTCTGATGGTTTCAATCCATTTGCGGATTACGGTAGTATCACAGATGCTGAGTTGGGCTACTTAATGGCAAACTCCCTTAAGAATTTATCTTGGGGTCGAATGATGTTATTCCAAGCTGGATTAAATGGTGAACTTGAATCTGTTGATTTTGGTTCAGGTGCCTTAGGTTGGGCGGCTGGCTTTGAACACAGATACGAGCAAGGTCGTTTTTCACCTGATGAGTTTATGGCAGAAGGCTTAACAACTTCAGGAGCATCACCAGCTCAAACAGGTGACTTTACTGTTGATGAAGTTTATTTCGAAGTCAACATGCCTGTAACCGATAGCCTAATTGTTGATGCATCTGCTCGTTACTCTGATTACAGTACGGTAGGTGATACTACTAACTTTAAAATAGGTGTTGACTATCAAGCACTTGATTGGGCAAAAGTTCGCGGTGGGTTTGCAACAGGTTTCCGTGCACCTAATATTTCTGAGTTAAACCAAGTTGAAGTAGCTAACAACCCAGTTGTTGAACCATGGTGTGAATTTTTAGATCGTCGTTCAGATGTAACAGACACTATGCGAGCTAACTGTATTGCACAAGGCGCTGATCCAACGGATGATTCAGAATTAGGTTTTGCGTATCAAGCATCGGTTTCAGAAAGAGCACCAGCTCAAGGTACATTAAAACCTGAAGAATCAGAAACCTTTACCTTAGGTGTAGTTTTAACTCCACTAGAGAACTTAAACATTAGTTTTGACTACTGGGATATCTCAATTGATAACTTAATCGGTATTCCAAGTTATAATGACTTATCATACGCGTGTTTAAATTCACCAAACCTTTCAGCGGATGCATGTTCTGTATTTAGGGATTGGGACGGTAATGCATCATCACCAGTTTTATTTGGCGCATACCCTGCTGATGCAGTTATGGAGTATGGTAACTTAGGTGAATTAAGCACTAATGGTTTAGATGTTGATGTTCAATATACTATGGACGTTGACTTTGGTTTTGGTAGCCAACTTGATTTAAGATGGTCAGCGACTAACACCTTCAGCAGAGAAGAAACTTTTGATTATACTGGTACAGTGGAAAAAGTAGGTACTGCTGCTAGCTCAGCTCTATACCCTGAGCTGAGAATGAATGCATCGGCTAACTTAAGCGCAGATGATTGGAACATTCAATGGGCAATGCGTTACATTGGTGAAACTGACGATGTATCACGCCCAGCAGAGCTGACTGATGACTCTGTGGCTGATTCAGTTTTATATCATGATTTAACGGGTAGTTATACATTTGGCGTAGTGAGCTTGACTGTAGGTATCTCTAACTTAACAGATGTAGACGCACCACGCTTCCATAGTGCATTTAACGCAAACACAGAGCCAGGCGTTTACGATGTTATTGGTCGTCGATTATTTGGTTCAGTTAGTGTGAAATTCTAGCAATAGTTTTTATTACTAACTCTAAAAACCGATAGTATTTACTATCGGTTTTTTTTTCATTTAAAATTAAATTGTTGTTAGGGACTGTTGAACTTTAAAGATTCTTTTTACAGCTTTTTGTTGAGTATTTATACAAGGCAGA
>NZ_JAHKPW010000060.1:109284-121795 GCF_018860755.1 Colwellia sp. D2M02 | reverse complement strand
ATCGCCTTTTTAGGTAACGTTACATGGATATAGCTTATTAGACAATGTTGGAACATATTGTCCAGAATAACCACATGACAAAGGCTCTGTCTGGTATAAATACCCAAAAAAAAGCTGCAAAAAATATCGAAAGCTCAACAGCCTTAGTGAGTTGCTAGCGCATTTATCTCAATAAATACTTTTTGTAAAATCATCTTATAAAAATGATTGTATATATGTTTTTTCATATATACAATCATTTGCATTAATAAGTGAGGTAACTTTATGACAACGCTGAATTCGCCAAAAAAGACGTTACTATTTTTGTGTACAGGTAACTCTGCCCGTTCGCAAATGGCAGAGGTATTACTTCGCTCTAAAGCTGAAAAATTATTTGATGTATACAGCGCAGGAACACACCCCGAAGGTGTTGATGAAAGAACCCTTACAGCCTTAACCAAGTATGGCTTGCCAACCACCAATTTAACCTCAAAGAGTATTGATACTTTTTCAGGTGTCTCGTTTGATTATGTGATCACCTTATGTGATAACGCGAGCAATGAATGTCGTTCTCACCCAGGTGCTAAAAAACAGCTGGCATGGGATTTTCCTGATCCGAAAAAAATGACTGACTTAGATGCTTTTGCTGTCACATTACATTATTTAGACAAACGGTTAGCACTATTTTTAGCACTTGAAGTTAAGCCAAACCTTAACGAAAGTCAGTTTACTAAAGATACTGTGACAGAAGCATTAGCGACTACAGATGAAGAGCACAGCGTTAACATTGACCCCGTTAGTTTTTATAAATGTCTCACCGATGATATTCGCCTGAAAACCTTAATGTTAACTAATTATCATGGTGAGTTATGTGTATGTGAGTTAATGGCAGCATTGAGTGAAGAGAGTCAACCAAAAGTTTCTCGTAACTTAGCCGTATTAAAAAAAGCTCAGTTACTGACGGGCAGAAAACATGGGCAGTGGATTTTTTATCGTATTAACCCCGCACTACCTTTATGGGTGAAAAATGTTATTGCTCAAACCACAGAAAATAATGTCTCGTTAATTCAAGCGAGTAATACGCAGTTATCAGTAATGTGTAATAGGCCAAATAAAGTAAGTTTTTGTGATTAAAAGCTCTTTAACAATAAAGCGGTAAAAACAGAAGTATCTCAAATACATTTAACGGGAAAATATTATGACAATTAAAATAGGTATTAATGGTTTTGGCCGTATGGGACGTTTATCAATGCGCGCTGCATATGACTGGGATGATATTGAAATAGTACAAATTAATGATCCCGCAGGTGATGCGAAAACATTAGCACACCTAATGACATTTGATTCAGTACATGGCAAGTGGCATCACGAGGCAAGTTATCGTGATAACGTTATTGTAATTAACGGTAAAGAAATTCCTTGTACGCAAAACACTAAGGTAGATGATACTGACTGGTCAAACTGTGATGTTGTTATTGAAGCGTCAGGAAAAATTAAAACTAAAGCACTTTTACAAGCTTATCTTAACCAAGGCGTAAAACGTGTTGTGGTAACAGCACCGGTAAAAGAAGAGGGCGTATTAAATGTTGTCATGGGCGTTAATGAGCAGCTTTACGACAAAGCTATACACCCTATTGTTACTGCGGCTTCATGTACCACAAATTGTTTAGCGCCAGTTGTTAAAGTGATTCATGAAAAAATTGGTATTAAACATGGCTCAATGACAACGATTCATGACATTACTAACACGCAAACTATTTTAGATGCGCCACATAAAGATTTACGCCGTGCACGCGCTTGTGGCATGAGCTTAATTCCAACTACAACAGGATCTGCTACGGCAATTACCCATATATTTCCAGAGCTAAGTGGTAAGTTAAATGGTCATGCGATACGAGTACCGTTAGCGAATGCATCATTAACAGATTGTGTTTTTGAAGTAGCGCGTAATACCAATATTGAAGAGGTTAACCAGCTTTTAAAAACGGCAGCAGCAGGCGAACTTAACGGCATTATGGGCTTTGAAGAGCGTCCTTTAGTGTCTATTGATTATAAAACCGATCCACGCTCAAGCATTATTGATGCGCTCTCCACTATGGTAGTAAACGATACCCAAGTTAAATTATATGTTTGGTACGACAATGAGTGGGGCTATGCAAACCGTACTGCGGAGTTAGCTCGTATGGTTGGCTTAGCAGATCAAAGCTAAAAAACGTGCTGTTGAGATTGGTAAACGTCAATAAATATAAATAAGGTAAACATAACATGGGTCTGTTGTCAGTAAAGGCACTACCAGATCAGGTAAAGCAATATTTAATTATCACAGGTAATTATTGGGCTTTTACCTTAACCGATGGTGCATTACGCATGTTGGTGGTGTTGTATTTTCATCAATTAGGTTACAGCGCGTTTAATATTGCGATGCTGTTTTTATTTTATGAAATTTTTGGCGTTATCACTAATTTAGTTGGCGGCTGGTTAGGTGCAAAGCTAGGGCTGAATAAAACCATGAATATTGGTTTGGGCTTGCAAGTCGTAGCGTTAGCAATGCTCACCGTATCTGCCGATATGCTTACTGTTACTTATGTTATGGCCGCTCAGGCATTATCGGGTATTGCAAAAGATCTTAATAAAATGA
Source organism: Colwellia sp. D2M02 (assembly GCF_018860755.1). GTDB lineage: Bacteria > Pseudomonadota > Gammaproteobacteria > Enterobacterales > Alteromonadaceae > Colwellia > Colwellia asteriadis. The sequence goes on along the minus strand of NZ_JAHKPW010000060.1, from coordinate 119,178 downwards.
GCGCTAAAAGCTCTATTAAGTTATTAGTCCCTGATAGTGCTCAAGGAAAACTGTACCAATGGGTGGCATTATTAACCGGCTCAAAAAATGCCCTTAAAGGCGTTGGATTTTTTTTAGGAGGCGTTTTACTTAGCCTATTTGAATTTCGTGGCGCAATTATCATTATGATGACGCTGCTGTTTATTGTATGGGTATTGAGTTTAGTTTTTCTAAAAGATGATCTTAATTCAAAAGAAACTTCGCCTGAATGTTCAACAAGCAAACCTGAAAATGCAGCGATAAAATTTACACAGCTATTTTCAAAAAGCAAAGCGATTAATGTGCTTTCTGCCGCACGACTATTTCTCTTTGGTGCCAGAGATGTATGGTTTGTAGTGGCATTGCCCGTTTTTTTAGCCACTCATTTTGGTTGGGATCATTGGTGGGTTGGTACTTTTATGGCATCTTGGGTTATTGCTTATGGTGTCGTGCAGTCATTTGCGCCTTATTTTACGGGGAAAAAACAAGGAAAAGTACCAACAGGGCGAGCTGCTTTTTTATGGGCTAGTTACTTAACGCTTATTCCTGGGCTTATTGCGCTAGCACTGTATTTTAACTTTTATATTCAAAGCTCATTGATTATTGGTTTACTTATTTTTGGTGCTGTATTTGCGATAAACTCATCGCTGCATAGCTATTTAATTGTTAGTTATGCTCGTCATAAAGGCGTTTCACTTGATGTTGGCTTTTATTATATGGCTAATGCCATGGGAAGATTAACAGGCACAGTGCTTTCGGGGTGGGTTTATCAGTATCATGGTTTACAAGCCTGTTTGTGGATTTCTAGTGCCATGCTTTTAGTGGCCACCTTGTTATCGTTAGCGCTGCCAAAATCGCGTTAAGCCAAACTTCTATGAAACGCGTTTAAGTTTATGGTGAATTAGCTAGATTTGGTTCACGTTTTTTAGTACGTTGAAACGTTATTACGGTATAATTTTATTAGACATTTTGGCTCAAAGCTACTTTCTCTAAGCGACTGTACGTGAAACTACGGAACTCTAAAATATTAAGGAACGTTAACCATGAAAAAATTTATACTCTTTACTGCTGTTTTATTGCTTATTGCTGGCGGTGCATTTTTGTTTTTAACAGGTGATGCGATTAATGCATTAGTAAAACAACAAATTGAAAAAATTGGTACCCAAGTTACCGGGCAGTCAGTTCGTGTGGCGAGTGTTGATTTAAAGTTATTAGAAGGGGCGGGCACTATAAAGGGGCTAGTACTCGCTAACCCAGCAAAATATACAGCGCCATCTGCGTTTTCATTAAATGAAGTTACCTTAGATATTAATCTTAAAAGCCTATCAACGGATTTAATTGTTATTGATCGCATTATTATTCATAGCCCAGAAGCGGTGGTTGAGTTTACCGAAAATGCTGGCGCTAACATGCAAGATATTTTAAATGAAATTAAAAAAAATACCGCAAGTGCAGGGCAACCTAACGCTGAAGCGCCTTCACAGAGTGCAAGTCAAGCTGATCCTATTGTTCGTGTTGACCAATTTGTGTTAGCGGGTGTTGCCTTAACGGTAGACTTAACTAAATTAGGTAATAAAGTACATCAAGCTACGTTAGCCGACATTACCTTAAATAATATTGGCGGTGATGCAGGTATGCCGGCAAGTCAACTGGGCGGTGAGTTAGCAAAACAAGCATTATCTTCTATTTTTAAACAAGCTAAAAAAGAACAAACGGATATTTTAAAAGAGCAAGCTAAAGATAAAGCCAAAGAAAAAATTGGTGGTTTTCTTAATAACTTAGGGTAGCGTTTTATTCAGGTAATATTTACCTATGAGCAGCTATTACACTTCTCAGCAACTTAATTGTACCTAGCGTACTTTAGTACGGTTAAGTTGCTGATTATTTTGTTGAGTAAGCATATTGACTATAAAGGGTTTAAATTACTCCTTACTCTCTGAGAAATATCATTTTTATTTAAAGTTCCCACCCAAAAAGCTATAGATAAGCTACACTAAAAATACCTTGTCCTGTGCTCTTTTTCTATGAAGTTACGTAATCAAGTTTTAAGCGCTCTTATTTTTAGTGGATTATTGCCACTTGCTGTTGCCTTTTTATATGCTATTTGGCATAGCTCTATGACGACTAATGATTTGGTTATCAAATCAGTAAGCCATCGCTTAGCGCAATCATCAGCTGAGTTGGCAAGTTACTTTTCTGCTCGCGAAACTGAAATTGATTTATTAGCAAGTTTACCGCTTATTCAGTCAATGGACTTTCAAAAAGTACGTCCTTTTTTAATGAATACACTCGATAAAAAAAGTGCTTATTATGAAAAGTTTATTGTTGGTCGCACTGATGGCAGCTTTCATAACACTTCCGGAGGGAACCGCTTTGTTGATATGTTACGTACAGATGACGATAGTCAAAAAGACGGAACCCCTAGGAGTATTGCTCAACGAGATTATTGGTTAGAAACTATTGCTAATAATGCCACTGCAGAGCAAAAAGTTTATATTTCAAACCCGATGATTTCTTATACTACCGAGGTTAAGCAGATTGTTATCGCCGCATCTATTATTAATAATAAGCAGGTAGTTGGATTAATTGGTGGCTCTTTGCCATGGGAAAATATTCAACAGCGTATTAATAAAATACAAGATGAATTTAGTAATGAATTTGGTGGTTTAGCTAAAGTTGCGTTGATCAGTAGTGATGGTACCTATTGGTATCACTGGCAGCCAGATAAAGTTATTCATTTCAAACGGGATGGTAATAATGATTTTATTTTGAATGCGTCAGGAGAAAAACAAACCGTATCAAGTAATATAAAAGATGAGTTTCCACAAAGCCCAACTAATTTATTAAATACTATTTTAACTGGCAAGAAAGCTTATATTGTTAATGAATTAACTTCATCAACATATCATCACCTATTTCAACCTATTGATAATTCAGGCTATACCTTGCAGCTTACCGTGGATGATAAGGTCTTAAGTGCCCCTACAAGTAACCTAATTAATGTACTGCTATTCATATTAATGATCTCAATTGCTGTTGCTTTGCTTGCAGTATACTTTTTATCTAAAAAGCTCACTCAACCACTATATGATTTTGCTAGCAAAATTAGCCTTGCTAAAAATAAACAACTAGCCCCAATTGCTTATACAACACATACCAAGGAGTTTAATGATTTATTTCAAGAGCTAAACAGGATGATAGTCACCATTTGTGATAATGAAAAAGCACTACGCATTAGTGAAGAGCGCTTTTCTGTTGCGATGAAAGGGGCGAATGATGGTTTATGGGACTGGAATTTACTCACCGATGAGGTCTATTTTTCACCGCGCTGGAAAGACATGCTTGGCTATCAAGAAAGCGAGTTAGCGAATAATGTTTCAACTTGGCAGGATCTTATTTTTGAGGAAGATCTTGAGGAAACATTAGATAGCTCGAATAAACAATTAAATGGGCAAGGTCATTATTACCGTATTGAATTTAGAATGAAGCATAAAAATGGCACATTAGTGAATGTGTTATCACGAGCGAGTATTATTTACGATGTAAAAACGCAGAAACCTATTCGGCTTGTAGGTACGCATGTAGATATTACGGATAGAAAAAAACAAGAATATCAACTTCACGCTATGAATAGTTTACTTGAAGAGCGAGTCGAAGCACGTACGAGTGAGCTGGCTAACTTGAATAGTCAATTAGTAAAAGCGACACAAGTCGCCGAGCACGCCAACCAAAGTAAAAGTTTATTTCTAGCTAATATGAGTCATGAAATCAGAACGCCAATGAATGGAGTTATTGGTTTAATCGAGCTCATTACACGAACCTCTTTAAATGCCCAGCAGCAAGAGTATTTAACTCAGCTACAACTCTCTTCAAATAATTTGATGCATATACTCAATGATATTTTGGACATTTCTAAAATAGAAGCGGGCAAGCTTGCTATAGAGCAGCAGCCTTTTGATTTTAAAGAAATGTTAACTAATGTCGTTAAGGTATTTGAACCTCAAATTCAAAAGAAAAAACTATCGTTAACCGTGAGTATTGCTAATGATATAGAAACAAATGTGATTGGTGATTCAGTGAGGTGCTCGCAAGTACTAACTAATTTAGTTAATAATGCTATCAAGTTTACCGAGGTCGGTGGTATTCGTATTATTGTTAATAACATTGAAAACAGTGAGTTAGTTTCTATAAAAGTTAGTGATACCGGTATTGGTATTAGTGAGCAGCAACAACAACGTTTATTTACATCATTTATGCAGGCTGATGACTCCACTTCGAGAAAGTTTGGGGGGACTGGGCTAGGGCTTGCAATCTCTCAACAGCTTGCCTGTTTAATGGGAGGAGCAATAACCTTACAAAGCAAATTAGGTGAAGGCAGTTGTTTTGAATTTAAGGTAAAACTCCCTATTGATAAAAGTAAACCGAGCACAGACGTTATGTCAGAGTCGAGCCAACATAACAATACGACTAAAAATAAAAGTTATATAGTGAGTGCTTTAATAGGGAAAAGAGTATTACTAGTGGAAGATAACCGAATTAATCGGTTGATTGCGGAGCAAATATTAAAGCAAGCGGGAATGAAAGTGTTCAGTGCAGAAAATGGTTTGCAAGCAGTGCAAATGGCAGAAGAGCACGCTTATGATGTTATTGTGATGGATATACAAATGCCTGTGATGGATGGTTATGAAGCAACACAAAAAATTAGACTGTTAGCACATCATGAAAAAACACCTATTATAGCAATGACTGCAAATGCTATGACTGATGATAAAGAGCGAAGTTTAGCAGTAGGTATGAATAAGCATTTAACCAAGCCTATCAAAGCAAATGAAGTGATAGCGGAGTTAAGCAAGTTTTTTACTTAAGCTGTAATTTAAGTTAGTTAAACTGCCTTCAGCTTAAAATTAAGGGTTACTGGCGTGGTGATAACTTCCTTGTTATTACGGTAAAGCCAATAGCTAAACATCATTTATACCACTAACCCACGCTAACTAAATGTAATGGAGATTTTTTGGGCTCTGGCACAGTAACTGATTTTGAGACTCTTTCTTGGTTTTTATAACGATCAAACTCAACCTTTTTAACATCAATCTGCTGTAAGAACGCGGTAAATGCGGCAAAATCATCTCGCTCAAGGTCTATGGTTGTATTAGTCATTAAGCCATCTACATAAGCTCTATCACCGTTAACATTAATGGTTGCTATAGCAGAGTAAGGCTTACCATACTCGTCAGCGCGTATAGCCCGTACCGTTTTTACCTCAAAGATCCAGTTATCTATTTTAATGCAACGTGATACTGCATTTAAATCAGCATCAGAAATAGTTTTAGACATGTTCGTTACCTTTAAATTATTAATATTATTAAGGTATTACCATAGTGATATATACCTAGGGCTTGATAAGTTAAATACCACAAGAAGAGAACTTATAAAGTGCATAAAATACGCCAGTTTATTAATTGTTTGTTTTTAAAGTGTTTATTAAAAAGAAGGTGGTAAAGCTGTTGTTATATAGCAACAGTCAGTATAAAAAAACACCATATAAACACTCGCTTTATCTTATTACTTATTTAATATATTTTAAATCATTGATTTATGTATTTTTTGTTAACCCTTATTTTGTCGCTAAATGGCGACAGTTTAAGGCTTGTCACCGAAGGGAATTACTTATTGTTGATACCTCTGAGTTGCTCTGGATAAAAGAGGTGATGACTTACACTGATTTTAAATATTTATCATATTGTTATACGTATAAGTCGCTGAGATAACGCTTTATTTTTAATAAAAATGCCAGTTAGCAAAATACTAACTGACATTTATCTTTTTAGATATTGTACTTAGTGCTGTTTAGCGCAATGGCTTTATTGTGGGTTTAATCCTAGTTTTTGTAGTACAAGTTTAAAGTTAGCGCGTCGTTCTTCAATCGCATGTACTTCACCACTCACAGGGCAATGATCATCAGGGCAGCCACGATTTACTATGCCAGATACTGCATCAACAAATGCTGTACCTTGTAAGCCACCATCAACATACTTTTTCAGCTCAGCGTGATAGTTCCAAGTGGCGTACGGTCCACCTTCATTGTTGTAAGCTTGTACTGAGTTAACCCAAAAGAATAAACCGGCAATCCATTTAATTTCTTTGTGCTCCTCTGAGCTACATACCAGTCCTGGGTTTGAACATAAGTCTAAGTCGGCATATAGCGGACTTTCAGGTGCTGGAGCAACGGTTGTACCATCAATTGTTGTACCTATGGTATCAGGGTCAACATGTGAGCGGCCAACAAAGTGATTTAAAGTACCGAAGTTTTGACGACCTGTGGTTTGAATTACACCACGGCCCCACCAACCGCACCCTTGCACACTTTCGTCACTGCCATCCCAAATAAAGCTACCCGCTTTTTGTCCAACATACTGCTTACATTCTTCTCGCTCGTAAACTTGCTTAGACGTATCGATAGCGGTTGGTACCGTATTACAATGACCGGCGTTGGTCCAACGGCCTACTTTGCCATTAACTAACAAGCCCTGCTCGGCAAGTACGGCATCTGGTGCCACAAAGATAGGTGCTGGTGCGCCATACCACTTAGCATGAGTATTTGCCGTTTGTTCCATTCTTTCATCACGAGGACATGAGTACGGATGATCGTTACCCGAAACAGGGTGGGTACCATAATCAGTATATTTTTGGCCTAGCTGGCCACAACTTGCGGTCATAGGGTAATCTATCGCAGCGCCATATTTTACCTCTGACCAATTGTTTTCGTCACAAGCATCAAAGCGTATGGTTTCTTGCATACTTTGTGATAAAAATGCTGCAATCGCGACTTTAGCGTATATAGCATTTGTGGCATCATTGGCACTGCTGTCAACTAGCCAAAATTTTTCTCCTGCAACACCCACGTTATGCATAGAGTTTAAACCAGTTAAAAAGTCAGCCCACTTATAAATAGTTGATGGAACCCAAGCTGAGTTAGGTGTTTCATAAAGAAAAACTTCATTATCCATTACTGTTTCAGCATTGGTTAAGTCACTATTTAGCGAAGCTATATTGGTTAGTGCTGCTACATTTGCAGGGGTGCCGACATAGTATAGTGGTACAGGGCTGGTTTGGTAACGGGTTATTTTGTTTGTTAAGTCGGTGCTATCTGTATCAAATAAAATAGCAAAAAGGTTACTGTGCGCGGCTTTACGAATATTACTTTCACCTAAAGTATTTCCCATAAAGTAAGTACTGGCTTGTGCGGTGGGCACCGATGACAGCATTGCTGGGGCTTGAACAAAGTCAGTGACTTGTTTTACATACTCTAATGCATTATGCCACTGATCATTGGTTAAACTTGCTGAAGTTGTAGACTTAGTAAAGGCGATAAAGTCAGCTTTAGATTCGCCTTTATAAAGCGATAGTTTATCTAATAAGTCTGCTGTTGCTTTTGATGCAGCATTCCATACAGAGCGTTTACCCGAATGGGTATCAAAAGCAAAATCACCGATACTTAATGACCAGCCAAAGGTGGCGCTAGGTGCTAGAGCTGTCATAATCAGGTTTTGAGCTTGTGCCCAACCCATGGCGTTATCGGTTAAGGCATCAATGTCGGCAATGCTGATACTGTTACTTTTATTTGTTGTGGCTAATGCGTCATTTAAAGCTTGTTTAACACTTATAGAGCCTAAAGATAAGCCTTTATCTAAGGTAATATTGTCAAGAACATCACTGTGTAAAATAATCGAAGAGGACCCAGCTTGAGCCGCTACTTGAATCAATGCTACAAAGTCGTTGGTGAGCTTGGTTATATCAGTTAAGTCAGCACTGTTAATCACATTTACGGTGAATGTATCAGGAGCTGCTGAAGAAGGGCTAGCAATAACAAAGTCACTTGGCCAACCAGCAACCTTTAAACTGACAGGATCCTTAGCATTTGGTAATGATAATAATGGCGCAGTACCTTGAGGAGTGCCATCACAATTGATTTCCCATACCCATGTATCATCGCTACCGGGCCTGGTAGAGGTTTCCCATTTTGCGCTATAAGCGATAAACTCATCATTAACGAATACATCACCACCCTTGGCTACAGTGCCGATGGTCCAATTACTATAATCTTTACAAAGACCACCAGGAGCGGGATCTACTGGATCAACAGGGTCGACAGGGTCAACTGGCTCTGTTGTGGTGCCGCACTCATGTTTTAACGCCCAACTGCCGTCACTACCTGGAATTGACTTAGTCCACCAGTTAGCGGTGTATGCCTTACCTTCATGTTGCATTAAATCACCCGCGTTAGCGTGATCAGGGTTGCCTTGCCAGTCTACTTGAGGGAAGTTTGGGTAGGTGTTAATACCATCACAGCTGGCTGCGAAAGCGTTTGCTGAAATAATACTACTGGTGGCAAGTGATATAGCAATAAAGGTTTTACTAGGCTTAAAAGCCATCGAGATGATATTCATTATAACTGTCCTCATTTAATTTTATTTTTGTTTTAATACAGCATAAATAAATATCAATAAACTGCCTGTTTTTGTAACAGTAATTGTACGTTTTTAATGCTTTTTTCAAGTTAGCATGCGATTGACAACGCTGTCAAATAGCATTAGTTTTATAATTATTCTTTAAATAATTAATCAATCTTATGCTTTATTTGTTTAAGGTTTTGATATTTGGCGATTTTATTTTTGTTGGTGACTTTTATACTCTTTATTAAATGATAAAAGTAATTGCGTTATTTTTATATGATATACATCTTCTTGATTGAACGTTATCTATTGATTTTGTCTCGTGTAAGTGTTTATTTGTTTAGTAGTGTTACTTTTTATTGTTATTTTTTAAACATTTTATTTACCTTTGGTTGCTCAGTTAAATTACTGGAGCTGTTGCATTAAAGCTTATTTCTCTAACAATATTTGCTTTTTAATAACTTGAACTTACATTTATTACCCCAACTTATGCCATAGTTGAATTTTTCTTGGTAAATCAAATGTTATTAACAGTTAAGCCAAACAGCCGACTACATCGTTTTGTAGAAAGTAAGCCTTTTCAAAATTTTTTAATTGCGGTTATTTTATTTAATGCGATAACCCTAGGTATAGAAACCAGTGACTTTGGTAAAGCACACTCACAAACGCTCAATATTATTGATACCGTTATCCTCTATATTTTTACCATCGAGTTATTGTTAAAGCTTATTGTTTATCGAGTTTCTTTTTTTCGTTCGGGTTGGAATTGGTTTGATTTTCTTATCGTCGCTATTTCTTGGGCACCAACGAGTGGGCCACTATCCGTACTGAGAGCCTTTAGAATACTCAGAGTCTTAAGGTTGTTTTCAGTGGTACCACAAATGCGCCGAGTTATTGGAGCTTTAGGACATTCATTACCGGGCATGGCGTCGGTGGTTGGTGTACTCAGCGTTATTTTTTACGTTTCGGCCGTATTGGCTACTAAGTTATTTGGCACTAATCCTGATGCGAATATGCAAGAGTGGTTTGGAAGTATTGGTGCCTCGGCGTATACACTTTTTCAAGTAATGACATTAGAAAGTTGGTCGATGGGAATAGTGCGCCCAACTATGGAGCTTTATCCTCAGTCTTGGATTTTCTTTGTGCCCTTTATTATCATCACCAGTTTTGCCGTACTGAATTTATTCATTGGTATTATTGTTGATGCGATGCAAGTGATGCATGAAGAAGAAAGTAAGCCTGAAAAAGTGCAAGCGACTAAAGAAGATATTCTAAAATTAGAAGCGAAAATAGATGCATTGTTGGCTAAAAACAGTTAACAGTAATGGCTTTATTATGTTCACCGTAGCAACGTTTTTAAATAACCTGAGCACGGCTTAACAAATGTTTATCTAGCAGTTACTTTTCCTAACTTCTTCGTTAA
>NZ_JAHKPW010000060.1:63555-109117 GCF_018860755.1 Colwellia sp. D2M02 | reverse complement strand
TCATAAAAGTAATTTTTACAGATATTTCAATTTGTTAAATATCTCTTAAGCCGAGTTCAGGTTAAATAGTGTAGTTAACCTCAACTTGGCTTAATAAACCTTTTTTACTAACTTATTTAACTAACTTATTCGTTAGATTTACTTGTAATAGTTCCCTATTGGCGCGTAAGTTTTCTTTGAAGTTAGTTAAATATGTCATGTTTAACTCATTGTTTTTATTTTTCTTTTTATTTTTTTACGTTTAGGTTGTTAATTTTTATCGAGAGTGACAACGAAAAAAAATTTTCATGCATAGTTTACTCGTCAATAACGACATTGATTTGAGGGAATAATAATGAAAAAAACAATAGTACTCGCGCTAACACTTTCAACAACCGTAATGACCAGTAGTGCTTTTGCGAAAACAACGCCATGTAATACGGTTATGGCACCTGCGCAGGTTGCTCATAGCCAGTTTAATTTACATATTGACGCGAGCCAATCAACATTTGCTCCAGGGTTTGCGAGTAAAGGTTTGAAGATTCATGCTTTTGCAGAGCAAGGTAAACTTAATATTAGTGGTTCAGGTGGTAATGACCATGTAAATAGTGACGGCTTGTATTCATATCATCGCTTAAGTAATACCCACGCTATTGAACAAAGTGTGTCATTTGAAAAAGGGGCATATACAGTAGATTACTATTTTGACGATGAAGACTCTGGTGTATTCAGACAAGTTTATTCGGGTGGTCAAACGGTAATACAGGGCGACTTTTCTGTTGAAAATAAGCAAACTGAATTATTAGCACCCGAGAGTTTAGCCGGTTACACCGTTGCCTTACGCATTAAGCATACTGAGTCAGTATTACCTGGCGGGTACCCTAAAGATGCGGTTGTTATTCAGCGCTATGACGTTGATACTATGACCGGACGTGGCTTTGGTAAAGATACGGTAAATTTTACGGGCAATTATCAGTTTAATCGTACCTCCAAAACCACGGCAGTAGAGCAAAATTTGCAAATTACGGAGAACTTTTCATTACCGTACATTATGACTTATCAATTTGAAACGAAAAACTCAGGCACTTGGTCGCAAAATTTTGCCGATGGTTTAATTATTTTTTCAGGCTCGTTTGATCTTTTTGCGAGTGAGTAATAAAGCGCTTTATCACAGCAAGCTCATTTAAGGACACTGTAAATGTTAGTCAATGAACTTAGTCAAGTTTGGTATATTATGAGTGCTACGCTAGGCTTGTGGACTTTTCTAAGTTTATTGCGCAGCCCCCAAGGCGACATTATTGCTAATCGATTAATGTCGCTGTTTGTACTTTGTTTAAGTATACCAAGTATTGACGCTTATCTTTTTCAGGCAGGCTATGAAACGCCATTATGGTTATATCATGCACGGGTTACGTTAACATTACTTTATGGCCCGCTGTTATGGATAATTATTAATCGTATCGTGTTAAATAAGCAACCGTGGTATTGGCAGTTAAGCCATACATTACCTTTTGTGTTTTTTAATAGCTTGCTTATTATCAACACTCAGTTTCCTTTTAATGTTTATTTACCGCTATTAGCACTACAGCTACTGAGTTATACAGTATTATCTATACGAGTATTATTTGAACATAAGCATAAACTGAAAAGGCTTCTTGGCGCGCATAAGTTTACCAGCTTTTATTGGTTATTATTTCTCGCGATGACGCTACTCGGGTTAGTCATTTTTGATGTGGCGATATGGATATATACGCTAACCAGTGGCTCGCCAAATATTTCGCTTGTTAATGTAATAGCTTCACTAATTATCGCATTGACTAATATTATCGCGTTATTTTCGCTATATCAGCCTAATTTATTTTTTAATCACCTCATTAATATTAACATTGAGCAAGCTTCGGCTAATGATAGTCAATCATCTTATGATGGATTCAGTGCTGAAGTATCAACACAGTTAGTGCAACAATTAGCGTCTTTAATGAGTGTTGAGCAGTTATACTTAGATGGCGATATTAGCTTAGCCCAACTTGCAGGAAGGCTTAATATAAGTAGTCATCAGCTATCCGAGTTGTTAAACAACGTCATTAATCAAAGTTTTTATGAGTACTTAAATGAGTGGCGTTTAAATTATGCGTTGGAATTATTAAACAATGATAAATTTAAGTTAACGATGGCTGATTTAGCTTATCAAGCAGGCTTTAATAACAGAACGAGCTTTTATCGGGTCTTTAAACAAAAAACAGGGTTAACGCCAACGGCGTATAAAAAGAAAATGGGTTAAAAATATGTTTATAACATTAGGGCTGTTGATCTTTCGTGATTGTTTTTGCAGTTTTTTACAGCTTTTTGTGTTGGGTATTTATACAAGGCAGAGCCTTTGTCGTGTGGGTATTCAGAACAATAAGCTCCTGCATTGTCTAATAAACTACACCCATGTAGCGTCACATAAAAAGTTGATAACACAGTAAAAATGACCAACAAACGCTGTCCGCCGCGATTAAAACGCTTTTATCTCGAACAAAACTTAACCGCGAAAGAGCAACAGCCCCTAAGCTTTTGCTGGTTTTATTAACCTTGAGTTAACGCTGCTTTTTAAATAGTAATAAGGCTATAATGCGGTGATAAAGTTAATTACGTTTTTTAGTTATCTATTTTCAATTAGTTATATTTAACTATTATTTTTAATAAAGGTTAGCCGTTAATGTTATCTTCGCTGTTTAAAGTAAGCCCTTTTCAAAACCAGCCAGTTGTTGATGAAGCAAGTAGGGCGTGGATTTTTGATAGCTTTGTTTGGTGCATTGAACAACTTGACGGTGATTTTTTTTACCAGCACAGTGAATTAGTGCTGCCCAATAATAGTTTTTACCCAGGCAGCGCTAGCAGTGCGGTTGCCTTAGCCGATATTATTTTTGCTAATACTCTTAAATATAGCGGCATGAGTTCATGGCCAATTAAGTTAGTATCAAATGAAAATTTTTATCCAAAAGCTATGCCGCAGTTGCTTTTTAAAACAGCATTACGCGGGGATACTTGTCAGATAGCAAATCAGGTTGAAATTGACACCATAGACATTCCTTTTCATGTTAGTCAGCTTAATCAACCTCAAGATTTAATCGCCTACTTAGTCCAGCGAAAAGCAGGGATTTTAGTCAATCAGCGTGGAGTTATAGCGCCTGGTGGCAAAGATGCGTTTGCGCAAACTGTTGATCTGGTTGCTTGTTTTATGGGCTTTGGTGTTATTTTTGCCAATACTGCCTATCAATTTAAAGGCGGTTGTGGTTCGTGTAATAACCGTAACCTTAACCGACAAGCGGCATTACCTGAATTAGAAACCGTTTATGCGTTAGCTTTATTTTGTGTGCTTAAAGGTAGTGATATTAAGCCGGTTAAAAAAGCATTAAAAGCACATCTTTATAAACCGTTTCGCCGTGCTCATAAAGAAATATCACAGTACTTACGTGAAACCACTCACCCTACTCATGCGCTGTTAGCACTAACTAATCAGCAATTACTTACGAATAACTAATTGACTAAAACTAGTCGCACAAGGGCTTAATATTGCTTAGTGTGTAGGTTTTAATCGTAACTTTTCACTGATAAAATAACGGTGAAATAGACTAATTAAATAAGTTAACAATGAGTGAAATAATGCCCCCTTGTCCTAAATGCCAGTCTGAATATGTTTATCAAGATCAATCATTACTCGTTTGCCCAGAATGTGGGTTGGAGTGGGATCCTGTTGAAGCGAGCGCTGACGACAATATTAATGTTAAAGATGCAAACGGCGCTTTATTGGCAGAAGGAGACAAGGTTACAGTGATTAAAGATTTAAAAATCAAGGCAAGTTCACAAGTAATCAAAATTGGTACTAAAGCGTTGATCAGACGCATAAAAGACAGTAAAGATCATGAGCTTGATTGCAAAGTCGATGGTGTTGGTGAAATGATGGTCACCGCTAAGTATGTAAAAAAAGCTTAATACACTACTGCGGGGAGTGCTGTTAACTTAGGGTGAATCTTTTTAAATTATAGTTAAGTTATAGTGTTGTGGTTAATTACTCTCTTAGTGTTAGGGTAATTAAAACAATGCCATGATCAGTGCTTTCACCGTCACGATCGAATATTGGGTTAATTAAATGTCTATCATAGGTGTGATAATGACTCACCTCATACAAGCTGTCATGATAACTAGCATCAAATTCACACGAAAGTAAAATATAGTCGAGCACTGAGCTGCTGGCGCCAAAATAGTGAGTGGCATTACGGGTTAGTGTTTTACTTTGGTTTTCATCTTCATTTTGAGTTAACGCTTTGTGCTTAATTTTATCAGTTTCATCTAGCTCATCGTTTTCATTACTGAGTAGTGTTTGAAATAAGTGCCATGCGTCATATAAACAATATTTAGCAAGATAAGCTTCACTATCAATTGTAGAGGCAAAGCGTAAGCTGTGGGTGAGTAGGTGGCTTAATACTCCATCTGCTAAGGTGTTGTTAAAATCACCCATGAGTACCATAGGGTGATTGGTAGTTTCACGTCGTTTTATTATATCGACCATTAGTAATGCCGCTTCGCTGCCGCGCTGTACCGTTGAGCCCCAACTTCCAGCAACTTGCGCTTTAAGTTGCTCAATAATACTTTGCTCACCAGAATAACTGTTATTACTGTCATCAAAATCTAGCATTGAACGCTTTGATTTGAAGTGCACAACATAGCAATCACAATGCCCAATATGAGGAGCATCAACAGTTGCTCTTAATACTTGTCGACTAAAAGCAAAACCTTCACTTAACCCAAGCACTTTCGCAAGCTCAATATCGGGCTTTACCGCGTTGATTTCAATAATAGGGTAGCGTGAGGCGAGGGAAACCACAGGGTGTTTATAAATAAAGTCATCAATGACTTGAGGCTCATCAACCACTGCAAAATATTTATAGCCCTGTGCAGCAACTAATACTCTTAACGACTCAACACTAAAAACCTCTTGAAAACCAATAATGTCAGGTTGGTATTCTTGTAAATAGTTGATGATCCATTGCTGCTTTTTCTGCCACTGTTCGACACTATAAATACGTTCAAATTCATAATAGGCATTAGGAGGCTCAAGATAATTAAATAAATTGAACGTGGCTATTTTAAGTTGAGTATTTTCAATGTTTTTCAATGATGAAGCGTAATTAATAAGCTTTTCATCTGCAGTTTTTTTGGGGCTGATAATGCTAACTCGACTGGAGATTAATGGGTAATTATAGTGTATCAGTTATAGCCTATCACTTATTAAAATGTTGGGTTGTTTTTTATTCTATTAATTAAATTAAATTTAGTTGTATTTATATTATTTAATGTAGTTGTTAGTTTTTATTTTTTATATTTTGCTTTTTTTTGAAATTAAATACCTTTTTGTTCTGATTTGTACGTTAATACGCAAAATAAAACTGCCTATGACATGACACAATTATCTTATGAATATTAACGCGAGTAACGCTTAAAAGTAGCTACCCGTATTATAAAGTCACATAAGAGATTTTACCCTGATGATAATGCCTAACAATACGCAACCTTTTAGTTTAGTTTACCTTGATGCTAATGCGACGACTCAAGTGTTACCGCAAGCAGCAGCTGCTGCGCTAACAGCCATGGAAACACAGTTTGGCAACCCAAGTAGTAGCCATATTAGCGGACTACAAGCAAAAAAAATGATGGATAAAACTCGCCAGCAAGCAAAGGCAGTTATCGGCGCTGATGAAGGGAGCGTTATATTTACCAGCGGAGCTACCGAAGGTATTCAAACTGCTATTTTATCAGCATTGCTTGCTGTGAAAAAAAGTCGTGCTACGCGTATAAATGACGCTAAGAGTTACAGTTTATTATATGGTGCAACAGAGCATAAAGCGGTAGCTGAATCCCTCAAACATTGGAACGATATTCTAGATATTGGTGCGACCGTAAAAGCGATACCGGTCAATAGTAGCGGCCAGCTTGATTTAAGCTTTATTGCGAAAGAAGTTCCGAATGCGTTAATGATTTGCACTATGGCTGTTAATAATGAAACAGGGGTTTACCAAGATATTGCTTTATTAGATAAAACGATACGTGAACATAATCCTCAAGTTGCATGGATGGTAGATTGCGTACAAGCATTAGGAAAAACACCTTTAAACCTAGCTAGCACCAGTATTGATTATGCTCCTTTTAGTGGTCATAAACTCTATGCCCCTAAAGGCATAGGTTTTTTATATGTTAAAGAGCATGCACCATTTACACCAGTCATTGCTGGTGGTGGTCAAGAAAGTGGCTTACGATCTGGCACTGAAAACCTTCCAGGGTTAGCGGCATTAAGTGTAATTTTTGATATGCTTTTAGCTGTGGATCATCAAAAAAATGCGCAGAAAAGTGCGTTAGTAGAAGAACAAGAGCGAAGTAAAACACCTTTTGCTCCCATTGAAACCTTACACTTATATCGTCAGCAGTTAGCTTCTGCTTTGCAAAAAGCTTTTCCGACAATTGTTTTTAATCATCGTTTTGACAACTCGGTGGCGACCACGCTGAATTTTGCCATTCCAGGTTTTAGCTCAAAAGAAATAATGGACTTATTTGATGCTGCTAATGTACGGGTTAGCTCAGGATCTGCGTGTAGCTCTAAGGTGACGCGTAGTTTTGTGCTAGATGCTATGGGGCTACCAGCGTGGCAAAGTGAGTCTGCAATTAGAATGTCTTTTGGCCCAGCAATGACACCTGCTGACATTGATATTGCTTGTGAGCGCATCTTGCTAATCGCTCAAACGCTAGCCAATAGCTGTTTAACGCCTGATAGTAAAGTGGCTATCAGTACTGCCGTCAATAGTCATGATGACAACAGAGATAAAGCCAAAATAAATGGCTTGGTACAATATAAAGTCGGTGGCAGTTGTACTTGGTTATATATTGATAATAAAGCAAAGTCAGCCTTTATTATTGACCCACTAGCGCAAGTAACTAATAGGCTTAGCACTATGCTTAGCTGTCAAGGGCTGCACTTAGCTGCCGTTATTGATACTCATGGTCATGCAGATCATCAATCTTGCCGTACTGACATTGCTAAAGCTTGCTTAAGTACACAACAGAGTGATGAGTTAGGTTGGCCGCTTAACGCGCATAGTGTGATTTTTGGCGAGCAAGAATACCAATATATAACGATTGGTGATAAATGGTTATTAAGAGTTGTCACGCCAGGACATACCAATGACAGTATTAGTTTGCTGTTGTGTGATCCAGTGACTAAATCATCAACGCATTTAACGGTGTATTATGCCTTTTGTGGTGATTTGATTTTAATGGGCAGCTTAGGTCGTACTAATTTTGATAATAGTAGTGCGCTCGCAATGTATGAAAGTTTACAGCACATACAATCACTTATTGGTGTTAATAGCCTTATTTGTCCTAGTCACGATTATCATCATGAGTTTACTACCAGTATCGCTGGTGAAGTTTCTCGTAATACTCTACTTGCACAAGTGATGAACAATGAAATAAGTAAAGACGAGTTTTCGCGTATAAAGGCTAATTTAGATAAAACCATTATAGATGAAACTGGTCATGAAATTATGTGTGGCGCACTCAGTATTAAGCCATGTACTAATACAAGTATTAATAATGAACATAGCGTTGCTGCGACTAAGCAAAAGACTGTTATAGAGCAATATAATAGTGACTCTCTCGCAAAGGCTATCAAGCAAAAAGAGCTATTACTTATTGATATTCGTGAATCACATGAATACGCCTTACAGCACGACGCACAGTTTACTTATAATGTGCCGTTAACGCGTTTAGTACAGTTTGTAAAAGAGCATAGCTACGATAAATCAAGACCATTAGTACTCATTTGTCGTAGCGGTAGTCGCTCTTTACTAGCTGCTCAGGCGTTAGTACGTTTAGGTTTTAATAATGTTGGTAATATGCAAGGTGGTTATGCGCACCATCGTTATTAATATAAGCATTTATCGTTGAAACTGGTGAGTGAATTAACTAGTTGAGTAAAGCAAAGTAAGCCAAAAAATAACGCCAGCATTTATGCTGGCGTTATTTTATAAATATTAATTTCACAATTAGAAGTGCTAAGGTTAGTTGATTATTTTTTCTTGTGTTTTACTCATGTGATTAGCAATAGTTAACAAGGCAATGCCATCAAACAAAAACGTTACGCCAATAATTAGCCCAACAATCCAAGCGCTGGAAAATGGCCAATTTGTTAGAACAATAACACCGAGTATGAAAGACAATATACCATTGAGTATGTTAAATATTTTGGCTGAAGATTGTAACTGAAAGGCAAGCACAATAGCGCTGAAGCCACTGATTAATAAATAAATGGCAATTAATAAGCCTAATACCCCAAGTATAATTGCAGGATGCGTAAAAATAATAAGCGCTAGCGCGGTTAGTACAAAAGGCTTAAACCATAACGAGATATTACTGTTTTTGTTATGCCAAGCGTTAAAAGCTAATGCAAATGCTGCTAATAAAAACATAGCACCAACGTAAGCGTTAAGCGCAATGCCTATAAAGCTAGGCGCTAAAATAGCTAAAACGCCAATCAATATCATTATAGTACCAATGGTTTTAGTATTTTTTATTAACGCCAATTTGAATTGTTGTGCGCTGGTTTCGCGTGTTATTTCAGAGGCTTCAGGTTGCTCAGGGGGGGAAATAATGTTGCTCATGTTTTATCCTTAAATGTGTTTTTATTATTGTCTAACTATTGTTTTACTATTGTTTTACTATTGTCTTAATTTTAAAGCATATTTATTAGTAGGGAATTTATTTGCTTGGCTTTTCTGATATCCAAAGTTTAATAGTGCCTTTCACGACAACTACATCATTTTCATCGTAAGCGGTAATATTAACCAGCATATCGCCGGGCTGCCAATCCTCGGCATTCACTTTGGCGACACAACGAATATCACTGCCCGCTTTGGCGGTGTAATCTACGGTCATCCCTTTAGGTATCCACCGTAGGTGCTTTGGAATAGATGACTCAGCCATTACGCCCATCGCCATTTCTAAACCGTTACAAATCGCAATAACATGCACGGTTTTTATATGATTAAAAACTTTCTTTCGCTTTTTAATTAAACACGTACATTGATTAGGGGATAACTCTGAAATATACGGGCTAATTGTTGCAAAATAAGGTGCTATACGGCTGACAATTATAGAGAATATTTTTTTACCGAACGGATATTTTTGGAGCTTGTGATACAGGGATAGTGTTTTATTCATATTGCTCATTATCGCGCTTACCGTTTAATTTAAAGGTGGCTTTAAAGTTAACTTATCACTCGACGTTATTATCTACAAATAAATGTTATTTTATGAGTGTGTTAGCGTGAATTTATAGGTTGGTTTTCACCTTCAGCAGAGGTTGGTAGACAGGTGAGAAAAATTCACCAGTAAAGTGAAATTATCTCGTTTGTTGATGAGGATTGGAAAGCATAAGATAGTTTCACTTTCTTAGTCTCCCCGATTATTTGAAAGTTATTGTTTGTGGTAATTGTCTAAAAATTATTTTTTAAGGTGGTTATTAAATTGATAAATTGTTTCATTTGTAGACTTAAGGGCATTTTTATGCCCTTTTTTTTGCCATTAACCCCTGACTTTATAAGCTAGCTAAAATGGTGCAAACAATCTTAATTGGTGCAATCTTCAAAATTAAACGACCGTAAAAATAAAAAATATTATTTAAAATCATTGCTTTATGTTTTGGAACGTATTTTGCTATATGTGTTTGTCGTCATCAATATAGATTAATTATGCCAATTCAAACACCAATACGTGGTTTACGTTCTTTTTGCGTCGCTTCAAAATGTTTAAGCTTTAAACATGCGGCTGCACAGTTATTTTTAACTCCTTCAGCAGTTAGCCATCAAATAAAGCAGTTGGAGGAGCAGTTAGGCTTTATTCTTTTTGAACGTGGTACTCGTTCAATTGAGTTAACTCGCTCAGGAAAGCATTTCTATCAATCAATACAGCCTATCATCCATCAATTAGAGTCAACTATTTCTGAGTTTACTAGCAGCCAAAAAAATAAAACTATTACCATCAGTTTGCCTGAGTTTTTTGCTAGTGAGTTGTTTATTCCGCGTTTAAACGAATGGTCAGATAAAAACCCAGAAGTTAATCTTCAATTACAAACCATTAAAGCTGATGATGCAGCAGTACAAACAGCTGACTTATCAATAATGCTTGCAAATGGTAAGCCTAATGCGAGTATCGTTCACGAACTTTTTCCTATGCGTTATGTTGCTGCTTGTAACCAAGAGCTCTATCGAAAATTAAAAATAAAAGGGCACGAAGCGCTAAAAGATACTCCACTAATTTTACATAGTTCTCGTCCTTGGTCTTGGCATAAATGGGCAGATCATGTAAATGTACACGACTTTGACCCTAAACAAATCATTCAGTTTGACAGTATGTATGGCGTAACCCGCGCAGCGCAACAAGGGCTAGGGATTGCACTAGTGCCTATGCCTATAACCAAAACATGGTTTAGTGAACAACTATTAGTGAAGCTGTTTGATGAGGAGTTAAATACAAACGATCGCTATTATTTAATACAGCATGACAATATGGAAAAAAATCTTGAACTCACATTGTTTTCAAATTGGATTAAAGCAACATTTGCACAGTAGTTAAATTAGCTATGTCACTATGGGTGAAAATTATTCACTCAATGGGTTTATTTTGATCGTTTGTCGACTCAATTATTAACTCTTATAGTAAAGCTGCATCAACAAGGTGTGCTGCTTAAGAGAGATAAACATGAATTGTAAACCTATTTATTTAACCACATTATTTTTAGCATTGAGTCATTCAGTTGTAGCTTTTGCAAGTACTCCCCCGTTAAAGGTAGCTGTTATTGAAGGAGCAACGGCAACGAATGACTTAGTAAAAGGAAGTTCTAAAGCGAGCATTTATAAAATAAAAAGTAGCTCTAAGGGTATTACCACCAATGACGATAAAATAAACTTATGCGTTGCTTATTTACAGGCAGGCAAATTAAAAAAGTCTGAGTCAGCTTGTACTGCTGCAATTAATAGTATTGAAGCGATGAGTTTAGAAAGCGAAAAAGCACTCTATTTAACGTCTTTAAGCTATAGCAACCGCGCTATATCTCGTTATAAAAATAATGATATATCTGGTGCTATTGAGGATTTAAATACCGCCGTTTCTATTGACCCAAATACAATTGCGATGAGTAATTTAAATGTAATTAAACAGCATTTATATACCTCAGTTACTGACCGTTTAACAGCAACGTCAAGCTTATAATAGGATATAACAGTTAATTGGGAGCTTTAACATGCTAAAAGTTATAATTAATAATATTTCTTCTGTAGTAAGTTTGTTAAGTAATATGAACTACTTATCAATTAGCCAGTGGGATGTGGAGCAAACGGACTCGCCAAAATCGGCTGATAATATAAAACCTTAAGGTAACTTATAGGTATTAGGCTCAAGAAGATAGGGCGAAATAAAATGAAAAACCTGAACGGTAGCAAGCATTTTATCAATACTGAACGCGTATTATGTGTTGATAAAGTGATATTGCTACCATGATTAAATAAGCACCATCGACTTCAAAAAAATAAGACATCAACCTTACCTAAATGCTTTTTCTTGCATTAATATACGAGAGTGTGACATCTTCAATTGATAATAATTACTTTGTATATAAACTGAGTCTATCAATATGCCTACTTTTCAATTTCTAACCTTAACGCTCGTTAATCGTGTTTTGCATTTACAGCTTGCTCGCCCTGAAAAGGCAAATGCGATGAATAAAGTTATGTGGTTTGAAATAGGGGAGGTGTATCGCTGGATAGCCACTCAGGACAACATTCATGCGGTGGTATTAAGCGGTAAAGGTAAACAGTTTTCTTCAGGAGCTGATATTAATTTCTTATTGCAAGTGATGGAGTCAACAGAGAACTTTCAAGGTGATAAAACTGAACACTTACGTTTAGCTATTTTGAATATGCAACAATCTTTTTCGGCTATCGCTGAATGTCCTGTACCTACTATTGCCGCAATTCATGGGGTATGTGTTGGCGGTGCTATTGATTTGATTTCTGCCTGTGATATTCGCTTAGCGTCATACCGCTCTTATTTTAGTATTATGGAAACTCAATTAGGTATTCCTGCTGATATGGGAACCTTACAACGGCTACATAGTAATTTATCTAATGGGCAACTACGTGAATTAGCTTTTACTGCCGCTATTTTTTCAGGGCGAAAAGCGAAACAATGGGGCTTGATCAATAATATCTATTTCACGCGTAAAGGGTTAATGAAAGCCGCTTTTAAGTTAGCAAATACTATTGCCGAATTACCTAGCTATGCGGTTCAGGCAACTAAACGTAGTTTAAATGTAAATACCAATGCTATTGTTGCTGAAGGGCTAGATACCATCGCAACCATTAATGCTGAATTGTTACCCTCACCAGCAGCAACCTCGCAAATAGCAGCACTTAAAACAAAGTTAAAAAAGTCGTAGACTTAGAGTAAGCACTGAATAACTTACCTAATAATATAACCCAACAGTTACTTAATGGTTATTTAACTTGATGATCAATGGTAGTGGCTCTTACTCGTTAGCTAGAAAACTATATTTCTTAGAAGTGTGGACGACCCCTATATTAATAGAGGTGTATATGAGTTGGTTTATTCTTTTCATAGCGGGGCTGCTTGGGATTTTTTGGGCGATTGGGCTTAAGTATTCTGATGGTTTTACCAAGTTTTGGCCGAGTGTTGGTACAGTGTTATCACTCGTCGCCAGTTTTATATTGTTAGGTATCGCAATGAAAGACTTACCTGTTGGTACAGCTTACGCAATATGGGTAGGTATTGGCGCTGTTGGCACAGCTATATTAGGTATTATGCTGTTTAATGAGTCAGCAGATATACTTAAAATAGTGAGCCTGGGTTTTATTTGTGTGGGTATTATTGGCCTTAAGTTGGCGCATAATGCTTAGTAGTTATTTTGGGGGGCTACTTAGGCGGTTATTTGAGGAGAAATAATCGCTTATTTTTGTCACTTGATTTTTATGTTTCATTGCAACTGTTTGAAATAATATCCGTTTACACTGAACCCCAGTAACGCTCAATCTTTGTTAGTAATAAGCAAAATATTTTTGCTATCTCTAATACTATTGTTGTAACCTTCATTGGCTTTTTCATGTTAATTATTGCTAGTTATTTAACTTTAGTTATAGCCAACCAGTGTCAATGATTTATGGTGGCGTGTAGTGCTTAGCAAAAAGTTCAGGTTAAGTTAATTATTTTTGCCATGGTTTATGGCATCAGGCAGTATAAGGATATTTTATGCCATACCCAAATGGACCTGAATGGGCAGCGTTACAAAATAGAATCATCACTAATGAAGATGGTAAAATTGAGCTAAGTACTGTTGCTTGTGGCAAGTTAAAGCTTCCTTCTGGGCAGTTAATGGTTTGTGACCCTTTTGCTGCAATGAGTAAGTCAGGTAATGCATTTATTCAAGTTAAGCCAGGGGAATACGAGGTTATTGTAACCGTTGCTGATGTTAGTGCTGATTTAGATGGTAGTCATTTTCGTGAAGCTTACGCGAGTTTAATTCTTGATGAAACCCAGGCTGAAAGTACGCGACAACCTCTTGAGCTTACCCTTACAGAGGAGCCACCTCAACAACCTCTACAAGACGATGAGCTTTATGGTTACGGTGTTGATGCTGGTACCGCTTGCTTTGCGGATGCACAAACTATTAAGTCGGATATGCCTGACGAAGATACATGGTATGACGATTTATTTGAAAGTGAAAATCATGATAGCTGGTTTGACCAAATGGATGATGAAAAATTAATCCGTCGTGGTATTGCTAATATTAGGCTGCCGTTAACTAATAGTGATAATAATTTAATATTATTTCACTCTGGTTGGGGAGACGGGTTTTATCCCGTTGTTGGTGGTTACAGTGCAGATGGCACTCTTATTGCGATACATACCGATTTTCATGTTGTTGAATTGTCTGAAGATGAAGATGAAGATGAAGATGAAGATGAAGATGAAACCACCGATTCAGCTACTCAACCTTTAGTAACTGAGTCCTCAGTTAACGCTGAGGTCATGACTAGAGAGACTAAACCATTGTGGAAATTCTGGTCATAGTACTGCTAAATTATAGCGCTTTCCTCGTTTATTATTTATGTTAACTAACGGTCAAAACCGCGTTATGTGGGGTTAAATGGATTTCAGATTATATGATTAGAATTGCAACCATGCATGACTTAGAGGGCATTCTTCGCCTATACAAGGAACTCCGTCCTTTTGATCCAAAGCTAGAGGCTGACTTTGCCAAAGAAAAGTGGGCCGATATCATTAATGACAGCCAAACATTTATCGTGGTCGCCGATATTAACGGTCAATTAGCCTCAACATGCGCTTTGAGTCTCAATAAAAGTATTGCTAATCAAGCAAGGCCTTTTGGCATTATCGAACACGTTATTACGTTAAATAAATTTCGCCGCCAAGGGTTAAGTAAAAAAACGCTAGAGTTTGCAATTTCTTTAGCTTGGAAAAGTAACTGCTGTAAAGTGATGCTGTTGTCTGGGGAGCAGTTACAAGGGGCTCATTCTGTCTATGAAACTGTAGGTTTTAAAAGCGGTATAGAAAAAGGTTTTGTTATTAAACCCTAGGAATAATATAGAGTTTACTAATGTATATGTGAGAATACTCTAACTATATGTTCAATTAAATTTTTCGGCACTATGTGCCTTTTTTGCAAAAGGATTTCACGATGAAAACGGTATTACTTTTATTAATCACGGTATTTTCAGGAGTAGTTATGGCAACACAAAGTACAGAGCCTTTGCCTCAACATTTACAAGAAGAAGTGTCGGTAGACATTAAAGAAAGAACACTATATCCCATTATTAAGCCTGGTGACTGGGTTGGAGTAAAACATGGTGCGGTTTATTCAACCTTGGTTGGCACTAAAGAAAGCCCCGAAGTAGTCATAGGTTTTGGTTACGAGACCACTGACAATTTTATATTTTTAACGCACCAAGAGAGTAAAAAGATTGACTTAAATGTTGCGGTTGCAACAGCCTTTAGCAATATTGATGCAATGGACGTCACTTTTATCGCCGCTGAGGCACTTGATAACCAAGTGCTAACCGCCAGTGGTCAATCTTTTAGTAGTGAAGCGATATTATCTAAAAAGCAGATGTTAAAAGCTCACAAGATGTTAAAGGCTGAAAAATTATTGGTTTCAATTGCAAGAAGAACAGGCTTGATGGTGATATCAAAAGAGGCCTCTGAAGAGTTATTAAATATGTTTGTCTATTTACATCATGATGCATGGAGTGATGATAGTTACGGTAATGCTCCTATAGCGAATATGCTCTTTGTTATGGAAGAAGGGGAAATAGTGGGAACTATTCCATTAAGTACTAGCGAGTAACACCTTTAGTAAGCAGTAAAGACGGGTTAAGCTAACTCTTCTCACTCGAGCTAAGCTTTTCTAGTCAAATAGGTATTCGCCACTGAATGAGGCGTTATTTTTATTAAAATATAGCGTTAGTAGAATTAACTTAATATCCTACGAGAATTTTCTCGCGACCCATTAGTTGCGTAAAACTTAAAGGAGTATGTGGTGAGCACACCTGAAGAATTAATTAAATCATTTATCGTTGATTACAAAATATGGAATGACACTCCGGTTGAACTATTGTTAGATGACAAGTTTTACAACTTACCCTGCTAAAATGTCGCAAGTCTTTACCAACATCATATCAAACTCGGCAGTACACGCTTTTGAAGCAAACGAGGAGAGTAATGAGGGCAAAATTATTATTTCAGCAAAGGTCTGTAACGATATTTTGTCGATTAACATTAGTGATAACGGTCAAGGGATGACAGATGAAGTGAAAAGTCATATCTTTGAGCCTTTTTACACCACAAAGCGTGGTAAAGGTGGAACCGGCTTGGGCTTAAGTATTGTTCATAATATTATTAAAAATAATTTAAATGGTGAGTTCAAAGTAGAGTCAACTTTAGGTAAAGGCACGTGCTTTAATTTAGAGCTACCTTCATTGAGCAATATTAATAAAAGTCTTAGTCATAAATCTGCTGTTTAATTATTTAATGTTATTTCTCATGTGAATCGATTATTTAGCTACAGTATTAAAGTTAGTGATTAGTCGTAGTTGCGGAAAGTCGATATATTTCTAATTAATATAATCGTTAAAGTAATTGACTACAAAGCTTTTAAACAATTCATGAGAGGTTGCTAACTGTATATTTTTATGAAATATCATATTGAAATCTAACGTTCGGTATTGGAAATGATGTGGCTCTGTAATTTGCCATACACTTTGCTCTTCAAGCTCATCTTTAATAAAGAAATCCAGAAATATTCCCACCCCCATACCAGCAAGTACCGCGTTCTTATAACTAAAAGCGTCGTTAATCGTAGTGAATTGATCAAGAGGTTTTTTAATGCCAATTTTTTGCAAATAAGTGCGTAAGGTTGATAAGTTGACGTAAGAGGGGATTAGCAGTGTGTCGGTTATCATTCGTAGCTGATCAGCTGGGGCTAAGTTTTTGGTAAAGCTAGCAGGAGCACATAAAATAGTACAGGCTCTAAAGAGTTTAGTAGAGCGTACTTGAGAGTCACTTAAAAAGCCCCCTCGAAAAGCAAAGTCAATATCTTGCTCAATTAAATCCAAATTATTGTTGGAGGTTATAATGTCGAGTTTTATTTGTGGATATTGCTTAGTAAACATTGCTAACATTGACATAACGCGACCTTGAGTCAATATTTGTGGCAAAGTGATGCGTAGGATACTCGCGGTATTTCGTGTATCGTTGGAAAATACCGACTCAGCTTGGGCTAAGCTCGTTAATACACTCTTACATTGATGATAAAAAGCCTTACCTTCACCCGTTACCTTGATGTTTTTGGCATCACGTATAACTAAATCTGTACCATAATATTTTTCTAATATTGATAGGTGTTTACTCACCGCTGATGGGCTTAGATTTAAGTAATGAGCCGCATTTTTTAAGCTTTTCTTGTCGATTATCGCTACATAGCTTTTATAGTAAGTTAATTTATCCATCTGACTTCTCTTTAAGGTTCCATTTGTTCACCTTTATTGTGATTATACATCACTTTTTTTCATTTTTTAACTGCCCTATACTTGGTTCAACTTAAAGAGGAGTTCAAAGATGAAAAAATTAATAAGCAAAATAATAACAGTGTCTTGCGTAATGCTGTTGTCAGCAACCGTAAGTGCTAAGACTATATCTATAGAAAGTTTAAACGCTAAAAGTACGGTAAAAATTAAACTTTATGTACTTGACTGTGGCACGATTCAAGCGAGAGATATGTCACTGTTTAACCCTTTGCTCTCTACACGAAAACCGATGAATATGGCTGTTCCTTGCTATGTTATTAAACACCCCACTAAAGGTATATTGGTGTGGGATGCTGGTTTACAAGATGACATCGCGAAATCTAGCCATGGTGTAGAAGCGCATCAAGGCGTGTTCCATTTAACTGTAAAAAGAACGATGCTCTCCCAGTTAAAAGAAATAGGGGGCGAGCCAAAAAATGTTACTTATTTTGCTCCCTCCCACTTGCACTTAGATCACAGTGGTAATGCTAATTATTTCACGCAGAGTAAATTATTAATGCAAAACAGTGATTACCAGTTAGCTTTTTCAAAAGATGCTGCTAAGTATGGTTTTGATGTTAATCACTACTTTGAACTTAAAAGTGCTGAACATGTGCCGCTTAATGGTGACTATGATGTTTTTGGTGATGGCTCTACTATTATTTTAAGTACTCCTGGGCATTCACCTGGACATCAGTCACTGTACCTTAAACTAGTGAAAACAGGCGATGTTATCTTAAGTGGTGATCTTTATCATTTTGCAGAAAATAGAGCTAATTATGGTATACCAGTATGGAATGATAAAAAACAAACAATTCAATCATTTGCCAAAATTGACCATATTTTAGATAATACCTCAGCCAGTTTATGGATTCAGCATGACCCAGAAGAAGCTAAATTAAAAAACATGTCACCTAACTTTTATGATTAGCAATAGCAAGCGGTTAGATATTTATACAACTAAAAATTATTAGTAAAACTGTCGCTGAAATACAAGTCGCTAAGAAGGTTTTAGTTACTTGTATTTCAGCGGTTAATTTCGATTAAATGTTAAATGCTAGTTCAGGTTATTTGCTAAGATATTTATAATTACGTTAAGCTGTGCTTAGCTAGCAATTTTCAGAGTTTGGTTAATATCTTCAACTTGGTTATGAACTTGTAATGATATTTCACGAGCGAGTTCTTTGGATTGTCCAACCTCTTTATTTACGCGTAACATTGCTTGCTCAAAGGCGTGAAAATGCGATTTTTGCTCTGTGATATGCCCTAAAGTTTCGCGGGCTACATTCGCTGATATTTGCGCTTGTTCACTGACTTGTTGGGCATTTTCTTTTAACGCTAGAGCAACATGTTGCTGTTTAGCTGAGGCTATTTCAATAGCCTCCATGGTTTGTTTAATCGAGTGATTGTCAGACTGCAATTGTTTTAATTGGTCATTAATTTGTTGCAGTGAGTCTTGGGTTCTTCCTGCTAATTGCCTCACTTCAGTAGCAACCACGGAAAAACCACGCCCATGTTCACCAGCACGTGCTGCTTCAATGGCGGCATTTAATGCTAGTAAATTAGTTTGATCAGCAATCGCGCTAATCACTTCAATAATTGAGCCGACACTGTTAACTGACAGCGCAAGTTGGTTAATAGCTGCTTTGCCCGATTGTGCGGCGCTATTCGTTGATTGGCTTGCTGATAAAGCATCATCTACTTCGCTTTTACTGGCTAACATGGCTTCTTGAGTTAACTGTGCATTGGCAGTAGCTTGTTCAGATAACTCGTTCACTTGGTCGCTCGCCTCAGTTAATGCAAGCATGATTTGATGGACAGTATTTACTTCATCGTTGGTATTATTCGCTGTAGTTTGAATGATGGCCGTTTGATTCTTCATGGTTTCTAGCGCACCAGAAACTAAGCTTAACTGCTGTGATTTTTGTGTGGCCTCTTGTGCTAATTGTTGCACCATTTGATTAAAACTGGCGGCAATTTCACCAAGCTCATTATTAGGATTAATATTTTCGATAATATTAAACTGACCTTTCTCTATTAAATTGACAAAGCTGTTTCGAAGTAAGCGTAGTGGCTTTAGTATAATACGATGTTGTAAGAAGTGATTAATCAGTAAGAAGACAACCATAGCGCTTAATAAGACTATAATAATGACGGTTAAGTCGTTAAGGTCTTGCTCTTGTTGAGCGTTAATTGTTTTTTCAGCATCAAAGATAATTTTTTCAAATACTGTAATGTTATTTTTTAATAAACGTAAAGTGTCACTTTGTTGTTGATATAAGTTGAAAGTACGATTGAGCTCTTGTTGGTATCGTTTACTAATGCTTTGTAATTCAGCGAGGGCTTCATTGCTTAAATCAACAGCATCGTCATCATTGTCTACCAACTCATCCTCATCAATCTCTTCTAATATGCCTAACGCTGGAAATGTTGAAAGTGCTTTTATAGCCGTTTTTACCTCAGTAAGCGGAACTTCTATTATAGCTAAGCTATTGTCATTATTTCCTTGTAATGCTTTTGCTCGCGCCATAACCAAAGCACTTAAAGCGCTGGCTAATTGTTCAGTCGTTATTAAATAATGTAAACGTTGTGCTTCGGTAATAGTAGAGCTTGCTACCGCAAAAGTGGCTAGTTGATGGTTAAGGCTAATTAAACTGCTTTCGCTATTAATAAGTAGCGCGTCTAAGTTACCACTGAGCTTTCCCGATGAGCGAAACTTGGTTACTAACAGAGTTTTAAGCGCTAAAGAGAAATCAATTATTTGTTGCTGTAGCGCTTGTTGGTTTATTGACTTTGCTTGGTTAATAATTGCATCAAGTTGTGTTTCTGCTTTAGTGAGTAGCGTTGCATCGCCGTGTTCAAGGTATTGGCTTATTGTTCGGTTGAAATCAATTGCGACAGCAAATTTTAACTGTTGGTAAGCCTTTATACGTTGCTTACTGGTAGTAAGTGAATCACCGACCCAAAAGAGTGAATATAAAAAAGCTAAAATAAAAATAATCATGGCAAAAGACGAGAGTTTAAAAAAGCGAGAGGCGCGCATGGTGTAAGCCTATTAACAGAACATAGAGTAATAACGACAACTTTATTGGCTTTTTATGACTAGATGATGACAATGTCGATTAAGGTGTAAACAAAATTGCTCACTTGTTCGAAAATATTAGCTAAGTCATTAGGTGTGATTCTTGATTGTCAGTTAACGTAAAGGTAAGGTTTGTGAAGATTATTACGGTTTATTAGCTATACTCAACAACTAAATAACCTCACTCAATACTACATTTCGATAGTA
Organism: Colwellia sp. D2M02; assembly: GCF_018860755.1. Classification (GTDB taxonomy): domain Bacteria; phylum Pseudomonadota; class Gammaproteobacteria; order Enterobacterales; family Alteromonadaceae; genus Colwellia; species Colwellia asteriadis. The sequence continues at coordinate 88,660 of NZ_JAHKPW010000060.1, read as the reverse complement.
AGGTGAGCATAAAAGTAGATGCTAATAAATTATCCTGCGGCAGCGTATCTCTACGCTGAGCGAACAAAGATAAGAGAACATTATGAATAATGAACTTTATAATGACGGACCAATAGTGCATCAAGCCACCTTTATTGATGGTAATAGTGTCATCATTCCTGAGTTAAAGCTGCTAGACCAAGATGGTAATACCTATCCTGGTGCAGATTTACCTGACATTGATAAAACCCTAGCAATAAAAATATATAAAACCTTAGCATTTCACCGTGTACTCGATGAGCGCATGGTTGCGTCACAGCGCCAAGGCCGATTAAGCTTTTACATGACGGCGTTAGGCGAAGAGGCTGCCAGCGTTGGCGGCGCTGCTGGATTAGAGCCACAAGATATGATCATGACGCAATACCGTGAGCAAGGGGTATTAATGTTTCGTGGTTTTAGTCTTGAAAACTTTATGAATCAGCTGTTTAGCAATGCTAAAGATTTAGGTAAAGGGCGTCAAATGCCTATCCATTACGGCTCTAAAGAGCTTAATTGTATGACAGTATCTTCAACATTAGCGACGCAAATTCCGCAAGCGACTGGTTATGCTTATGGGCAGAAGGTTCAAGGGTTAAACGCTATTACCTTATGTTATTTTGGTGAGGGTGCAGCATCTGAAGGCGACTTTCATGCTGGTTTAAATATGGCAGCAGTGCAAGAAGCTCCTGTGGTTTTTTTCTGTCGTAATAATGGCTACGCTATTTCAACACCAGCAGATGAACAGTACAAAGGTAACGGCATAGCGTCACGCGGTGTTGGTTACGGTATTAAAACTATTCGTGTTGATGGCAATGATATCCTGGCCGTGCTTAAAGCAATGCAATTGGCTCGTGAGTATGCGGTTAGTGAGCATAAACCTGTGCTTATTGAGGCAATGTCGTACCGTCTTGGTGCACACTCTACTTCAGACGACCCATCAGGTTATCGAACCAAGGAAGAAGAAGCAAAATGGCAAGCCAATGATCCTATTTTACGTATGAAAAACTGGCTACTTAAGCAGGAGTGGTGGGATGAAGCACAAGAAACAATACTATTTGAGCAACTTAGAGAAGACATACTTGCCGCTGTGAAAGTTGCTGAAAAAGTAGATAAACCTCATATAGATACCATGATAACTGATGTTTACGATGTGCCAACACCGCAACTAAAAGCACAGCTTGAAGCTGTTAAAGCGCACGTTAATAAGTACCCTGAATCTTACCCATTTACGGCAGGAAAATTTTAATCATGGCTCAAATGAATTTATTACATGCAATTAATAATGCCCTTGATATCGCAATGGCAGATAACGATCGTACCGTATGTTTTGGTGAAGATGTTGGGCATTTCGGTGGTGTTTTTCGTGCTACAAGTGGCTTACAAGAAAAGTATGGTAAAACCCGTTGTTTTAATAGTCCGCTAGTAGAGCAGGGCATTATTGGTTTTGCCAATGGTTTAGCTGCGCAAGGATCTGTTGCTATTGCCGAAATACAATTTGCGGACTATATCTTCCCAGCGTTTGATCAAATTGTGAATGAAGCCGCTAAATTTAGATACCGAACTGGTAATGAGTTTGATGTGGGTAAGTTAACTATTCGTGCTCCTTATGGTGGTGGTATTGCTGGTGGTTTATATCATAGCCAATCGCCAGAAGCTTACTTTGCTCATACGCCAGGGCTAAAAGTGGTTATTCCTCGTAACCCATATCAAGCCAAAGGCTTATTGCTTGCTTCAATTCGAGATGATAACCCCGTGGTGTTTTTTGAGCCGAAGCGTTTATACCGTGCATCGGTTGGCGAAGTGCCAGAAGAAGATTACCAATTACCTTTAGGTAAAGCAGAGGTGGTACAAACGGGTAAAGATATTACGCTATTGGCTTGGGGCGCTCAAATGGAGATCATTGAGAAGGCCGCTAAAATGGCAAGCGAAGATGGTATTTCATGTGAAATTATTGATTTACGCACCATAATCCCTTGGGATATTGAAACCGTTACTCAGTCTGTGATGAAAACTGGTCGTTTATTGGTGAGTCAAGAGGCCCCTTTAACAGCAGGCTTTGCTAGTGAAATAGCGGCAACTATTCAAAATGAATGCTTTCTTCATTTAGAGTCACCTATTGCGCGAGTTTGTGGTTTAGATACACCTTACCCTTTAGCGCTTGAAAAAGAATATATTAGTGATCATTTGAAGGTTTATGAAGCCATTAAAACGAGTATTAACTTTTAATATTTACCCAACTACAGGAACAGAACATGAGTATTGATTTTATATTACCTGATATTGGTGAAGGTATTGTTGAATGTGAGCTGGTTGAATGGCTGGTTAAAGAAGGTGAAACCATTGCAGAAGATCAGCCTATCGCTGATGTAATGACAGACAAAGCAATGGTGCAAATACCCTCAATGCATTCAGGGGTTGTTGAAAAGCTTTATTATCAACAAGGTGATATTGCAAAAGTACATGCGCCGTTATTTTCAATGACGCCGAATGAAGATAAGGATGCGGTTAGTCACTCGGATACAAGTGAGGCCCAAGCGAGCAAAATAGAGCCGACAACAAGTTCTGAGCAAGTTGCTACTGTAGTGAGTAAGCTTGAGCAAACACCCGAAAAACTATCCCCATCGAAAAACTCTCAAGGAAAAGCGCTTGCTAGTCCTGCCGTTCGTCGTGTCGCCCGTGAATTAGATGTGAACATTCATGAGGTCGATGGTAGCGGTAAAAAAGGTCGAGTATATAAAGATGATGTTGTTGCCTTTACTCAACAGAGTATGACGCCAGCAAGCTTACCGGCCCAACATAGCGTTGGCGGTACACGTGTAGAAGCAATTCGTGGTATTAAAGCGGTAATGGCTAATGCAATGCAAGACAGCGTTAGCACCATCCCACATTTTACTTATTGTGAAGAGATTGATTTAACAGAGCTTATTGCATTACGTAGTGCGTTAAAAGAGCAATATGCAAAGCAAGATATTAAACTAACCATGATGCCATTTTTTATGAAGGCAATGTCGTTAGCGTTGAAAGAGTACCCCGTTATCAACTCAAAAGTGAATGCGGATTGCTCTGAAATAACTTATTTTAACGATCATAATATTGGTATGGCGGTTGACTCCAAAGTCGGTTTGTTAGTTCCTAATATCAAGCAAGTACAAACTAAGTCAATTATTGATTTAGCACATGATATTTCTCGTTTAACAACTGATGCTCGTAATGGACGAGTAGCGGCAGGTGATTTAAAAGAGGGAACTATTACTATTTCAAATATTGGTGCTATTGGTGGGACAGTTGCAACTCCAATTATTAATAAGCCTGAAGTTGCTATAGTTGCTTTAGGTAAAGTACAAAAGTTACCACGCTTTGATGAGTTTGGTAATGTACAAGCGCGCAGTATTATGCAAGTTAGCTGGTCTGGTGATCATCGTGTTATTGATGGTGGGACTATCGCGCGTTTTTGTAATTTATGGAAATCTTTCTTAGAGCAACCAAGTAACATGCTAGTGCATATGAGCTAGTGAAGTTATAGCAGTGAAGTTATAGCCGTTAAGTTTACTATAAAAGTACTTCAAAGGAATAAAAAAGCCCCGTTATTGTCATGAATAACGGGGCTTTTTGATTCGCTAAGAGTGCTATAAGAGCCGAATTAGCCCAATAGCACTATGTGCTAGAAACCACACTGCTTACCTTGGTTTTTATCTTTAAGCCATACATGTAAAGGAGCAAAGTAATCTAAAATGGCTGTTGCATCCATTTGCTCACTACCCGTTACAACTTTATAAGCTTGTTGCCAAGGTTGACTAGAGCCCATTTCAAGCATAGTGTTTAATGCTTTACCCGCTTCTTTAGAGTTGTAAATAGAGCAACGGTGAATAGGGTCGGTATTACCTGAAATTTCACATAACGCACGGTGGAATTCAAATTGTTGAATATGCGCTAAGAAATAACGGCTATAAGGAACGCCACCAGGAACATGGTATTTAGCGCCAGGATCAAAAGCATCAGCGTCACGCGCTACAGGTGCTGTTACACCTTGATATTTTTCACGTAATTCCCACCATGCTGTGTTGTAGTTTTCAGGGGAAATTTCACCTGAGTAAACTTTCCAGCGCCATTGATCAACCATTAAACCAAAAGGAATAAAGGCTATTTTATCAAGAGCCTGCTTCATTAATAAGCCAATGTCTTTTGACTCATCTGGAATAGTATCAATTAAGCCGATTTCTTTTAAGTATTTAGGAGTTACCGATAATGCAATTGTATCGCCAATCGCTTCATGGAAACCATCATTTGCACTGTTTTGGAAATACACTGGTTGGTCTTTATAGGCGCGTTGGTAGAAGTTATGCCCTAATTCATGATGAATAACGTTGAATTCTTCCCCTGTTTTTTGAATACACATTTTAATGCGTAAATCATCTTTAGCATCTAAATCCCAAGCACTAGCATGACAAATAACATCTCTGTCTGCAGGTTTAGTAAATAAAGAACGTGTATAAAACGTTTCAGGAAGTGGTGCAAAGCCTAATGAAGTAAAGAACTTCTCAGCACCTTTAACCATGCCTATTTCATCGTAATTATGCTTTGCTAACTGCTTAGTAACATCGTAGCCAGGATCAGCATCTTCAGGTGCCACTAAATCGTAAATGTTACCCCACGATTGTGCCCACATGTTACCTAATAAATGAGCCGGAATAGGTTTGTCTTGTGCAACTTTATCAGTACCATAAGTTTCACCAAGCTCTGTACGAACATAACAGTGTAAGTCTTCATACAGTGGCTTAACTTGACCCCATAAGCGGTCTAATTCGTTCGCAAAGTCATCTGCAGGCATATCGTAATTTGAACGCCACATAGCGCCTAAATCTTTATAACCTAAACCGTTGGCACCTTCGTTAGCAAGCTCAGCTTGACGAGTATATAAATGTTTCATTTCAGGGCTAATTTCACGCCAGCCTGTCCATAACTCAAGTAACTCATCGTAATCACGTGATGTTGCCATTGTTGAGGTCATATCACCTAAACTCAGTTTTTCACCTGTTTTAGTTGTGTAGCTACCTTTACCATAAATGCTGCCTAACTTAGCACCTATTTGCGCTAACTCAGCCGATTTTTTAGAGTCTTGTGGTGCAGGCAATACTAAACTTTGCTTTAAAAAGTTTAATTGACGACGTTGAGTGGCATTCACTTCAACATTATCAAACTTGGCAGCTTGCATAGCAAATCGTACACCAGCTTCAGTTGATTTTTGACTAGACTCTGCTGCAAGTGATGCAGTATCTTCGGTAATAAAGTTAGCATAAATCCATTGTGCTCTAGCGCCTTCTAGACCTAACGCTACCATTTCTTTGGCGACATCATCTAAAAATACTTGTGCGTCTTTAGCCGTTAATGGTGCGGCAACTTTTTCTGCATTATTTTGAGTAACCGGTGCGGTTACGGTTTCTTTGTTACAGGCAGTTAATGAAGCCGCTATAACTAAAGCTAAGCCCGTTAACTTAAACGTTGTTGTTATGTTTTTCATTATGATTAACTAAATTTTTATTAGAATATTGGTGATTGCTAGTATATAAAAAAGTTGAATTGATTCAACTTTTTAGCAAAATTAACTATGAGGATTTTAGCTAAGTAAATAATAAAAAAAAGCCCTCTTTAAAAAAGAGGGCTAAAGACACAACATGAAATAGTTACTTAATAAACATATTGTTACTACAAGGGAGAATGAAAACTAACAATATGATATCGGTGATGGTTGATCTTTACTGTATAGCTATCGTAACGATTTGTAATGCAACCAAGGTGAAGTATTAGATAAAAAAATGACTCAGGGAGTGATTGACAGATCAGGTCGCTGAGTCAGGAAATAACATGTATTCGTATTATTAGAGGTGCTGACTATAAATAAGTTCAACTTTTATTCTATTTTTTATGGTTAATTTTTTATCCTGTTTGTGCATATTGAATAATTCAACACAAGGTAAGGATAATACTTGTAGCTAAGGGGGATATAAGCTATTTTAAACAGATGTTTGAACTAGGTGTTTTAACACTTATATTTGAATGGCTTATGAATAATAGAGAGTGTTACAGCTATGAGTACAAAGAATAAAATATTAGATGCAGCAGAATTACTCTTTGCAGATAAAGGATTTAATGGCACATCGTTGCGAGAAATTACTAGCTCTGCTGGGGTTAATTTAGCGGCAGTTAACTATCATTTTGGTTCAAAAAAGGAATTAATTAAAGCGGTAATGTCTCGTTATATGAATGAACTGGCTCCTAAATTAGAGCTCGCTTTGTCAGTTATTGTGCATAGTGATGATAAACCTAATCTTGATGAGGTATTTTTTGCTTTTGTGGAGCCGTTACTGTATTTAAATGAATTTAAAGTTAATGGTACTAGTATTTTTTTACAATTATTAGGACGAGGCTATACCGATAGCCAAGGCTTCTTACGTTGGTTTTTAACCACACAGTATCCAAATGTTTTTACGCATTTCACCAAAGCCGTTCATAAAGCTTATCCAGAGTTAACCACACAGGAAATGTTTTGGCGTTTGCACTTTACCATGGGAACTATTGTTTTTACGATGTCGTCAAGTGATGCATTAATGGATATCTCGCGTAATGATTTTAATAATGATGTATCGATTGAGACATTAATAAATAAGGTTATCCCTTATGTCGCCGCAGGGGTTGGCGCGCCTATTATTGCAGAATAACTGAAAAGCTTAAGAGGTGAAAAATTGAGAGAAGCATGCTCACTTATGATTATTGATAAGTGAGCATGCTTTACCTGTTTTTATAAACAGATAATAAACTAAGGTTTTTTAGCAATAACCAATCTATTAAGTAGAATAACAGCGAAAGCTATACTGTAAAATGCATAAATAACTAGCATCCATTGTGGCATGCTAAACCCTAAAAATTGCCAACTAATTTCACCACAATCACCTGTTGCCTCAAATAAAAAAGGTAACCACTCATGAAGCGGTGCCCAAGTTGGGAAGTTAGGAATAAATTCACAGCTAAAAAATAATGAGCCGCTATTATTTTGCATTTCAATATGCTCAAGTGCGATCAAACCACCCCAAATAGCACCAGTCCCCCATAATGAAAACGCAGTAACCCTAGCAATGATATTGTTGTGCCCAGTAGCACCAATAATACCGGCGATAACAATCGCCAAAATAGCTAAACGTTGATACACACACATAATACATGGGGCTAAGTCCATGGAGTATTGAAAAAATAATGCCGTTAACTCTAATCCAAGTGCTGATAATGCGAGTAGTAACCAGGGGGTTCTGGTTGTAGTTATTTTGCTGAGATAGTTCAAAAAAATTCCTTAAAGGTACGTATAAGTTTTAAAGTAAGTATTTTAGCAGCCATAAAAAAAGCCCCTGCATTTAGGGGCTTTATCATAACAATTTAGCGGTTATAAGCTAATTATAATTATTAAAAATCTTGTAATTAAATATGAATAACAAGATTTATATAGGGTATTTAGTTTATAAGTAAATGCACGTAAATACTGGCAGCATAACCTAAAGAGATAACAGGCATCCATTTTAGGTGTGCGAAAAAGGTGTAATAGCCTCTTGCTTGACCCATTAAGGCAACGCCAGCAGCGGAGCCTATAGATAATAAGCTACCGCCAACACCAGCGGTTAATGTTACTAGCAACCATTGGGTATGTGACATATCAGGGTTCATTGTTAGTACTGCAAACATTACGGGAATGTTATCAACAATTGCCGATAAAATACCTACTAATATATTGGCATTTGTCGCGCCAAGCTCACCATACATGAACTCAGAAACCATGCCTAAATAACCAATAAAGCCTAAACCGCCAACCGCTAGGATAACACCGTAGAAGAAGAATAAAGTATCCCATTCTGCTTTTGCTATTTTATCAAAAATGTCGAAGCTGTTTTCAGGCGCGTGGCTGGTCGGTAAATCTGAGGTATCAATTTCACCTTGACCTGTTTTACGTATGTAGTAGCCGAAGAACTTTAAGTAAGCTAAACCTAACATCATGCCAAATACAGGGGGTAAGTGTAAGAAGTTATGGAAAGATACTGCAGTAACAATGGTTAATAAAAATAATCCGACAATGGTTAAGCCGCCTTTTTTAATGACAGCACCATCACCTTCATTAGGGCTAGGGTGACCTTTAGGAAGGAAAAACTGCATAATAAACGCTGGAATAATAAAGTTCACTACTGATGGTAAGAATAGCGCAAAAAACTCAGTAAATTGTACAATCCCTTTTTGCCAAACCATTAGGGTTGTTATATCACCAAAGGGGCTAAAAGCACCACCAGCATTCGCACCTACAACGATGTTTACACAACTCATAGCGATAAACTTAGGCTCATCTTTACCAACGGCAAGCACTACAGCACACATTATTAAAGCGGTAGTTAAGTTATCAGCGATAGGTGAAATAAAGAAAGCGAGAATACCAGTTAACCAAAATAGTGCTTTATAGCTAAATCCTTTATGTACTAGCCAGTCACGTAACGCATCAAACACACCGCGCTCTAACATTGCGTTGATGTAAGTCATAGCGACCAGTAAAAAGAAGAACAATTCGGCATATTCTAAGAAATTATGACGTATTGCCACTTCAGCGGCATGGGGCATGCCCTCTGAAGCGTAAACTATGGCAATTAAAACCCAGATTAAACCCGCGGCAAGTAAAACCGGTTTTGATTTACGTAAGTGAAGTTGTTCTTCTAAAATAACAAGTGAATAAGCAACAACAAAAATAGCAATCGCGGTATAGCCAATCCAGTGATTAGTTAAATTAAGCGTTTGTCCGAGGTCTGCTGAAGCAAATGCTATGCTAGGAAAGAGTACTGCTGTAAATGCCAGTAAAATCAATAGAAATGGTTTCATGTTATTCTCTATTAAGCTGTAAAATTAATACGGCTGAAGGTAAGTATGATTATTTTTGCGTGAATTCTATCAAAATCATAACAAAATGATACAACAAAGACTTTGATTGCAATCAATATTATTGATATTGAGCATTCGTGCCATTGATAGCTTGAATAGCGGATAGCTATGGTATTCGAATGCCCTCGGTTGCACTTGTGTAGAAAAAAACTTCTGGTACAATCAGTTGCTTATTATATTGTCGTCCACGTTTAAACTTAGGTAAGCATAATCAATGGTTATAAAAGCTCAAAGTCCAGCAGGTTTTGCTGAGCAGTACATAGTTGAATCTATTTGGAATGGTGGCTTCCCTCCAGGCTCTATTTTACCAGCAGAACGTGAATTATCTGAGTTAATTGGTGTGACTAGAACAACGCTCAGAGAAGTGCTACAGCGTTTAGCAAGAGATGGTTGGTTGACTATTCAACATGGAAAACCAACTAAAGTGAATAATTTTTGGGAAACCTCAAGCTTAAATATTCTTGCCACATTGGCAGAGCTTGACCAAGAAGGTATTCCAGACTTAGTTGATAACTTATTATCAGCACGTACTAACATTAGTACTATTTATATTCGTGGTGCAATTAAAAATAACCCTGAGGCCACTGCTGCATTATTGCAAAAGTATACTGACATTGAAGATACTGGTGAAGCTTTTGCTGAGTTTGACTATCAACTTAATAAAGAATTAGTGGTCGTATCAGGAAACCCTATTTACTTACTTATTTTAAATGGTTTAGGTGGATTATATTCTCGTATTGGTCGATTATACTTTGCCCACCCTCAAGGGCGTGAAATTTCACGTACTTATTATCAGTCACTTATTGATTTAGCTAATAATAATAAATTTGATGAGGCAGCGGCGGCGGTCCGTAATTACGGCATGGAGTCTGGGAAACTTTGGATTGATCTCAAAGCAGAAGTTTTAAAAGAGCTTTCTAATAACTAATAAAGTTTTCTCTGCTTTGAACCAGTACTTTTATTAAGGCGACATTAGTCGCCTTTTTTTGTGTTGGCAGGACATTGTGCGATAACTTCATCAATACCAACATTATTTTCTTGAACTATCTTTACCTCAAAATGCCATAAGTAATGTAAGTGCTTTAACACTTCGTCTTTTGAGTCTCCTAGACTTACTCCGTTATGCGGAGTGTATCTTAAGGTTAGCCCTCTATCGCCATCAATATTCGCATCAATAATTTGAATATTGACTTCTAAATTACTTAAATTGTATTGATTGGCTAAATTGTTACGTAAGCTTTTATAACCCTGCTCATTATGTATTGCGCCTATTTCCACATAATTGTTTTGTGTATCATCATGAATGTGAAATAACTTAAAATCTCGCATCAATTTCGGTGATAAATATTGGCTAATAAAACTCTCATCTTTAAAGTTTTCCATGGCAAAGTGCACAGTGTCGAGCCAATTGCTGCCAGCTATCTCAGGGAAGTAAGCTCTATCTTCTTCAGTTGGATGCTCACAAATGCGGCGAATATCCATAAACATATTAAACCCTAATGCGTACGGGTTTATGCCTGAATAATACTTGCTGTTATAATCTGGCTGGGCAACTACATTAGTGTGACTGTGTAAAAACTCCAACATAAACTTGTCGGTTACTAACCCTTCATCATAGAGGTGGTTTAATAAGGTGTAGTGCCAAAAACATGCCCAGCCTTCATTCATCACTTGGGTTTGTTTTTGGGGATAAAAATATTGTGATATTTTTCGAACAATACGGACAATCTCTCTTTGCCATGGCTTTAATAATGGGGCATTTTTTTCAATAAAATAAAGAATGTTTTCTTGTGGTTCACTAGGGAATTGTACTGTGCCACTTGCACTTTTTTCTGTAGATTTTGGCAGTGTACGCCATAGCATATTTACTTGTGATTGCAGGTACTCACTGCGCTCTTCTTGTCGCTTTAACTCTTCGTCGAGTGAGATTTTTTGTGGTCTTTTATAGCGATCTACACCATGATTCATGAGCGCATGACACGCATCTAACGTTGCCTCAACTTCTGCTATGCCATATTTAAGCTCGCATTTACTTATGTAATTTTTCGCAAAGAGTAAGTAATCAATAATTGAGTCTGCATCCGTCCATGACTTAAATAAATAATTACCTTTAAAAAAAGAGTTATGACCATAACAAGCATGCGCCATCACCAGTGCTTGCATTGTCATCGTATTTTCTTCCATTAAATATGAAATGCAAGGGCTTGAGTTAATAACAATTTCATAAGCTAAGCCCATTTGTCCACGCTTATAATTTTGCTCGGTTTGAATGAATTTTTTACCAAAAGTCCAATGGTTATAACCAATAGGCATACCGACACTCGCGTAGGCATCCATCATTTGCTCTGCTGTTATAACTTCTATTTGGTTGGTATAAGTATCAAGTCGATAAATCTCGGCAACTCTTGCTATCTCACTTTGATATTGCTCTAATAATTCAAATGACCAATCTGAGTTATCACTTAGTGGCTTTTTTGCTTTCTCATGGGTACCATTAACTGAATCTTTTTGCTGTTCTTTATTATTCTTTTTAGATGAAGTGTTCATAATGTCATCCACCTTTTTATGCGGCATTTGATTTTGTATTTTTTTTGAAAAGCTCTCTAAATACAGGGTAAATATCTGTGACCGATTTTATATGCTCAATAGCAAAGTTACCGTGTGTGTGGGTGAGTTGCTGGTAGTGTTGCCAAAGCGTTTGGTGTGCTCGCTGTGTTATTTCAATATAACTAAAGTAGCGTGACCTTGGTAATATGTTTTTCTCCAGTATGGCTTTACATTGAGGAGAATCATCTGCCCAGTTATCGCCATCAGAGGCTTGAGCGCCGTATATATTCCATTGACTATCATTATAACGTTCATTAATTATGTCATTCATTAGCTCCAATGCGCTTGATGCAATAGTGCCTCCCGTTTCTTGAGAATAAAAGAACTCATGCTCGTCAACTTCTTTTGCTTGGGTATGGTGACGAATATAAACAACATCGATATTTTTATAGGTTTGGCTAAGAAATAAATAGAGTAAAATATAAAATCGTTTAGCAATATCTTTAGTGGCTTGATCCATTGAGCCAGAAACATCCATTAGACAAAACATAACCGCTTTTGAGGTTGGAACAGCTTGTCGTGCATAATTTCTAAAGCGCAGGTCAAAAGTATCAATAAAAGGGACTTTCTTTATTTTATTTGTAAGCGCTAATATGCTCTCTTTGAGCTCTTTTTCTTCTTGAATATGATCATGTTTATCACTTTGTATCAAAGCGAGTCGAGCTTCTAAGGCTTTTAACTCTTTACGCTTGCTTGCCGTCATAGCTATTCGGCGTGCAATAGAGCCTTGTAAAGACTTTACTATATCAATATTTGACGGTACACCTTCAGCGCAATAACCACTGCGTACTGTTTTGTATTCAATGAGCTTATCTAACTGGTTTTTTTCTAAGTTAGGTAACTCTAAATCTTCAAATAATAAGTCTAAGTACTCCTCTTTAGATATAGAAAATGAAAACTCATCTTCTCCCTCTCCGCTATCACTCGCTTCACCTTTACCTGAACCTTGACCTTGTTGTTGCGGTGGTCTTGGAATTCTATCTCCAGGTGAAAATTGATCATTTCCAGGATGAACTCTATCCTTTACACCGCCGCTACCTTGGTGAAACACTGGCTCAGATAAATCTTTTTTAGGAATAGTAATATTTTCACCTGAACTAATATCAGTCACGCCACGCTGATTAATGGCCCCTTCAACGGATTTTTTAATTTGGTTTTTGTAGCGCCTTAGAAATCGCTGACGATTAACAGTACTTTTATTTTTACTGTTAAGGCGTCTATCTATAAAATTAGCCATACATCACCTCCGTTAAGAAGATTTTCTTACACGTAAGTACCACTCAGATAATAACCTTACTTGTTTTTGGGTATAGCCTTTGGTCATCATACGCTGTACAAAGTCATCATGTTTTTGCTGATCATCAGTTGATGTTTTTGCATTAAAAGAAATAACGGGCAATAGGTCTTCGGTATTAGAGAACATTTTTTTCTCAATAACCGTACGTAATTTTTCATAGCTAGTCCATGCTGGGTTTTTGCCATTATTATTGGCTTTGGCACGTAAGACAAAGTTAACAATCTCATTACGAAAATCTTTTGGATTACTAATACCCGCAGGCTTTTCAATTTTTTCTAGCTCTTCATTTAATGATTGTCTATCAAAAAGCTGACCAGTTTCGGTATCCCTATATTCTTGATCTTGTATCCAAAAATCGGCATAAGTGACATAACGATCAAAGATATTTTGACCGTATTCAGAATAAGACTCTAAATACGCGGTTTGAATTTCTTTCCCAATAAACTCAATATATTGAGGAGTTAAATACCCTTTAATAAACTCCATATAACGTTCAGTGGTTTCTTGTGGTAATTGTTCACGCTCAACTTGCTGCTCTAGTACATAAAATAAATGTACGGGGTTTGCTGCAACTTCTTGATTATCAAAATTAAAAACACGTGATAATATTTTAAAAGCAAAGCGTGTTGATAAGCCTGACATCCCTTCATCTATACCCGCATAATCGCGGTACTCTTGATAAGACTTAGCTTTTGGGTCTGTATCTTTAAGTGTTTCACCATCATAGACGCGCATTTTTGAGTAAATACTGGAGTTATCAGGCTCTTTAATACGTGACAGCACTGAGAATTGGGCTAAAATTTCTAATGTATCAGGGGCACATTGCGCTGTTTTTAATTCGCTGTGCTCAAGTAGTTTTTTGTATATATTCACCTCTTCAGAAACCCGCATACAGTAAGGTACCTTAACAATATAAACGCGATCTAAAAAAGCTTCATTATTTTTATTATTTCTAAACGTTTGCCACTCTGACTCGTTAGAGTGAGCTAATAGAATGCCGTTAAACGGTAGGGCAGATAAACCTTCGGTTGGATTGTAGTTGCCTTCTTGTGTGGCAGTAAGTAGCGGGTGCAGCACTTTAATTGGTGCTTTGAACATTTCAACAAACTCCATTAGACCTTGGTTAGCACGACACAGGGCTCCCGAGTAACTATAGGCATCGGCATCATTTTGCGCGAAGTGCTCTAATTGTCTAATGTCGACTTTTCCCACTAAGGCTGATATGTCTTGGTTGTTATCGTCCCCTGGTTCAGTTTTAGCAATGGCTATTTGATCAAGGATAGAAGGGTATACTTTTACCACCTTAAACTGTGCAATATCTCCTTTAAATTCATGCAAGCGCTTAGCCGCCCAAGGTGAAATAATAGTATTTAGGTAGCGTTCTGGAATATTGTATTCTTCTTTTAGAATTTTACCGTCAGAGTGTGCATCAAATAAACAGAATGGGTGGTCATTAACAGGGCTTAACTCACCGTTAGCACTCAAAATATAAATAGGATCTTTTTGCATTAGTGCTTTCAGTTTTTCCGCTAGTGAGGATTTACCGCCGCCAACAGGGCCAAGTAAATAAAGAATTTGCTTTTGCTCCTCTAAGCCTTGAGAAGCATGCTTAAGATAAGAGACTATTTGCTCGATAGCATCTTCCATACCATAAAAGTCTGCGAAAGCGGGGTAACGATTAATTACTCTATTTGAAAATATTCGACTTAATCTGGGATCATTTGCGGTATCTATTGCTTCTGGAGTACCAATAGCACTGAGCAATCTTTCCGAGGCACTGGCGTAGGCTAATTTGTCATCCTTGCAGAGGGTTAAAAAGTCTTGCAAACTTAACTCTTCTTGCTGTGATTGCTCGTAACGTGTTTGATAATGTTGAAAAATACTCATAACCGTCTCCTAAAAAGCGCAATGTTATCGTCATCAAATTATTATTAAAGTTTAGTTCTTACAGCATTTCCATATTGTTTCTATCTATTGTTAAGCTTGCGTTTAAAGGTATTTTATCTAAATAGTATCATTAATAAATCAACCATAACTTCAGATTAAATACTCACTATAGCTTAAGTGAAAGGTCACTAAAGTGACGTGCTCGTTATATTTTAATCGTTATATTTTAAGATTAGTTGCTTTAATTGATTTAGCTAGGAAACTTAAGCAACTTTATTGTTACTTTGTAAAAAAAACAAAAGAAGATCAAATAACTATTCTCATTAAAAGTTATTTTTAGGTTTGTTATTCAGAGGTTTCTTTCCTAGACTATTTTTATGCGTGTATGTATGCGTGTATGTATGCGTGGCAATCATAAGAGCACGATTGTCGATAATTGCTATCGAAACCTAAAATTACAACATAAAAATAGTAATAATTCACAAAAATAATAAAAGGCAAGGATGAGATGAACTTTTTCAAAAAATTATCTATACGCTATAAGATTTTATTAATTCCTATGGTAGGTGCGTTAGGTTTTTGCGTTTATTTAGCAATAACTTTAGTGTCTATGTCGCAAATAGTAACTCAACTTAATCAAGCCTATCATGTTGAGTATCAGCTATTACAAACATCAGAACACAGTCTAGTTCGTTTGGATAAGATAAAAGAAACGTTAGGTAATGCCGTTACCATGGGAGAAGTTGATTTATTAGAGCTTGCTGATAAATATGCGGATGAAACTCGTGCTAAATTAGAAGAAAATATTGCATCTGATGCCAGTAATGCAAACTTCTTACGAAAGTTATTAAGAGATTTTAATGAGTACTATCAACTAGCCCATGCGCTTTCTAAAGAAATGGTTGATGGAACTGCTGACTTTGAAACCTTAGGCCCCCGTAGTCAGGCGATGTCGGAAAACTTAACGCGTTTACAAACCGAATTAAATACCTTTCAAGAGCAGCGTTACCAGTCATTCACCCAAGCATTTGAATCAGTTAATGAAAACGCGGAATCGACTTCAACAATGGGGATTGTTCTTGGCGTTATAACATTACTAAGCTTGTTTGCTGTGGCTTTGCCTATTGCTAATACTATTAGTGAAAAACTAAAAGATATTATTAGCTCAATGAAAGGTATCGCTCAAGAAAATGGTGACTTAACGGTAAGACTAGTGACTAGTAGTAAAGATGAAATGGGGGACTTAGTTTTTTGGTTTAATAGTTTTATAGAAAAGCTACAAAACGTCATCAAAAATGTGGTTGATACCGCCTTACCACTTGCAGATACCGCAAATAACATTTCAACGTTATCAAATAATACCATTGAGTCGTTTAAACGACAATCTGATAGCGTAGATCAATCTCGAAGCTCAGTTGAAGAAATGAGTCAAAGTGTTGCAGAAATAACAACCAATGCAGCAGATGCCGCTGACGCGGCTAAAAATGCTAATAATGAAGCGGTAAAAGGCAAGGAGGTGGTTGAGAAAACCATCGAAGGCATTAGAGTTCTTGCTGATAACATTACTCAAGCTGCAGAGTCTATAAATCAGCTCCAAGAGGATACTAGTCGTGTCAATGTGGTTTTAGAGGTTATTCGCGGTATTGCTGATCAAACTAATTTATTGGCATTAAATGCTGCTATTGAAGCCGCTAGAGCTGGAGAGCAAGGCAGAGGGTTTGCTGTGGTTGCCGATGAGGTAAGAGGCTTAGCGTCTCGAACTCAAGAGTCAACTGAAGAAATTAACCAAATGTTAAGCCAATTACAAAGTGCAGCTAAGCGGGCGGTTACTATGATGGAAAACTCACAAGCAAGTGTGGAAGTGAGTGTCGAAAGTGCCAATGAAGCAGGGCATAGCTTAGTTGCTATAACAGATACCGTGAATATCATTGCTGATATGAATGGCGCTATAGCAGTTGCTACAGAAGAACAGCACCAAGTCTCGGGGTTAATGGTTGGGCATGTTGAAGATATACAAACATGTGCTAATGAAGCTTCCTCTGCATCACAAGAAATTGCAGGGGTAAGTGATAGTTTATTAAGTTTGGCGTCAGAGTTAGAGGCAGTTGCTCGTCAATTTAAAGTGTAGTGGTTAATCAATAGTTTTTAAGTTAATTATAATAAACGGTTAAGGTGGATATATATGAAACATACATGTAAAGCTCTTATCGTTACTAGCGCGTTATTTGCAGGTAACTTACACGCAGAAATAGTGTTTAATGGCTTTTCTTCTATTGTTGGAGGAGTGACTACATCTAGTAAAGATGAGTTATATGGTTACGATGACAGTTTTGACTTTAAAAATGACTCGTTATTTGCTTTACAAGCTAGCGCCGATTTAACGGATGGTATTGGCGTAACTGCGCAAATTATTTCTCGAGGTAAAAATGACTGGGATGTCGATTTTGAATGGGCTTATATCAGCTATGATGCGACTGATGACTTACGCTTTTTAGTGGGACGTCAACGAGCGCCTTTTTATATGTATTCTGATTTTCTTGATGTCTCTTATGCTTATACTTGGATTACGCCCCCAGCAGGTGTATACG
This sequence comes from Colwellia sp. D2M02, assembly GCF_018860755.1. Lineage (GTDB taxonomy): Bacteria > Pseudomonadota > Gammaproteobacteria > Enterobacterales > Alteromonadaceae > Colwellia > Colwellia asteriadis. The sequence continues at coordinate 71,302 of NZ_JAHKPW010000060.1, read as the reverse complement.
ATTTGATTTTTGATACTTTTGATGGCGTTGGCGCTATTTATAGTACTAGTCTAGGAGAGTTTGATAGTACCTTCCAAGTTATGTATGGGCGTAATACAGATAAACTCGATGTATTTGGTGAAACCGTTAGTCCAGATTTTAAAGACTTACTTGGCGGCTCATTTACTTTAACTCGCGATTGGTTAACTTTACGTGCAGGCATATTTCAAGCCGATACTACTATTCCACACTCGGGGATAAATGAAATTGCCTATGGCTGGCAACAAGCCGGTTTTACTGATGTTGCAAGTGATGTTTTAATTGAAGAAGATAAAGCTCTATTCGTTGAGTTAGGTTTTCAGTTAGACTTTGAAAATTTCCTTATTGTTGGGGAGTACACTGAGCTAACGCTAGATGATATGGCGATAGCGGATGAAGAGTCTTACTATGTTATGGCAGGTTGGCGTTTTTCAAATATGCTTTTACATGTTACCTACGGCGTTGATGAAAATAGTAAAAATGACTTAACTGCTGGAGTGCCTTGGGGCTTAGACCCTGGTATTGACTTTTTAAAAGCGAGTACGCAAGGTTTAGTTAATCAGCAAAAAGCCGATGAGAGCTATATTACCCTTGGGTTACGTTGGAATTTTCATGAGTCAGCAGCTCTTAAATTTGAATATACAGACTTTAGCGATGACTTAAATAGTTTACATGATGCGGGTGTTTTTAGAACCGCTTTAGTTACTGTTTTTTAAGGGGATGCCAATGAAATTACTTAACAAATATAAAATAAAGCTTTCACTAATAACATTTTTTCTTGTTTATAGTGTAGGTGCACTCGCTGATGTAGCGGTTATTGTTAATAGTGCTAATACAGCAGCAATAGATGAGGGGGATATTCCTCGTATTTTTTTAGGTAAAATTAAAAGTTATTCGACGGGAGATAAAGTTACTTTAGTTAACTTAAACTCGGATCAGTCAGCTAGAGCTGAATTTGAAGATAAAGTTTTAAATAAAAGTGCCACACAAATAAAGGCGTACTGGTCTAAATTAATGTTTTCGGGTAAAGCTAAACCGCCAAAAGAGCTTGAAAACGATAAAGCAGTCATTGATTTTATCCAGTCAAACCCAGGTGCTATTGGTTATATTTCTGCTGAAAGTGTTACGGACTCTGTGAAAGTAATTAAAACCTATTAATTTATCTTGAATCAAGACAAAATAGGTTAGCCTCACGTTAAGCTTTTATAAAGCTGGCACATAATGTCAAACAATATGCCAATGCATTTAAATACAAAAAACGAGCTAAATAGCTCGTTTTTTATTTTTACTATTATAAATAGTTTATTTCACTTAGCTGAAGTTTGCTTGTGCAAAATCCCAGTTAGCTAATGCCCAAAAACCATTTAAGTAATTAGGGCGCACGTTACGGTAATCAATGTAGTAAGCATGTTCCCATAAATCTACGGTTAATAAAGGAGTAACGCCTTCATCTGTTAATGGTGTAGCTGCATTAGAGGTGTTAACAATAGCTAAGCTACCGTCAGCATTTTTTACTAACCAAGTCCAGCTTGAACCGAAGTTGTTAATTGCGCTGTCAGTAAATTTTGCTTTAAATTCAGCAAAAGAACCAAAGCTTGCATTAATTGCGTCAGCTAATGAACCCGTTGGCTCAGAGCCACCTGTTGGGCTAAGGCTATGCCAGTAAAACGTATGGTTCCAAATTTGTGCAGCGTTATTAAAAATACCTGCAGAAGAAGTTTTTACGATTTCTTCTAATGATTTATCAGCAAATTCAGTGCCTTCAATTAAACCATTTAGCTTTACAACATAGGTATTGTGATGCTTGCCGTAGTGAAATGATAATGTCTCAGCTGAGATATGTGGCTCTAGTGCATTTTGCTCGTAAGGTAGTGATGGTAATTCAATTGCCATTTTGCTCTCCAGGTTATAGTTATTTTTTACTGTGTTTTTGTTAAAACTTGAGTAAAATACTCAGGTATTATTATATTGGTCTTAGTTAGCTCAGTTTCAAGAGTTAATTAGCATATAATAGTCATATTTTTTTTTGATTGGTATTGAAAGTTTATTTTTAGGCACTATCTCTTAATAAACGCAGTGCATTTCAAGTCATGAGCATTAATAAAGAGGTTACCATGGATACAATTGAACGTATTAAGCAACAAATTAGCGAAAATCCTGTATTGCTATATATGAAAGGCTCACCTAAGTTACCAAGTTGTGGTTTTTCATCACAAGCATCACAAGCGCTAATCTCTTGTAATGAAAAATTTGCTTATGTCGACATTTTACAAAACCCTGATATTCGTGCGGAATTGCCAATTTACGCAGATTGGCCTACTTTTCCACAGTTATGGGTGGATGGTGAATTAGTTGGTGGTTGTGACATTATTATTGAAATGTTTCAACAAGGTGAGTTACAAACATTACTTACCGAAACTACAGCAAAATATAGTTCAGCAGAAGAAAACTCTGCCGAGTAGTAAACCTTTTACATAACAATGTTTTTTTTACAGTATTGTGATGTAAAAATTATTAAATTTTTTGAAAATAAATAAAAACGGAGCATAAAATGAGTGTATTAGTTGGTCGTTCAGCACCAGATTTCACAGCAGCAGCTGTATTAGGTAATGGTGAGATTGTTGATTCTTTTACGTTAAGTGAAGCAATCAAAGGTAAAAAAGCAGTCGTATTTTTCTACCCATTAGATTTTACTTTTGTATGTCCTTCAGAGTTATTAGCATTTGATCACCGTATGGACGAGTTCAAAAGCCGTGGTGTTGAAGTTATCGGTGTTTCTATCGATTCTCAATTTTCTCATAATGCATGGCGTAACACGCCAGTAAACGAAGGTGGTATTGGTCCAGTACAATACACATTAGTTGCTGATGTTAAACATGAAATTTGTAAAGCGTACGATGTAGAACATCCAGAAGCTGGTGTTGCATTCCGCGGTTCATTCTTAATTGATGAAGAAGGTAATGTTCGTCACCAAGTAGTTAACGATTTACCATTAGGTCGTAACGTTGATGAAATGTTACGTATGGTTGATGCATTACAATTCCACCAAGAACACGGTGAAGTATGTCCTGCTGGTTGGAACAAAGGTGATAAAGGTATGACAGCTTCTCCAGAAGGTGTTGCGTCTTACCTTACAGACAACGCTGAACAGCTTTAATTGTTAGTACTTACTCGTCTTTTTGGTTAACTACGAGTAAATTAGCTTTTAAGCGCTAATTATTATAATTAGCATATAAAAAAACCGCCTCGGCGGTTTTTTTGTTTTTCAGTTAAGGAGGTTGACTTAGCTGAGTGACATTACTCTTCTATGGTTGGCATTGGCCAACCACCTAAAGTTTTCCATTTATTAACAATATAACAAAATAGCTCAGCAGTTTTTTCGGTATCGTATAAGGCGCTATGCGCTTCACTATTATTGAACTCTATATTGGCGGCAACACAGGCTTTAGCTAATACGGTTTGCCCTAAAGCAAGCCCTGACAGTGTTGTCGTGTCAAAGCTCACAAATGCATGAAAAGGGCTACGCTTTATATTACAGCGCTCGGTGGCTGCATTTAAAAATCCTAAATCAAAAGCCGCGTTATGAGCAACAATGATGGCGCGTTGGCAACCAGCCAATTTCATTTTTTTTCTCACGAGTTTAAATAATGACTTTAGTGCTTCATCTTCATCTACCGCAAAACGTAACGGATTTGTAGGGTCAATACCGGTAAAAGCTAATGCTTTAGGCTCTAAATTGGCTCCCTCAAAAGGGTTAATATTAAATTGAATTGTTTCATCAATCGACATTAGCCCGGTTTCTTCGTCTAGCGTTAATACTGAGGCTGCTAGCTCGAGTAACGCATCAGTTTGTGCATTAAACCCTGCTGTTTCTACATCAATTACTACAGGAAAGTACCCCCTAAAACGTTGGGCTAAGGCAGGTGAAGTCAGTTCTTGAGACTGAACTGTTGATGATGGGTCGTTATTGGCTGGTGTAGGTGTTATTTCTGGTATTGGATTAGACATAAGATAAATAAAAGCACGCATCAAAAATTTCAGCAATTATCTCAGAAAAGTGTTTTAAAAACGAGGTGCAAAAGGATTTTGATGTATTAGGTCTCATTATTTATCACTAAATGGCGATTAATTGAGAAGAAACTGCTAAAGTTATCTTAGATTAGGACGATAACCTATATATCCTTTATATTACTCTATATTAGTGATAATTAGTGACTATTGGTTGGTCATTGTTTATTAGTATTGTGCATAACATTATGAAAAAAACACTCATATCAATTACATTATTTTCTTTATTAGCCACTAGCTTAACTGCTGGGTTTTGGAGTAACAATGCGCAGGCGGGAATTCGTCAATATAGCGCTAATATTCAAAACTCTACATGGCTTTTATCTAACGATTCGCGCTTACAGTGCACATTATCACATCAAATACCTCAATATGGCGAAGCTCGCTTTTACGCTAAAGCAAACCGTCAATTAAATATGGAGTTTGAGCTTGATATGATGTTACTACCTGACAATTATTCGTTGGCCGAGGTACGTAGTGTTTCACCAAGCTGGCAGCCAGGTAATGGCTCTCGTCGTTTAGCTGATATGAAGTTATATAAACAATTCAACCCAAGTCTACCTAAAAAAGTGGCTTGGACTATGTTGAGTGAACTAGAGCAGGGCATGAGCCCCACTTTTTATTATAACGACTGGTATAGCGACAGTGATAAAATATCAGTGGGTTTATCTACGGCACGCTTTAGAAAAGCTTATCAAGATTTTGTCGGCTGTATTGGTAACTTATTAAACTATAGCTTTGATGATATTTCTTATACCGTACTGAATTATCAATCAAATAGTGACAAGTTTACTAAAGCTTCGCAGCGACGCATGAATATGATTCGTGAATACTTAAGTTTAGATCCTGAATTAGAGTTAGTGCTTATTGATGCATATTCAGATAGCTATGGCGGTCGTGATGCTAACTTACGATTATCACAGCGTCGAGCAACAAAAATTAGAGATTATTTTGTGCAAAACGGCATAGATGCAAGCCGAATAGAGGCGAGTGGTTATGGTGAAAAACGTCATATTGCTTCTAACGACACCACATTAGGTCGCGGTAAAAATAGACGTGTGGTTATTCAAATGCAAAAACCGTAACTGATTTTGAACAAAATCCTAAGTTATTTAATTGATTGACTCGGATTTATTATTGAACAAGCCCGTAGATACACTGTAATCTACGGGCTTGTTTGTTTTGGGCTACATTGTTTCAATTATTTGATACAGCCCACCATTTTTAGTCTAACTAAGGTAAAAATGCTATGAAAAATTTTTCAAAACTTTGCCTGTTGCTTAGCTGTTTGGCTGTATCGTCAGCACCAGCATTGTCAGCGCAAGAACATGCTCATCATAACGTATCAGCTCAAGTATTAACTGATGCTTATACTTATGCAAATTATGATCAAGTAAAAACAACGCATGTATATTTGGATCTTGATGTAGATTTTGATAAAAAATCACTTAAAGGCTTTGTTGATCTTTCCTTAAACTGGTTAAGCGATAAACCAGCGCCAGTAATTCTTGATACTCGTGATTTAGTTATTCACCGGGTGATGGCACAAAATAGTCAAGGTGAGTGGAAAAAAACTGATTATAACTTAGCGAAGCGAGATGACGTTTTAGGTAGCAAGTTAACGATTAATACTCAGTTTAAAGCGAAAAAAGTCCGAGTTTATTATAACTCAACTGAAAAAGCGTCAGGTTTACAATGGTTATCTGCAGAGCAAACAGCGGGTAAGGATAAGCCTTTTTTATTTAGCCAAAACCAGGCTATTCATGCACGTTCGTGGATACCAATTCAAGACACACCAAGTGTACGTGTAACTTATACGGCTCGTATAACTACTGATAAAGATTTATTAGCCGTAATGAGCGCTAATAATGAACCGACAACAGAGCGTGATGGCGATTACTTTTTTTCAATGCCACAAGCTATTCCACCATACTTGATTGCCATTGGTGTAGGTGACTTGCACTTTAAAGCCATGAGTCATCAAACAGGTATTTATGCAGAAAGTTATATTTTAGATGCTGCCGTCGCTGAATTTGACGATACACAAATGATGATTGATAAAGCCGAAGCTATGTACGGTAAATACCGTTGGGGACGCTACGATTTATTAATTTTACCACCAAGCTTCCCGTTTGGCGGTATGGAAAATCCTCGCTTATCATTTATTACCCCAACCGTTATTGCCGGTGATAAAAGCTTAGTTAACCTTATTGCTCATGAATTAGCACATTCTTGGTCAGGCAACTTAGTCACCAATGAAAGTTGGCGTGACTTATGGTTGAATGAAGGTTTTACTAGCTATGTTGAAAATCGCATCATGGAAGCGGTATTTGGTACAGACAGAGCTGTTATGGAACAGGCATTATCGGCGCAAGACTTAAACTTTGAAATAGCAGAGCTAGCACCAAACGATACTCAGCTTTATATTGATTTACAAGGGCGCGATCCCGATGACGCTTTTTCAGGTGTACCTTACATTAAAGGGCAACTATTCTTAATTTATCTTGAGCAAAAATATGGACGTGAACGTTTTGATAAATTTGTACTCGACTACTTTGATGGTCATGCTTTTGAAAGTTTAGGGACTGAAAATTTTGTTAAATATATTAAAGCAAACCTTATTGATAAATACCCAGGTATTGTAAGCCATAAAGAGCTTAATGAGTGGATTTACCAGCAAGGCTTACCAAGTTATGTGCCTAAGCCGACATCAAATGCGTTTAGTGTGATTGATAATCAAATAGCACAATTGCTTGCCGATGAAGTTAGCTTGTCTGAGCTACCAACTAAAAACTGGACCTTGCATGAGTGGTTGCACTTTATCAATAACTTACCACTTGATATTAGCTCTGATCGTATGGTGAGCCTAGATAATGCTTTTGACTTAACCAATAGTAAAAATGCTGAAATAGCACATGCTTGGTATTTATTATCGATTCGAGTGGGCTACAACGAAGTTTACCCTGCCATGGAAAAGTATCTGGAAGGCATAGGTCGACGTAAGCTAATTGTTCCTCTTTATAAAGAGTTAGCTAAAAATCCTGAGAGTAAAGTATGGGCAAGTAGAGTATATGATAAAGCTCGCCCTGGTTACCACGGCTTAGCACAAGGCACAGTAGATAATATTTTACGCAAGTAAGTATAATTTGCTAAGCACCTAGCTTAGATAGCTAAAGTTAATAGAGAAGGGCATTAGCCCTTTTTTATTATTCTTTTTATGGTGGCTTTCTCTAATAATTAGCTACTCAGCTGCTAGGTTAAGCGATAAGGCAAGTGGTTAACTGTCTTGGTAATGAGGAAGCAAAAAGCACATACGAAGTGGTAAGTTAATAGTAATAAACGAACAAAAGACATTCTAATACTAAGGCGTCCATGAATATACTTTCAAGCGCTTGCGCCTAATGTGGTTACGAATGGAGTATAAGATTGAAGTGATTTACAGGCTATAAGTGTGATAATACTTGTTATAATTTAATAAAGTTCGCTGCATTTAAATATAAAATCAAAAAGCAGCGAAATAGTAAATAATCTGACTTTGTAATACCTGAATTATTGTTTTTAATAGTACTATCTAAAGATACTCTCTAAAAGTACTATCTAAAAGTACTATCTAAAGGTACTTTCTAAAAGTACTATCTAAAGGTACTCTCTAAAAGTACTC
>NZ_JAHKPW010000060.1:29536-63380 GCF_018860755.1 Colwellia sp. D2M02 | reverse complement strand
TACTCTCTAAAAGTACTATCTAAAAGTATTAACGCAATTTCTTCCGTGTTCTTTAGAAGCATACATCGCACTATCAGCATCACCGAGTAAGTCAGTTAACTCAAAGCCAGATATAGCAACATCACTTATACCAAAGCTTGCCGTTATGGGATCATTAAGACCTAAAGCCTTATAGTCAATTTGTTGAATACTTAATCGACATCGTTGGGCTATATCTTCGGCGATAATAACGCTACACCCTGGTAATATATAGGCGAACTCCTCGCCACCTAAGCGACCTAAAATATCATTTTGCCGACCAATTTTTCTACAGACTCTCGCGACTTCTTTTAAGGTTTTATCGCCTATAGCATGACCGTAGTTATCATTAATGCGTTTGAAATTATCTAAATCAAATAATACACAAGTTAATGGCTGCTCTGTTTTTTGACAGTGCTTTAAGGAACTTTTTGCGAGCTGAATAAAGTGACCTCTGCTATGTACCTTGGTTAAACTGTCATACTCAGTTAACTGTTTTAAACGTTGCTGAACTAACCATGATTTATAAGCCCATAAAGCAAGCGCCATTAAAAATACGATTAAAAGCATAATCAAAAGTAATGAGTTTTCGGCTTGTTTTTTAGTTAATAGATGTTGAACACTAAGTAAATCAATTTGCTGATTTTGTTGCTCTATACGCTGTTTATTCGCGTAATCATTGTGTTTAGCTAATTGGAATGCGATTTGTTTTGCCTGCACTTCATCGAGGTGTTTTTGCGTCGCTTGGCTATATTTTTTATGAAAATATAAAGCCTGCTCAAAGTTACCTTCTTGCTCCGCAATTTGAAAAAGTAGTTTGTAAGTTGCCGCAATCTCTTTATTTTTTGTTAAACCACCGCCTACATCTTCAGCTAAAAGAGCATATTCTTTTGTCTTATCTATATCACTTTTCAAATGATATGCCTGTGCTAATAAATTATAAGTTAAGCTAATCAAAACTTTATAATGGGTAGACTTAACAGCATTTAAATGTGGTAGTAAGGCATTAATCGCATCATCTGCGTTTTTCTCATTTAAATGCAAGCGAGCTTGATAACTTCGAATAATTCCAGTAAAAATCGGTTCATTGGCTTGTTGGCAAACTTCAATGCCTTTTGTTAATTCATTGCTTTTAATAGATAGTTTTTGAGTTTCTAATTTAGCCAATAATACCAATTGATTAACTATACAATGAGTTCTTTTTTCACTGATGTTGTGTAATAGCTGCTCACTATAATCAAGAGCTAACTGGTATTGCTCAATTTGGTTATAGAAGGCTATTACTGACACAAGTGCTAATTTAAAGTGTTCATCCCCTTCAATACTCTTTCTGGTTGTCAGTACCTTGGCTACTTGCTGTAAACCTTCTTGCCAACGTTGTTGTAACGTATATAGATTTATCAAACTATAGTTTGCTCTGAATTTGATTAACTCACTGGTGTTCGAGGTTAATAAAGCTAAGAATTTTTTTTCGCCTTCAAGGTAATTTCCCTGATAAATTGATTTGGAAGCACTAAGGTAAGTTAAATGATGGCGTTGAGACTCGCTTAACTTAGTAATATTATTCTCTAGTTTGGTAATGATCTCTTGCCCTAAAGCAGGAGCATGGCTACGTAGTTTATCAGCCTCAATTAGCATACTATCGATATTTAAAAGGTTATTTTCACTAACACCTTGAGTGGCATAACTAGCGTGACTACACAGTATAAAAAGCGCATAAAATAAGCCTAAATAAAGCTTATGTAAAAAATTGTATTTATGAGAGAGATTTATCAACATATTAATTTTATAACTGCCGAGTAATAGTTACTCGGCTTATTTGGTCAATGAGTAAGTTAAATGGCAAATTTTATGAGGCTTTGTGCTTCTTTGTTATCTTCTTGATCACCTTCTTGCTCATCTGTTTGCTCTTCTTCGTCTTCAGCTGGAAAAATTCCGACACACTTTATGTTACCACTAAGGTTAAGTTGAGCTTCTAAACTCGAAATATCTTGCTCAAGTAGTGCTTTCTTTAATTCGCATGTGATGTCTGTACTTTTAATCGCATGACTTTTAGGTTGTAACTCTTGAAGTGTCGACTGTGTCGCCAGTTGTTCAATTAATTTAATCGTATTTTTTTCGGCATCAGTAATGAGATTGTTAACAGTGTTACTTTTCATAGAATATCCTTGTTTTTATAATTAAGCGTTAAACTAATTTAAGTTTGGGCTGGTTACTTTTTCGCCCTAAGCCTTCGAGTTTATCAAGTATGACTTGATTTACTAGCATTTTCTTTGTTGGTGGAATGACCAGTGTAGTATGTTGATAAATTTTATGACTTGCTAGCTCATGTAAAGGCACTTTATCGGCTCGCACTGTTTCTATTGGTAGTACTTTTGCTTGATATAATATTACGAGATGATCATCAGGATAAAATGTCGTTAATAAGTCCACTAAAACTTGTTTATAAGCTTTATCAGTATTAAATTTTGTTAATGACCTGTCACCAGTAAAACCTACTTGCCATAGTACTAAATATGCACTGGTATCTATCTGGCGTTGATAAAATAAAAATTGACTCGCTTCAAAGTGAGCGCAGCCATAGGTACCTGGGTCTATCGATAAATCTGCATATAAGCATGATTCAGCAGATATTCCTGGCTCCATGTGAGCATTAAACCCTTCAATATGAGCTATTTTTATTGCACGGTGAGCAACACAAGCAAAAACTCCTGGGTGACCATAAAAAGCTGCCACTACTTTTTTACCTGCTTTTACTTCATCAATAATGGCGTTAACCATTTCATTGTAACTGTGGTTGCGGTTTTTACCTTCTTGATAAAAGCTTTGTAAGCTACGTACATCATTATTTTTTTCTGCTAACCAGCGCTCAGTAATTGCAGAGGCCATTAAAGAGAAAACCACATCGGCATGTTCTATATGGCTTTGACAAATAGGGCTGATATGAGCACCAAGCATCATGCCAGTACCTACGCAAATTAAACTCCCCTTCATAATATTCCTTCTACGCGTGTGCGCCTATTTTAATGATTTTAAACATGACCGGCTTGCCATTGTTGTGCAGTTAATTGCTGCACTAACATGGCATTTTTACTCTTAAGTGTCGATTTGCTTTTACTGAGCGATAAATTGTTAGGCAATTTGTGAGCGAGTGATGTAAAACCTAACTTTCTAGCAATAATTTGCATTAAGTTATTGTCTTGATGAAAGCGAATGTTAACTTGGGGTAAAGATAGCCTGTTAAAGCAATAACCTAATAAACCCATTAATGCTTCTTTAGCAAACCCTTGTTTAGTTACTTCAGGTAAGAGCAATACGCCAACCTCAATATTAGCGAGTCTTTCTTGCTTCCATTCATCGTATACCATGACAATACCAAAACTCATATTTGTCGCTGTATAAGGAGCGTTTAAGCACTTCAAAGTAATAGCCCAAGTGTTAATGACGCGGTTTTGGTTTTTATTAAAATGTAGAGCGCTATAGAAAGTCTTTTTAGCTTTTTCTGCGCTATAGGGAGCTGACATATAAGCCATGGTATGCTTACTAGTGTATAGCTGACAAAACATGTCTTGATCAGCAGCGATGAGCGGCCGCAAAGTAAGCCGCTCAGTGGATATTGATAACATTGAGTTATTAAATTGAGAAAACTAACTACAGAAGCGTGTTTTTATCTAATAAAGTGACAATAACGTCAACTTGTTGTTTTTTATCTTGTGGTGAAATAATCACCCGTATTTGCTGTTCATTAGCACGAAAGTGCAACGTCAAACGACCGTACTGAGTATCCTGACTCACTAACTCTCCATAAGCCTCTTGATAAAACTTGATAATATGAGCTTGGTTTGCAAAAGTATAATAGTTAACAATAGCGGGCAGTTCATCACCAAAATTAGCGAAAATAATAGCGTCTTGTATTACAGGAATAAACTGGTTCTCACTTTTGGTGATGTGTTCCAAAAATAGTGTAGGGTTACTTGCTAAAGGTTTTGCTGTACGAGGTTCAGTAGCGGAGGTATCATCTGGACTATTGTCAGAGTTTTTGGCATTAACAATATCAGGTGTTGATAGTTTTGGAATAACAACATCAGGCTCTTCATTAACCGTAAACTTGTAAGCAGCACCACTCATCATCGCTTTAGGATGATCGGAACTTGTGCTTTGGCTAGTGTTTGCCGTAGCAGAAAAACTGATGCTGGCATAAATCACTGTCAAAACGATAGTTAGTGGCGGTTGTTGTAATACTTTCATTTGTGGTAACTTCCTGCTGTTAAATATCTTACTTTATAGGTTTATTTCAATATATCCGATTTTTATCACTTAGGCGATAAAAAGCCTGTTTTTGTTGGTAACATCAACAATTTGTTTAAAGAATAAATGAAAGTTGCTTAAATAAAAATTAGTATGTTCGAGTGACAAAATTATTTTTATAGTGATCTACCCATATCGCTGTTGCACCGCAAATAGCAACAGGCATTACGATAAAATTGATAATTGGTAACATAGAGAATATAGCGATGGTTGCCCCAAAACTATAGCTTAAGCCTTGCTTTTGTTTTAATGCTACTTTCATTTCATTAAACGGCACTTTATGGTTATCAAACGGGTAATCCTTGTATTGAATAGCCATCATCCAAGTAACAAATAAAAACCAAATGATTTGGCCTATTACGGGTAAAAACCACATAATGATAAAAAAGCCTATAGCTCTTGGTAAGTAATAATAAAGTTTGCTAGCTTCACGTTTTAATGTTCTAGGAATATCTTTAATAACAGCAAAGGCGCCTTCTTCAGGAGGCTTATCACCAGATAAAAGTGCTTCAACCTTTTCGGACAACAAACCATTGAATGGTGCTGCTAACCAATTTGCTGCGCTACTAAATATAAAAGAAAACACTACTAGAATTGTGAGCACCGCAAACGGCCATAACACCATACTTAACCAATCAAGCCAGCTAGGTAGCCAACCAAGTAATACATTCATATAGTGGTCAAGCTCTAATACCATAAAATATAATGCGGTAGAAAATAGCATAATGTTAATCAGAAGCGGGATAAAGACAAACTTTCTTAAGCTTTTATGAGTGATCAATTCCAAGCCACGAAAAAAATAACGGGCTCCATTAGAGGTCACGGGTAATGCGCGAATAGGTGTTGTCGTTGATGTGTGTTTTTTCATAATTAAATAAGGGCGTTAGCGTATTAAAAACGATGATACAGTATAAATTGTGCCTAAGTGTAATAACAGCACTAACTTGTTACAAAATACCAAAGTTTCTGATAAAGTTGACTGATATAATGTTACGTAAATCGTAACGAATAGTGTATGCAATAATCAACACGGTTAGTAAACAGGCTTAAAAATGGAAGATAACTTTAGAAATGTATTAATTATTATTAGTGTCCTTGTGATTGGCGCTATTTTTGTGCACGGTTTATGGACTATTCGTAAACAGAAGAACCCTTATAAGCTCAAAGCCACAAAAGCTAGGGTTGAGCCTGTTTCTCGTGATTTCGATGGTAGCGGTTTTGATCAAGATGGCGTTGGCCAAGTGACTGTTAAAAAACAGCCAACCTGGCAAGATACAACAAACCAGCCAGTTGAAAATAGCTTCGAAGAAGAGCATACATCGATTAATGAAAGTGAAGCTTTAATTAATACCGAGCTTGATTCAGCCCAAAATAGTGACTGGTTTAATGAAGGGCCTCCTAAAACCTTTAGTAAAGAAGAATTAGGAGACGATCTTGTTTTAACGCAACAAGTGGCAACAAGCGAGACTCAAACTGAACCCGAGCTAGAACTAGCTAAAGAAAACACAAAAGTAAAAAGAGAGCCCGTTTATCAGCAACCCGTAATTAAAGCAAAACCGTCTCGTGTTAAACCTCCTGTTAATAAAGAGCCTGTAAAGCGTGAACAAATGGAAATTAACTTTGCTGAGCCAGTACAAGAAACTAATACAGAACAAGTGAGCGATACTCAAAGTACGGTAGACACCGTTAGCCAAACCGCTGAAAAAGTTGAGCCACAGGTTATTGTCTTATCAGTAGTTATGCCTGCCAATCAACAAATGTTAGGTGCCGCACTGTTACCAAGCTTATTAACTTTAGGGCTTAAATATGGCGAAATGAATATTTTTCATCGTCATCAAGATAACGCCGGTAATGGTGATGTTACTTTCAGCTTAGCGAACATGATGCAGCCGGGATCGTTTGATTTAGATAGCATGGAAACCTTTGCAACAGCTGGGGTTAGTTTGTTTATGATGCTACCTAACCACGGCGATCCTTTTGTTGTTTTTGAGCAAATGCTTAATGCTGCCAAACAGTTAGCTGCAGAGTTTAATGCGCAAATTCTCGATGATAAAAGAAATGTCATGACTCAACAAACAGAGCAGCATTATATGAGTAAAATTCGTGAGTTCGATCGCTTAAACCGTATAGCTTCCGCTTAAAATAATAACGAATAATAATTACCAATATACAAGCTCTATTACTGCTTAGGTTGTGTGTTGGTAATTATAGTGTTTTGAGCCAGCTTACCGTTAAAAAGTCGTCAAATGGTTTCTAATTAACCCATATAACTCTTAGTATTATCACCACTTATTTTATTCTTTTTCTATAGCCTTATTGAAGCATTTATATGTCAAATCCCACAGAACAAATCAATGAAATAAAAAACCTAATTAACCAATATAATCATCAATATTATGTTTTAGACGAGCCAAGTGTTCCTGATGCAGAATACGACAGATTAATGCAGGCATTAATTGCCCTAGAGCAAGAGAACCCAACACTTAAAACTGCCGACTCCCCAAGTCAAAAAGTAGGTGGCTTAGCGTTAAAAGCATTTACTCAAGTAACGCACCAATTACCGATGCTATCTCTTGATAATGTATTTGATTTAGCTGACTTCAACAGTTTTATAAAACGTAATAAAGAGCGTTTACATAGTAATGAACCTCTAACGCTTTGTGCCGAGCCTAAACTTGATGGCTTAGCGGTAAGCCTTCGATATGAAAAAGGTATTCTCGTACAAGCAGCGACGCGTGGCGATGGCGCCATTGGTGAAAATATTACTGAAAATATTCGTACTATTAAGTCTATACCATTGAAGTTAATTGGCGTATTGGAGACTGATTACCCTGAGGTTGTCGAAGTGCGCGGTGAAGTATTTATGCCAAAAGCAAGCTTTGAGCAGCTCAATGAGCAAGCTAAAAAACGTGGTGACAAAATATTTGCTAACCCGAGAAATGCCGCCGCAGGCAGTTTACGTCAGCTCGACTCTAAAATAACAGCTAAACGTAATTTGGCTTTTTATGCTTACAGCTTGGGTTTTGTCGGTAACTTACAAGGTGATGAGTTAACTGAAGAATTTTTTGAAAACTCTCACTATCAGCGTTTATGTCAAATAAAGCTGTTGGGCTTGCCTATGTGTCCAGAAGTACGCTTGTTATCAAATGAAAATGAGAGTGAAGCATTTTATCAAAACATTCTCAGCAAGCGCGCCGCGTTGAGTTATGAAATTGATGGAACGGTATTTAAAGTTGATGATATTAATCAGCAAAAACGCTTAGGTTTTGTTGCGCGAGCACCGCGCTGGGCTATTGCTTATAAATTCCCTGCGCAAGAAGAGTTAACAACCGTTGAAGATGTTGAGTTTCAAGTAGGTAGAACTGGCGCAATAACCCCTGTAGCCCGATTAAAACCTGTTTTTGTTGGTGGTGTTACTGTTTCTAATGCAACTTTGCATAATCAAGACGAAATTACGCGTTTAGGGTTAAAAATATCTGATACGGTTATTATTCGCCGCGCGGGTGATGTAATCCCACAAATTGTTAGTGTAGTGTTAGCTAAACGCCCTGAAAGTGCGCGTGATGTGGTTTTCCCTAGTACTTGTCCAGTATGTGACTCTGACGTTGCAAAGCCCGAAGGTGAAGCCGTTTTACGTTGTACTGCAGGACTGTTTTGTCCCGCGCAGCGTAAAGAAGCGATTAAACACTTTTCATCACGTAAGGCACATGATATTGACGGCTTAGGCGATAAACTGGTTGAACAATTAGTCGATGAGAACATGATTAACACACCTGCTGATTTGTTTAATTTAACTGAAGTACAAGTATCGACAATGGAACGTATGGGGCAAAAGTCAGCCACTAAATTAATTGCCTCGCTAGAAAAAGCAAAAAATACTACTTTGGCTAAGTTTATTTATGGTCTAGGTATTCGTGAAGTTGGAGAGGCAACTGCTGGTAACTTAGCCGCACATTTTTATACCTTAACTGCCATTGAAGCGGCAACGATAGAGCAGTTGCAAGCGGTACCCGATGTGGGTGAGGTAGTGGCTAAAAATATTATTAACTTTTTTAAAGAATCCCATAATATATCGGTTGTTAGTGCCTTAGCCGAGTTAATGTCGTGGCCTGATATTGTGAAAAAATCTGCTGAAGAGCAGCCCTTAGCCGAGCAAACCTTTGTATTAACAGGAACATTAACTCGAATGGGCAGAAGCGAAGCTAAAGCTGGATTACAATCGCTTGGTGCCAAAGTATCAGGCAGTGTCTCAAAAAATACTCATTATTTAGTTGCCGGTGATAAAGCAGGCTCTAAATTGACGAAAGCGCAAGACTTAGGAGTTAAAGTGCTGACGGAAGACGAGCTAATTTCACTGTTTACTGAACATAACATTACCTTATGAAAGCGTTGATATTATCTGTTTTAAATGAGTTTGGGCTTTGGTGTCGACCTTACCAATATCAAATTGCTTTGGCTATTATTGCCACATTACTGGTGATTTTTGGTAACGACATTAATGCCAGCATAAAAAAACTCTTAAGCAAGCAACACTTAATTGTACGACTGTGCGCTTTTATTTTTATTTGTGCGGTTGGCTATGGTTTATTAACAGTTTGGCTAACAAGTTTGCTGGCAGCGCAGTTGGCGAATATACCAACAGTATACCTTGCGCCAGCTATTGTTGTGATTTTTGGTGCTTTAGCGCTTTACGCACAAAAACAACGACATATTTAAGCGTAACAAATACACATTAGCCGACATAATAGCTAATGTGTTTTATTTTATTTTATTTTATTTTATTGTGTTGTTGGCTTAATGGAGGGGTTAGCCGACGACAATGATCGCGTATAAAAATATCAACGTTGGCATTGGTAATAAAATAAAAAATAATACCGCTTCGCACCACTCAACTGCTCGGTAAAGTTTAAACCAATAACTGGGCGATTTACTTTTTTCCGAAGATATTTTAGCCGCTTCTTTTTTCGAGGGAAGTTGCTGAAAAAACCAAATAAAAGCGCTAAATACCAGCAACTGCAAACCACTAAACAAAATCAAAAAGGCTAACCAAACTAGCAGCGTTGGTGTGTTGGCGTTAATTTGTGCTTGTATTAACGTGAATAATATAAGCAAAGGAGCACTCCAGCCTAATAAACGCCAGCGAAAGGATAAAAATCGTTGGGCAATTAGGTGGAATAAGTCGGGGGAGCAGTAAAGTTTCATCCGTATGTTATTACCTTAGGGACTGTTGAACTTTCGAGATTGTTTTTGCAGCTCTTTGTTGAACAGTATTTACTTAGAGTGACTAGGCAACATACTGTCTGCCGCGATTAAAACGCTTTTATCTCGAACAAAATTTAATCGCGAAAGTTCAACAGCCCCTAGTCTTCACTTAAAAAATGCTTTTGATACAAAATACTTTAATCATTTATTGATCATAGCATGAAGTTAGTTGTTTTTTCGGGTTAATCGCCAAAAAGAAAAGCCGGCAACAAAAAATAATACCATAGGATAGAAAGCGTGGCTTGCCACCTCGATAGGTGAAATCTTTAAGGTAGCCCCTAATAATAAAGCTTGAGCGCCATAAGGCAATAACCCTTGGTTGATACAAGCAAAAACGTCTAACAAACTCGCTGATTCTGCCGGACTTAATTCGCCGTCAGTGGCGAGGTTTTTAGCGGTGTCGCCGGTCACTATAATTGATACGGTATTATTAGCAGTAAAAAAATTACACAGAAAAGCTAGACCGGAAATACCAAAACCAGCGGCACGCTTATTATTACTTGGACTTAATTTTCTAGCGAGTGACTCTATTGCCTTTGTTAATGCAGCTAAACCACCTTGTTGTCTTACTAACTCACTTAACCCACCAATAAATAAAGATAAAATGAATATATCTTGCATGCTTGCAAAACCACTATTAATGTCGTTTACCCAAGCGGATACTTGATAATCACTCGTTAACATACCTATAACAGCGGCGAGTATTATTCCTGCAACTAATACGGCAAAAACATTAACCCCCATCAAAGCTAGAACTAAAATAACCGCGTAAGGGAGCAGGCCAATTAACGAAGCATCACTGCTAATACTATGATTGACCTCTCCGCCTAAAATAGCAAAAGCCACCAAACAGATTAACGCTGCAGGTACGGCAAATTTAAAATTTACTTTAAACTTATCTTTCATATGTGCGCCTTGACTGCGCGTTGAGGCTATCGTGGTATCTGAAATGATAGATAAGTTATCGCCAAAAATTGCACCTGAAACAATACAACCAGCAACAAGCGCTGCATCAAGCTGCGCTGAGTCGATAAATCCAAGTGCAATGGGAGCGATTGCGGCAATGGTTCCCATTGATGTGCCCATAGCCGTAGATAAAAGAGCAGCAACCAGAAACAAACCGGGCAGTAGTAGATAATCTGGAAAAATGGCTAGCCCTAACTCTACACTTGCATCAACACTGCCTGTCGCTTTTGCTACCACCGCAAAAGCACCTGCTAATAAGTAAATAACACACATGGTAGTAATGTTGCTATTACCGGCACCAGAGATAAATTGAGCAATTTGTTGGTTAAGTGAGCCTGTACCTATTCGCATACCGGCGTATATCGCTACCAAGATCGCTGGAATGATAGCAATACTTGCAGGTAATTGATAAAAGGCAAAATCGACACCTTGTAACGTTAATATAATGCCGGTACCTAAAAATAGGCTTAAAAACACCGCAAAAGGTAATAACGCACTGAGTTTTGGAGTAATTAAACTTGGCTTAGTAAATGTAGGTGAAGGTTGTTCTTCATGATTCATAGTAATGTTCTGTATTATCAACAATAGAGTGCATTATAAAAGCATAACAGAAACTGTCAATATAGATGTTTAGATGGCTAAATGGATTTGAGATCATTATGTAAAGATTAATGCGCTTTATTACGACCATAAAGAAATAGAGTGCTTTAATAATAGCTTTATTAAGCCATCTTATAATTTATTACGATTTACTTTGTTACTACACTACAGTGACGTAAAGATTTATGATAAAATCCGACAAATTTTAAACCCTATCTAAAAATATTCAGTCTATGAATGGCTGATAATATCTGGAGTTAGTGAATAATGTCATTTGAAACAATTGAACAACGTGTAAGCTATGGTGTAGGTCGTCAACTAGGTGACCAATTACGTAACAACCCTTTTAAAGAGTTTGATATTACGGCAGTACAAGCAGGTATTGCTGATGCATTAGCTGATGCTGCAAGCCAAGTATCGGATGAAGATTTAAATGAAGCATTTACTGTTGTTTCTAAAAAATTACAGGAACTAGAGCAAGCTGCAGCCAAAGAAGCAGCAGCTGCAGGTGAAGCCTTTTTAGCTGAAAATGCTCAACGTGCAGAAGTCACTGTAACTGAATCAGGTTTACAATACGAAGTAATTACTACTGGTGAAGGCGAAAAGCCAGCAGCAGATAGCACAGTAAGTGTTCATTACCATGGTACATTTGCAAATGGCGATGTATTTGATAGCTCTGTAGAGCGTGGACAACCTGCTGAATTCCCAGTAAATGGTGTTATTGCTGGCTGGACTGAAGCATTACAGTTAATGACTGAAGGTTCAAAATGGCGTTTAGCTATTCCTTATAACTTAGCTTACGGCGAACGTGGTTCACAAGGTGCTATTCCTCCTTATGCAACGTTAGTATTTGATGTTGAGTTATTAAGCATTAAGTAAGTTATTTTTAAAGCCCTCCGTTGAGGGCTTTTTATTGAACTGATATTAAGAATGAATACTAACAAAATAACTAATCTTTTTACTCGTTACTTGCAGTACTTTAAAACGTACAACTTAGCGGGGATTGCTAGTTGCTATCACTTACCTTGTACATTAAATACGCCTGATAAGTTAACGCTTGTTGTTAATGAGCAAGAATGCCATGCAGCACTAGGGGAAATATTTACCCAGCTAAAAGAAGCTGAAACCTCTACTATAGTAGTGAGAAAAGCCAGTTACCAACAAATAGACGAAACGGTTTTTTTAGTGAGCATTGATTGGGACTTTTTCGATGGTAATCAGCAGATTTTTGCTGATTTTACTGCGCTATATCATGTGTTAGTTGTAGCTGATGAATTAAAAATAATGAATGTCATTTCTCATGAGCTTAGTAATTCATTATCACTAGAGCATTCATTCTCAATATCGGTTACTGCTTAATTAATGGCACCTTAATATATTAAACAGCATCAATTAAAAACTATTAAAGGCAATTTAACTATTTTTTAAATTGCCTTTTAAAGAAAACTCAAAGAGAAAAGTATGAAAGTAAAAGTAGCTATTTTAGGTTGTAGCGGCCGCATGGGACGTAATTTAATACAAGCGGCACATGAACACGAAAGCATTGAGCTAGTGGGTGGTAGTGTGCGTGAAAGTTCATCTTTTGTTGATTTTGATTTAGGTGAATTAGCAGGTATCGGCGCAATTGGTCTAAAAACTTCAACATCATTAACACAGTTAAGTCATGCCGACGTGTTTATTGATTTTACTTCAATAGAAACCACGTTAGAAAACTTAGCTTGGTGTAACGAACATCAAAAAGCCTTAGTGATAGGCACTACAGGCTTTAGCGACGAACAAGTTGCTACCATTAAAAACGCCGGTAACACTATGCCGGTAATTTTAGCGCCTAACACCAGTGTTGGTGTAAACCTAATGTTTAAATTGCTACAAATTACCGCAAAAGCGATTGGTGACTATACTGATATAGAAATTTTTGAAGCCCATCACCGTTTTAAGAAGGATGCACCGTCAGGTACTGCGGTAAAAATGGGACAAGTGATTGCCGATGAATTAGGGCGAAGCCTTAATGACGTCGCGGTTTATGGCCGAGAAGGCATCACCGAAGAACGTAAAAAAGAAACCATTGGTTTTGCGACAGTAAGAGCCGGCGATATTGTTGGTGAGCATACTGCTTTTTTTGCTGATTTAGGTGAGCGCCTTGAAATAACCCATAAAGCTAGTTCTCGTATGACTTTTGCACTAGGTGCAATGCGAGCTGCTTTTTGGCTGCAAAATGCAGACAATGGTTTTTATGATATGCAAGACGTTTTAGGGTTAAAGGATTAAAAAGCTAAAAGGTTGATAAAACCATCCTGATTATAATTTTTAACTTGTTTTTAGGATGTTATAACGAAGATAAGTGCTCTTTTTGACGGTTTGAAAACAAAATCACCTAAAAGAGCTGTTTTTTATGATTTATTACTAGACGAAATAATACTACAAGCGTAAAATAAGTGGATTTTGTCAAAAATTTAGAGGAATTTAAGTTTTTGACATTTTTTATGTGCAAATTTTGCGTTTATTTTTTCTTCCTTTGGAGGTTACATTGGCTACATCTGCTATTTTAGTGCTTGAAGACGGCACTGTGTTTAAAGGCACCGCAATTGGTGCAAAAGGATCGGCTGTTGGTGAGGTGGTATTTAATACCTCAATGACAGGTTATCAAGAAATTCTAACCGACCCCTCTTACGCAGAGCAAATTATTACCCTAACTTACCCACATATTGGTAATACAGGTACAAATAGCGAAGATAAAGAATCGAATAGTATTGTAGCTAAAGGGTTAGTTATTCGTGATTTACCTTTACTAGCAAGTAACTTCCGTAATGAGCAAAGCTTAAGTGAGTACCTAATAGCGCATAACATTTTAGGTATAGCTGATATTGATACGCGTAAATTAACACGTATTTTACGTGAGAAAGGCGCACAAAACGGTTGTATCGTGAATGTATCAGATAGCGATGAAGAAAGCTTAGTAGCAGAGCAAGAAAAAGCCTTAGCGCAAGCTAAATCATTTCCAGGCCTTAAAGGCATGGACTTAGCCAAAGTTGTTTCAACTAAAGAACAATATCAATGGGACGAAGGTAGCTGGACACTGAAAGTAGCCGATGGTGAAGGTACCGGTTTCACTAAACCAGCGAGTTACGATTACCATGTTGTCGCTTATGACTTTGGCGCAAAAAGTAACATATTACGCATGTTAGTAGACCGTGGTTGTAAGTTAACCGTTGTGCCAGCTCAAACACCTGCTAGCGAAGTACTTGCGATGAATCCAGATGGTATTTTCCTATCTAATGGCCCAGGTGACCCAGAGCCATGTGACTACGCAATTACGGCAATTAAAGAGTTCTTAACAACAGATATTCCAGTATTTGGTATTTGTTTAGGTCATCAATTATTAGGTTTAGCGAGCGGTGCAACTACATTAAAAATGAAGTTTGGTCACCACGGCGCTAACCACCCAGTAAAAGATCATGCGCGCGATGTGGTAATGATAACTTCACAAAACCATGGTTTTGCAATTGATGAAGCTAACATTCCAGCTAACATTAAAGTGACGCATACTTCATTATTTGATGGCTCAATTCAAGGTATTCATTTAACCGATAAGCCAGCATTTAGCTTCCAAGGCCACCCTGAAGCAAGCCCTGGACCACATGATGCGGCACCATTATTTGATCACTTTATTGATTTAATTAAAGTATTTAAAGAAAACCAATAAACTCACAAGACAAGAGAGAAAGACAACCATGGCAAAAAGAACTGATTTAAAAAGTATCTTGATCTTAGGCGCAGGACCAATCGTTATTGGCCAAGCCTGTGAGTTTGATTATTCAGGTGCACAAGCGTGTAAAGCCCTTCGCGAAGAAGGCTATCGAGTTATTTTAGTTAACTCTAACCCTGCAACAATTATGACTGACCCAGAGATGGCCGATGCTACTTACATTGAGCCAATTCATTGGGAAGTTGTTCGTAAAATTATTGAAAAAGAACGCCCATGTGCAGTATTGCCAACAATGGGTGGTCAAACTGCATTAAACTGTGCGCTAGAACTTGAAGCTAAAGGCGTATTAAAAGAGTTTAATGTTGAAATGATTGGCGCTACAGCTGATGCAATTGACAAAGCAGAAAACCGTGAACGTTTTGACCAAGCAATGAAAAACATTGGTTTAGAATGTCCACGTGCAGAAATCGTACATACCATTGAAGAAGCGCATGAAACATCAAAGCGCATTGGCTTCCCATGTATTATTCGCCCTTCATTTACTATGGGTGGTACCGGTGGTGGTATCGCTTATAACATTGAAGAGTTTGATGAAATCTGTACTCGTGGTTTAGATTTATCACCAACTAATGAACTATTGATTGATGAATCATTAATTGGTTGGAAAGAGTATGAAATGGAAGTAGTTCGTGACAAAAATGATAACTGTATCATTATTTGTTCTATCGAAAACTTTGACCCTATGGGTATTCATACGGGTGACTCAATTACCGTAGCACCAGCACAAACGTTAACAGATAAAGAATACCAAATCATGCGTAACGCTTCATTAGCGGTATTACGTGAAATTGGTGTTGAAACTGGTGGTTCAAACGTACAGTTTGGTATTTGTCCAGATACAGGCCGTATGGTTATTATCGAAATGAACCCACGTGTATCTCGCTCATCAGCGTTAGCATCAAAGGCAACTGGTTTCCCAATTGCTAAAATTGCGGCAAAACTTGCGGTAGGTTACACACTTGATGAGTTATCTAATGATATTACTGGCGGAAAAACACCAGCATCATTTGAACCAACAATAGATTACGTTGTAACTAAGATCCCACGTTTTAACTTTGAAAAATTCGCAGGCTCAGAAGACCGTTTAACGACGCAAATGAAATCTGTTGGTGAAGTCATGGCTATTGGCCGTAACCAACAAGAGTCAATGCAAAAAGCGTTACGCGGCTTAGAAGTTGGCGTTAACGGTTTTGATCCAATTGTTGATGTGAGCCAACCAGGCGCTAAAACCAAAATCATGCATGAGCTTCAAGAAGCAGGTGCAGACCGTATTTGGTACATTGCGGATGCATTCCGTTTAGGTTTAACGGTAGAAGACATTTTTAACGCTACTAAGATTGACCGTTGGTTCTTAGTTCAAATTGAAGATATCATCAAAGAAGAAGCAAATGTTGCTGATGGTGGTTTAAAAGTATTAACCCCCGATTACTTACGTAAACTTAAACGTAAAGGTTTTGCTGACTCTCGCCTTGCTAGTGTTATTGGTGTTAGTGAAACTGAAATTCGTAAAAAGCGCCATGCTGCAGATATTTACCCTGTGTATAAGCGTGTTGATACCTGTGCGGCTGAGTTTAGCTCAGATACCGCTTACATGTACTCTACTTATGATGAAGAGTGTGAAGCTAACCCGAGTAATCGTGACAAAATCATGATTTTAGGTGGTGGTCCAAACCGTATTGGTCAAGGTATTGAATTTGATTACTGCTGTGTACATGCAGCTTTAGCATTACGTGAAGACGGTTATGAAACTATTATGGTTAACTGTAACCCTGAAACAGTTTCTACCGATTACGATACATCAGATCGTTTATACTTTGAGTCAATTACTTTTGAAGACGTACTTGAAATTGTTCGTATTGAAAAGCCTAAAGGCGTTATCGTACAGTACGGTGGTCAAACACCACTTAAGCTAGCCCGTGCTTTAGAAGCGGCAGGAGTACCAATTATTGGTACCTCACCAGATGCTATTGACCGTGCGGAAGATCGTGAGCGTTTTCAACAAGCGGTTGACCGTTTAGGTTTACTACAACCAGAAAATGCAACGGTTACTTCACTTGATGAAGCAATGGCAAAAGCCGAAAGTATTGGCTTCCCATTAGTTGTTCGCCCATCTTATGTATTAGGTGGTCGTGCGATGGAAATCGTTTACGACTTAGAAGACTTACGTCGCTATATGACAGAAGCGGTAAGTGTATCAAATGACTCACCAGTATTACTTGATCATTTCCTTGATGATGCCATTGAAGTTGATATTGACGTAGTATGTGATGGTACCGATGTTGTTGTTGGCGGTATTATGCAGCACATTGAACAAGCAGGCGTTCACTCGGGTGATAGTGCATGTTCACTTCCTGCGTACAGTTTAAGTCAAGAAGTACAAGATATTATGCGTAAGCAAGTAACCGATTTAGCGTTTGAGCTAGGTGTTATTGGCTTAATGAATACGCAAATGGCGGTTAAAGATGGCAAAGTTTACTTAATTGAAGTAAATCCTCGTGCAGCACGTACTATTCCATTTGTCTCTAAAGCTACATCTGTACCTTTAGCCAAAGTTGGTGCGCGTGTTATGGCAGGAAAATCTCTAAAAGAGCAGGGTATTGTTGAAGAAGTTATTCCACCATACTTCTCTGTTAAAGAAGTTGTTATTCCTTTTAACAAGTTCCACGGTAGCGACCCGCTTGTTGGCCCAGAAATGCGCTCAACAGGTGAAGTAATGGGTGTTGGTAATACTTTTGAAGAAGCTTACGCTAAAGCTAACTTAGGCGCTGGTGTATCAGTACCTAAAGAAGGTCGCGCGTTAATTTCTGTTCGTGATAGTGATAAAGAGCGAGTATTAGAGTTAGCTAAAATCATGGTTGATTTAGGTTATGAGCTTGATGCAACGCACGGCACAGAGATTATTTTACGTGAAGCAGGTGTGCCAGTTCGCCGCGTTAATAAAGTACATGAAGGTCGTCCACATATTCTTGATAGAATCAAAAATAGTGAGTACAGCTACATTATTAATACAACAGAAGGCCGTAAAGCGATTGAGGATTCAAAAGTTTTACGTGGCGGGGCATTACGTTATAAAGTAGCTTACACTACAACGTTAAATGCTGCGTTCGCTGCTTGTATGTCGCATGCCGCTGATGACCGTAATACGGTAACATCAATTCAAGAACTACATACACGTTGTAAATAAAGTATTCTAATTGTCACCTTGAAATAACGGCTTAAAAACGTTATTTCAAGGCTAGTTAAGTATGACTAGGTTCTTATTATTGTAAAAAGAATAGACGCGGATCAAAATAAAAAAGTTGTTTTTTAACAACTTTTTTCTTTAAAAAGAAGAGATTATGAGCCAATATCCAATGACAGTTCAAGGCGCAGATAGATTGCGTGAAGAGCTAAACCAGTTGAAAACAGTAAAACGTCCAGAAATTGTTGCTGCAATTGCCGATGCTCGTGAGCATGGTGACTTGAAAGAAAATGCAGAATACCATGCAGCGCGTGAGCAACAAGGCTTCTGTGAAGGACGAATTCAAGATATTGAAGGTAAGTTGGGCAACGCTCAAATTATTGATGTATCAAAAATTACCAATACAGGTAAAGTGTTATTTGGTACAACAGTTACATTACTTAATATTGAAACAGAAGCTGAAGTTACTTATCAAATCGTTGGTGATGATGAAGCAGATATTAAGCAAAACCGTATATCAATTAGTTCACCTATTGCCCGTGGTTTAATTGGTAAAATGGTTGATAGCGAAATTGAAATAACAACCCCTGGCGGCGTTGTTGAATACGAAATTATTGCCGTTGATCACATTTAGTTTACCCGTTAGTTAATCGAGTCAATTGCTCGAGTTAATTGATAGAACTAGCTAACTCGATTGAAAATAAAAACCCCATACTCTTTTGAGTATGGGGTTTTTTATTGCTTTGAACTAGGGCTGTTATTGACAAAATAACAAAAGACAATATAATTAAAGTCATTCTAAATGATATCTTTTTGATATCACTTTATCCGAGGTGTTTATGCAAGAGAAAAAAGGTTTTTCATTAAATGGTTATGCAGTTTTTGTAATATTGTTAGTCATTGCAGGCTTTGTTTTGAGTCAAGCGGCAACTAATAACATCAATATTGCTACTGTTATTGTTGCAATTCTAGCGGTACTGGCTATTCCTGGTTTCTTTATGGTACAACCTAATCAGGCTATGGTGATGACGTTTTTTGGCAGCTACGTCGGAACGGTTAAATCAAACGGCTTACAATGGACAATTCCTTTGTTTATTCGCAAAAGCATTTCTTTGCGTATTCGCAATTTTGAATCTAACCAAATGAAAGTTAACGACTACCATGGTAACCCTATTGAAATTGCAACTGTGGTTGTTTGGTCAGTTGATGATACCGCTGAAGCTTTCTTTGAAGTCGATGACTACCTTAGTTTTGTTAATATTCAAAGTGAATCAGCACTGCGTAATATGGCGATTAGTTATCCTTATGATCAACATGAAGGTGATGAAATTGCCTTGCGAAGCCATCCGCAGGAAATATCTCAAGCGCTAAAAGAAGAAATTCAACAACGTTTAGGTAAAGCAGGTATGAAAGTTCACGAAGCACGTATTAGCCACTTAGCTTATGCCCCCGAAATAGCCAACGCGATGTTACAAAGGCAGCAGGCATCAGCTATTATCGCCGCACGAAGTATGATTGTTGATGGTGCAGTTGGTATGGTTGAAATGGCATTAAGCCAGCTTTCAGCGAAGCATATTGTCGAGTTAGATGAAGAACGAAAAGCGGCAATGGTGAGTAACTTACTTGTAGTATTGTGTAGTGATAAAAGTACGCAACCCGTTGTTAATACTGGTAGTTTGTATTAATCATGTGCAACTTAAGTAAATAGATTACTTTTATAGCCTTAGGTTTATTATTTGTGATAAGTGATCAAACATCAGCAGAGGAGTAATAATGGCAGCTAAAAAAAGCTACCCTTTAAGAATTAATCCAGAGGTTCTTGCTGCAATGCAGCGTTGGTCTGACGATGAGTTACGTAGTGTTAATGCACAAATAGAGTATGTATTAAGAAAGGCGCTTGTTGACTCAGGTAGAGTAAAGCTGGTTGAAAAAGTTATTACCATTGTGGAGGATAACACGGCTAAAGAAGAATAATGCTTTACATGTTATTTCATACTTTGCGCGAAATATTTTACAATTTCGCGCAAAGCTATTATCGGCTCAGCAATAGTATTAGATCTTAGGAATATGGATCTTTTTCTCAGCACTTTGACGATAAATGACTAATGTTTTACCAATAACTTGTACTTGGGTTGCATTAGTTTCACGACAAATTGCTTCAACAATTAATGCCTTTGTTTCTCTGTCATCTGTTGGAATTTTTACTTTAATTAATTCATGATGATTTAAGGCATAATCAATTTCAGCAACAACGGCCTCAGTTAAACCATTACTACCAAGTAAAACCACTGGTTTTAAAGGGTGCGCTACACCTTTAAGGTGTTGAATTTGTTTTTTGTTTAAGCTCATTACTCAATTTCATTATCTGTTGGCTTGAATTGACGCTATTTTACCCTTATCTAGTAATTAATACTAATACCAATCGCACTAATTTTATAATCTGTTATAAATGAGTCGCTTTAAGTCATCTGATAAAATTTATTACAGCCGACTTTGGCTACTTCCTCAATCCTAATGGTATAATCTTAATAAATTAATGTGCTTTTAATGAGTAAGCAAACATGACGAATAAAAAACACAAAGTAAGTAGCCAGCGCTGGCTTGATGAGCACTTTGAAGATGAATATGTTAAAAAAGCGCAGCGTTTAGGTTTACGCTCTCGTGCTGTTTTTAAAATAGAAGAAATAAATAATAAAGATAAATTAATTAAACCTGGTATGAAAGTGGTTGATCTAGGTGCTGCGCCAGGAGGTTGGTCTGAATATGCGGTAAAAGCCGTTGGCGATAAAGGGCAAGTAGTTGCATGCGACATATTACCTATGGATGCCATTGCAGGTGTTGATTTCTTAGAAGGTGACTTTCGAGAAGAGGCGGTATTAGAAGCATTACTTGAGCGCATTAGCGGGAAAAATATTGACGTCGTTATGTCTGACATGGCCGCAAATATGACAGGTAACGAAAGTGCTGACTCTGCACGTAGTATGTACTTAGTTGAACTTGCACTAGATATGTGTAGTGAAGTATTAAAGCCTAATGGTGCTTTCGTGGTGAAAGTATTCCAAGGGGCTGGCTTTGAGCAATACATGAAAGATGTTAGAGCTGTTTTTAAAACCGTTAAAACCCGTAAGCCTGAATCATCAAGAGCACGTTCAAGAGAAGTTTATTTAGTAGCTACAGGATATAAAGGTTAATTTATTTTCTTAGCTAACCTATTAATTACTCCATTGAGTTAACGCCAATTAATTAGGCAAGTTGTAACCAGTTGTAACTTGTTGCTAAAGTTAAATGGCGACTAGACTTGAATTGTAGTAAATTAAACACAATTAACATTATTAAAACTTTTTTTAATAAATTATCACGCACCACAAGAGGTCATTAAGTTGAGCGATATGGCAAAAAATCTTATTTTATGGTTAGTTATTGCGGTTGTTTTAATGAGTGTATTTCAGAGTTTTTCTCCAAATACAGCTCAAGAACAGCAAATGGATTATACCCGCTTTATTCAAGATGTCCGCCAAGGACAGATTCGTGATGCGAAAGTTGATCGAAATGGTGTGATCACCGGCGAAAAAAGAAGCGGTGAAGCTTACGTTACCACCATACCCGGTGGTTTTGATCGCGACTTAATTAACGACTTAGTTAAGCAAGGTGTTCGCGCTGAAGGTAAATTACCAGAAGAAACAAGCTTCTTAACGACTATTTTTGTATCTTGGTTCCCGTTCATCCTTCTTATTGGTGTGTGGATTTTCTTCATGCGTCAAATGCAAGGCGGTGGCGGTAAAGGTGCTATGTCGTTTGGCAAAAGTAAAGCACGCCAGTTAACCGAAGAGCAAATTAAAACAACCTTTGCAGATGTTGCTGGTTGTGATGAAGCAAAAGCAGAAGTTGCAGAGTTAGTTGATTACTTAAAAGAGCCTACTCGCTTTCAAAAACTCGGTGGTCGTATTCCATCGGGTATTTTATTAGTAGGCCAGCCTGGTACCGGTAAAACATTATTAGCAAAAGCCATTGCTGGTGAGGCGAAAGTACCGTTCTTCACCATTTCTGGTTCAGACTTTGTCGAAATGTTTGTTGGTGTTGGTGCGTCTCGTGTACGTGATATGTTTGAGCAAGCGAAAAAAGCAGCCCCTTGTATTATCTTTATTGATGAAATTGATGCCGTAGGTCGCCAACGTGGTGCTGGTATGGGTGGCGGTCATGATGAACGTGAGCAAACATTAAACCAAATGTTAGTAGAAATGGATGGTTTTGAAGGTAATGAAGGCGTTATTGTTATTGCCGCAACTAACCGTCCAGACGTATTAGATCCAGCATTACTTAGACCAGGTCGTTTTGACCGTCAAGTCACGGTTGGTTTACCTGATATCCGTGGTCGTGAGCAAATTTTAAAAGTTCATATGCGTAAAGTGCCATTAGCTGACGATGTAAATGCATCGGTTATTGCGCGAGGTACTCCTGGTTTTTCTGGTGCTGATTTAGCCAACTTAGTCAATGAAGCTGCGTTATGGTCTGCACGTACATCACGACGCTTAGTGGGTATGTACGAGTTTGATAAAGCGAAAGACAAAATCATGATGGGCTCAGAGCGCAAAACTATGGTGATGAGTGAGTCAGAAAGAGAAATGACTGCTTACCATGAAGCAGGGCATGCTATTGTTGGACGTTTAGTGCCAGACCATGATCCTGTTTACAAAGTGAGTATTATTCCTCGTGGTCGCGCTTTAGGTGTCACGATGTACTTACCTGAACAAGACCGCTTTAGTCACTCTAAGCAACATTTAGAAAGCAACATATCATCACTTTACGGTGGTCGTATTGCAGAAGATGTTATTTATGGCAGTGATAAAGTCTCAACGGGTGCTTCAAATGATATTGAACGTGCAACTAATATTGCTCGTAAAATGGTTACTCAATGGGGCTTATCTGAAAAAATGGGGCCTATGCTGTTTGCAGAAGAAGAAGGTGAAGTATTCTTAGGAAGAACGTCTGCCAAGTCTTTACATATGTCTGATGAAACGGCAAGAGCTATTGATGATGAGATTAAAGCGGTTATTAACCGTAACTATCAACGCGCTGAAAGCTTGATTAAAGAAAATATGGATGTTTTACATGCCATGAAAGATGCTTTAATGAAGTATGAAACGATTGATGCACTACAAATTGATGACTTAATGGCACGTACTGATGTAAGAGCTCCAGCTGATTGGGACGATAACAGCAGTGATTCATCACCTGATAATCGTGCTAATAAAGGCGGTGGTGAAAAAGCAGAAGAAACGACTAATAGTGAAAGTGCTGAAAGTAAATCAGATGAAACACCTGATTTAACTAAACCAGAAGGCAATTCATCAACAAGTTAAGCCTTACTTGTTAACTTAATGTAAAGCCTCGGTGTTGAGTAAACACCGAGGCTTTATTGTATATAATGATGTAAACTAGCATCAGTAAAAAATACGTTTATTCAAAAACTAAGAAATACAATTAATATTATGACTGTAAACTCTGCAATAAACTTATCCGTAGTTAAAATCATGGGAATTTTAAATGTTACGCCTGATTCATTCTCCGATGGCGGTAAATTCTTGCATACCGACTTAGCGTTGCAGCAAGTTGAAGCGATGATAAACGATGGTGCCACTATTATTGATATAGGCGGCGAGTCAACCAGACCGGGTGCTGCTGAGGTTAGTGAAACTGACGAATTAGCGCGAGTTATTCCGCTATTAAAAGCGATCAAAGAAAACTTTACGGTTGAAGTGTCTATTGATACCAGTAAAGCTGGCGTTATGGAGCAAGCTATCAGTTATGGCGCTGATATCATCAATGATGTGCGAGCACTGCAAAATGACAACTGTTTAAATGTTATGGCCAATAGTACTGTGCCTATATGTTTAATGCATATGCAAGGTTTGCCTCGGACGATGCAACAGGCCCCCAAATATAATGATCTTATTGGCGACATTAGTGACTTTTTCAAGCAACGTATTGATGCTTGCTTGACGGCAGGTATTGCACGCGAACGTTTAATTTTAGATCCCGGCTTTGGCTTTGGGAAAACACTATCGCAAAATTATCAATTACTTAATCAACTATCAGCGTTTAAAGCGTTAGGTTTGCCTATTTTGTCGGGTACTTCTCGTAAATCAATGATTGGCAATTTATTATCATGCGAGGTAACAGAGCGTCTTGCGGGAAGTTTAACCACAGCGATTATCGCAATGCAGCAAGGGGCAAGTATAATTCGAGTGCATGATGTTAAAGAAACGGTTGATGCGCTCAATATTTTAAAAGCAACCAATAATTATCACGTATTAAATTGATACAAAAATAACGACAACAAAAGTTTAATTTATAAGGATTAACCATGTCTAATCGAAAATATTTTGGCACCGATGGGGTGCGAGGCTTAGTGGGACAATACCCAATAACTCCTGAGTTTGTCATGAAGTTAGGCTATGCTGCTGGTAAAGTGCTTGCGGCGCAAGGAACAAAAAAAGTTTTAATCGGTAAAGATACACGTATTTCTGGTTATATGCTTGAGTCTGCTCTTGAAGCGGGTTTTTCAGCTGCAGGTATTGATATTGGTCTTTTAGGGCCTATGCCAACACCAGGTATTGCTTATTTAACTAAAACATTTCGCGCCGAAGCGGGTATTGTTATTAGTGCGTCACATAATCCATTTTATGATAATGGCATTAAGTTTTTCTCACAAGACGGTCAAAAACTTCCCGATGAAGTTGAGCTTGCTATTGAGGCCTTACTCGACGAGCCTATGGGTTGTGTAGAGTCAGCTAGTTTAGGTAAAGCGAGCCGAATTGGTGATGCGGCTGGCCGTTATATTGAGTTCTGTAAAAGTAACTTCCCAAGTCAATTATCGCTACAAGGATTAAAAATTGTTGTCGATTGCGCTAACGGGGCTACATATCATATTGCGCCAAATGTTTTTCGAGAGCTCGGCGCAACAGTTATTGAGTTAGCTTGTTCACCGAACGGCACTAATATTAATGACGGCTGTGGTGCGACTTCAATGGATATGATCAGTAAAGCTGTGGTTGAACACGAGGCTGACTTAGGTATAGCTCTTGATGGTGACGGCGACCGACTAATGATGGTAGATCATACCGGCTACGTTATCGACGGTGATGAAGCGGTTTATATTATTGCTAGTAATGATTTGAAGTCGGGTAATCTGCAAGGTGGCGTTGTTGGCACCCTAATGAGTAATATGGGGTTAGAGTTAGCATTAGAGGCACTTGATGTACCATTTGCCCGTAGTAATGTTGGCGACAGATATGTTATGGAACTGCTAAGAGAAAAAGGTTGGCAGTTAGGCGCTGAAAACTCAGGACATATAATTAACCTAAATCATACCTCAACGGGTGATGGCGTTATTGCTGCGTTAAATGTATTAACTGCGGTTTGTCAAAGTAATAAATCGCTATACGATTTACGCCAAGGCATTACGATGCTGCCACAAGTATTAGTTAACGTACGTTTTTCTGGCAAAAACAACCCATTAAAAGATAACGACGTACAAGCCGAAGTGGCTAAGGTTAATGATACGTTATCAGGACGTGGTCGCGTACTTTTAAGAAAGTCGGGAACTGAGCCTTTAATTCGCGTTATGGTAGAAGGGCCTGAGTTAGACGAAGTTACGAGTTTAGCTAACCAAATTGCCGACCTAGTAAAAGTAGTTAAGTAATATGAGCTAAACCCAAGCAGCGTTATCGCTGCTTGGGTTGCTAAAGTAGCGCAGTCACCTGTAGCTCGCTTCGACTTGATAAGGTATTTATTGTGCCAAGCCCTTGTTAATCTGGTTTCATGAGGCGCTCGTCGCGGCAATTTTAACAATGAAAAGCCCGCGGTAATTAATTACGTACAAATAAGCTGCAATCAGTAAAAGATATTCACTTAAATACTTGTATCTTTTGCGTAGGTTAGTTACTATCTCGCGGCTTCATTTTAGCAATGATTTGATAGCATAAATTATGAGGTAAGTATGAATAGACGAGCAATTGTTGCCGCAAATTGGAAAATGAACGGTAATTCAGCCCTAGTCGATACTATGGTAAGTGGTTTACATAACATTAGCTTATCAGACAATGTTGATGTGGTAATTTGTCCAAGTTTTGTTTATTTATCTGAACTTGCCCATAAGTTAAAAGAAAATAGCTTAGAAAACACAATCGCGCTCGGTGCTCAAAATGTTAGTGATAAAGCTAGCGGTGCATTTACCGGTGAAGTATCTACCGATATGCTACAAGAGTGCTCAGTTAAGTTTGTTATTGTAGGTCACTCTGAACGTAGAGAGCTTTACAAAGAAACATCAACGCAAGTTGCTCATAAAGTTGCAACAGTATTAAATGCGGGCTTAACCCCTATATTATGTATAGGCGAAAGTGAAAGTGAACGTGCAACTGAGCAAACAGAGGTGGTATTATCATCTCAACTGCAGCCAGTTATTGATGAAATTGGCATAGAAAAATTTAAAGATGTTGTTATAGCGTACGAGCCTGTTTGGGCAATAGGTACAGGTAAAACAGCCTCTAAAGAAATGGCACAAGAAACACATCAATTTATTCGTCAGTTTTTAGCGCAATGTGATGCTGAAATAGCGAATAAAGTGCCTTTATTATATGGTGGAAGCGTCAATGCTTCTAACTGTGAAGCATTATTCGCACAAGCTGATATTGACGGTGGTCTTATTGGTGGTGCTAGTTTAAAAGTTGACGAATTCAGCGTAATTTGTTCAGCAGCGAAAGGAAAATAAAATGTTGTATCAAGTTTTAATTATTGCCTATGT
This sequence comes from Colwellia sp. D2M02, assembly GCF_018860755.1. Lineage (GTDB taxonomy): Bacteria > Pseudomonadota > Gammaproteobacteria > Enterobacterales > Alteromonadaceae > Colwellia > Colwellia asteriadis. The sequence goes on along the minus strand of NZ_JAHKPW010000060.1, from coordinate 36,476 downwards.
ATTAATTGCTTTAGCCTTAATCGGTTTAGTATTAATTCAACAAGGAAAGGGCGCTGATATGGGAGCATCATTTGGTGCTGGCTCTTCAGCGACAGTATTTGGCTCTGGTGGTTCAGGTAACTTCTTAACAACAAGTACTACCTACTTAGCGGTAGCATTTTTTGCAATCAGCCTAATTTTAGGTAACTTAACAGCTAACCGTACTAAAGCGGTTGATGAATGGAACAACTTAAGTGTTCCTGCTGAACAAGCTGTTGATGCTATTCCGGCTGAAAGTATTGAACCTGCAACATTAAACAGTGATGTACCGGCTTCAGCTCCAGCTAAAAAAGAACAAGAAAGCGACGTACCAAACTAGTCGTCAGTTAATTTATTGAAGTTAATACTTCCTCAGTATTGCATCATTTAAATAAATTAATGTTAAAGTGAATAATAAGATTTAGTTTTGCGCGGATGTGGCGGAATTGGTAGACGCGCCAGCTTGAGGGGCTGGTGACTTAGGTCGTGGGGGTTCAAGTCCCCCCATCCGCACCACTAAATCATATACTATAAAAAATAATAAACCGAAATAACCTTAATTAAGGTGTTTCGGTTTTTTTATGTCTGTTGTTTGTATTTTAAAGCAGCTTGCACCGTAACCCGTATTTTTGTCTCATAATTTATATAACCAGTGAAGCGTTTGTAATCTATGTCAATTAATTACCAGCAATACCGTAGCGAATATAATAGCCAAGGATATTTTGTTATTCGAGACTACTTTGATGAGCTTGAAATAGCCGCACTTCGAAAAACCGTATTAAAGTTTCATCAAGCATGGAAAAAAGACAATGAAACTTTTTATCAAGAAGAGGCGTTTAACTCTTCACTCATTACCGGCAGCGAATATTTAAAGGCAGATGATCGTATTAAGTTATTTAACTTTATCTGCTCTAAAAAAGTAATGGAGGTTGTTGAGGCGCTTATCCCTGAACAGCCTGCCTTTATGAATACTCAATTATTTTTTAACCCTGTTAACCCCGAGCAAAAAGATTTTTGGCACCGAGATTGTCAGTATGATCATGACTTGGCAGGACAACAAAAAGCGATTCAAGAAACACAAGTCGTCCATTTACGTGTCCCTTTATTTGACGAGTTAGGAATGGAGTTAGTACCTGGTACACACCAACGTTGGGACAATGAAGAAGAGCATAATGTAAGGCAGGAAGAAAAAGGGCGAAATAGTAGCGAAGATTTAACCTACGGGGTGAAAATACCACTTGCAGCAGGTGATTTATTAGTATTTTCTGCAGATATGATCCACCGTGGTTTATATGGCTTAGATAGGCTGGCACTCGATATTTTAGTTTTTGATTCAGCCGCTGACTTTGCAGATTATGTTGACGATGACTGTTTACCTGATCAAGCTATGCTTGAAAAAATTGACAACCCTAAACTTTTAATAAATACCATTGCCGCTAAAAGGGGAGATACCCTCTATTAATAAATAGTATGCATTGTTAGCGCCGCTACAACATATATTAACAATAAGTAAGTTAAGAAAAGCTGAGTGATGGATATTGTTTTTTATCGTGCTCAGTTGCTTTACAGAGCGTTTAACGACTTTAAACGCTCTGGGGATTACACTGTAACAGTGACTAAACTAGCTTAATGGGGCAAGTAACGAGTCTAAAATATCATCGGTTAAGCTGAGTTTATTGTCACTGACCTCTTCTGATAATAGTGCTTTGGCAAGCTCAGCTTTATTTTGTTGTATTTTCTGAATTTTTTCTTCTATTGAGTTCTCAATAATATATTTGTAAACAAATACGGGTTTGTCTTGCCCAATACGGTAAGCTCTGTCGGTTGCTTGATTTTCTACCGCAGGGTTCCACCAAGGATCAAAATGAATAACGGTATCTGCGGCGGTTAAGTTCAAACCAACACCACCAGCGCGTAAACTAATTAAAAATACTGGTACTTCACCTTGCTGAAACTTGTCTACCACTTCTTGTCGGTTTGTTGTTGATCCAGTTAACTTAACATAACCAATATTATCCGCGATAAGTGCTTCTTCAATTAAAGAGAGCATACTGGTAAATTGCGAAAATATTAATATTTTACGTCCTTCATCAATTTGCTCAGGTAAAGTTTCCATTAAATAGTCAAGTTTAGCTGACTGATTTACCTTTTTAGCGCCATCAAGTGATAATAGTTTTGGATGGTTACAAACTTGTCTTAGCTTTAATAGCGCATCTAACACTTCAATTTGGCTACGCTTTAAGCCTTTGTCGGCAATAATATCTTTTAAGCGACTATCCATAGCTAAACGTACCGATTCATATAACTCCGCCTGTTGCCCTTCAATACGTAGTGTTTGAATAATTTCAGTTTTTGGCGGTAACTCTGTGGCTATTTTGTCTTTGGTTCGTCGTAATATAAAAGGCTTAATACGTTGGTTGAGTAATTGTTTACGTTCTTGATCGCCGTGCTTTTCAATAGGGGTTCTAAAGAGTTTACTAAATTGTCTTTGTCCGCCTAAAAATCCGGGTAATAAAAAGTTAAATTGTGCCCAAAACTCACCTAAATGGTTTTCCATTGGCGTACCGGTTAAACACAATTTATGTTGTGCTTTAAGGGCCATAAAGGCTTGATACAATTTGGTTTTGGTGTTTTTTATATAATGAGCTTCATCAAGAATAAGGTAATAAAATTGTTGCTCACAGTAATGTGGTAAATCTTTTGCGATTAACGCATAACTGGTAATAATAATATCAACTTGGCGTTCAATGCCATTAGCACCTTCAAGGCAGTCAAAATGCTCTTTACGCTTACTACCGTGTAATACCTGATAAGAAAGCTGCGGAGTAAATTTTTCAATTTCATTGGCCCAGTTAAAAATAACGCTGGTTGGTGCAACAATTAATACGGGCTTGTTAAGCCGACCTTGCTGTTTCTCAATTAATAAATGAGCCAAGGTTTGAATTGTTTTACCTAAGCCCATATCATCGGCCAAAATACCGTTTAATTGATATTCACGTAAAAACTGTAACCAATTTAACCCTTGATGTTGATAGGTGCGTAATGTTGCTTTTAAGCCTTCAGGTATGGCAACGGTGGTTACTTGTTGAAAGTTTTTTAATTTATTCGCTAGCGTTCTGAGTTTACTTGTTCCCGTTGCTACCATGCCTTGATCGTCTAACATAGATAAGGTTTGATGCCCTTGAAATCGAGATAGCTCCATGGTGCCATCTTTCGTTAAGGCATTAGGCATAAACAGTTCAATAAATTGTTTTAATATAGGCTGTACGCTTTGGTAGCGTAGGGCAACAAAGTTGCCTTTATCTAAGTCAACATAAATAGGTAAATCTGCAGGAATTTGTGTTTCTTTTTCACGATCAAGAAGTACAGCTTTAGGTAATTGCTCAATAGCGCCTAATAAAATAGGAAATGCAGGCATTTTTTTGCCATCAATGGTTAAGTTTAACCCCAGCGAGAAAAAATCATGGTCGTCAGTCTCAATAATTTCGGCATCAAAAACACTATTGGTAGCAAGTGCTTTGTAGTAAAAATTATCAGCAAAACTTATATGCCAACCTAAATCATTAAGTAGTGGTAATTCTTGATCTAAAAAGTGATGCCATAAATAGCGACCTTGCAGCAGCATTGAATATTTAGGATCTTTGTTTTTATTCAAGTAATCTTCATTAGTAAAGGTATAACGTTTCGCTTTAGGCTGCGGGCTAAACTTTAAGGTCATAAGCTTATCAATAACAGTTTGCTCGAAAGCCAAATCACGATAAATTTTTATTGTATTACCATCATCATCTAAAGTTTTGGGCGTAATAGTAACACTGTCATTGTGTGGGTTAACTAAATTTCCTTGGTAGGAAAAGTTAACTTTTACGTAGCCTGATTGCGGATCTTTTTCTAGCGATGTTGAAAAGTGCAAGTGCACTTCGGGTGTGCTTAAGGTTTGTGAAAACTCAGTCTTAGGTTTAGGCAACCGTTTTACGGCATCGCCTAGCGACATTGAGAGCTTATTCATTATCCAAGGCAGTTTATCTTCTTCAAAAATAGGGGAGTTGAGTAAATCGGCTTCAAAGTCACATTGAGTATTGGTGTTGAGCTTGCCAAAGCTGTTTTGTTCTTCATCATAATAACAAAGAGGTTGGGCTTTAATTATATGAATACTGCTTGAGGGCTCAGGTAAAATTAACTGTAACTTGTGTAAATGGTTACCAAGCGCTATCCATTGCCACTGGGCTTCTATAGGCTCACCCAATGTAATGGCGTCGTTTAAATTGTAATTATTATGCCAAAAGCAGCGATTACTTTTAATAATACGTTCAAATAAGTCAAAGTATTTAATATTGTCGCCATATTGGTTGGTGCGCATGAGTTCGGTAATAATTAATACATCATCGCTTGTTGCATAGGCACTATTAATTAACGAGCTAGGAGAGTGTTCGCTGCCAAGTGTGCTACTCCAACCACCGCTTTTTTTAGGTTTGGTTGACTTAATTGTTAAGGTGAAATAATCCCCGTCAACATAACTGTTAGGCTTTAAAAAATATAATAAAGATTTTTGTTGGATGTTTGGCTGGTATCTACTAGGTTGAGCTTGAAAACGGCTTAACCACTTATCAACGGTTTTTTCAGAAGAGGCGATGCTATTATGATCAAAATGTTCATTAATAAAATGCTGTGCTAAGGCAGCCGCATGTTTACAATTTCGCCCAACGTAACAGTCGCAATAACTCGCCATGCCATCGTGTTTAATATTTAACACTAATCTTGTTAAGTAACTCGATTGGCGTGAACGCTCACTTAATACTACTCCCCTAATTATGCCGCCATCAAGGGCGCAAGTGTTAACGCCTTTGTCCTGAAAAATTCTTGTGCCTTTTTTCCATTCATTTTTACTAAAGTGTTTTTCAAGTAATTCAGGGGTAAAGGTGTTTTTGGTCATAAGTTTTAATTAGTTAGCATTCAAATAGTTTAGTGAGCGTATAAGCAAGAGAATAGAAAATAAGTAGAGCTGTAATAACAAATATACTGATATGTGAGTTTGTTATTTAATGCCATTAATTGAATTTATTTATCATGTTATTGAATAATAACACTGCGTCATGAAAGCTTCAATGTAGCGTTTTAGCGAATTTACTAACTGAGCGAGGCAGAAATACGCTAAAATGTGCTATACCTTTTTGTTTTGAACCTAATAATTTAATGACCTCAGCCAAAACACCAATCAATTTTACTGATCTTGGGCTAATATCGCCTTTATTAACACGACTAACAGAGCTGGAATATCTGCGAGCAACCCCCATTCAGGAAAAGGCTATTCCAAGTGTATTATCTGGACGTGACCTAATTGCTGGCGCAAATACGGGCTCAGGTAAAACAGCAACTTTTGCTTTACCGTTACTGCAAAAGTTGCACACTGAAAAGTTAGCTTCAGTAAAAAATACAAAACAGCATAACGGTAATTATGTTGCTGGGCTTATTTTGGTGCCGACGCGAGAATTAGCCAAGCAAGTTGCCGATAGCATAAAATCTTATGCGGCACATTTAAATGGTGCAATTAAAACCGTTGCGGTTTTTGGTGGCGTTTCAGTGAATACGCAAATGCTCACGTTACGTGGCGGCTGTGATATTTTAGTGGCAACTCCTGGGCGATTACTTGATTTAATTTCAAGTAATGCTATTAAACTCGATTTAGTTAATACCTTAGTGCTTGATGAAGCCGATCGTATGTTAAGCCTAGGTTTTACTGAAGAGCTTTCTGCGTTATTAGCGTTAACCCCTAAAACTAAACAAACACTATTGTTTTCAGCAACATTTCCTGAACAAGTACAAGCTTTAACACAAGAATTACTTAATAATCCAGTTGAAATACAAGTGCAAAGCAGCGATGCTAGCACTTTAGTACAGCGTGTTTTTACCGTTAATCAAGGTGAAAAAACGGCAGTTTTAGCGCATTTAATTGAGCAACACCAATGGCGACAAGCATTGATTTTTGTTAACGCTAAAAATCACTGTGAGCATTTAGCGCAAAAGTTATCAAAGCGTGGTATTAGCGCAGAAGTATTTCATGGTGATAAAGGACAAACCGAGCGTACGCGAGTACTTGAGGGGTTTAAATCGGGTGAAATAGCAATGTTAATTGCCACAGATATTGCTGCGCGTGGTTTAGATATTGAAAAGCTACCCGTTGTGATAAACTTCAATTTACCTCGAAGTCCTGCTGATTATATGCACCGTATTGGTCGAAGTGGTCGAGCAGGCGAAGTCGGCTTAGCATTATCTTTAATTGATCATGAAGATTTTCATCACTTTAAAGTAATTGAAAAGAAAAATAAAATTCGTTTAGAGCGTGAACAAGTTAAAGGTTTTGAGGCAGATGAGATTACCAAGGACTCTATTTTAGCCCCAGCTAAACCTATGGCAAAACCCGAAGGTAGCGGAAAGAAAAAGCGTAAAAAGAAAATCACAATCAATGCCGATATTTGGGCTGGATACTCTGAGCCTGAGTAGGTTTCTTCCACTTATTGTGGGGATTTTTATGTAACGAAAAAAGCTTTGCGTAAGAATACTCCACAAGTCGGTTCGAAAACGGCGATTAAAAGCCGTTTTTCATATTACTCAGAGTAACGGCATAATTTAAGCTGCATATAAGCCTCTTTTTAATTTCTCTTAACTAAATCAATAAGATATTCATAGCGGATTTTATGTTTAAGCAATAAGGTTGGTATCTGTCTTACTAATTAGTGACATAAGTCCCCATAACCCTTTATTAGCTGCTAAGTGAAGTTAGAGTACCTCTTTAATAACCATTTTCTCCTAAAACGGTAGTTATAAAAGAAAATATTTATTTATATTTATTACTAGGGGCTATTGAACTTTCGCGGTTAAATTTCGTTCGAGATAAAAGCGTTTTAATCGCGGCGGACAGTGTGTT
>NZ_JAHKPW010000060.1:0-29375 GCF_018860755.1 Colwellia sp. D2M02 | reverse complement strand
TTTTAATCGCGGCGGACAGTGTGTTACCTAGTCATTCTAAGTAAATACTGTTCAACAAAGAATAAAGCGCTTTTAGCCGAATCCTTCTAACAGCGTTTGTTGGTCATTTTACTGCGTTATCACCTTTTTATGTGACGCTACATAAGTGTAGTTTATTAGACAATGCAGGATCTTATTGTCCTGAATAACCACACATAAAGGCTCTGTCTTGTATAAATAGCCAACAAAAATCTGCAAAACAATCTCGAAAGATCAACAGCCCCTAGTTACTGACGCTTTTAGTTAAACTTGACAGATTACTTACTTTAAATATCCTCTGTATTTCAGTCTCTTTCTTGACTAAAGCCTACCTGTCTACTTAACTTGAACGATATCAAACCTACTATTTTAGTTAATTTATAACAAACCCAAGCGCTGTCTAAGCTTACATTCAAAACATTGAGGGCATAGTATGAAACTTATTTCATGTATCAAATTAATAACGGCTACGTCATGCTTGCTTAGTATGCACAGTTATGCTGATATTAATTTTTCTGGTTTTGCTAGTGTCAATGCCGGTAAAGTACTTAGTGGTACAGGTGTTGAACATTATGATGTACCGCCAACTTTTCTTGCTGATTACCCTATTGTTTCTGCTTATACCGAAGAGTGGGATATGGCTCCAGAAAGCTTATTTGGCTTACAAGTTACCGCCGATCTTACTGATGGTTTAAAAGCCATTGCCCAGCTTGTTGGCCGAGGTGCCGAAGACTACTCTCCTGAATTTGAATGGGCTTACCTTTCTTATGAAATTAATGAAAATTGGACGGTACAAGCGGGTCGAAAGCGCTTACCGCTTTTCTATTATTCTGACTTTTATGATGTTGGTTATGCTTATGTTTGGATGCGAGCTCCAGCGGATAACTATACTTGGCAAATATTTAATTATAACGGCATCAATTTAATGTATAACACCGATATAGGTGACTGGTCGCTAGCAACCAATGTTTATACGGGTAAAGAAGACGATAAAGAAAATAAACTTTTAGGGGATTTTTTCTTTAAAGAAGAAACCCGAGAAATATGGAAGGATATGTTAGGTGGTGTCGTTAACTTAAGCAAAGACTGGTTTGAAGCGCGTTTAACATACATGCAGTACACCAATGAGCGTTTTATTGGGGGGCAGCAAACTACATGGGGAGGAAGCGATAGTAGAGATGGTCGATTTTATGGTGCATCTTTTAACTTTGATTTTGATAATTGGTTTCTGCTTAGTGAAATAAACCGCTTAGACCTAGAGTTTGACGGGAACTTGGACACTAATATGATAACGTTAGGTTATCGTATTAATGCTTTTACTCCATTTGTTGCTTACTCAAGCATGAAACAAAAAGGAGACGGTGTTTTTGATGGAGAAAACCATAATACAACTTCGGTAGGTCTTCGTTGGGACTTTCATGATTCAGCGGCATTTAAAATTCAATATGATGATGTTACAGACAACTCTTACGACTATGCCGTAGCGGGCGATAGCAAGTCACTTTCTTTTGGCGTAGATCTAGTTTTTTAAGGAAATAGGCATGAATTTTTTTAATAAAATGTTAGTTATTACCGCGCTAATGATTAGTCATAATGCACTTTCTGAAGTTGTTGTTATTGTTAATAAGAGTAATAGTGGTGATGTTGATGCAACCTTAGTAAAAAAAATATACTTAGGTAAAGCCAAAGCATTCTCTAATGGTGAAAAGGTGACAGTTTACACACTGCCAACTAATCAAGATGATACTGAATATTTTCGAGAAAAAGCATTAAGTAAGTCTAATAGTCAGTTCAAATCTTATTGGTCAAAACTTGTGTTTACGGGTAAGGGCACACCAGCAACAGAAGTTGATAGCGCAGCAGATATCATTGCTGCGGTAAAAAAAGATCCATCGGCTATTGGTTTTGTAAATAGCAATGATGTTAATGATGAAGTAAAAGTGGTAGTTAACTATTGAACAATAATTTTTGGGAGTGTTAAGTGTTGGTATTTTGTACGTAATAGACACCTATGTAGTCGTTGGTGTCTGTTGCATTAATCTAGTTAGGTTAAGAGGAATGGTATGAATTTTTTTAGAAAGTTACCTATTCTATATAAGATATTGGCGATATTAGTTATCGCTATATTAAGCTTCGTCGTGAATTTAATTATTAATATTAATGCAATATCAACTAATCAACGCTTATTAAATACTATAGAAAATACCACTATCCATTTAGTTAATCTAACCAGTGAAAATGTCACACGTTGGCAGCGTATTGATGAAGTTTATAGCCAAAGTGTTTCATTTGCTGACGAAGACTTAATCGCACAAGCTGGTACAATGTTGGAGAGTTTAATCGAAAACTTTAAGCGTATTGACTCCCTTGATAGTAGCTTCTCAGATATAAATAAAACCATTGAACAAAGTCAAAAATATAATGTAATAAGTAAAGATATTTCAGAAGCTTTTATTAATGAAACTATCGACTTTCAAGCCGCTCAACCTAAGATAAAAGAAAAAACAGCACTGTTTGAAACAGTACATGGCGTGTTAAAACAGGATAAAGAAAAAGCAGCTAATTTATTTAAATCGCTTATTAAAAAAACAATCAGTAATTCGAATGACTCTAGAGATTTAAGCATTGTATTAGGTGTTTCACTTTTATTAGTGATGTCTTTACTTAGTATAATAATTGCTCGCTATGTAAGTAAGTCTGTTGTGATCATTGATTCATCACTACAAGAACTAGCCCTAGGAGGAGGAGACTTAACCAACCAAATTAAGGTTATTAGTCAAGATGAGCTGGGTAGTGTTGTAAAAAACTTTAATGCGTTTACGCAATTTCTAAGAGTTATTGTTAAAGAAGTGGTTGATACAGTACCTCCTCTTACGGCAAGCGCCGAAAAGCTAACGGAGAAAGTTCGAGATGTGAATGGTAATGTTCAAGAGCAAGCCGATGTAGCTGAGGTTACTAAGCAGTCAATGATTGAAATGCAGTACAGTGTTACTGATATTGCTAAATCAGCTTCTCAAGCTGCAACAGCTGCAGGAGAAGGGGAATCGGAAGTCAATTTAGGTATGGAAAATGTGCAAAAGTCTTTATCTGTATCGACTGGGCTTGCTGAAGAAATTGGAAATGCCTCACATGTTATCGATCAACTAGCTAAAGACTCCCAAAACATGAATCAAATTCTTGATGTTATTAATGGCATTGCAGAACAAACTAATTTACTTGCCTTAAACGCAGCAATTGAAGCCGCAAGAGCTGGCGAGCAAGGGCGCGGCTTTGCTGTTGTTGCTGATGAGGTGAGAAATTTAGCGTCTAGAACGGCACTCTCGACAACTGAAATTCGAGAACTATTAGACAAGTTAATATCTGCAGCAGATAAGTCAGTAACAACAATGGCGCTAGCGAGTGAACAAGCACAGAATAATGAAAAAATCTCATTAGAAGTCGATAAATCATTAACAAAAATAAAAGCTCAAATTGGTCACATCAGCTCTATGAATAGCCAAATAGCAACAGCGACAGAAGAGCAGTCGAGTGTTGCAGAAATTGTAGTGAATAACATTGAGCAAATGCATAGCAGTTTTGGCGCAACTCAGTGCTCAATTGAAGAAATAGGAGAAATAGCGTTAATGCTTGATAGTAACTCAGTTAAGCTACAAACAACCACGTCTAAATTTAAAGTATAGTTAAACACGATTACTATTTATCGTGAAAAAGACAAGTTACTTACTAATATTTGTTAGTACCCGTTTACATTTTCTAAAAAGAGTTAGAAATATCTATAGGATGAAAAGGTTAATTCAGTTAAATATTTGCTTTTCGTAGTACAGAGTTAATACTTAACCTTGTAAATATGGTTGTTTATTGAACCGTGGGCGTAACTTGTATTGGCAGGAGGCTACATGAAAGCAACAACGGAACGACCTAGCTTTGATTGGTTAAATGTACTGTTAGTAGATGATAGCCAAGCTATTTTAAGCTATGTAAGCAAAGTACTAGAGAATAACTTCAATATCAGGCATCAACATGTCGCTACTTCAGCTCCCGAAGCCATGCAAATACTTCGTCAAAGTACACAAATAAATTTACTCTTTTTAGATCTTAATATGCCAAATATTGATGGAATTCAGTTATTAGAAAAACTGAGTAAACTTGAATATAAAGGTTATGTTGTGATCATGAGTGGCATTTCTACAAAAATAATTTCATCGGTTGGTTTATTAGCTAAAAAGTATGGCTTGAATTACCTAGGCACTTTAGTAAAACCCATTCATGAAGATGATTTTGAAAATATATTTAATAAAATAGGTACTTCAAGAGTAAAACGCCCAACATTAGAGTCATTAAAAAACTATGAAATTATTAGGGCGATTAAAAGCGATAATATTGAAGTGCGTTATCAGCCACAAGTTGAGTTATCTAGTCGAGGGTTTATCGGCGTTGAAGCTTTATGCCGTATGAACCACCCCAGTTTAGGTATGGTTTCTCCTGATCGATTTATTGATAAAGCAGAAGAAAGTGAGTTGATAATTCATATTACTTTAGCGGTCTTAAAAAAATCAATGCGTGATTGGAAACATTGGTTTGCCTATGGGCTAGATTTAAAACTTTCTGTGAATATTTCACCTATCGCGCTGCAGCAGCCTGAATTTGCAGATACTATTTTTAGTCTTCTGACAGAGTTTTCGATGCCAGCTGATAGGTTATGCTTAGAAATTACCGAGGGGGTATTAGCTAATGACCAAGCACAAGAATTGGTAAACTTAAATCGACTTAAAATGCGAGGTGTTGCTTTAGCGCTCGATGATTTTGGGCAACGACATTCAACCATTGAGCGTTTACAAGAGCTTCCCCTAACTTATCTAAAACTTGATAAAAGTTATTTTATTGATAACCAAGACAACCCCAATCAAATCTCTTTAATTAACACAAGTTTATCTATTGCTAAAAAACTTAATATGCGCACCATTGCCGAAGGTATTGAAGACAGTCGCGTTATGAGCTTAGTCACTGAAATGGGTTGTGATATAGCACAAGGTTATTTTATTGCTAAACCTATGGAGGCAAAACATATTTTAGCTTGGCAACGGGATTGGTTGTCGCTTACATAACGTTATTTTAGTTCCTACCTTATCCTGCCTTAGTTCCAACTTTAGTAGCAATTTACCTTTCTGCACTTATATGTAGCGCTAGTGTCAGTCATAACTTCCAATATTTACCAACAAAGTATTGCAAATAAACCTTGATCTAAATCAAATTAGGTTTAAACTTTCAGAATGTTCTGAAAGTTTGATAGTTGGTTTTTTAATGTTAATGTCATCGCAAGTTGAATCGTTCGTTATGCATTGTGGCGAAATGGGGAGCCGTTGGGGGTTCAATCGTACTGTCGGTCAAATGTATGGTTTGTTAATTATTAACGAACAAGCGCTCAGTGCAATACAAATATCAGAAGCGTTAAACATATCTCGAGGTAATGTCAGTATGGGCATTAAAGAGTTACAGTCTTGGCGTTTAGTGCAAGTACAACACAAACCTAAAGACCGAAAAGAATATTACACACCAGCGGGTAGTATTTGGGAAATGGCAATACGGGTATTTGAGGAGCGTCGTAAACGTGAGGTAGACCCTACTTTATCATTACTGCGCAGTAATTTACTGGAAACTCCTAATACGCAAGAAGCACTTTTTGCTCAAGAAAAAATGAAAGAGATTCATGACTTATTAGAAACAATCACTCATTGGGCGGCAGAGCTGCAAAGTTTAAGCCCTGAAAAACTCAATACGTTAATGAAATTGGGAGCAGGGGTGAGCAAAGTTATTGATATGAAAGACCGACTTTTAAAGTAACGGTGATTATAAATAGTGAGGCTTTGAGCCTTCTTATTAATATTATCGCTAGCCCTCAATATAACACTAAATAAAATCAACCGATTGCAGTAAGTCAGCATTGAACGTAAGAGCGCTGAAGAATGCAATCATTAGGAGTCACACATGTTTGAAACCTTAATGTTATCTCGTATTCAATTTGCTGCGAATATTAGCTTTCATATTCTTTTTCCTACTATTACGATTGCGTTAAGTTGGTTTTTATTTTTCTTTAAATTACGCTTTGATCAAACGGCTGACCCCGTATGGATGCGAGCCTATCGTTTTTGGGTAAAAATATTTGCTATCACTTTTGCTATAGGCGTTGTCAGCGGTATTACTATGTCATTCCAGTTTGGCACAAACTGGCCGAAGTTTATGGAAACGGTTGGTAATATTGCAGGGCCGTTATTAGGTTATGAAGTGCTGACGGCATTTTTCTTAGAGGCGGGCTTTCTTGGCATTATGCTTTTTGGTATTAATCGTGTTTCTGCCAAAGTGCATACGCTCTCTACGCTAATTGTTGCATTTGGCACAACTTTATCATCATTTTGGATTTTAGCACTCAACTCATGGATGCAAACTCCGCAAGGGCATGAAATGAGAGGTGGCGTAGCTTTTCCCGTTGATTGGCTAGCGATTATATTTAACCCGTCTTTTCCTTATCGCTTAAGCCACATGTTATTAGCATCAGGGCTAACAGCTGCCTTTTTAATTGCTGGTATTAGCGCTTATAGACTGCTAAAAGGAGATGATAAAAGAGCCCCTAAACTGACGTTGAAAATAGCACTAAGCGTAGCGATGGTGTTAACCCCATTGCAGATATTTGTTGGTGATTTACATGGCTTAAATACACTGAAGCATCAACCTCAAAAAATTGCGGCGATGGAAGGAATATGGCATACCGAAAAGTCTGCACCTTTGCTTTTGTTTGCGATTCCCGATGAAAAAAACAAGCGAAATACTTTTGAGCTAGCGATTCCTGCCATGGCGAGTTTTATTTTAACTCATGACTTTAATGGCGAAATAAAAGGATTAAATGAATTTGAAGGTAATCACCCGCCTGTGAAGCCCGTATTTTATGCTTTTAGGGTGATGGTGGGGTTAGGTATGTTGATGTTACTTCTTGCTTGGTTAGCCCGTATTCAGTTATGGCGTAAAGATAAGTTACCTCGTTGGTTGTTAAAAATACTCGTGATGATGAGCTTTTCAGGTTGGATTGGTACGTTAGCGGGTTGGTATGTTACTGAAATAGGTCGCCAACCTTGGTTAGTTACCGGCGTACTAACAGTTAAAGATGCTGCAACGACAATCGCGCCAGGCAACGTTGCTTTATCGCTATCATTATACTTGTTGCTCTATCTCGTTTTAATGGTTGCCTACTTACACACCATTTTTACAATGGCAAGTCGAGCTATTGAAATTGAAGAGATTAGCGAAACAGAGCAGCAACCATCACTTAATCAAGCTAGCATAAACGCTACGTTAGCGCAGGAGTAATATTATGTTTGAAATTAATACATTAGCAACGATTTTTGCTGCGTTAATGGGCGTATCTATTTTGTTATATGCCATTCTCGATGGTTATGACTTAGGTGTTGGGATTTTATTACCTCTTGAACAAGCCGACAATAGCGACACTATGATAGCTTCAATTGGTCCATTTTGGGATGCTAACGAAACGTGGTTGGTATTAGCTATTGGCTTATTACTGATCGCGTTCCCTGTTGCCCATAGTTATGTATTTGAGGCGCTATATTTACCTACCGCGATTTTACTGATTAGTTTAGTACTACGTGGCGTTGCGTTTGATTTTAGGGCTAAAGCGGCTTTTAGTCATAAGCCTACGTGGAATAAGGTTTTTAAAGCAGGCTCTTTGCTAGCAGCATTAAGTCAAGGCTACATGTTAGGTATGTATGTTATGGGGTTTGAAAGCTCAATGACGGCATATTGTTTTAGTATGTTAAGTGCTTTTGGTGTTGCTGCAGCATATAGCTATATTGGCGCATGTTGGCTAATTATGAAAACCGAGGGAGCATTACAAATTCAAGCGGTGAACTGGGCTAAAAAAGCTGGCTGGATTTGTTTTTTTGGTGTGCTATTAGTGTCAATAGTTAACCCACTGATAAATGCTGACGTTTACGCTAAATGGTTTACTTGGCCTGTCACCTTATATATTTTACCTCTGCCATTGTTATGTTTTATTTTATTTGCTGTGAGTTATCGCGTTTTACAAAACTTACCTAAAACAGAAGATAGACATTGTTGGTTGCCATTTTGTTTAACGGTTATTATTTTTACTTTATGCTTTATTGGCTTGGCGTTTAGCTTTTTCCCTTATATTGTGCCAGGCAAATTAACTATCTGGGAAACCGCTTCTGCACCTGAGTCATTGAGCTTTATTTTGTGGGGCGCTATTGTTGTTATTCCAGTGATTGCAAGTTATACCGCTTTTTCATACCGAGTTTTCTGGGGCAAGGTACAAGAATTACGATATCATTAAGCACAGTGTTTCCCTTGAGTTTTCTCGTTATTAAGTGAGCGAATGAAGCGTGTTATGAATAATAGTGATAATAATATGACAGCAATAATTACAGCGCAGCAGTTGGCCAATGAAAACATCGTGGAGGAGTTAAAAGGCTTTGGTGATTGTAACTTTAATTTTGCCGTTTACATTGCTAATCAACCCAATATGTTTGAATATCAAAATCTCACTAGCGTTAATCCGTTAGTGACTGGCGAAATAAATAGCATTAATCAAGCGTGTGGTAATGGTTGGCGTAAGGTTTTTAATGTTTATGCTAAGCTACTTTATGCCTTAAATAGCTCTTATTATACTTTTTCAAAAAGTGCACAAACTTGGCAGCAATACCGAGACCACTATTTACTTCAACAACACAGTAAAACCGCATTACTTTTTAGCCCACCAGAGCTTTCTCGGTCAGATGTAGTGCATATTATTTGTGGTAAAACCTATGCTAAGCAATTATTGGCGAGTGAAAAAATACAGGCTTCATTAATTTGGTTAGATGACGAATTTGCTATTGATTATGCAAATAAGCTGATTGTTTGTCCTTATTTTGATTACCGACAACTGTCCAATATTAAAATTGAGAAACTATCTGAATTACTAACCCAGCTGAAAAAATAATAAAATAAACGTTGGCTTTATATTGAAGTTACTGTATATTCGCGCTTGTTGTTTATTCCTATCTAGTTTAATTAACAAGTTATCCATGAGATAACACGTGTTATGCCTTTCCCTTTCACAGTCAGTCAGCACCTCAAATAGTAAGCATAATTATTGTCATATTTTTCGATAGTGTCGTTAAATACTTTGAGTTAACAGTTCAAGTTAAAAAATTACGTAAAATCTTCTGTCATTAAAACAGATTTCATTTATAAAATTTTCATGTAAACAATAATTTAGCTTTCTTAGTCGCGTTTAACGCAATTTAAAGGAGTTTTATTATGTCTTATACCTATAAAGGTAAAGTAGTTTCAATCGTATCGCCGTTAGTATCAATCTCTGTTAACAAACTAAATGTTGTTATTAAAGATCAATCAGGCACACAATTTTTTGAATTTACTAACCGTATTGAGTCAAAAGATTTTTTAACACTATTAGTTAATAGCTAATTGTATTAAAAATGATTACTTAAGGTTAGCACCTTAAGGAAGAGCAACTAACTCATCGTTAATGAGTTAGTTGCTAAAATTTAGTCAAGTTCGCCTATTCGTAGCTTAAGTTACGCTTCTATAAGTTTTACTTTAGACCAATCCTGCTTCTCCAATAAGTCATGTAATGCTTGTGCTAATCGCTCAGTTTCACTTAATACCGTTAACCAATATTGAATACGTGTTTTAGCATCCATTTGAGTAAAATCGTTTCTATCTGGAATTTTTTGGTAGGGGAGTGATTGAATGAAGCGTGCGGACGGCACTAGTAATACGGTATTATCGTAACTTTTCTGAGATACACCTCGTTTACTGCTCTTATCAAACCAGCCCGCTTTAGGGATGCTATTAAAGTGTGGGTATAAGGTTAATGCTGGTGACTCATTTACCGATACTGTTTGCGCATCTTCTAACGTGAAATCAAAATGGTAGTCAATAATTCCGCCATCTCGGTAGGTATAATTTGGAAGGTTAGTAATACTTTTTACACCCGACATTACCATGGGGATAGAGCCTGATGCTAATAAAGCTGACTTAATATTCGCTAATGATAAGTTGTGATAATGGCTTGGAATATTATGTGGATCGACAATGTTAATATTACTGCTAGGCGCTTTAAATACATAGCGCTGATACTGTAATGCTAAGAACTTTCGATTAATTTTATTTAACGCCATGCTAGCGAGTAAACCTGCGCCTTGCGCTAACTTACTTTCATAGCCCGTTAAGCCACGACACTGGCTGACAATAAAATGTGCTTTTAACTGCTTGTTATTTATTACTTCTTGAGCGCCATGCTCACCAAAAATATGGTCGACAATTGTTACTGCCTTAGTTGATATTTCATTTGCAGTAGGCTTTGTTGAATATTCTGTATGAGCGTAGCTATAAGCCAAGCGCTCAATTGCAGCCACAGGATTTTTTTGAGCAAAACAAGCGGCTCTAAAAGCACCTGCACTTGAGCCAACAATATTTAACGGTGCAGCATTAGCCATATTAGTGTTATTGAAGAACTCACTAAATATATACTTGTCTAATCCAAATAAAGTAAACCACTTAGGACCACCACTAGCACCTAAAAAGTGAGTAAACAAATGAGGGGTGAAACCGTGTGTTAATAGGGCTTTTTTTGCGTTTTTTCCAGCATAAATATCGAGCATAATTTTCTATTCGTTGGTGATTAAACTGTTTAGCTAAGACGGTAACCCGACTCGCTATTAGCGTGAAAAAGAGATTGATAAAGGCCCATAGCATAATCATCTGTCATGCCTGCAATATAGTCGGTAATAATACGTTGGTGATTTTGTTGGTTGTTTTTAGCGTATAACCAACGCGCAGCAGTACTATCAGGTAATAATTTTATAGGGTCAGAGGAAAGTGCTTCAAATAACTCCATCACTATTTGTTGACCACGATACTCTTTACGTTGAATCGACGTTTGTTTAATCACAAACTTAAATACAAAACGTTTAAATATTTGTAATACCTGTGCGCTTGTTTCGGGCAAGGTCGCATTATAGCGTAATAGTGGTTCATTAAAAGTGGTGTTGTGGCTAGTGTTAAGGTCGGTTAGTTCAATCGCGGTAATTAAGTAATTGACTAAATCTCCAATAACATCTTTTTGTAGGTGATGTTTATGGCTGAATAATTTTTCAGTTAGTCCCTTACAGAAGCTTTGTAACCAAATATCATCAATTAGCACTAACTTATTTACTACATGTTGTTCAAAATCATTAGGGCTGATCACTTGAGTGACTACGGCATCTTCTAAATCGTGAATACCGTAAGCGATATCGTCAGCAAGCTCCATTATTGAACAGTCTAATGACTTGTAATACGTTTTGGCGTGTTCGAGTTCATTACATGGTTGGCTTTGTTGTTGAAATAAGCTGCGATCGGCATCAGATAGTGGAGCTAGTACCCAATCAATAATATCTTGGTCATCGTCATATAACCCTTTAGGCGGGTGCCAAAGTGCGGACTTTAGTTGTCTAAAGTTAACAGGAACATCAGAGGTTAGTTGAGAGTGCAGTTTACTGAGTGTTTGCGGGTACTTCATTAACCCCAGTAGTGTTCTTCTCGTTAGATTCATACCATAACTTTCACTAAAAGTTTCTAGTCGAGCAACAATCCTTAAGGTTTGTCCGTTTCCTTCAAAGCCTCCGTCGTTACGCATCATATAGTTTAATGCCACCTCACCACCATGACCGAAGGGCGGATGACCTATATCATGAGCTAAACAAATACTTTCAATTAAATTATCACTGTCGGGGAGTAAAGTATGACAAAGCTCAGGATATTTGTAACGTAACTGTGAAGTAATACCAGAGCCTATTTGAGCTGCTTCTAACGAATGAGTTAAGCGAGTTCGAAAAAAGTCACTGCCACGACTACCCATTATTTGTGTTTTTGATTGTAAACGCCTAAACGAAGCCGAGTGTAATATTCTGGCACGATCACGTTGAAATGGGGTTCGGTGATCTGCTTTGCGCGCCGTTACTTTTTCTAATCGTCGTGCAACCCAATATTTTTCAATTTTCATCCGTTATTACTTCCGTTAAATGAGCTTAGACAGTGACGCTTTGAAGTTAATAGCACCTGAAACTGTGTTACTTATTGATAAATGTGGTCACAGAGTGTTTTCATAACTATTATTCAACATAGATTTCATTAATGTTACTATAGTTTTAACCTTAAACTTGTAGTGATTTCAGAGTCAACGTATATTTATTGAATGTTATACGCTTATATGAGAGCTTATAGTGAGGAGATATAGCTATTTTTACAACCAGATTCGTTGCCTTTTTATGTTTAAGTTGCTGTTTCACATTATTTTCTAGCTCTGTTAGTGCACTAACTCACGTTGAAAGAAGCATAGATTTGTCTGCGGGGTTATCAAAACCTCCTTTTGTCATTGCTAATGATAATGAAAACTCAGGTATTCAACTTGATGTTATTAGAGCTGCTTTTGCTACAGAGCAGCAAGGCGTTAATTTTATTCATGTTCCTTTAGCGCGTAGCTTCTCTAGTATTAATAAGTGGCACTTTGACGGGACAATTACGTTACCAACAACTCATCAGCGTGAAGACGTTTATTTATCTGACCCTTATATTGGTTATCAAAATGTTGTCATTACATTAGCAGAAGATAATATTGAGATTAATGATGTAAGTGATTTAGCTAATAAGAGAATTGTTGCTTTTCAAATGGCGAAAAACTTTTTAGGTCCTGATTATGTTAGTGCCGTCAATAAAGCACAAGATTATCGTGAGTTGGCCGATCAAATGAAGCAAATAGATATGCTGTTTTTTAAACGTACAGATGCTTTAGTGCTTGATATAAGTATATTTAAGTATTTTTTATTGCAGCATCATGGTGATAAATATAAGAAATCTTATATTGTGCATCAGATATTTAAACCAGTTAAGTATGGCGCTGGTTTTAAAAATAAAGCGGATAGAGATAAATTCAACCAAGGCTTAAAAGTGATAAAAGCTAACGGTACTTATCAGAAAATACTTGATAAATACCAACGCTAGCTTTTAATTAGTTATAACTAAACGGCTTCTTATGGTTATCGTTATTTATTAGCAATAAAAATAGCACGCTTAGGAGCAGGGTAGCCTTCTATCGTTTTAGTATTGTCATTAGGGTCAAGAAAGTCTTGGAGCGACTCGGTATCTATCCATGATGTTTTACGCTGTTCATCAAGGGCTGTTACGTCAATATTTACCATACGCACATTTGAAAAACCACAGCGCTCTAGCCAAGCACACATTGCCTTTCCACTGGGTAAAAACCAAACATTACGCATTTTAGCATAACGCTCACCAGGTACTAATACGGTATTTTCATCCCCATCAACAATTAATGTTTCTAATACTAGTTCACCGCCTTTAACCAGCTGGGCTTTGAGTTGATATAAAAAATCAATAGGTGAACGGCGATGATAAAGTACACCCATTGCAAAAACCGTATCGAATGCGGCTAACTCAGGAAGTTGCTCAACTCCTAACGGTAGTAAGTTAACTTGAGGATCGTTAATGAAGTGTTGTACTGCGTTAAACTGCATTAAAAATAGTTGGGTAGGATCAACACCAACAACAAATTCAGCGCCAGCACCACGCATACGCCATAAGTGATAACCACTACCACAGCCAATATCGAGCACATATTTCCCTGTTAAGTCAGCAATATGTGGTGCTAAGCGGTCCCACTTAAAATCGCTTCGCCACTCAGTATCTATATGTAAACCATGTATATGGTAAGGGCCTTTGCGCCAAGGCTTAAATTTTTTCATTAGGTTTTCAAGGCGTTTGAATTCGCCCTCGGTAAAGTCACCTAATTCACCTACTTTTACTGTGTTTTGTAAATCAACAGTTGCCCCGTTTTTAGCTGTTGGTAAGGCATCTAAGGTTTTTTGCCAATGTTGATATTCACCATGTAAATTATTATTATGCCAATCGCTTAATTGAGCAGGTAAGCTTGTTAGCCAGTGGCTTAAACGGTTAGTGGCTATTTGTTGATAAAAAGTATTAAAACGGGTCATAAGTATTAAATTAAGGCCTTAGTTGGTGAATAGCGTTATATTGGAGGTGGTGCTACCTGAGCACTATTTTATTGCAACAAAAGAGGTAAAGTTGAAGCACTGAAACCACGGTGAAATATGATTAAAACCTGCATTTGTTAAGCGCTCTGTATGTACTTCAATAGTATCGGTTAGCATCACTTTTTCTAATGCGCTACGCTTTTGCGCAACCTCTAGTTCACTGTAACCGTTATCACGTTTGAATTTGTGGTGAAGATCTATAAGTAGCTCATCTATTTTATTATCGCCCTTAGCTATTTTTTCAGATAATACTAATAAACCACCGGGTAACATACCTTGTGATATTTTATTGAGTAACGCTTGGCGCTGTTCTTTTTCAATAAATTGCAGGGTGAAATTTAAAACCACCATAGAGGCATTGCTAATATCAATATCTTGAATATTGCCTTCAATAATTGTAACAGGAGTTTTTCCTTTAAACGCATCAATATGCATTTTGCAGCGCTTCACCATATCGGCTGAGTTATCGACCCCAATGATTTGACAATTATCGGCGTTAATCCCCTTACGCATAGCAAGTGTGGCAGCACCGAGTGAGCAACCTAAGTCGTAAATATTGCTATTTTTTTGGACAAACTGTTGGCTAAGTCGACCTATTGTGTCGATAATAGTGTTATAACCGGGTACTGAGCGGGCGATCATATCTGGAAAAACTTCCACTACTTGCGCATCAAAAGCAAAGTCTTTTACTTGTTTGTGTGCTTTAGAGTAAATTAAATCAGTGTCAGAATGATGCATAGTGTTAGTACCTAGAGAAAATAATGGTTATTTTAACTGATCTCACTGGCAAGGCTATATTTATAGGGTTTTTTTTGAAAAAAATTTATCAATGTAATAGTAAAAAAAGTGCAATCATGCTGTTACTCTTTGTTGTTTTAGGCTTTTTTAGTTTAAGTAAACAATCATATGCACTAGCTACTGAGTCATTTTCAGGCACTGAACTTGACTTAACAAAGCCGTTAACTATTGCGGTTAATCGCACTTCTGCTCCTTATCATTATGTTAACAGTGAAGGAGAGGTCGCTGGTATCATGCCTGACTTATGGCGGTTATGGGCTAAAAAGCAACAAGTTGAGATAGAGTTTGTGGTAATGCCATGGAGTGATACCTTAACCAGTGTTGGCGAGAGCAAAGTGGATATTCATGCTGGTTTGTCTATTGTTGATAGTCGAAAGCAGTATTTAAGATTTTCTACACCTCATTTTCCTATTTATATGTATTTTTATGTCAATAAAAAACTTCATGAGGTTAATAAGATAAATGACTTAGCACCATATACGGTTGGTGTTGTGAAAAACTCAGCACAGCCTGAGATGCTAGCTAAAAGCTATCCGTGGTTACCATTAAGGCCTTATATTAATCGTTATGCTGTTTACCAAGCGGCATTACAAGGTGAAATCTTTGTATTCACAGGCATGGAGAAACTCTCTGATGCTTATCCTGAGCATGATCGACTAACGGGGATGTTTCCTGCCTATAAAACAATACGCTACCAGCAAGGTGATTACGCTGTTGCTGTCGCCAAAGATAACAAAGTATTAATGAGCTTTATTGAGGAAGGGTTTGCTAAAATAGACCCAGAAGAAAAAGCAACGATTGAACGAAAGTGGTTGGGGATTGAAAAAAAGAAAAACAGTTTACTTGTTGCTTTTGATCCGAATTATGCACCTTATATGGCACTTAGCCCGTTAGGAAAACCTCAAGGCTTATTAATTGATATATGGCGTTTATGGTCAAAAAATACCGGCATAGCGGTTGAGTTTGTCGCAAGAGAAATTACTAATGATGTTAACTTGGTTCAGCAAAATAAAGTTGATGTGCTGCTTGCTTATCCCGAGGTAGCTACTCCGCCCAGCAATACGTTATTTACTCAGCCTATTTATCAAGGCAAAATGAAAACTTATATAGCGAAAACTTTTCTTGATACTACTACAGATAATAGTGTTGAAGTAAGTTCGTTAGAGGAGCTTTCGCAGCGTTACCCGAATAAAGTGATTGGTGTATGGCAGCAGAGCTCATTTAAAGATAAATTAAATGAACTCTATCCAGCACTCAATATTCGTTATTTCAACACCGTACCTGAAATACTTAAAGCGATAGAAGATAACGAAATATCGGCAATGATTGGGCTTGAAGATATATTAAGTACCCGCCTTATTCAAAATAACTTACAAGCACAGTTTTATCACATTGAACAACCAGATTTTATGCTTGATTTATCGCCATTAATACATGTGAATAATGCGAAATTGGCTCGTATTATTAATGATGGGTTTAAAGGTCTGGATATCAAAAATCTTGTCGCTTTGGAAAAACGCTGGTTAAACGGTGGTGAGCATTATTACCAACGACAGGCTAAAAAAGTGACCTTAAGCGCACAAGAACAAGAATTTTTAGCGAACTATAAAACAGTTAATTTCGGATTGATTAAAGACTTATCTCCAGTAGAGTCAATAAATGAGCGAGGTGATTTTGTTGGGATTAATCGCGATATTATTAACCTAATCAGTCAGCGCACTGATATTAAGTTTAACTATGTGGCTTATGACTCTTGGCAACAATTATACCAAGCATTATTGGATAATAAGGTGGATATGCTTGCCAGTATTACTCCAACGGAGCAGCGCGAGAAAGAAATATTATTTAGCGAAAGCTATTGGAAAATGCCTTGGGTTATTCTTCATCAACAAAAAACAGGTAAACAATTAAGCTTAAAAGATTTTTATGGTAAGAGTCTCGCTATTGTTAAAGGCTATTATTTAATAGGGATGTTACGAGAACAATACCCGTTAATTAACTTTAAGTTAGTTGATAATCGAGAACAAGCTGTGGTTGCTATGCAGCAAGATATAGTGGCAGGGTTTGTAACTACCATGGCATCAGCAACGCAGTTACTTAAAAAAGATCATTTAGTGCCGTTAATGATCTCAGTAGTAGAAGAGGTTAATTTAGACATAAGTCATTTTGGTATTAACAACCAACTTCCTTTATTACAAAGTATTATAAATAAAGGCTTACTGAGTATTAGCGAGCGAGAAACTCAGGCTATTTACGATGCTTGGTTTAGCGTATCAATAAATACGGGCTTAAACAAAAAAATGGTGATGCAGGTTGCCGCGCAAGTTGGTGTTATTATTTTATTTGTTTTAGTGGTTATTGTTATGTGGAACCGGCGCTTGCAAGTAGAAATTAAACGCCGAGAACAATTAGAAAAAATAATGAAGCATATGGCCACTCATGATGAGCTAACGGGGCTGGCAAATAGAGTGCTACTTAAAGATCGCTTAAATTCAGCGATAGCCTTTCATCAAAGGCAGCAATTAAAAATAGCCGTATTATTTATTGATTTAGATGGCTTTAAAAGTATTAATGACAATTATGGCCATGATGTTGGTGATGAACTTTTACAAGAAGTAGCCTCTCGTTTAAAAGGGTGCGTGCGAGAGTCTGACACTATAGTACGCTTTGGCGGCGATGAATTCGTTTTACTGTTAACTGGGCTACATAGTAATAATGAGGCAGCATATGTTGCCGAAAAAGTTCTGAGGTTAATGCAGGCAGAGTTTACTCTATCAACAGATAGCGCTTATATTGGTTGCAGTATTGGTATTGCTGTTTATCCAGAGGACGGAGTTGATGATAATGAGCTACTCAAAGTTGCAGATACGTTAATGTATAAAGTAAAGGCAGCAGGTAAAAATCATTATATGTTCAATTAAACTCATCTTGCTAATATGTAAAACGACACGATGACAGTTAACTTAAACGTCGATTGACGATAGACGGGTGACATTAACAATCTTTGCTTTATAATATGCGGAAAATTATCATAACGAGCAGTACAATATCTCTATTTGTACCTTAGTGTTCGTTAATTATTTCGATACAAACGTAAGGCAAAAATACATGCGCAGTCTTTATTGTGGTGAGGTTAATGAATCTCACATTGGTCAAGAAGTTACTTTATGTGGTTGGGTTAATAAACGTCGTGATTTAGGCGCGGTTATATTTTTAGATTTACGCGATCGCGAAGGCCTTGTTCAAGTTGTCTATGATCCTGATTTACCTGAGGTCATTAAAAAAGCCAATACCTTACGTAATGAATTTTGTGTGCAAGTTAAAGGTAAAGTACGTGCTCGTCCAGAAGGGCAAATCAATAAAGGCATGAAAACGGGCGGTATTGAAGTTCTCGGTTTAGAGCTAACAATTCTAAATAAATCGGCACCATTACCACTTGATCCAAATCAGAAAAACTCAGAAGAACAACGTTTAAAGTATCGTTATTTAGATTTACGCCGCAGTGAAATGACGGATCGCTTGCGTTTTCGCGCAAAAGTAACATCAGCGGTTCGTTCATCACTTGAATCACAAGGCTTTCTAGACATTGAAACGCCAATTTTAACAGCGGCAACTCCAGAAGGCGCACGTGATTACTTAGTGCCAAGTCGTACACATAAAGGCCAGTTTTTCGCATTGCCACAATCACCACAATTGTTTAAACAATTGTTAATGATGTCTGGCATGGAGCGTTACTATCAAATCGTTAAGTGTTTCCGTGATGAAGATTTGCGTGCAGATAGACAGCCTGAATTTACACAAATAGATATTGAAACCTCATTTATGAGCAGCGATCAAGTAATGGAAGTTACTGAAAAAATGATCCGTGAGTTATTTTTAACCATGCTTGATGTTGATTTAGGTGACTTCCCTCGTATGCCTTATTCAGAGGCAATGACACGTTTCGGTAGCGATAAGCCAGACTTACGTAACCCATTAGAAATTGTTGATGTTAACGACATCTTAAAAGACGTTGATTTTAAAGTTTTCTCAGGCCCAGCCAATGACGATAAAGGTCGTGTTGCCGTTATTTGTGTACCTGATGGAGCACCGAAATTTTCACGTAAAGGTCTTGACGAATTAACTAAATTTGTTGGCATTTACGGCGCTAAAGGTATGCCTTGGTTAAAAGTAAATGATCGAGATGCTGGTCTTGAAGGTTTACAATCACCTATCTTGAAATTCTTAACTGAAGAAGCAGTTAACACTTTATTAGATCGCGTTAACGCCAAAACAGGGGATATTATTTTCTTTGGTTCTGATACTTATAATGTGGTAACAGAATCATTAGGTGCTTTACGTTTGAAGTTAGGTGAAGACTTAGATTTATTACAAGGTGAATGGAAACCATTATGGGTTGTTGACTTCCCGATGTTTGAAGAAGTTGATGGTCATATGCATGCTATCCATCATCCATTTACAGCACCTACTAATTTAACCGCAGCAGAATTAGAGGCTAACCCTGTTGGCGCTTTATCTGATGCTTACGACATGGTATTAAACGGTTGTGAATTAGGTGGTGGTTCGGTACGTATTCATAATCAAGATATGCAAGCAGCAGTTTTTAGAATTTTAGGTATTAGCGACGAAGAAGCTCAAGAGAAATTTGGCTTCTTACTTGAAGCACTACAATATGGTGCGCCGCCACACGCAGGTTTAGCGTTTGGTTTAGACCGTTTAGTGATGTTAATGACGGGGGCTTCATCAATTCGTGATGTTATGGCTTTCCCTAAAACAACAACTGCGGCGTGTCCATTAACTAATGCACCAGGTAATGCAAACCCTGAGCAATTAGTTGAATTAGGTGTAGCGGTTATCCCAGCAGCAAAAAGTGAAGAGCCTAGCGAATAAACGACGCTCCTCTTTAAATAGAAATAAATCATAATTTGTATTAGTCACTAAGACAGTTATGGCAATATAATGCAGCGAGAACATTAAGTTTTAGCTGCATTTTTTATAACTTAAAACATGCCGCTTAATAAAAGGTTAGCCATTGACTATTATTTTAGGGATTGACCCCGGCTCCCGTTTTACTGGGTACGGCGTTATCAAACAAGAGAAACGAGGTTTTAGTTACTTAGGGAGTGGTTGTATCAAAGCCCTTAGTCAGGGAGAAGACCTTGCTTCGCGTCTGCAAACTATTTTTGCTGGCGTTTCAGAAATTATCTTACAGTTTCAACCAGACACGTTTGCCATTGAGCAGGTTTTTATGGGCGTGAACCCTGGGGGAGCATTAAAACTAGGTCAGGCTCGCGGGGTAGCTATTGTGGCGGCAACAAATGTCGGTTTACCCATTGCTGAATATTCAGCACGGCAAATAAAACAAGCCGTTGTTGGTACGGGCGCTGCAGATAAAATTCAAGTACAGCATATGGTTAAAAATATGCTTAAGCTTCCAGGTACCCCACAAGCTGATGCTGCCGATGCTCTCGCGGTTGCGTTGTGCCATGGTCATAGTCATATTAATATTGCGCGACTATCTGGGCAAGCCAGTAAAACAGTACGTGGCAGACTGCGCTAATATTTTAAGAATGATTTATTAAAAATATTGTAGCGTCTTTACTGTATATATATATAGTGTTATTATTTTTTCACTAAAGAAATAATAATAGGTCTTCGTTGTGATTGGACGTTTACGCGGTACTTTAGCTGAGAAGCTGCCCCCTGAAATTTTAATTGAATGTGCTGGCGTTGGTTATGAAGTTACCATGCCAATGACAAGCATTTATGCACTACCTGAACTTGAGCAACAAGCGACAATTTACACGCATTTTGTGGTGCGCGAAGATGCTCAACTACTTTATGGTTTTGCTAATAAAGTTGAGCGTAAGTTATTTCGCTTACTTATTAAAGTGAATGGCGTAGGCCCTAAATTGGCACTAGCAATATTATCATCGATGTCTGCTGATCAGTTTGTCAGTTGCGTAAGACATGATGATGTTAGTGCTATTGTTAAAATACCAGGAGTGGGTAAAAAAACTGCTGAGCGTCTATTAATTGAAATGCGAGACCGCTTAAAAGATTGGCAAGTACAAAAGCCTATTATTGATGACAGTATGCCAGAACAATTGTTAGCACAATTTTCAGGTGAAAATGGTTTTGAAGATACCTTTGTTAATGATGAAAAAGGTGATGCGATTAATGCATTATTATCATTAGGTTATAAACAGGCACAAGCAGATAAAGCGGTAAAGTCTGTTTATCAAAAAGGGATGGTCAGTCAAGACATTATCCGTGACGCCCTTAAATCGATGTTATAAAAATTGCCATGTGCCAGCTATAAATGATGCTGAGTATAATGAACATAATAGGAAAATAGAGCTACATGATAGAAGCTGATCGTTTAATAGAGCCCATAGCTACCATTGAAGATGAAAGTGTTGATCGCGCTATTCGTCCTAAAATGTTGCAAGACTATACAGGTCAAGCTCATGTAAAAGCACAAATGGAAATTTTTATTCCCGCAGCTAAAAACAGAGGCGAGCCACTCGATCATTTACTTATTTTTGGGCCTCCGGGTTTAGGTAAAACCACCTTGGCAAATATTGTTGCCAATGAAATGGAAGTGAATATTCGTACCACTTCAGGACCCGTATTAGAAAAAGCAGGGGACTTAGCGGCATTACTGACTAATCTTGAAGAAAACGACATTTTATTTATTGATGAAATACATAGATTAAGCCCTGTTGTTGAAGAAATTCTTTACCCCGCCATGGAAGATTACCAATTAGATATTATGATTGGTGAAGGGCCAGCAGCACGTTCCATAAAATTAGATCTACCGCCATTTACGCTAATTGGCGCGACCACACGAGCAGGGGCGTTAACTTCACCTTTACGAGACCGTTTTGGCATAGTGCAGCGTTTAGAGTTTTATAATGTGGAAGATTTAACGAGTATTGTCAGTCGCTCGGCGCACTTTCTTAATTTAAATTTAGATGATGATGGGGCTTTTGAAGTAGCAAGACGATCTCGTGGTACACCTCGTATTGCTAACCGTTTATTAAGGCGAGTACGAGACTACGCAGATATAAAAACTCAAGGAGTCGTTAATCGAGCAACTGCTGCTGCCGCGCTTGATATGCTTGAGGTCGATAATGAAGGTTTTGATATTATGGACCGTAAATTATTACATGCCATTATTGATAAGTTTATGGGCGGCCCTGTTGGTCTTGATAATGTTGCCGCCGCCATTGGTGAAGCACGTGAAACTATTGAAGATGTTTTAGAGCCCTTTTTAATTCAGCAAGGCTTTTTACAGCGAACGCCGCGAGGACGTATTGCTACCGATAGAGCCTATCAACATTTTGGCATTGAGCGTTCGCCGTCACAATAGCTATTTTGAACTGAAGCTTGCCTATTGCAAATGAACTCAAGGTGCTTGGTGATTTAAATAGTAGCTCGAGATGAATTTATTATCCCGAGTTTAGGTTATTTATGACCGCGGCTTTTCCATGCTTTAATTACACTATAACGCCATAAACTTTGAATACCAAAATAGCCAAGCACAGAAAAAACAATGGCTAAAAATAAACAACCTACAAAAAAGGCCGGCCCAATAGTCGATAAACTATCAACAACCCACTGCCAATTTGCTTCAAAAGCAAATTTTCTTTCGGGTACGGCTAATAATAATGTTCCAACTAAGTAACAGGCATAAAAAATAACTGGCATAGTTAATGGGTTAGTTAGCCACACTAAAGCAATTGAAAGCGGTAAATTTGCATGAAATATTATGGCGCCGCCTGCAGCGAGTACCATTTGAAACGGTACTGGTATAAACGCAAAAAATAAGCCTATCGCAAAAGCTTTTGCTACCGAGTGTCGATTTAAATGCCAAAGGTTAGGATTGTGCAGTAAATCTCCGAACACTTTTAAATACTTATTATCTCTGATGGTTTGATGATCAGGCATAAAACGTTTAATAGTCTTTTTTGGCATAAAATTATCTAAAGTCCTTTGAAGCGCCAATGTCGTGAAATAGTGATTATTCTACTATCCTTTATGTAGCTTAAATACAAAGGATTAAGTTGCACTATGGATTGGTGGCTTATTACATTTTTTATCGGTGCACTATTGTCACTATTTTTACCAATAGTGCCAGCGCTTTTTCAGCTATTTTGTCTTCTTTTGTTCGCATTAGTGTTTTTTTATTATAAACCGTTGCGTACAAGCTCTGGTTTATTGTTTGCAATGTGCTGGGTTTTACTACACGCTTGGCATTATCAGCATCAATTACCGTCTGAGCTGGTGAGCATGATGCACGATAAGCAAAGTATGTTGATTCAAGCTGAAATCTTGAATTTACAACAACCATTACAAGTAAATGAGCTGCAAAAAAATAACGTAAATCCGTCTGGCAAACAACGCTTAATTAAATCACCTGCACGTAAACTGAATGTCAAAGTGTTTAATGTTAATGGTACCACGTTACAGCAACATTTTATCGCAAGACTTAGCTTGGCGGATGAAAAAATTAATATTTTGAACCCCTTAGCTCAAGGACAAGTTATTGAGCTGACGGTAAAGCTAAAACCTGCCCATGGCTTGGCAAACCTAGGAGGCTTTAATTATCAAATGTGGCTGAAAAGTCAAAATATTGCGGCAACAGGTTATGTCACAGCACCCAAGAAACTTGTTAGTCAGACCTACAATACAAGCCCAGCAGCATATCAGTTAAGCGGTAACGCTTCTTTTCGACAGCAATTATTTACTCAATATAAAAGCCTTTTACCTAAACATCAGCTCTCACCTTTATTGTTGGCTCTAGGGTTTGGTGAACGTAGCGAGCTCACGCCTGAGCATTGGCAGCTATTGCAAGCAACAGGCACAGGTCACTTAATTGCAATTTCAGGCTTACACATTGGCTTAGTCGCTAGTAGTGGCTTTTTTATGGTGATGTTTATTATACGAATATTACCTCAACGTGCTTTGTTTTCACTTGGCGCTAATAACATTGGATTTCAGCAACGTAATAGCCGTTATTTAGCGATCGGCTTTAGTGTTTTATTGGCGTTTTTTTATGGTTATTTAGCGGGTTTTTCATTACCGACACAGCGAGCTTTAGTGATGTTACTTTTGTACTGGTTGAGCCGGCTATGTTTTATCAAATTATCACTTATACGCTGGGTTCTAATGACTTTATTTGTTTTAGTTATGATTAGCCCATTTAGTTTATTCACCGCCAGTTTTTGGTTATCGGTGTATGCGGTGGTAATTATTTTTTTTACCTTATGGCGATTTCGTTATTATTTACAGGTGGGTCATAGCTTCATTCGCTTTGTTAAAGGTTTAGTTGTTATTCAATTAAGTCTAACTTTATTGATATTGCCCGTTGCAGCTGTGTTTTTTCAAAAAGTATCAACAGTGGCATTATTTGCTAACCTGTTAGCTGTTCCTTGGATGAGTTTATTTACGATACCGTTAACCTTACTTTCTGTTGTGGTGATGTTAATTGAAAGTTTTTTTGCTGTATTCTTTGTAGAGCCAGTAAGTTACCAGTTCTCAAAAGGGTTGATTTCATTAAGTACAGATTCACTCGCTTTTTTATGGCAATGGCTTAGTTATTTAGCAGACGCTAATTACTCGACCATTAATGTTTCGTTAACAGAGCAAATACTTATAATCTTGTGTGGCAGCTTTGCATTATGGTTTATGTTTTTTAGTCGCACGGGTAGTCGTCCAAGGTTATTTATTTACGCTACTTTACTGGTTAGTGTTGTCTGTTATCGCTTTTTGTTCACGCCTTTATTAAATAAAGCTGAGGCTGCTCAACATAACCAGCAACCGTGGCAAGTTATTATGTTTGATGTCGGCCAAGGCTTATCGCTATTGTTACAGCGCAATCAACACGCTATTTTATATGATACCGGCGCGGCTTATCCAAGCGGTTTTAATATGAGTGAGGCGGTAATATTACCGTATTTGCAATATGCCAATATTAGCGTACTAGATAAGGTTATTTTAAGTCATAGCGATAATGATCATGCAGGGGGCTTATTATCGTTGTCTCAAGGTGTCGCTATTAAACAATTAGTTACTAATGATGCAGGCATTGCTGAACAATTTTATGATGCTAAAAATAATCATACTAAAGCAGTTGTTCGTGAACCAAATACAGTGAAAAAAATAGCATCCTGTCATCAAGGAAGCAGCTTTTCGTGGCAAGGCTTGAGTTTTGATATTTTATCACCGCTAGCCTCTATTCATAATACTAAGCAAAGTAATGATAACTCTTGTGTCATTTTAATTTCAGATGGGAGAGTACGGGTTTTATTGACCGGAGATATTTCAACTAAGGTAGAGAAGCAGTTATTGCAACAATACCCTAAACTGAATACGCAAATATTAGTTGCTCCGCATCACGGCTCGAAAACTTCATCAAGCCAATCATTTTTACAGCAGTTGTCACCTGAAATATCTTTAGTGAGTGCCGGTTTTCTCAATCGCTGGCATATGCCTGTTAATGAGGTTGTTGAACGATATCAAGATATTAACAGTCCGTTATTAAATACCGCTACTTCAGGACAAATTATAGTAACTATTTACAAAGACGATATTACCGTACAAAGCTACCGTGAACATTTACGTCCTTTTTGGTTTGCTAATTAATTAGTTGGTTGTCGAGCTAAATCACGGTAAAATCAAGATGTTTAATAGTAAAAGGCTAAAAAAGCAGTATTAAAAAACAGTATTAATTTTAGCCTAGCCGAAGCTGATTTTATTTAAGCTTAATTCAATTAATGTCGTTTAAGTCGCTAATGTAATTATGGCGCAAATATATGGTAACGTTCTGTGCTAAAAACATTAACAGTAGTGACTAACTTATCTTCAAGATCCTCAAGAGTATTATAATCAATGACCCAATCTTCTTCAGAGCCATCAGAGCCATCAGAGCCATCAGAGACATTAACTCTCACTCCTGCGAATACATGGCAAAATTTTAAACGACTATTAACTTACGCTAAGCCTTATAAACTGGGCTTTATTGCGGCAATTATTGGCATGCTTGGCTATGCCGCCATTGATGTGTATTTTTTATCTAAATTAGAGCCACTTATTGACGAAGGCTTAAAAGGTACTAACCCTGAGTTTATGAAATGGGCGCCTATTTTCGTCGTGGTTGCGTTTATTATTCGTGGTTGCTTTCATTTTGTTGCTACCTATTGCCTTGGTTGGGTAGGTAATCATGTTGTTAATGATTTAAGACAAAAGTTATTTGAACATATTATGAGAATGCCTGTTGCCTTTCATGATAAAGAGTCGACCGGCTCACTTATTTCTAAGTTAACTTTTGACACTGAGCAAGTGCTTAATTCAGTAAGTAAATCAATTTTAACTATTGTACAGCAAAGCGCCTTTGTTATTGGTTTATTGGGTTTAATGTTTTATAAAAGCTGGCAACTATCGGTAATATTTTTACTGATTACTCCTATTATTGCCGTCATTGTAGTCATGGTTTCAAAGCGTTTCCGCCAAGTCAGTAAAAAAATCCAAGGTGCTATGGGCGAGGTAACTACGGCTGCAGAGCAAACCTTTAACGGTCATAAAGTTGTGCTTACTTTTGATGGTCAACAACGTGAATCTGAGCGCTTTAGCCAAATTAACAAGCATAATCGTCAACAACGTATGAAGCTTTTAGCAACTAAGGCTGCTAGCGTTCCTATTATTCAAATTATTGCCTCATTTGCGCTGGCATTTGTCTTTTATGCCGTAACGTCTGAAACGTTAAAAGAGAGTATTTCTCCGGGGATATTCGTTAGTATTATTACTTACATGGTTATGTTGCTTAGACCACTGAAGCTGTTAACCAATGTGAATAGTGAATTCCAACGAGGTATGGCAGCATCGGTCAGTATTTTTGCGGTACTTGACCAAAATAAAGAGCAAGATTATGGCACCAAAGAAATTGTTCGGGCGAAAGGACAGCTTGATTTCAATCAGGTAGATTTTGCTTATGAAGGGGCTGATAAACTTGCGCTTCATAATGTTAATTTAAGTTTAGCACCGGGAGAAACATTAGCTTTAGTTGGTCGCTCTGGTAGCGGTAAATCAACAGCAAGCGCTTTATTGTTGCGCTTTTATGATGCAAGTGCCGGTGAGATATTAATTGATGGCGTTAATATTAATCAGTACAAATTAAAAGACTTACGTAATCAATTTGCTTATGTATCGCAACAGGTGGTGTTATTTAACGATACCTTAGCAAAAAATATTGCTTACGGTAAACCTGACGCCAGTGAAAGCGATATCATTGCAGCAGCTAAAAGCGCCCATGTAATTGAGTTTGCACAAAATATGGAGCAAGGAATTCATACTAATATTGGTGAAAATGGTGCCTTACTTTCAGGCGGACAACGACAGCGTGTTGCTATTGCTCGCGCTTTATTATGTGATGCACCGTTTTTAATTTTAGATGAGGCGACGAGTGCTTTAGATACCGAGTCTGAACGTCATATTCAAGATGCGTTACAAACATTACAAAAGAATCGTACTTCTATTGTTATTGCACATCGTTTATCCACCATAGAAAACGCCGATAAAATTGTGGTGATGGATCAAGGAGAAATTATTGAGCAGGGCGATCATCAAAGCTTACTCGCTAAGAATGGCGCTTACGCACAATTACATAACTTTCAATTCGACTCATAATGGTTATGTACTTTTATAAACCTTTTTTACACATGATAAATAACTGATATGCGCTTAATTGAAAAAGTATGGTTTCGTGGGCATTCTGCAAAATGGTTACTTGTGCCGCTATTACTGCCGTTAACCTTATTATTTTATTTTATAAGTGCTTTACGACGCGCATTATTTACTGTTGGTTTGAAAAAATCAGTTACCTTAACGGCACCTGTTATTGTTGTCGGTAATATTGGCATTGGCGGCAATGGTAAAACACCTATGGTTATTTACCTTGTTAAATTAACACGTCAATTGGGTTTTAAACCCGGCGTGATATCGCGCGGCTATGGCGGTAATGCGCCACATTACCCTTACTTACTTAAAGAAGATACCAGCGCAAATATTGCAGGCGATGAGCCAGTATTAATTCATCAACGTTGCCAAGTACCTGTTGCCGTTGGTAGCAATAGAATTGCCAGCGCCCAACTACTGATTGAACAAGGCTGTAATGTCATTATTAGTGATGATGGTTTACAACATTATCGCTTAGCGCGAGCATTAGAGCTGATAGTTGTTGATGCTAAACGGTTATTTGGTAATGGTTTTTTGCTGCCTGCGGGTCCTTTACGTGAGGGAAGGTGGCGCTTAAATAAAAGTGATTTAGTTATTTTTAATGGCAGCCCAAATACAGAACTTTGGCCAAGAAAATTAACCACTCCCAATGCTATTATGCAGTTAACAGCTAAAGTTGTGTGTAATATTAAAACGGGTGAACGCATTACGCTTAGTACTTTCGTACAAAACAACCCTCAAGTAAATGCTATTGCTGGTATTGGTGATCCACAACGATTTTTTGATACTTTATCTGCACAACAATTATGCTTGAATAATACGCAAAGCTTTGTCGATCATCATGCTTTTTGTCTTGATGATTTTAGCCATTTTAACGATAATATCCCGCTATTAATGACGGAAAAAGATGCGGTGAAATGTTATGGTTTTAGTCAGGCGCATTGGTGGTATTTACCTGTCGATACTCGCTTTTCAGCAATAGAACAGCAAAAAATAACCGAACTGTTAATCACCAAATTAGCCGTTTAAGTACATTATTTACGTAAACCTATTTGAGAGAAAAATCATGGCCTTTGATACAAAATTAATGGAAATCCTCGCTTGTCCTGTGTGTAAAGGCAAACTTGATTATGATAAAGCTGCCCAAGAGCTTATTTGTAAGTTTGACCGTCTTGCTTACACCATAGATAAAGGGATTCCTGTACTGCTAGAAAGTGAAGCACGTACCGTGCCTTACGAAGATAACAATCAGGCTAACACTTCAAATGAACAAGGTGCATAAATGTCAGTAAATCAAGCCATGAGTGATAAGTCCAAAAACAGTATTACCAGCAATGCTGATTTTGTTGTGGTGATACCTGCAAGATATGAGTCATCAAGACTACCCGGTAAAGTATTGGCTGATATTCAAGGTAAGCCGATGATTCAATGGGTTGTCGAAAAGGCACAACAAAGCGGAGCCCGACAAGTCATCGTTGCTACAGATAACGACGAAGTCGCTGGTGTTGTTAACGCTTTTGGTGGTGAAGTGTGTAAAACCCGAGCTGATCATCAATCAGGTACTGAGCGTTTAGCTGAGGTCATGGCATTATACCAATTTAGTGATGACGAAATCATTGTAAATGTTCAAGGTGATGAGCCTTTTATTCCTCCTGAAAATATTGCTCAGGTTGC
>NZ_JAHKPW010000033.1 GCF_018860755.1 Colwellia sp. D2M02 | reverse complement strand
TTCATAAAAGTAATTTTTACTGATATTTCAAGTTTTTAAATATCCATACATCGAGTTCAGATTAAATAAGGTCAACATTTCAGTATTTTTAAACATAACTAAAATAGTTCTTCTACACTTGTAATAAAAAGCAATGGAGTGTCCATGATGAATGAGCTATTAAAAAAACTTCCCATCCGATATAAAATAGCGTTAATGATCGTACCTGTTGCGATCGTTTTGCTTGTTTTAGCGGTCGCCGATTTAAGTAAAAATAAATCTGTTATGGATGAAGCTGATAAAGTGGGCAGTTTAACTCGCCTTTCAATTGCAGGCAGTGCCTTAGTACATGAATTACAAAAAGAGCGAGGAGCAAGTGCAGGCTTTATCGCCTCACAAGGAAAGTCCTTTGCTGATATATTGAAACAACAACATGCGGCTACCGACAGTAAAATAGCTGCATGGCAAAGTGACTTTTCACGTTTTAATGAGCAAAAGTTTGACCTCAACATAAGCGCTAAATTAAATACCGCTAAAACGAAATTAGCGCAAATCAACACTATTCGAAAACAAGTCGCCAGCCAAACGATATCCTTAGCCGATACCGTTAAATATTACACTGAAATTAATACGGTTTTTATTGAAGCCGTCTTAAGTATCTCAAATAGTTCAAGTGACGCTAACTTAACCGCACATCTTTTTTCATTTTATAATTTTATTGCCTCTAAAGAGCGCGCAGGTATTGAGCGCGCGGTATTAAGCGCGACTTTTAGTGCTAATGAATTCTCTGAGGGCGGGTATAAAAAGTTTGTATCATTAGTGACCGAGCAACAGGCTTTTATGTCAACGTTTTTAAACTCAACGTCAAAAGATCATATGAGCTTTTACCATAATAAAATGAACATTAATGCGGTGGTACAAGTCGATGCGTATAGAAAAATCGCAGATGAAAGGTTTGTTCAAGGGCAGTTTAATACCGATGCTACCCAATGGTTTGAAAGTGCTACTGTGAGAATAAATGCTTTAAAAGACGTTGAATCACGATTAAGCGATGATTTACTGCAAATATCTAACACAATAAAGCAAAAAGCGAGTAGTCACTTTTATACCCTGTTAAGTATTCTATCGGTTGTTGGTGTTGTTATTCTGTTATTGGTTTTAGTGTTATATCGTCAAATTATCGGACAGATTAAAGCTATTACATCGACCATGAAAATAGTTTCGGAGCAGAAAGATTTAACGGCGAGCACAGCTATTATTACTAAAGATGAGCTAGGGGTTGTTGCACAGGCATTAAATAGTATGTTGCTTAAGTTTTCAGGTGCCTTGAAAGAAATAGCTAAAGCAAGTGAGCAATTGGCTTCGGTTTCTGAGGAAACTAACCAAGTGTTAGAAGATAATAAAAATATGATGGCAGAGCAACAAAACCAGTCAGAGCAAGTGGCAACTGCCAGTGAAGAAATGTCGGTTACCGTGCAAGAAGTGGCTCGAAACTCCACTGAAACAGCTGATATTGTACGTTTAATTAATGATGTCGCGGTAAATGCGGTCTCCATAGTGCAAAAAAATACTTTGGGAGTTGAAGCGCTTTCAACAGAGGTAGAGGGTATTAATGGTGTTATTTCACAACTTCATGAAAATAGCGCCAGTATTGGTAATGTGGTATCGGTAATAAAGTCAATTGCCGATCAAACCAATTTGTTAGCATTAAATGCGGCGATTGAAGCTGCACGAGCAGGAGAGCAAGGAAGAGGTTTTGCCGTTGTTGCTGATGAAGTACGCACGCTTGCCATGCGTACCCAAGATTCAACCAGTGAAATAGAGGGGATTATAAGTCAATTTAAAACCCTGACCGAAACTGCATTTGAGGCGATTAAGCGCGGCTTAGATAAGTCGATTGAGGTTTCAACCGGCGCTTCAGAAGTTGAAGCGGTTATTGGCAATATTATTAATGAAGTGCGTAATATTCATAGTCGAATTGATCAAATTGCTACCGCGGCTACCGAGCAGTCTGCGACAACAGAAGAGATAAATATCGCCATTACTGCGATTAATGAAGCAACGTTATCAGCATCTGAGCATGCCAATCAATTACAAGTTGTTGGACAAGAGCAAGCTCTGTTAGCGGTTAACTTACAAGAATTGTCTACTGAATTTAGAGTGTAGGTTTGAGTTGGTAGTAACGTGCTTGTAGTGATGTGTGGGTTAGATTAGCTGAGTTACTCATTCAACTAACCCAACTCACTCAGTTTGCTCAATGAGCTTAAGTTAACTTCACGCAACCTCAGACTATGTCGGAAAGCCGAGTTGCGTTTTAAGCTTACTTGCCTGACGGCGTGATATTTCTACGTCAACATTATTTTTTAGCTGTGCTAATAAGCCATAATTAATGGTTTGCTCTAACTTTTCAATAGCGTCAAGTCGTAATATATCGACACGGCTGGCGCGAAAGTAGGTGTTATCATCTAACTTTGCTTCAATTTTATTTAATGAGCTATGTATATATGCTTTACCTTGTGAAGTATAAATAGCGGCATGATTTCCAATACTTTCAAAGCGAAAAATATCTCCCAGTCGAATGATTTTCATATGATCGCCAAACTTAACCATTAACTTAAAGTCGTCAGCTAACGTTGGCTCTGGTGGTAGTGACTCTTCCTCATCTACAGCGCTTTTATTCGCTGACTCTTGCTTGAGTTTATGGGCTTTTTCTTTGTGCGCAGTAAACTTAACAATAGTGTCGGCTAAACGCTCAGGCACTACCGGTTTCACTAAGTAATCAATCGCGTTAAGTGCAAAAGCGTCAACGGCAAATTCATCATAAGCGGTACAGAATACAATGGGGTATTTGCCCTGTAGCTTTTCAGCTAAAGTTAAGCCAGTACCGCCAGGCATTTCAATGTCTAAAAAAACAATATCAGGTTGATGTATTTCTATCGCATCAAAGCCTTGTTCAATGTTTTCTGCTTGTGCAACAACATGAATATGCGGGTGTTTTTTTAATAAGCGTAGTAGCTCTTGTCGTGCCATGCGTTCATCGTCAATGATGATGGCATTTAATTGATTATCCATTTTTAACTGGCTCGTATGGTAAAGTCATAGTGACATGAAAAATATTATTATCGGTGGTTTGTTTTAAGCTGCCTTGCCCTGAAAAAATAAGGCCAATACGTTGAGTTAGGTTTTTCAAACCTACTTTTGTACCTGACTTGATTAAATCACTTTGGTATGGGTTTATGACATCAATAATGAGCTGCTCTGCTTTAACTTGGCTATTAAGTGTTAAAGTGCCACCGTCTTTCAAATTAGCAATGCCATGTTTAATCGCATTTTCAACGAGGGTCAGTAACCCCATGGTTGGAATTTTAGCAAGCAAGCTTTCATCAGAATTGTTAAGTTCAATACGTAACCGCTCGCCTAAACGAATGTCTTCAATGGCTAAATAATGCTGACATACGGCTAGCTCTTTACCTAAGCTTGTATGGGCTTTGGTGTCGGTTGATAAGTTATAACGAAACAAGGTTGATAGTTGGGTAACTAGCTCGGCGGCTTTGTCTTCATCTTCAAAAATCATACCGCGGATAGTATTGAGCGAGTTAAATAAAAAGTGTGGATTAATTTGATTCATCAAACTGGCTAATTGTTGATTTTTAAGTTGTTCAGCCAACTTTCTCCGGTCGCGAATAGAAGTAATAGTGAGGTAGATTAAACTCCATAACATGAAGAAAATAATATTGAATAAAACTAAGCTCGCTAACTCAACGAGTAAACCATGTTGATAAATAAAAAAATCAGGCGTGTGGGTTTGTAGTAGTAAAGATAAACACTTATCCACTGTGGTCGCAATAACTGCACACTGTAAAATTACCTTGAAGTAGGCGAGAAATGTCGTTGATGGACTGTGTTTATGGTAAGAGCGCAGTAAGTAATGGCTCAGTAATACAGTCACGGAGTAAGACAAGAAAGATCTTATTATCTCTTTAGCTATAGGCAATGGCATTACTTCATCAGCATGCCCAGGCATAGAGAGCACCCCTATCGCAGTAAAAACCATAATGATGGCAAAACCGATTAGCTGACAAAGGTAATAGGCGAGGTTATTTTTTATTGACTCAGACATTTTATCCGCTTGGTAATGTTTGCCTTTATTCATGATAAAGGTTGATTGATTATCATGACCAACTTAAGTCAACGCTATTACGTCTTTTTTAAGCTAAGTCTGTGCTTGTAAATATTTACAAGGACTTAGCCAACCAGTATATCGTTCTAAGTTGGCTAAGTTAAGTTTAGATTAACAGTAACTTAATATAATTTAACACAGGTTGTTAAAGGTTTGCTCCTTAGCCTAAGGTCAAATACAAATCTATAGAAGACACTAAATTATTCACTAGGTGCAAGTAAATTGGCAAGTAAATACCGCCACTACGCTGACGTGCTACCCCTAAAATAACGGCAAGTGAAAATAACATTACGAGTACCGATAGTTCATATTGGCCGCCATGAAGTAAGGTAAATAAAATACTGGTAATGATAATACTTCCAATAACACCTAAACGAGAGTGCTTTAAGCCTTTGAACATAAAGCCACGAAATACTACTTCTTCAAAAACTGGCGCAGCTATGACAACAACAATAAAAAGTAAAATAAGGTAATCAGTGCTTTGATAGATATCGACCATGCTTTGCGGCATCTCGATGGCGAAAAACTCGCTTGCGACATAAGTTAAGGCGAAATAGGCGAATAAAACTAAGGTAAAGTTGATGAACATTTTTTTACTCGGTAGCTTATCAAAACCAAGGTAAGCCGATGCAGTAGTTAGTTTTCGTTTACCTGCAAAGTAAAAAATGAAAGGGGATAAAGCTAGTGCTGTTAAGAGATAATTTATGGCCAAGCAGTCACCATCCATCATCAATGCATCGGAAGAGGGGGGATTTGCAGTTTCAAAAAGAGAGACAGCTCCTAGCATTAAAGCGCTTAATAGGCAGTATAAAATGAAAAGTAAAAAGCTAAGACCTAATGTGGCACTAGCGCTCCATGGTTTATTAGGTTGAGCCTGAGTGATGTTAACGTCAGTTGCGTTAGCGCTACTTGCTGCTAAATTACTTGGGTCTGTATTTGCTGACATATGATTTCCTTACTATTTATTTTTAATGTTTAATTTTTTACTTTTAAGTTAATTTTTTTTGATGTTAGTTTGAACTGCTACAGCGCCGTGACAATAAGCACAACGAGGATAATAATTAGTGGCATTAGTCCTCCTCCTTAATTAGGTGAGCGCTTTCTACCTTAGCGCATGTTATGTGACGATTATTATTTACTATTACCGATGCTTTTCGCTCAGCAGAGCTATCGCAAGCGGTTACGGTAGTTGCTTCAATATGTGCACTTTTGTAGCCATCGAAGATACAAGCGAGCATCATGATCACGCCGACAATCAGATCTGATAACGTTATTATTTTCATTTGACTTCCCTGTTAATTGTTAATTGTTAATTGTTAATTGTAAGTCAAGCACTTGCTTGGCAGGTCTCTATTTGATGGAGCTATAATATCGAGATTAAAATTGATAACGTCGGGAAAATGATAAACGGTTATAAAAAGTGATGAGTGGTTAGGGAAGATAATTTAACCTGAGCTTACTTTATCAGTGGCGTTATCAGATATGTTTGTTAACTAATGACGCTTAATGCAAGAAAGTGTCTTAATAACTTAAAACGAGTTCAGTAAGCTATTGTTTAGTAAGCTATGTTCAGTAAGCTATGTTCAGTAAGCTATGGTCAGTAATCGCTAGCAGCTAGTTTTAGCTGAAACGGATACAAGAGGTAATATTATGTAAAGTGCAGCTCAGCCTTTAACTTAGTGCGAGTTGCGAAAATAGTGCGCGTTGCCGAAAATATCAAACAGGCTCATAAGGAAGGGTTAGATTTACCGTATAGTTTGCCTCATCAGTATTGTTAGTTAACATGCCTTCTGTGCCAAATATAAGACTAATACGTTGCTGTAAATTTTTTATCCCCACTTGCGTGCCTGATTTTACTAGCTGTTTTTTAAAAGGATTACTCACTTGCACTAACAACTTATTATCTTCAACGCGGCTATTAACCACTAAAGTTCCTCCTTGTTGTAAGTTTGAAATGCCATGTTTTATTGCATTTTCCACTAAGGTTAGTAAGCCCATCGTTGGGATTTTAGCGTTTTTACTTTCAGGAGATATATCAAACGCAAGTGTTAAGCGATCGCCTAAACGAATATCTTCAATGGCTAAGTAATGCTGACATACTTCAAGCTCACCAGCTAAACTGGTATGGGCTTTGGTGTCGTTTGATAAATTATAGCGAAACAAAGTAGAGAGCTTAGTGACTAGCTCGGCGGATTTTTCTTTATCTTCATAAATCATACCGCGAATAGTATTGAGTGAGTTAAATAAAAAGTGTGGGTTAATTTGATTCATTAAGCTGGCGAGCTCGTGATCTTTTAATTGTTGTTTAATTCTAGCTCGATCAATAATCGAGCCAATGCCTAAATATAATAGGCTCCAAAGCGTAAAAAATAAGCCGTTAACAATGAAACTCTTCGAAAGGCTACTAAAAGCAAGGTAAGCTTTTTCACCGTCACCAAATGCCAAACCAAATATCGTATGTGCAATCATGCCAACGGTAGCAGCGCATAGAACCGCAGCACCATAGACTTTAAAAGTAGAAGCTTTGGTCGTTAAGTGTTTTTTAATATAAGCACGAACGACAAAATGTGAAATTAAGAAGGACAGCGTGACAAGTTTAATAAAGGTTAGCAGCTCATCTATTAAATCAATCGCTTTCCCTTCTTCAATGTGGCTGGAGATACCCGCCCAAGCAATGAATGAGAAGAAAAGTAAGGTGCCGATCACTTGGCAGAGATAATAACCTATCTTAGAGTTCATTGGTCTTGTTGCCTTACGTTATGGTGATGTGTTGTTAACACTATGTAAAAATTATTCTGATGCTAACATAGGATAATCACTTGATGATAGTGCTATAAGCGAGCAAAAATACGCTATCGCTAATCTTAAGAAATGCTAAACTATTGTCCGTTTTATCATGTTGTCTTAATCTTTGGTTTTATTTGGGGCTTTAGCGCTTGATATTTATTCTCAAAGTTAGCTTTTTATTTAAAAAGTGATCGTATTAAGCAGTAACCAATGGAAATATCCCTATGCGCGTAGCGGTTTGTCAGTTTGCCAGCACAGACAGTGTTGAAAACAATTTAAGTACGTCAATTCGAATGATTAACGAAGCAGCCGCTGGTAAAGCCGATGTGATCGTATTACCTGAATATTGTAATGCGCCATGTTGGTATCAAGATCATAATCAAGCATGGCAATCAGCGCTATCGCTTGAGGGGAGCTTTTTACAAACCATTGCGGAACAAGCTAAACAGCACCATTGTTATATTTCCCTTGGTGTTACGTTGCGACGAGATGATATGCGTGAACATCAAAACGGTGATGTAAAGTCAAATATTAGTGTTAGCTCATGTTTGTTTGCTCCCTCAGGCGCGTTAATAGCACACAGTGATAAGCAAATCTTAATTGGCTGTGAGCAAGATTTTTTTGTTTGTACTAGCGCTAAATCAACCATTACGGATACCGAACTTGGCAATATAGGATTACTGGTTGGTAACGACAGCTTAGGTTTTGAACAAGCCCGTGCAATGACCTTGGCTGGCGCGCAAATTTTGTGTCATTCAACCAGTACTTTTGCAGTAGATCAAAGTAGCTTACATAGCCCTGCACGTGCCAGTGAAAATAAAGTATTTATTGCTTCAGCCAATAAAGTGGGAATGCTCATTGAACCAGCACATCACGATGCTTTTCTCGCGCAATATACACTATCCGAAAGTTATTTAGTGGCTGTAGGACAAAGTCAAATACTCTCATCAACGGGGGCGGTATTAGCGCAAATGTCAGCTAATGAAGAAGGGGTTATTTGGGCAGA
Organism: Colwellia sp. D2M02; assembly: GCF_018860755.1. GTDB lineage: Bacteria > Pseudomonadota > Gammaproteobacteria > Enterobacterales > Alteromonadaceae > Colwellia > Colwellia asteriadis. Next base: position 78,498 of record NZ_JAHKPW010000033.1, on the reverse strand, counting down.
TATTAACTTAGCTGATGCCAATACTAAAAAGCGCCCAGACGGTAGCGATATTTTGAAACAACGCCGACCTGAGCTTTATCAAACCTTGTTAAGCTCAAACAATAACAGCAAAAATACTCACGCTGCACGAGTTGCCCCTAATACTGTTAACACCGCCATTTTTGCCACTTACACTAACCATGAGCAAGCACTTGAAGATGTTTGTTTTTATATTGAAAATAACCTCAGCGATATTATTCAGTTACCAGAGTTATTCTTTTTAGCCGATAAAAGCGTTTGTGAGAATAGCGAACAACGCAGCGCGTTAGAAAGCTTTAGTAAAACCGTGGAGCGACAAATATCTCAAGTATTAAGACCTTTTCAATATGTCTGTACCAGCTTAGTTATTGACGGTAAACATCAAGCGGTGTTAATTAGCGAGCAAGGTATTATCGCTATGCAGCAGCAACTTCACTTTTGTCAGCGTTACCAATGGACCGAGCTAGGTAATCACTTAAATATTATTGAAGTACCGTTAGAGCAAGGCTGTATCACAATTGCGATGTTAACCGCTGATGATGCCAACATTGCCGAAATTGTCAAAATAGCAGCAATAAAAGGTATTCATGTATTGCTAGTACCTTTTGATGTTCAAGAAGCAAGTGAAGTGCAATATCAATTATTAGCGCGGGCGGCTGAAAATAGAATTTGTTTACTCGGCGCAACACGTGAAAAAAGCCTTACTAATAACGCAACCGCAGCTTCCTTAATTTTTGAGGCGAATAGAGCCCAAAAGCAGGGCAATCACAAGCAAGTCAAAGCGCATAAATCAACGGGTTTTATTGCTAATTTGAGCGCAGATTTTACCTTGTTTACTCAGTGGCAAGGAAGAAAGCCCAGCGGCAGTATTAATCAACCTATTGTAAAGCCTCAGTTTGGTAAAATTACTAAAGCCTTAGTGCAACCCAATACCTCAACCAATAAACTATTGGCTGTTAATTACTCTGTTTTAACGGTATAACGATGATATAGCTGTCATTATTTATAGCGAACAAGGAAGCAACACCATGAAAAATAAAGTGTATTTACTACCGGGCACTATGTGTAACGAGCTTTTATGGTCGAAGCTATTGCCTGAGCTTACTTGTGCTGTAAGTGATCTTGAGTTTGTACACTTAGCTATTCCAGCTAATAAAAACTTTGCGCAATTGGCACAGTGGTTAGCAAACACCTTACCTTCAACACCTGTTGCGCTGATGGGGTTTTCATTAGGCGGTTATATTGCTAGTTATTTTAATTGCTGTTTTCCTGAACGAGTGGCCCAGCTTTTTGTTATTGCCAATAGCCCATGTGCGTTAAATCAAGCAGAGTTAAGTCAGCGAGAAGCCATATTATCAGCGGTTAAGCGTTATGGTTATCAAGGAATTAACCAGCAGCGCATTAATCAGTTTTTAGGTGCTGAAATGAGTAATCAAAAAACTGAAAAAAACACGACTGAACTAGCTAGGTTAATTCAACAAATGGATAGAGAGTTAGGTGAAGCGGAGTTTTTAAGTCAAATTGAACATACGTCATTGCGTGATGACTTACAAAGTACTTTGGCAAAGCTGAGTAACGCCATAACTTTTTACTATGCAGAGCAAGATACTATGGTCAATACTCCATGGCTTGAAGCACTAGTTAACAAAGCTAACAATAATAATATCACCTTGATTAAAACCCAAGGTAGTGCTCATATGTTGCCACTAACTGAGCCAAAAGCATTGGCGCAGCAGTTGTTGCTTTGGTTAGAACGGTAAAAATCATCAAAATCATCAAAATCATCAAAATCATCAAAATCATCAAAACCACTAAAAAGGCCCGTAACATTGAAATTATTTCATGCGAGTTGTTCATCTTTAAATACGTTAATTTTTGTTTTTTTATCCATCTTAATCAGCGTTGTTTTTTCTTCTGCTTCAATGGCAACCCAAGCCTTCAAAATCCCGCGCAGTGTGGTAGTTGATATAAAAGACTCAACCAGCGAGGCGGTTTATCCGTTGTTTATTAAGTTACCTAAAAATTATCAGCACTCTGCGGATAAAACCTATCCAGTTATTTACTTAACCGATGCTTGGTATAGCTTTCAAATAGTGTCTGGGGCAACTCGTTATCCTATGAACTCAGGAGCAATAGAGCAGGCGATTATTGTTGGCATTTCTTATGCGAAGGGGTCGAAAGGTGATAGCAGTAGAGTGTTAGATTATACGCCAACGATTAATAGCGCATGGAAGAAAAAAACCGGTGGTGCTGCTAAATACATGGCATTTCTTGAGCGCGATGTGATTAGTTATATTGAAAAAAATTACCGAGCAAAGCCAAATGATCGAGCATTTGTTGGTAATTCGCTAGGCGGGCTATTAGGTACTTATATTTTGCTGACTAAGCCAGAATTATTTAACCACTATATTTTAGGCAGTCCGTCATACTGGTTTGATGAACATATGATTTTTAAGCTGGAAACCGCGTTTCAACGTAGTAAAAAAGTGATTGAGGCTAATGTGTTTATTGCGATTGGCGAGCGTGAAACTATTGGTCTTGATAGTAATTACGATATGGTGGGCGATGCTGAAAAATTTTATCAGCAAGTACTGGCATGGCAGCAACCAAAATTAAATGCCAAGTTATTGATTATTAAAGAAGCTAATCATGAAAGCGCTTTTCCGACTACCGCCATTCAAGGGCTACAGTGGGTCTATAAAAAAGCGCAAAGCAAATAAAGTACTATTGCACGTAATGCTCTGTCGCTACTTAGTAAAATTTAACGTAAAATAGCGCTATTATTTTATTACCGTTAAGCTGTACTTAACGGATATTTACCTTTTATTGGGCTAACTTTAACGTATTGCTCAGTATGACTTGCTTTGAAGGGCATTATGAAAAAAACATTTGAATTAACTCATCCAAAAATTAAAATTGAAAGACGTGTTGATGCTGTTAAACATGAAGTAAAAAAATACTTAAAAAGAGAGCGCAAAAAAACGTTACCTGAAGGTGCTGATTTTTGGGACTTTGATTGTAAGTTTGGTAATACCCAAGCTGAAGCGAAAACAGTACATTTATCACAAATAAATAAGTTAATTGATCAAACGCAAGTTGAAAAATTAACGTCGTTTTATATTGAAGTTATCGCTAAAGCGGCCAACAAGCCTGTACGCGCATTGTCAGATGATGACTTTGACTTAGATGATGAAGACTTTGATAGCGAAGATTAATCGTTAATATTAGTTGTTAATTTAACTAGTTAATTTGAATAATTAATATAAGAAGTTAAGACAAAAAATTAAGATGAAAAGTTAATACAAGCGCTTCTCGTTAATCGCGCTAGGTAACCTTTTGAGTAAAAAACCGACACTAGGCGTCGGTTTTTTTGTGCCTATGTTTTAATCATTACATCCATGACTTATCACTTGACTCTACTTGCATTAAGGTTTTATTGAGTAATTGATAAGCAGCGTTTTGCGATAGGTAAGGGATAGTTATTGTGCCAGCAGCGAGAATAAACCTTGTAGTAGCGAGTTGGCTTTTTTCCATCATAATACTTTGTTTAAGGGTGGTTTGTTGTACTTTGTAAATAGGAAAACAATAGTAATCTACACCTACATAACCTTTACGCACATAAATAAAGTGTTCATCACTGGCATAGCCCCAGCGATACCAGCGCATTACAATAAGAAAACCGATAAAAACAAATGGAACAATTAGGCTTGCGGCAAGCTCATATTGCGCCGTATACAATAAGGTACTTTGACAAAAAGCAAATAGTGGCAATAGCATATACGCCAAGTAACGAACTAAAAAGTGTTTGCTAATCGCGGTAAAGTTTACCGTTGAGAGATTGTTTTCGGGGTACACTTCATTAATTAATTGCAGACTTTGCTCAGGGGTAATTGATGGCACCATAATTTTATTATTAAGTGCCTGAGTGCTGGCGCCGTAAAGCTTAGCACCACTTTGTTCAAATTTTAGGTTAATGCGCTTGAGTACCATATCAAGCCAGTCTTGCTTTTGTATAATCATTTGCAAACGAGACAAGCGCATAGTGACTTCGTGTTTGGTAAACAGTCCGCTACGGCGAATATATTTATCGCCTACTTTAGATAAGGTGTAGCCATAGAAGGTCATTACCGAGCCCAAAATAGAAAATAGTGTTAAGGCGAACATCATTAAAAAGGTAATCGTTAGAGCATATAAACCAACTTCTAGCCATGAATGAGTGTTCAAATCAAAAGCTGCCGCTAAATTAATGCCGTAATTACTGAGTTTTTCATTGATAAAGGCATAAGCATTATCAAAAAAAGGAGCACTTGCGCCTAAAAAAATCCAAATACGGTTGCTGGTAACTCCATGAATAATTAAATCTTTTACTGAACGTGTATTTAGCAAGGTTTCTTGTTGGGCACTAGTTAAGTTAGTGTCATGAGTACTTAGGGTACTTGCTAAAGGTTTTTTATCATCAGAACAGTCTTCATTATTATGTTTTTCATGTTGAGCTAAAATTTCTTTCTTTAAAGCTTCTGCAAAGGCTAATGGCAACGCTGCAATTTTTACTTCTTGCTTACTTGAGCCCGCAGTATCAAGCTGTAGACAAGCATAGCCGGTTAAGCGGTAATAAATAGGCTGCTCTAACTTAACATTTTGAATGCGTGAAAAAGGTAAATTAGTGTGTGATTTTTTAAAAACACCGGCACGAATCTCAATGGTATTTTTAGATAAGCGGTATTGAAAATAATAAAACTTAAGCACAGCAGAAATGGCTAATACCGTTAATAAGGTGATAACAATAGGTAACCACAGCGTTGGGTTTTCAGTAATTTGCTTATAACCAATAATCAAGGCTGGCGCAATATAAATAAGCTGCCCGAATAAGCCTTGGATAAAACTCATAGCAAAAAATAAAATAGCAATGGGTGATAAGCGTTGCCACTGTTTTGTTTGTGCTTGATTATTCTGGTAGTTACCGCTTAAGTGGCTACTCTCATGAGTATTAACTTCACTAGTAGTTTCTTCATGAGTATTTGCGGCATCATTGCCTGAGAGTTTGGTATTAGGCATGCTCAATAGAACCTTTGTGACGTAAAATGAATTCACGTAGCTTTTGTGCCTGTGCTAAAGGTAACCCAGGGATTTGAAAGGTTTCTAATGCACCACCTGCGCTAAATACTTGGATAGTAGCTAAACCTACTTTGCGCTCAATTGGCCCTCGTTTTAATTCTATGTGCTGAATGCGTACTATCGGTTGAGTTACTGTTTTTTTAAATACGAGTCCTGCGCTATAGCTTAAATCATGTTCCCGTAAAGCGTAGCTTTTCAGAGGATCGGCTAATCGTCGATAAACTATCATGATGAAGCCCAAGGCCGCTATTAACCAAATGGCAAAGCCGAGTAAGTTGGTAATATGCGCTGGTATTTCTAAAAATGGCTGATACTTAACGGCTAACACCACCAATATCGTTAATATTGTACTCACCAAAATAACGACCATATTGGTTTTAGCATAACGACTCGATAATGGCTGTTTGGGTAGTAACTCAAGATCAGGCAAGGTTTGTGAGTCAATCAATTGATTGCTAAATGTTGAAGAATGCATGCAAATTGTCTTTTCAGTGAAATATTAATGAATTAGTACTATATCAATGCGTTAGTTCAGGAGTTAGTGTTTTATCTCACTAATTACTTCATTTAAGTCACTTCATTTAAGTCACTTCATTTAAATAACTTTAGTGACTCTCTCTAATTCTAAAAATATTAATTTAAATTAAGTGTTTGTTTTTTTTCGCTTTGTTAATTCAGCTTGAAAAATAATTGAAAAAGCAATTCCCAAAACACCACTGCTGTTCGTTTCTATATTACGTAAGGTTTATAAAAGTGCGCTAGGGCATAAGCCATATCGTCAAGACCTTATAAAAACACCTAAAACAATAATTAAGTAATGGGCAATTGCGTGCTTACCAAGATAGTGCGATTAAAGCCCATTCAATGAAAGTACGCTCTATCAAGAGTGTTATGAGGGACATGATGAGTATTCAAAAACACCAAATAAAAAAATCTGCACTGTATTGCGCTGTAATGACCGCATTATTTATTGCACCACACTCTTTTGCTGAACAAGCCGAGGATAAACCATCACAGAAAAAAGAGTCGTTAGTCGATTTAGAACGTATTGTTGTGACTGGTAGTGCAGGGCGAGGTCAAACTATTTTAGAGTCGTCAGTTTCGGTTACCTCACTTAATGCCGAGCAAATGGCACGTGAAATGCCTTTAGGGACTGCTGACCTATTAGAGTCTGTGCCCGGTTTTTGGGTTGAGGACTCAGGCGGAGAAACTAATAACAATGTTGCTCCACGTGGTTTACGTGGCGGTGAAGGCTTTCGTTATATTGGCGTTGAAGAAGACGGTTTACCGGTGGTTTATGATGGTGTTTGGGTTGATTTTTACCAACGACAAGATGTTACCATTGACCGTATGGAAGCAGTGCGAGGCGGCACCAGTGGTTTATTAACAACCAATGGCCCAGCAGCATTAGTTAACTTTATTACGCGTAAACCCACTGATGAAGCCGAGGGAACTGTAAAACTTTCTTATGCCGATTATGGCATGATGCGCTTTGATGGTTTTTATGGTGCGCCAATTAGTGAAAACTGGAAAATGTCGTTAGGTGGCTTTTATCGTCAATCAGACGGGGTTCGTGATACGGAGTTTACCGCGGATGATGGCGGTCAAATTCGTGCGAATTTAGTACGCGACTTTGATGATGGTCAATTAACTATATCAGCTAAATATCTTGATGATCATACTACTTTTTATGTTCCTATTCCGTTGCAGAATCAAAGCGACCCACAAGGTATTCCTGGGGTTGATCCTCAATCGGGGACTTTGTTGGGCAAAGATCAACAAAGGCTCGGTTACTTAAAACAAGATGGTAGTTATTTAACCCGTGATTTAGAAGATGGTCAGCACACTAAAATGAGCAGTGTTGGTTTTGATTTTGATTGGGATTTATCTGATTACTGGTTCATGAATGCAAAAGCGCGTTATTCAAAATTTGAAAACGACATGTATATTTTATTAAATTTTGACAACTCGACGCTCGTTGATGCGAATACTCGCCTACAAGCCGATGATGTTAACAATATGCTGGCGCATTTTGCCGATCAAGGTGCGGTCAATGCCGCTTATCGATTTGTTAACTCAGGAGAGTTATTACAAAATCCAAGTACCTTAAATGGTAATGGTTTAGTGACCACAAGCTACCCACTTTATTCTCGTTATGAAGCTGAGCAATTGGTGAGTAAATTAAGCTTTACCTACGAAAATGAGCAACACAGCTTAACCTTTGGCTGGCTATACGCTGGTGTAGATGCTGATGACTTACCCGTTGATAAATGGGAGTCACAGTATTTAACTGAAGTAAGAGATAATGCTCGCCGTTTAGATATTGTTGCTTTAAATAGTCAAAATGAAGTCGTTGGGCAATTAACAGACCAAGGTTCAACGGGTTATGCGCCAGGTTGGGGGCAAGCAACAGCCTACGGCACAACAAGCTCACATTCATTATTTATCAATGAAGAGTTTCAAGCGACTGATAATTTGCGACTTGATGGTGGTATACGTATTGAAAGGCTAACGCTAGATAGTACCGCATCGGGAACATTATTTGCGCAAGAAGTTGATGGCGCTTTTGATGCCAATGGCAATGATACCGATAACATCATGGCCAATAACTATACCGATATGCCATCAGACGTTTTTTACAATAAAAAAACAGATGTTACCGAAACGGCATGGACTATAGGTTTTAATTATACCTTCAATGAAGATATTGCGATGTTTGGTCGTTATGCGGACGCATTTGAAATGCCACGTTTATTAAGCCATGGCCAAGGTATTCATTCAGGAGCAGATGCCGACTTTAATGACACCGTACACTTAACGTTTGGTGAAATAGGTGTACGTTACTCAGGTGATACTTTAGGAACATCTGTAACGTTATTTAATACTAACTTTGAAGACTTAACTGAGCGTAACTTTACTGGCAGTAATGGTGAAGTGTCTAACCAAACGGTTGATGCCATTACAACGGGTGTAGAGTTTGAAGCGATTTGGCAGCCGACTGATGATTTATCGTTTGAGCTGACTGGTGTGCTACAAAACCCTGAAATGGAAGGCTTTGACGGCGACTTCAGTCACTGGGAAGGTAATCAAGTTAAGCGTACCCCTAAAGTACAACTACGTTTAACCCCTACCTACCATTTTGATAACGGTAATGTTTACTTAACCGTTCATCATTTAGGTGAACGTTTCTCTGATGGGCAAAATGAGTTTGAATTGCCCGCTTATACCACGATTGACGCTGGGGTTATTTATCAGTTTACAGAAGGGCTAAGCTTGCACCTTAAAGGCACTAATTTATCAAATGAAATAGGCTTAACAGAAGGTAACCCAAGAGCGATAAACGACCAACAGGCAGGTTTTGATTATTACTATGCTCGCCCAATACTAGGGCGTACGTTTAATGCTTCACTAACCTTTGATTTTTAAATAATTTAGAACCACCCGAACACACGTTTATGGCATTGTGAAGTATTAACGCGCGTTATGTTAATGCTTCACCCTTTATTTGCCCCCGCACTCTCCCTAAATCATGTGCGGGTTTTTTATTTTTAAGGATAGCGAGAGTGAAGATTTTACCAACGATTAATTGTTTAACTTACCTAGTATTAGCGGTTTCTATATCTTTAGGAGTGACCTTTCCTAGTGCCGCCAAACAAGCGAGTGAAGTATTCCAACAAGAGTTACCACAACACCAGCAACAACGGTTGTTTCCTCAACCACAAACCGTTATTTGGCGCGAACAGCATTTCAAATTTAACCAAAATACTCGCTTCACTTATAACAGTGAAGAAGCTAGCACCGTAGCGCATTATTTTAGTGACTTTATTCAACCTGCTACAGGGTACGTACCCGAGCTTATTGACATAAGTGCTCAAAAGAATACTAATGAAGTAAGAGACAATAACGAAGAGAACAGCAATGTTATTGAATTCTCTCTTATAAAATCAAGAGATAAAACCGAGAGTTATTACCTTAAAGTCACCGACAAAAAAATATTTTTGCGTGCTAATAGTGAGGTTGGACTATTTTATGGCGTGCAAACATTAAGACAGTTACTGCCCGCAGAAATAGAAACGAGAATGCCGATTAATAAAAGCCATTGGCTAATTAACGGCGTAGAAATTAATGATTCACCGCGCTTTAATCACCGAGGGATGCATTTAGATGTAAGTCGCCACTTTTTTAATGTTGGGTTTGTAAAGCGCTATATTGATTGGTTGGCCTTTCATAAGATGAATGTTTTTCAATGGCATTTAACCGATGATCAGGGCTGGCGCATTGAAATTAACAGCATGCCTGAGTTAACTCGTACAGGGGCATATCGAAAAAAAACCGTCGTTGGGCATACCTACGATTATCAATCGTTATTTGACAATAAAGCGCACAGTGGCTTTTATACACAAGCGCAAATTAAAGATGTAGTGGCTTACGCTAAAGCTCGCCATGTAGAAGTTATTCCAGAAATTGATGTACCAGGGCATACCTCAGCATTACTCGCGGCTTATCCACAATATTCATGCCATCAACAAGCGGTTCAAGTGGTAGAGCGTTTCGGTATTTTTGAAAATGTACTTTGCCCAACAGAAGCAACATTTGCCATGCTGACTAAAATTTATCAAGAAGTGGCGGCGTTGTTCCCCTCTAAATACATTCATATTGGTGGCGATGAGGTGATTAAAAAGCAGTGGCTTGAAAGTTACTTTGTTCAACAGTTAATGCAAGAGCAAAACTTAAATAGCCCAGAAGAAGTGCAAAGCTATTTTATTAAACGGGTCAGCGCTATTATTAGCCAGCTTAATAAAACCTTAATTGGCTGGGATGAAATTATGGAGGGAGGTATTGCTAAGGATGCGGTAATTATGTCGTGGCGCGGTACGCAAGGTGGTATTAGTGCCAGTAAAAAAGGTCACGATGCCATTATGAGCCCTTATCAGTTTACCTATTTAGATGCTTATCAATCTCGTTCTGTTGAAGAGCCTAAAGCGATTCACGGCTTTTTACCATTGAAAATGGTTTACGACTATGAGCCTGTACCTGCGGATTTACCCAAAGACAGCGCTAAGCATATTTTAGGTGTACAAGGAGCTTTATGGACCGAATATGTAAAAACCGCGCGTCATGCTGAATATATGCTTTTTCCTCGTTTAAGTGCACTAGCTGAGGTGATGTGGAGTAAGCCCGAGCAGAAAAACTGGCAACGCTATAGCGGCGGCATTAAAGCGCTGCTAACACGTTACCAATATATGGGATTGAACCCAAGCTATAGCGCCTTTAATGCCACAGCCACAGCGAATATTATTAAGCAAGGTGCGCAGTCCAGTAACGCTGCTTTATTGAGCGTCAGCATGCAAAGTGAGATAAGCTCGCAACATATATTCTATCGTACTTATCCCCCCATTTTTGCTGAGCAGTTTTCTGGAAAAGTTTCAGAGCAGCCATTAACGCAATGGCAACCATACCAAAAGGCAATAACAGTGAATACGCCAACAACCTATCAAGTTGTTACTCAAGCACCACAAGGTGGTCAGTATTTTGGTAATACTCAACTTACGGTAGCTCCCCATAAAGCGTTAGGGAAAAAAATTAGTTTTGTGCATGAACCGAGTTCTGGGCGTGAGCGAATTCTCGATGGCGTAATGGCCTACGATCAATATTATAATGTTGAAGACTTTGCCGTTTTTTATGATGAAGACTTAGATGCCACGATAGATTTTGTTCAAGAGACTAAAATTAGCCAAGTCGTTATGGGAGTTGATACTGGTAAACATAGACAGCTTCACCCGCCGAAACGTGTTGAAGTTTTTGGCTCAAATGATGCCCAGCAGTGGCAGTCACTGGCATTATTGACCGAAGCTGACGCTGCCTTAAATCATCCCGTACTTAATATGAAATTTAGCCCAGTAAATTATCGTTATTTACGCGTTGTTGCGCAAAACCGTAAAAATTCTGCTGATCCACAAATACCTGAATTACCTTTATATATTGATGAAATAGTCGTTTATTAACTGGTATATTTAATACTCCAGCTTGTACGATGCGAAACCCTTTTTTCGCATCGTACAAGGTTAAAGCTTAGGTTAATTGTTAGCTGCACGGTATAAGAACATAGTGCAAGGTGTATCTAAAAACATGCGCTTAAAAATTTAAGTTACTTTAAAATTCCCAAAGTAGCCGTCTCAATCGTTATATAAGTAAGAGGCTTGAAAACAAGGTAGGTTTAATGAGTTACATTAGGGATTATGATGAATGAAGCAATGAAAAGCTTTGACGAACTGTCGTTTGATACGCTCTCAAGTAGCGAGCAACGCGTTGCTGAGGTTAAAGCGCTATATCAAAATCACCACCAAAATTTAATACAAAGAGTGATGGCTAAAGGACTCGGTAAGCGTGAGGCTGAAGAAGTTGTTCAAGAAGCATTTGTTCGTCTATTAGGGCTCGATAATAAAGACATTAGCAATTACATTCAGGCATATTTATATCGCATAGCTTTTAATTTAGCGATTGATAAAATGCGCCATAATGCCCGTAGTCCAGAAGATGAAGGCATTGAGCAAGAGCTGTTTTATAACGATGTTACCTCGCCTGAGCGAAAAAATGAGTCGTTACAGCTATTAGAAAAAATGACATTGTCGATAAAATCACTGCCGTTAAAATGTCGACAAGCCTTTATCTTATATAAAATTAAAGGTTTAAGTTATACCGAAATTGCTACCCAGATGAATATATCTGAAAGTATGGTAAGAAAATATGTGCTACGTGCGGTACGACATTGTTTTGATGAACTTCAATCTGACTTGTAATTTAATGGACAAAAAAGTAGTCATTATGGCTAGAGTAAACTATGAAAAACACTGATATTTCCGAGCAAGCGCTAAAAGATAAAGACTCAATTGAGCACATTAATGAGCAAGCCTCACTGTGGTTACTGACACTTGAAAATGAGCCAAGTACACAACAGCGTCAAGCTTTTGAACAATGGTTACAAAATAATCCGCAGCATCAAAGTGCTTTTGAAAAAGCACAGCATATGTGGGAAATTGCTGATGCATTAGCAATTGATGACTTCGCTGAAGATCTGGCTATGTTACCTGAGAAGCAGAGCTTGATCGCAAAGCTACAACAAAGTGCACATCAATTATTTGGCGCCTTTACAATAAAAAAAGTTCAATATTATGCTGCATTTAGCACGGCCTTATTGATGGTGTCATTGTTAGTTATTTCTACAGGAAACATCTCTACGCAATCACTTATTGCGCAGCAACAAAGTGATGAACAACAAAACCTTAAGCTGGCTAATAACGAGTGGCTTACCGATGTTGCAGAACATAAAACGATAACTACTGCCGATGGCACTGTTATTTATTTAGCAGCAAAAACACACCTTACGGTTAGTTTTACCGAGCATGAGCGTAATATTTATTTACATCAAGGCGAGGCATTATTTACCGTTGCTAAAGATAAAAACCGCCCGTTTATTGTGCACAATAATGGGAGAACCGTGCAGGCTATTGGTACCATTTTTAATGTAAAAGAGTCTAAAACGTTACTTGCTGTTGCGGTACTTGAAGGGATTGTTAAAGTTAAATCGCAACGCTATGTAGAACAAAGTGCAGATGAAAGTCCTCGACTTATTGATAACAGCGTTGAGCTTAATGCCGGAGAAACTGTGCAGGTTAAAGAAAGCGGAGAGATAAGTGCCGCGTTAACTATGACGCTAAGCGACGAAATGGCTTGGCAACAGGGGCGTAGTAGTTATGTTGATACTAATTTAGCTAATGTAATTTTTGACTTAAAGCGTTACTCGAATTTAAATATTCATATTGCCGACCAAGCGGTGGCTGATATGGGTTATACCGGCAGCATTATTTACGATAAAGTTGACGATTGGTTAATTGCCTTACCTTATATTTTCCCTGTTGAAGTTGAGCGCTATGGTAATACGGTGGTTATTAGAGCAAGTAAGGAGCAATAACGGTAAACGAATAAATAGCATTCTCTTTTAAAAGAGCCATTTTATAGCTTACATATTGCAGAGCGCAGAATACTGTAGATAAAATAATATAAAGTAAAAAACTAAAAACAAAATAATAAAAACAACAAAGATAAAGCATCAAACGATGCTTATTTGTTTTAGGTAATATGATTAAAAACAGGTCTCCACGTTTTCTCACCTGGATAAGCACCATTAAACGTTTTGTTCTTAATGGTGCTTTTGTATGTCTGCTACTTTCTGGTTTTTCTGTCTTGGCTGAACAAGCTAGCGTCGATCCGGTTAAAGCTGAGTTAGCTCAACCTAATGTAAAAAAAGCTAAGCGGGATGTTATTAACGCCACGGAGATATTTACATTTATTTTTTTAGGTGGACAACTCGAGCAAGCACTATTACAGCTCGCTCAGCAAACTGATATGCAATTAGTTATGCGTTCAGTGTCATCTAAGGCATCGTTAACTCCGCTAACCTTAACCGCTCCGTTAAGTGATATTTTAACCACTTTGTTAACCGATAGTGGTTTTGAATATCAGTTGTTATTTGACGAGCAGGTAATTTTAATTAGCTTGAAAGCTGCGGTACTACAACCTAATGATGCGTTAAGTACTCATGGCGAGCAAATACTTGAAAATGATGCTTGGGAGCACATTTTAATTACGGCGCAAGGTAGTCAGCATCGGAGTATTTTGGCGTCATCTACCTCTGTTACTTATTTAAATCGTGATAAATTAGCCAAATTATCACGTGAGAGTACGGCTGAAATTTTACAACAAGTCCCTGGGTTTTGGGTTGAAGGCTCAGGCGGTGAAACCAATAATAATGTTGCTCCTCGAGGGCTAAGAGGTGGGGAAGGTTTCCGTTTTATCAGTTTAATGATGGATGGTTTACCTGTTGTCTATGATGGTGTTTGGCCAGATTTTTTCTTACGACAAGACCTTATGACGGCTGGAGTCGAAACAATTAGAGGTGGTAATAGTGCTATTTTAACGGTCAATGGTCCTGCCGCCGTGGTTAATTTTATTAGTGAGAAGGGCTCTGATGTTAGCAAAAATCAATGGCGATTCAGCCAAGGTGTTGATCATGACTTTACCCGCATAGACGCTTTATCAAGTGGCGCTATTACTGATAACTGGTATTACGCACTTGGTGGCTTTTATCGCTTTAATGATGGGGTTAGAGCGCCGGGTTATATTGTAGATAAGGGCGGACAAGTAACACTTAACCTAACCAAACGCTTTACACAGGGGGAAGCGAATTTTTCACTGAAACATTTAAACGATACAACGACCTTTTTCCCCCCCATAGCAATGACCAATGCTGAAGAGCCTCAGGCAATTTCGGGTATTAATGCTAACTATGGGACATTGTTAAGTAGTGATTTTAATCAGCTGCACTTTAAAACTCCTGAGGGCATCATCGTAAGAGATATTGATGATGGCCAAAAAACGAAAATGACACGATTTGATATGAATTTACAGTGGGATATTAGCGATAATGTTCACCTCAATAATAAGTTTAGTGTGGCTGATATGGCTAATACTATGTATGCAATGATGAACTTAGGTAATGACACCATTCTTAATGCCACAGAGCAACTTAACAGCCCATTTGTGCAAAATTTTATTAATAAAACTCAAGCAGAACACCCCAATAAAATCATTAAAGCGGCTTATAGTTATAGTCATGATCAGAGTATTGTTAACGCTCCCGAACACCTCAACGGTAATGGTTTAGTCACTTTTGCTTATCCTTTGTACTCACATTATCAGCAGCAACAATGGCTTAATCACCTTAATGCTGATATTGAATTAGAACATTGGCGCTTAAGTTTTGGCCACATTTTAGCGTTAAATAATTTTGATAGTTTACCGCTAGACAAGTGGCAAGGTGAACTATTAACTGAAGTTAAACATCAACCTAAGCGTTTAGATATTGTTGCGCTTGATCAAGAAAGTCAAATTATCGAAACTTACAGTGAAAATGGCTTTACCTCTTATGCTGGACCTGGTTATTTAGATGGTGACGGTAGGGCGTTGTCTCACTCTTTATATGGAAATATTGAATGGCAACCGCTAGATAAGCTCATTATTGATTTAGGAATACGATTAGAGCATCTATCACTACAGTCGAGTGCCAGTACTGATAAAATATACGACCTTGATGATAGTCAATTTCAAGCTGTTTATAAGAGTGACTACACTTTTACTAAAAAGGAGAGCTTTACTGAGCTGGCATGGAGTGTTGGTGGTAATTATCAATTAACAAAACAGTCAGCACTATTTTTTCATTTTGCCAGTGGCTTTGAAATGCCTAAGTTAATCACCTTTGGCAATGAAATAGGTTGGGGCGATTACTTAGATAGTATTCCAGCTGAAGTAGGCTTTGGCGAACCAGTTACTTTGAATTTTGCCGAAGGTGGTTTGCGTATGGCTGATAATAATTGGCGTATGACCGCAACCCTTTTTGAAACACGGTTTAATCCGCTAGCTTTTACAGTTTTTCGAGGGCTATACGACAATCAAGAAAGCTTGTTTATTGACACTAATACCCGAGGCGTTGAGTTTGAGTTTGATATAAACCTCACTGATCGCTTTCATCTTTCTGGCTTAGGTGTTTGGCAAAAAGCTATTTTTAGTGGGATTCCAAATGCACTGAAAGAAAGTACTTATAACGGTAACCAAATAACACGAACACCTGAATTGCAGTTGCGATTAATGCCAAGTTACCAATTCGATAATAGCGAAGTGTTTATGACCTTAGCTTATATAGGTAAACGCTATTCAGATATTGCCAACCGTTTTGCTTTACCTGCTTACACTGTAGTTGATTTAGGTATTAGTACAGCATTAACCGATAACATTGAGCTTGCATTACTGGCTAAAAATATCACCAATACGGTTGGGATCACTGAAGGTAACCCTCGTGATGGTATTGCTTACAGCGATAATGCTAATTTTTATACGCGTGCTATTTTTGGTCGTTCGATTGTATTTAACATTGAGCTAAGCTTTTAATTCCTTGCTGGGTCATATGTTGTTACATTCAACTATAGCAGAAGCTGTTATTGTTTAGATGACAGCGTTGTCAGTATTATTTTTCAGTGTTATGGTTATGGGTTAGTAAGACTAATTTATTGTTTATTTCTTATTTAATAGAGTAAAAACGTAAATTAAGACTAAAGGCGTATATAAAAAGCGTCATAAAAATTCTAGCATGTTGGCTATCAAATAATGAAAACGTACTCTTTATCGCTTGTGGTAAGTGTTTTATCGCGATAAAAGTGTTTAATATTTTTATTAAATGTACTTTTTGTAGCACAGATAAAATTGCTAACAAGCCATATAGAAAAACTAATATTAAAAATAATTAAACTTATAAAAATAAACTAATACTTCAAGTTAATAACCTCAAGTTAAGTCCGAAGGAAGAAATAATGAAAGAATTACAATCTCGTTATCCAGTGTCAGAAAAAGCTAAAGCGCATACTCATATTGACGCGGCTACTTACGATGCAATGTATAAGCAATCTATTGAGCAACCTGATGTTTTTTGGGGTGAGCAAGCTAAAGAGTTTATCGATTGGTACCAACCATGGGATAGCGTTAGTAAGGTTGATTTAAAAAATTCTGAAATTAACTGGTTCTCAGGCGCAAAATTAAACGTAAGTTATAACTGTATTGACCGTCATTTAGCGACAAAAGCAAACGATACTGCGATTATTTTTGAAGGTGACGATCCAACTGAAGACCTTAAAGTTACTTATCAAGAGCTACATGATCATGTTTGTCGTTTTGCTAACTTATTAAAAGAGCGCGGCGTTAAAAAAGGTGACCGCGTATGTATTTACATGCCAATGATCCCAGAAGTAGGCTACGCGATGTTAGCGTGTGCACGTATTGGTGCAATTCACTCTGTGGTATTTGGTGGTTTTTCTACAGAGTCAATTAAAGCCCGTGTCCTTGACGCCGACTGTAAAGTGGTTATTACTGCCGATGAAAGTTTACGTGGTGGTAAGCGTATCCCATTAAAAGCAAATGTTGATGCTGCGGTTGCTGATTGTCCAAATGTACATTCAGTTATTGTGGTTGCTCGTACGGGTGGCGATGTTGCTTGGAATGAAAAAACTGATATTAATTATGAAGAAGCGGTAGCTAAGCAATCAGCGGTTTGTGAACCTGAAGTGATGGATGCAGAAGATCCATTATTCATTCTCTATACCTCGGGTTCAACGGGTACGCCAAAAGGTGTTGTACATACTTGTGGTGGTTACATTCTTTATGCGGCAATGACACATAAATATGTCTTTGATTACAAGCCAGGTGAAATTTACTGGTGTACCGCCGATGCTGGCTGGATCACAGGTCACTCATATATTTTCTACGGCCCATTAGCAAACGGTGCCACTACGCTAGTATTTGAAGGTGTTCCAACATATCCTGATGCAGGTCGTTTTTGGCAAGTATGTGAAAAGCATAAAGTTAACGTATTTTATACAGCGCCAACAGCCATTCGTGCATTAATGAGCGTTGGTGACGAATTAGTTAACCAGTCTGATTTATCGTCGTTACGTTTATTAGGCTCAGTAGGCGAGCCAATTAACCCTGAAGCGTGGAACTGGTATTACGAAGTTGTTGGTAAGCGTAACTGTCCAATTGTTGATACTTGGTGGCAAACAGAGACCGGCGGTATTTTAATTACCTCATTACCAGGCGCGGTTGATATGAAACCAGGTTGTGCTGGTAAACCTTTCTTTGGTGTTCAACCTGCTTTATTTGATAAAGACGGTAATACCCTTGAAGGAGAAAACCAAGGTTTATTAGTGATGACGGCAAGCTGGCCGGGTCAATTACGTACCGTTTATGGCGATCATAACCGTTTCTACCAAACGTATTTAGGTCAATACCCGGGTAACTACTTTACCGGTGATGGCGCTAAGCGTGATGAAGATGGTTTTTATTGGATTACAGGTCGTGTTGACGATGTATTAAACGTATCAGGTCACAGATTAGGTACAGCTGAAATTGAAAGCGCTTTAGTGCTTCATCCTGCTGTAGCTGAAGCGGCAGTTGTTGGTTACCCTCATGAAATTAAAGGTCAAGGCGTATACTGTTATGTTACCTTAATGGGTAATGCTACAGAGTCTGATGAGCTTAACACTGAGCTTAAAGAATTTGTTGCTAAAGAATTAGGACGTTTTGCTAAGCCTGATTACATTCAGTGGGCACCGGGTTTACCTAAAACACGTTCAGGTAAGATAATGCGTCGTATTTTACGTAAAATTGCTGAAAATGACGTTGATACTTTAGGTGATACTTCAACATTGGCAGACCCAAGTGTTGTTGAAAACTTAATTGACCAACGTATTATTCATGGCGGTTAATAGCACTGAATTAGCAAAGCGATATGCTTAGTGGCTATCGCTTTGTGACTGATAAATTATTGAATTTGAAAAAGCGCCGTAAGGCGCTTTTTTTATTCAATTACTACCAGCTCCTACGGCGGGTCAATTTTATTGGGTATTATTTAATGTTGTCTTACTCATTAAGGTGCTTATTATTATGTAAGTTAACTAAACCTAAAATAATAAACATTACCCCAATAGCATAAAAAGCAAGTTCAGCGCTAATAAAGGCAGCGACACCAAATATAATGCCGCTAGCAATAAATACATAGCCACTTTTATCTTTTACAGTCGTATTGTTAGCCATAACAAATGCTCCTTTTGTTTAAGTTGGCGAGGATGAAAAGCATGGTTTTTTTTATACTTACTTTAAGGAGGGCCCTTTAAGCGTAACACTAAGTAATAAAGCTCCATTTACTTGCGCGTTCTTCATGCTTATCTCATCTAAAATATTAGAACAATAATATGTTAAAGCCAATTAAAACTAAGATAATTCCACCAAGTAGTTCGGCTTTACTTTCAAGCCAAGTACCACTTCTTGCGCCAATAAACACACCTATCCAACTGAAAAACAATGTAGTAATGCCAATAATAAAACAGGCTATAAAGGGGTTAACATCTAGTAAGGTTAAGGTGAATCCTGCGGCCATTGCATCAATACTGGTTGCTATCGCCAACACTAAAATTACCCTGTGGCTTATTTTGGCAATACTTTCTTCTATGCCCTCACTTAAGGATTCATAAATCATCTTTATGCCAATAAGTAGTAGCAAAGCAAAAGCAAGCCAATGGGAATATGAGGCCACCCAACCTAAGAGCCCTTTACTACCTACATAGCCAATTAAAGGCATAAAACCTTGAAATAGGCCAAAGTAAAGTGCAACCATGAGTGCTAATGATTTTGTTTTTTTATCATGTTTTGAGCCTAAACCTATAGCAACAGCGAAAGCATCCATACTTAAGGCAAGAGCCAGTATTATTATTTCAATCATAAATACAACCTATAAGACTGAGTAAGTTCATTAATGTTAAGTTTTTGACCAACGGTTGAAATGAATCACATCATTAATATCCATACGAGGTAACCAGCCTTTTTCTTCTAACTCTGGTTTATTTTTAAATTCAGAGACATAGCCAATACAAAGATAAGCGATAATATCAATATGCTCAGGAATCCCTAATACATCGCGTAATACAGCATCTTCAATAATGCTAACCCAACCTAAACCTAAGTTTTCGGCTCGAGCGGCTAACCACATATTTTGTATGGCGCAAACTGCACTGTATAAATCCATTTCTGCTTTGACAGTACGACCTAATACCACTGGGCCGTTTCTACTTCTATCGCAAGTAACACAAATACCTAATGGCGCTTCAATAATACCTTCAAGTTTTAGTTTTTTATATTGTGAACGCTTGTCGGCTGAAAACAGAGATTCTGCTTGCTCATTAGCTTGAGTAAATCCTGCTTTAATGGCTACTTTTGTTTGTTCATTATCGACTACAATAAAGTCCCACGGCTGCATAAAGCCAACACTTGGCGCGTGGTGTGCCGCTTTTAAAAGGTTAGAAAGTACATCGTTTGGAATGGGTGTTGGTAAAAATTCACTTCTAACATCACGACGAGAGAATATCACTTTGTAGAGCGCATCACGCTCGCTTTCACTTATATTCATGCTTTATAGGAAGGACAGCTGTTCAATGGCGCTATGATAAATTAATTAGCAGTGAAATAGTATTATCTAGCGATTTTACTGGGGAAAGAGTGTTTTTTTGGGTAGCTTGCCAGCAAGGGGAGGGAAGCTCTATTACTGGATATTAATAGCGTTTTTTATGATAGGCCTGCCATATAAACTAAAAAGCCAATAAAACCAGCAAATAAAAGCAAACCAATAACTACCATTAAGCTTAATGTTTTTGACTGACTCATTGAGTCAGTGAGGCCTTGGGGAGGAGCTAACCCTAATACACTTAATACTACGTCAATAAGTACCATATCACTCCCTAGTAAACCCTTTTTCATATGAGTTGCTTGTTTTTTGTGTCAGTGTTCTTGTGTCTGCTTTTATGCACTATCTCAATTTAAGCTATGCACCAACAAAGCGCAAGACGATTCATTTTATTCAGATTAATTCTTCCTTTTAACGCACTTTTACGCCATTGAGGGAGGCATTACCGAGTTTTTTTAAAGTTTTTACTCAAATTAAGGTGTTTTTAACAAATTAGCACTATACAAGTGCAAAAAAGAATGTAAAATTATAATTACAAATCGCGTAAATAATTGTTTACGATTTCTTGTTTTTGGTTTTTCTTGTCTGTGTAGCGTTAAAAACACAGTGTAATGGTTAAGGTAAATCTTGATATTCGGCTCATGTTATTTAGTTAGCGGACTACCCTAATAACTTATTTAAAAGGAACAGCCATGACCGCCTCCAACTCAGTTACTGCAATAGCAAATAATTCAGTAAAAAATAGTGCTAATAACATTCACGTTAATGCTGAGCACGTTTTAATTACACCAGCTGCTTTACGAGCAGAGTTACCTTTGTCAGACAGTGGTCGAGAGTTTGTATTACAAGCTCGAAAAACTATTGCTGATATTGTTCACAAACGAGACCCTCGTTTATTAGTAATTTCTGGGCCATGTTCAGTGCACGATGTTGAAGCGGCTAAAGCTTATGCGAGAAAGTTAAAAGCGTTGCATAACAAATACCAAGGTTCGTTATATGTAGTGATGCGTGTTTACTTTGAAAAACCACGCACTACAGTTGGCTGGAAAGGTTTAATCAACGATCCGCATATGGATGGCTCGTTTGATGTTGAAACAGGTTTACGTAAAGCACGTGAACTTATTTTGTACTTAACAGAGCTAGGTTTACCGTTAGCAACCGAAGCACTTGACCCAATTAGCCCGCAATATTTAGCAGAGGTATTTAGTTGGTCTGCTATTGGCGCTCGTACTACTGAATCGCAAACGCATCGTGAAATGGCGAGTGGTTTATCTATGCCTATTGGTTTTAAAAATGGCACAAACGGTAGTTTAGGTGTTGCTGTTAATGCAATGCAGTCAGCGGCATCTCCACATCATTTTATGGGCATTAATCGTGAAGGGCAGGTGGCACTTATTCAAACCTCTGGCAATCCCGATGGCCATGTGATTTTGCGAGGCGGTGGCGGCAAGTCAAATTATGACGCTGATAGTATTTTAGCCTGTGAAGAAGCTTTAGCGAAGCAAGAGCTTGACCCAACAATTATTGTTGATTGTAGCCATGGTAATTCAAACAAAGACTACACTCGCCAAAGTATTGTTGCCAATGATGTTATAGAACAAATTTGTGCTGGTAATAAGTCTATTATTGGTATTATGCTGGAAAGTAATTTGGTTGCGGGTAATCAAAGCAGCGAACTACCTAAAGAAGCGCTACAATATGGTATGTCAGTAACAGATGCTTGTATTGATTTTGAAACTACAGAACAACTCTTAGCTGATGCTAACACTAAATTGTCTAGCTGTTTAAGCGCACGTATTGCATAGTGATTAAAAATAGCTCGTTGGAAGCTTAAAGAATAGGAATTTATGAGTAATATTGACAACAATGCTGATTTTGATAATAAGCTTAATGCATTGCGTAATGAAATTGATGATATTGACAGTGAGTTAGTCAATTTATTGCGTCGACGTTTAAGCGTTACCACTAAAGTGGGTGAGTTAAAAAGCGGTGTTGGGATGCCTATTTATGACCCTGTACGTGAGGCGAGCTTGTTTAAAAAACGCCGACAACAAGCGAGCGAAGCGGGCTTATCTCCAGCGCTTATTGAAGATGTGCTGCGTCGTTTAATGCGCGACTCCTACGTAAGTCAAGATGCGAGCGGTTATCGTTGTGTAAACCCCGACTGCAACAAAGTGGTTGTGGTTGGTGGTAAAGGTCAATTAGGCAGTGTTTTTGTTGATCTTTTTACTCGTTCAAATTATCAAGTGGCGATTATTGAACAAGAAGATTGGCCAAATAGCGCAGCTATTTTGGCTGATGCCAGTGTTGTGATTGTTGCGGTGCCTATTCGCCTAACCTCAATGGTTATTCATCATTTAAATCAATTACCTTCTGATTGTATCTTGGCTGATTTAACCAGCATTAAAGAGTCACCTTTGTATGAAATGAAAAAAGCGCACCAAGGGCCTGTCGTTGGTTTACACCCAATGTTCGGTCCTGATGTAACCGGGTTAATTAAGCAAACAATTATTGCTTGTGAAGGGCGTTTTCCTGAAAAATATCAGTGGCTACTACAACAGTTTCAAGTGTGGGGAGCAAAAATTTATCCCGTTGAAGCCCATGAGCATGATCAAGCGATGTCAATGGTGCAAGTGATGCGTCATTTTTCTACTATCGCTTACGGCTATCATTTAATGGCTGAAGGTGCTGATATAGAAAAACTGGTAGATATGAGTTCACCTATTTATCGCTTAGAGCTGATTATGGTTGGGCGACTCTTTGCGCAAGACCCAGTACTGTATGCAGATATTATTTTCTCAAACAAAGAAAATGTGAATATGATGAAGCGCTTTGCTTATCGTTTCTTAGAGTTATTAGAAGATGTTGAGCAAGATGACAAAGATGCCTTTGTTGATATGTTCAAGCACGTTTCTGATTGGTTTGGTGATTATGCTGAAACTTTCTTGGAAGAAAGCAAATTAATGCTACTTAAAGCGAATGAGCTTAAAAAGCATTAACAGTAATTAAGTTGCCGTTGTAAGCCTAAATGCCTAAAAGAGTGTTTTGTTTGAAGGTTTAATATTATTACTCAGCTTGTTGCCAGTTCTGCTTTGCAGCGTTTAGGGAGTTGTTGATAAAAGTGTTCAGCTAAACTCTTATCAATTTTCATACTCTCGAGGGTGTTATTGAACTCTGTCACAAACTCAGGGGTAACGGACTCTTTGTTAAAAATAAAATATATAGGGGTTTCAAAAAGGACTTCAGTGTTTATAACTATATTGCGATAACCATTACGCTGTAACTCACTACATAATACCATTTCGTCATCTATTACGGCATCGACACGACCTAAGTGCAACATTTTTAACCGGTTAGTCGTTGTAGGGCTATAACTGAAGTTTTGGTATTTACTTTTAGCTGTTTCTATTTCTTCACCATACCAACCCGCATAATTAATGGCTATGATCTTGTTCAAGTTTAATAGCCGCTGTAAGCTTTTTGTCGGTGTGATATCAGCATCATCTGCGCGATAGGCAAATTTGTTTATTTCATTACGATAAGCGGTTGAATAAAAAAATTCTTTAGCTCGATCTGCCGTTTTACTAGCGCCCAGTACAATATCAAATCGCCCAAGCTTTAATTCTAATAAGGCACGACGTTCAGGAAAGTGGAAAACCTCTAACTTGCATCCCATACGCGTTAAAATGAGTGAGAGTAATTCAACATCAGTACCTGTACTTACCCCGTTTTCATCTTGATAAATATAAGGGTACCATTCAGATGTTGATGATAGTCTTAATGAGGTTTTACACTCGTCAAATTTAGCTAATGCAAAACAAGAGTATGATGTTAATAAGGTTAGTAATAAATACTTTATAAATAATGTCATAAGCTCAGTATAGTGTTAGTAAAGTAATAAACATGTGTATTGCTGAGTGAAGCAGCACTTGTTCAGTACTATACTTTTATTATCGTTTACTTTAGCAGTCTTGAAAAAATATCATGTGTAACGAATGTAAAGATTAATCTTCTTGATAGCTTTGAATTAAGCCCTCTATGGTAAAGTTTAAGCGTTGTGTTGAGCTTTGAGAAAACCTCGAAAAGTTAAAGTTGTTAATTTTTTTTAACTGTAAGTACTTGGTAAAAGGTGTAAAAGTGGTGTGCAAACTCGACTCAAAGATATCAATGACTTTAAAGCGTTGTGCAACAGGTAAGTTGTTTTGTTCAATATCTTTAAGCATCACTAACGATAATGCTCCTAAGGTGACATGCCCGCCAAAAGATAAGTTAACAGGGTAGTCTATATCATCTATATCCCAGTTCACCCCGCCAATAATAACAGGGTTGCTAAGCGCAGATTCCATTACCGCTTTTTTTGCGCCAAATGCCATAGCATCGTTGGCGGCCCAAATAATATCTATACGGGCATGATGTAATATGCCTTTTACTTTATTGTAAGCTTGCTCTTTAGACCAATTAGCGGCGGTTTTATCTAATAAATTTATCGTAGCTCTTGTTTTTATTGCGTCTAATAAGCCTTGCTCCCGTTCAAGAGCTGCTGGTGTACTATAGTCGCCCGTTAGCGCTAATAAGTTTGGCGAAGGGAGATGTTTTTCTTTATTTGATGGCGCATAGTAAAGATTCAGTAAACCATCTGTTAGCCTTTTACCAGCAAGGTAATTATTAGGGACTAAACTCCCCTTGATAATGCTTTGCTCTTTTTTGTTTAATAAGCTTAATTCTTGCTCATTAAAGCTATTTAATAACATGAATACAGGGATATTATGGGGAGATAGCTCTTTAATAAGGTTTAAAGCCATCCCCTTTTCATTAACTAAAATAATATATTTAGGCTCGTGAGCAAGTATTTTTGTTGCGAGTGACTTCATTACAATATGATTTCGCTCAGCATATAAGGTGATCAACTCTATATTTAAGTCTTTTGCAGCAGCATCCATAAATAAGTTGACGTTTGGCCAAAAGCTTCCGGTACTATTTTCTTTAGCGTGACCAGGGTTTAAAAAAACTACTTTAAAGCTACTTTCCTGAGCACTTACAGCTGATGTTATTTTTATTAAAAATAATAGACTGAGTAGCAATGTTTTGAGCATAAAGTTATATCTTATCCGTTATATAAAAGTAAGTTTAGCCTACTTATTTTAAAGTAGTATAGTCAGGTTTTTTAACGTTAATAACGTAACGGTATCACTTGCTTTGCTTATTATTCAATAAACTAGGCATTTTTAGTTCATTACTTTTTTAGTCATTATGTTTTTCGTTCATTATTTGATATTTGCGTTAGCATTTGTTTTGCCAAAGGTGCATTATTTTTGACGATTAGCTGCTGTGCTAACTGCTTGGTAATTACGTTTGGCTTGTTTTGGCTTAGCTTAAAATTTCCTTCAATCATGGTAATGGTTAACTCAATAAAAGTAATCGCTTTTAGCATTTGTTTAATTGCACTGACAGGAACATCTGTGATTAGCCATGGATTATCACTATTGCGCTCAAAATACTGACTGGTTTGACTCATTAAATGATATTTTTGTGCTTCATCGGCCACCTCGGTAGCCACAGCGGTTAACTGTACTTTGCAATAATTCCACGTTGGTACTTTATGAGCCCCTCTATTTTGTGCAGTAAGATCATTAGGTGAAATATAGCCTTGCTCTCCGTGAAACACTAAGTTGACACAAATATTGTCAATATCATTTTGCTTGCTATCTCTGTTTGCCATTAACATTTTTGCTAACGGATGCTGATTACTGACATGAGTGATAAGTTGTTTGTTTTTCTGATGATCCTCTTGATCTTTTATTTGTTTGAAGTGACAAGGTATATGGCTAATGTGTAGTGGTTTATTTGTTAAAGCGTTTGTCACTGTGCTCTTTACAACCTCAGTCGATAAGGTTTGCTGAACAATCAATGTCGCTAACGGGTTCTGCTCAATTAAATTAATGAGTGGAAGTTCAATTTTACAGGGATGAGTTAAGCGGTTAGCACCAATTATGAAGTGTTTAGCTGGATACATAGCAAAACTCCTCTTCACTTTTACCGCTTTTGAGTAAATGAGCTTTTATCTTCGGCCATTCATCGTCAATAATACTAAAAATCGCCGTATTACGAGAGTAACCGCAAGGGCTGCGCCTATGCTTGCGTAATATTCCTTCAAAGGTGCCACCTATGCGAATGATGGCATTGCGTGATTGTTGGTTATTTTCATGGGTACAAATTTCAACACGCACCATCCCTAATACCTCAAAAGCATATTGAAGCATTAAAAACTTAGCGTGAGAATTAACATAACTCCGTTGATATGAAGGAGTGATAAAGGTATGACCTATTTCAATAGTTTTATCTTGCTGGTTGAGCCTAAAAAGCCGCGTTGAGCCGACCACAGTATTACTTACTTTATCGCGCGTTATAAAAGCAAGTTGTTGTCCTTGGCTCATCTCATTAATAGCTATTTGCATCCAAGCTTGAGCGGTTGCTTTATCTTGACAGCGATTTGTCGGCATATGCTGCCATACTTTAGGGGACTTTCCTGCGAAGTAAAAATCATTGAGGTGTGCAAGGGTCATCGGCTCAAGCTTAATAAGCTGACTTTCGAGTATTGTTTTCGTTAACATGTCATTTCCTTCTGTATGGCAAAATAAATTACGAGGTGTATATATTAAGTATGTTGTGATTATCGTTATTTTTGGTATAACAACTACAACCAAAAAATATAAAGTAGCTAGACCAAAGTGAAAGCCCTATCTCTTAATTTAGAAAAGCAATACCTCGCGCAGCAAATGATCACCGTTAAAAAGCAGGCTAAGTACTTACAAATCGCAGCAGCGTTTAGAGAGACAATAAAGCAAGGTTTTTTGATGCCAGATGAGCCTTTACCTTCAAGCCGAACACTTGCTAAACAACTTAATGTTAACCGTCATACGGTAATGGCAGCGTTAGCTGAATTGGTCGCTCAAGGTTGGTTAGAAACAAAATTACGCTCGGGTTATCGTGTTGCGGCTGCTTTACCTATTCAAACAAGTAAATCGCTGAGCCCTATTATCATAAAAAAGGGTAATAAAAGTGTGATCAATGAAATAAATCCAGCCACTTTTCAATGGCGGTTTCGTCGTCAAGCAACTGTTGCAGTATCGCTAGCTAAAAAGGCCAGTGATTATCGGTACAATTTTTCTGGCGGTTACCCTGATATGAATAGCTTTCCTTTTGATGAATTTAAAAGCTGTTTTAATGATTTTTGTCAGCGCCCTAAAATACCTTCATTATCTTATGGTGACTCGGCAGGCGAGCCTGAGCTAATTAGTGAAATTTCTAAGTATTTAAGGCGTGTTCGTTCGATCAAAAATAAAGAGCTATTAGTTTGCAATGGCTCACAAGAAGGGCTTTATTTAATCTCACAATTATTGCTGGGAGTAGGTGATGGAGTAGCTGTTGAAGAGCGTGGCTACCCACCGGCCTGGGCTGCATTTAAAAGTACTGGCGCTAACTTAGTCACTATTAAGCAAGATAAACATGGCATTATACCTGAGCATTTGGCGGTGCAATTATCCCATGGCAATATCAAACTGATTTATTTAACGCCTTTGCACCAATACCCAACGACAGTGACCTTAGTGGTAAGTCGACGAATGAAAATTTATCAACTCGCTGCTCAATATGGTATTGGTATTATTGAGGATGATTATGATCATGAATTTCATTATAACAGTCAGCCCATTGCACCTATGGCGGCAGACGATCCGCTAGGTTTAGTGATTTATGTGTCTACTTTTTCTAAATTGATGTTTGGTGGTGCGCGTATTGGCTACGTAGTGGCAAATACAGAGTTAATCGCTAAGTTAACAGCCTATAAAGCGTTAATTAATCATAAAACGAACGTTATGATGCAGCAAACGGTGGCTAAATGGATGCAACAAGGTGGTTTTGAGCGACATTTAAGGCGAATGACCCGTTTATACCACAAGCGGCGTGACTTTATGATTAATGTACTAAAAGGTTATCAGCAGCAAGGACTGCCAATATCTTTTACTTGTCCTGCCGGAGGTATGGCGCTTTGGGTTAATATGGGTAAATCAATCGTCGGACTAAAAGAAACGCTGTTAAGTAAAAACGTTTACTTACAAACCGAAGTTGAATTCAGCTTAGCTACAGATAGCGAAAAGGAGGATTATCGTTTTGTTCGTTTGGGATTTGCTGCAATGAGTGAGACCGAGTGCGTACAAGGTATAAAAATCATTGTGGAAAGCTTGTATCGTTAAATTACCATTTAAGGTTTTAAGAAGATAAATTTAGTAACAAGTTACCCTTGCTATTACCTGTAAAGTAAGGGATAACAGGCTTTTATTTTTTTATTAATTGTTAGTAGTAGAGGTGTTTTTTAGGTGTTAGCAGATATTTTAGCAGGGCCAATATTACGCCGATTAACCGAGCAGCAACTCGTATTATGGTGGCTAAGTCCCTATGAGTGTCAAGGGGAGTTCTGTTGTTTTGAGGAAGATGAAAAAATACTAACGGTTGAATTAACGAGTGATAACTTATCAACCTTTAGAGTAGGCGAATACGCGGTGGTACACTTACTCGATATTGATATTAGCCTACCGAGCGAAACCTACCTTGAATATGACCTGCTGATAACCGCAGCAGATAAAAAAGTGCGTAAACCTTTATCAGAAACAGTGCCGCATATAACCTATGATAATTGCACTAGACCCTCTTTTATTATTCAGCCAACTATTACTAACTTATTACATGGCTCGTGTCGAAACCCACATAACAGTAGTGGTGATAGCCTATTAGTGGGCGATAAAAAAGTCGCAGACGCATTAACCGATGTGACACAAAGGCCGTCACTATTGATGATGAACGGTGATCAAATTTATGCGGATCATGTTGCAGGCGCTACTTTGTATGCTATTCATCAAGTGATTGAATTATTGGGCTTATATGGTGAAAAATTTACTAATGTTGACTTTGTTGATGAAGAAAACCACCCCAAAGACTCAGGCATAAGTTCAGGTATAAGCTCAGATAAAAAGTCAGCTGCCAGCTCAGGTAATAATAAAAAATCGCACCAGCGGCCTGCTAAAGCTAATACCATAACGTTAACCGATAGTGAGCAGCTGTACCAGTTAACCGACAAGTACTTTAAACGTGAAGACGTTTTACCTAGAACGACACTATCAAGTCCGTGGTATAGCCCATCATCGGCACAACCTATTTTTACTTCAACGTATGCACATAACCATTTAATCACTTTTGCTGAAATGATGGCAATGTACTTATTAGTTTGGTCGCCGACACTGTGGCAAGAAGTTGAGTTAACAGGTTTTAGTGTACCTGCAGAGCATGAGAAAACTCATCAAAGCGAAGTGGCTGCCCTAGAAGGTTTTATTGAAGGTTTAGCTAATGTTCAGCGCTTATTAGCTCATATCCCTACTTATATGATTTTTGATGATCACGATGTAACCGATGACTGGAATTTAACAGCGCAGTGGGAGCAAGCGGTTTATGAAAATCCATTAGCCAAACGCATTATTGGAAATAGTTTATTTGCTTATTGGCTATGCCAAGGGTGGGGTAACGAACCTAAGAATTTCAAAGGCGACTTCTGGCAAATGATGAATAACTATCAACAATCCCCTAATGCTGAAAACCAAGATAATGTGATTGATTACCTACTTGGCTTTTCTCAATGGCAATACACTGTTGATACCTCGCCTAAATTAGTGGTACTTGATAGCAGAACTCGGCGCTGGCGCTCAGAGCAATCACTGGCTGAGCCTTCAGGGTTAATGGACTGGGAGGCGTTATGTGAATTACAGCAAGAGTTGATTGGCCATGATGCTATTTTACTTGCTTCACCTGCGCCTATTTTTGGGGTTAAAGTGATTGAAACCATTCAGCGCATGGCAACCATCATAGGTAAACCACTTGCGGTTGATGCTGAAAACTGGATGGCACATTCAGGCTCTGCCAGTACTATTTTAAATATTTTTAAACACCCGAAAACGCCACAACATTTTGTTATATTATCAGGCGATGTGCATTACTCTTTTGTTTACGACATTGAACTACGTTTTAGCCGTAACTCTCCTAAAATTTGGCAAATTACTTCCAGCGGTATTAAAAACCAGTTTCCACAACCACTTATTGGTATTTTAGATCGGCTGAACCGTGTGCTTTATGGGCCTTATTCGCCGCTAAACTTATTTACTAAACGCCGTGCTATGCGTGTAACCGGGCGAAAGTTAGTTACCAAAAATGAGAGTGGTGATCAGAAAAAACATAAACCACTGAGCTTAGGTCATCAGCGTTTGATGCCTAAAGCGGCCTTAGGTTATTTGGAGCTTAATGACGATGGCTCGCCTGAGTATATTGCCGATTTACACCCAAATGGTAGTATTACTGAATTTATTGAAAGTGATGAAGAGTTGATGCATTAATACTTCATCAACATAAATAAAGGAGCTTTATTCATGTTGATTTGCTGTTTATATAAAAATTAGCATAAACACTACTAGCCTTTTGATAATAGCTTGTCTAACCAGTGCGTTGGTAAAATACGTTTAAAAACTGCAAACAATTTAGTGGGGACGGTAATTCGATATCTAATTTTAGGTTTATTACTCTCTAGAGCATGAATAAGCGCTTTGGTTACATCTTTCGGTTCTAACGTAAATGCAGCGGTTGATCTTTCACTCGAAAGTCGAGCTATTTGCTGCTGATATTGAACATGATAAACGCTATTTTTAGCATCAATACAGTGTTGAAAAGCCTTTAATGAATTGGCTCTAAACTGAGTGTTAATAGGACCAAGTTGTAATAAAATCACTGAGATATTGGCTGACTTTAACTCTAAGCGTAAGGTATCGCTTAAGCCTTCAATGGCATATTTTGAGGCGTTATAAGCACCGCGATAAGCCATAGATACAAAGCCTAATACTGAGCTGCATTGAATAATTCGCCCATGACCTTGTTTACGCATTACCGGAATAATCATTTTGGTTAGTGCGTGCCAACCAAACACATTGGTTTCAAACTGTGCTTTAAGTGCTTGCGTTGGTAAGTCTTCTAATGCGCCCGGTTGACCGTAAGCTCCATTATTAAATAAAAAATCTAAGCTACCGCCAGTTTCTTTTAATATGGCAGTAACGGTAGTTTCAATACTGTTCATGTCAGTTAAATCAAGGTGGTAGGCATTTAAGCCTTTGTTTTGAAGACTTTGTACATCAGCTTGGTTACGTGCGGTTGCAAAAACTTGATAACCTCTGATTGATAATGCCAATGCAGCATCTAACCCGATACCACTTGAGCAGCCGGTTATTAATATTGATTTGGTCACGTGGTATTTTTTACCTTCAAATAGAGCTAGTATTTAGCGCTTTATTTACCATAATAAAGCGCTATTCTAACGAATAAAATACCTAATCGGTACTTCAATTGATAACCGTTGACTTAAAATATGTGCTGGAGGTTTAGGTAAAGGGTTTGCCTTAGCAATTAGCTGCACTGTGGCATTATCGAGCATTCTAACACCGCTAGCTTTGGCTAGTGAAGACGAGAGAATTTCACCTTCTTTGTTAATGTTAAATGATAACTATTATTACTTGGTGTTGTGGTTAAGATGTTTTCTAGGAAAGTTTTAGCTAATTAGAATACTTTTTAGGAGTTGATTGACTATTAAGTAAAAAACGGAGAAAAAGCGATTGCTAATTGAGCTGAATTGAGTTTAGCTGAATTGATTAGGTGTGATTAAGCTCCATGGCTGTTTTTTCAATACCATGATCTGGGGTATAACGCTTAAACTCAACAAAACCGTGTTTTTGATATAGTGCAATAGCAGGTGCATTAACAACTGCTGTTTCTACTGTTGCTTGTGCAAAGTTAAACGTTGCTAATGCATAACGTATTAATTGGCTCGCGATACCTTGTTTAAAGTAGGAAGGGGCAACGGTTAGGCTATTAATATGTAAACGATTACTTTCTACAGTAACTTCGATAACCCCAGCTAAAACTTCATCAACATAAAAACCATAAAAGTGCGTTAGTGATTTTTGAATATCCTCAACACTTCTTGATAATGGCGGGAAGTTAAGAGTACCAATAAGGTTAGCCTCTACTTGGTAAGCGCTTTGGAAAACGCTGTAAATTGGGCTAGCAAGACTTAGCTTGGTATTATCGAGTGCTTTTATCATATTTACTTAACCTTATAGACCGATATCAATATCTAAGTCGACATTACCATCTTTATTACGAAAGATACGACCGATAAAGCGTAAAATCCAGATAAAAAACTCTACAGGTAGTTCAATAATAATTTCGATAATATCAACAAAGCGATTTTCTTGGTTTCTTTGACCTCGACGTTTACTGGGCCAAATAAAGTAAGCGATAATAAAACAGCCAACACTGGTTAACACGCTGCCCCAAGAAAAATCATCTATTACAGCATAAATAAGGGCGACAGCTAACATAAAAATAAAAATTGCCAAACATTCTCTTAATGTTTCCATATACATATTCCATTGCATGATAAGGGGAGTTAACTCCAAGACACAGCAGGTAAAAGAATTTATTTTACCTCTGTACTTATTGTTAATAACGCCGTTTGTTATTTATTATGTGGTGAAGGTTAGTAGTTAAGGTTAGTAGTTAAGGTTAGTGGTTTGAGTTTTTTCGCTGAGGTAGCATCCGCGTTAATGTATCATCTTTTTGCCAATAATGATGGACCAAAGCAGCAAGTGCGTGCAAGGCTATTAAGTAATAGCCAACTAACCCAAAAGTTTCGTGTAGTTCTTCAATATCATGACCTAAGGCTTTATCGGGGCTAACTAATGGCGGCAGTTCTAAGCCAAAAAAAGGAATGACTTTTCCTTCTGCGCTTAGAATTAACCAGCCCATAATTGGCATTATTACCATAAAAGTATAAAGCACGATATGGCCTAGTTTTGCTGCGGTGTGTTGTAACGTTGAAAGCATCGGCGTGATTTTAGGGGTGATTTGACTTATTCGTAAATAGATACGTGCAACAACCAACACTAATACAGATAGCCCTAACATAAAATGCCACATTTTAAACAGATCACGTGTTTCTGTACCTTTTTCGAAAAATACGCGGCACTCAATTGAAGCAAACACGAAAATCATCAGTACTACCATTAGCCAATGCATGCTAATAGATAAAGCGCCATAACGGTTTTCGCTGTTTTTCCATGACATCATCAAATTATCCTTTATTAATTTGCGGCACAAAAGTACTCGCTAAGTCACTAATTTCTTCAACACTTTGTGCTAAGGTATGCATTTGTTCTGAGACTTTCTCTGTTTCAAGCCAAGTTGTTTCAGTGGTTTGGGCAATGCCGTGCAGGTGATCATTAATTTCATTGGAAAGCATAGACTGTTGCTCTGCGGCACTAGATATTTGCATGGCGGCAACATTAACGTTTTGCATGCTGTTGACTACTTCATCTATTTTTTGATGAGATATTTCAGCGCTTTCAACACAGTAATTAGCTTCTTCCTTATTTTTATTCATCAATAATACCCATTGCGCAATAGTATCGAGCATTGCGGTCAGTCGTTGATGTATTTTTAACGCTGACTCTTGAGTGCGAGACGATAAACTTCTTACTTCTCCTGCAACTACCGCAAAGCCTCTACCATGTTCACCCGCGCGTGCAGCTTCAATAGCGGCATTTAAGGCAAGTAAGTTAGTTTGATCGGCAATAGATTGTATTTCTTGCATAAGCTCGCCAACACTATTGGCAGATTGCGTTAAGCTATCGGCTGAACTTGAGGCGTTTTCTACAGCATGAGCGAGCTGCTTAATTTTGTCAGTGGTTTGAGCAATGCTGTCTTGAGATTGTTCACATTGACTGAAGGTTTTTTCAAGATCATCAGCGGCACTTACCGTATTTTTAGCGATATCCTCGGTTGAGGTTTGCATTTGCTCCATGGCATCACTTAATTGAGCTAAGTCATGCTTTTGTTGGGCTAATGTCGTTCTGTTTTGCTCTAATCCTTGGCTGACGGCATTCATTACCGACTTTATTGGCGCTGCGGCATCAAGAGTTCGTTCAATAATAGCTTTTATTTTGGTTTTGAGTAATGAAAAAGTAAAGTCAAAAACGCTCGCCGTACCTTTACCAAAATAGACTTTACGTGAAATGGAGTCAAAGGTGTTTTGGATATTTTTAGCGCGTATTGCGGTGGGAATAATATCAGACCAAAACACTAAAATAGGGGTGATGGCACTTAAGGCTGCAACAATCGAAGCGGCTAGCCCTAAATGAGTATAAATAAAACCTTGAGCAATAAGTGAGAGTAAAATTAAAAAAGCAAACTTATGGTTTTTAGTAACTTCAAAAGTAGCCCATGACTGCTCGTTATTAAGCGCTTGATATATATGCTTTGCGTTTGTGATTAACGCTGGCCTTGCCAAAGTACTAATTGACTGATAGCCGATTACTTTACCGTGACTATATTGCGGGGTAATAAAGGTGTCAAACCAGAGTTCTTGTTTGTTATTGCCTTCGATATGTAATAAGCCCTGCCATGATAAGCCTTGTGCAAGTGTACTTGAAAGCTCTTCTAACACTAATCGTGGCATTTTGTGATGAGTTAAGCGGCGAGTATCAGTGTTTAGTAAGGTCTCTTCTGGATAACCTGTAGTTTCACAATAATCATTATTAACATAAGTGTAGTTACCGTTTAGATCGGTAACGGAAATTAATTGAACCGTTGTCAGTGACATAAAAGTAGCTCGCCTTGCTGAGTTTATAAAATACTATCATAGCCAATATAAACGCTACTATAGCAAATATGAGTTAATGCTACTTGATCTAGGTTGTATAAGTGAAAGTTTATCAGGTAATTATTATAAGATTGTAACGTGTCTTAAAGCACCGTTACCTCCTAATTAAATAAGGTTTTTTGTTTCAGCCCCTTTGGCTCGGTGGTTAATTAGGGCTAAAACGATAGAGTACAAGCTATGGTTTCATGGCTTGTACTTTTTCTAATAAGCGTCTAAGTATTTCGCCGCCTACTTGATTACTGGCTAAACCACTTACATCGCCAACCTCACCTAAACTAACGCCTTTAAATGAGTACACCTTAGTTTGCTTATTTTGAGTAACGGTTAAGGTTAACTCATTAATAATAATAGCTTGTACAGCGATACGGGTTTTAGCTTTGCCTAATAGCTTATTTTGTTTTCTTTCTGCTTTTGAAGCAATAACGGCTTTGTTTACTTCTGTTTTTTCGCTTGGTGCTGTCGCTACATGTGACTTTTTAATAAGTTCAGCGTCTAACTCTGGGTGCTCTTTTGCGTAAAGTTTAGCTGCTACATTAGGGTAAAGCGCAGGGTAATCTTTAGCGAGCTGTAGTGTTACTAACTTATTTAAGTTAGCTATGTTGCTGATACTGTTATCTCGAACCTCAAAGTTAACCGACACTTTGTTTAAAGTTAACTGCTCTACGGTAATTATTTGGCTAGTACTTAAACCGCGAGTTAATTGCTGTGGCTGAGTGCTTTCTTGTGGACTGAGTAAAGTGGCACTAATTTTATCAATAATAAGTGCCACTGGTTGAGTGTAACCTTTTAAATTAGTAAGAGAAAATTGACTAAACAGCGCAATATTGGTTTCTGGTATATATTGAGCTTGACCGATACGCGCTTGTTGTCCGCTATAATAATGTCCTTGTAATATCACTTGGCTTCTCAAGTAATCATCTAATGAGCCTTTAGCTAGGTACCATAATATGGCACTTAAAAAGAGAAGTAATGAGAAAGCTAATACCGCTAATTTATTCAATGTTATTATTCCGTTTGCGTTCAATGGGCAGTATTTTAAGCTAAGTTACTGATGGGGTAAATGCTATTAACAGGTCTATCAGTTATAGTAGATAAGCTTTGTTAAGTTATGTTGTTTTTTTAAATTTTTATGCAAAAAATAGTTATTTTAAGTAAGCAATATAAGTGGTCTTTTAAAGTGCAGTTTTAAATAGCTTAGCATTGTTCATATTCTTTTTTTCTTATTCGAGAGCTATGTATGTCAAATAATTCATCTGCAGGTAAGTCATCTTTGGCGAGTCGCATCCCTTTATTATTAATAACAGTAGTATTAGTTGGACTAATTATTTACTTACAATGGCCAGCGAGTGAGCAAGCGCAAAAAAGCTTTAAACGTGAAGTGTCAGTCAAAATGACGAAAGTAGTGTTGGCTGAATTTGTTGATAGTGTTGAAGCCGTTGGTACTGCCAGAGCAAATGAGCAGGTATTATTGACCAGTAAGTACTCTAATTTGATTGATGAAGTGTATTTTGAAGATGGTCAGGTAGTAAAAAAAGGAGATCTTCTGGTTAAGTTTACTAATCAAGAAGAGTTGGCCAAAGTAAGTGAGCTTGAGGCTAATTTATCAGAGTCTACCGCGCAATTAACACGATTATCTGAGTTGCTTACAAGTAAAGCCACGTCAAAGTCTATTGTTGATCAACAAACGGCCAAAACTAAAGCTATTGAAGCACAGTTAGTGAGTGCTCGTTCTAAAGTAGAGGAGTTAACGATTCGTGCTCCTTTTTCTGGGGTTTTAGGCTTTCGAGAAGTGAGCAGAGGCTCTTATATTAACGCTGGTAGCGTCATTACTAATTTAGATGACTTGTCTGCCATTAAAGTTGACTTCTTTTTACCTGAGCGTTTATTAACGCAGATTGTTATTGGGCAGAAAGTAAGTGCGTCAAATACAGCGTATAAAAATGAACAGTTTATTGGTGAAATAAGCGCAATAGATAGTCGTATCGACGCCAGTACTCGTATGATCAAAGTGCGTGCGAGTATTAAAAATGAACACCTTAAATTACGTCCTGGTATGTTACTTAGCATTGAGGTGTTATTAGCAACTGAAAATACATTACAGCTACCTGAAAGTGCCATTATTCCTATTGAAGATAAGCATTATGTTTTTGTGGTTATTGATAATAAAGCGGTACGTAAGGCTATTGTGTTAGGTAGAAGACACCCTGGCGTGGTTGAAGTCGCTTCTGGTTTGATTGAAGGCGAAAATGTTGTTGTTGAAGGCGCGTTAAAGCTTAGAGATGGCGCAGCCGTGAAAGTGATTGGAGCTGTAGAAGATACAGCAACTGATACTAACGATAAAGGAGCGTAACCCTCGTGATATTATCTGATTTATCGGTAAAAAGGCCTGTTTTTGCAACGGTAATTAATTTATTAATTGTTACTTTTGGTATTGTGGCATTTATGATGCTACCGCTGCGAGAGTACCCTGATATTAACCCGCCAGTTGTTAATATTAGTACCAACTACCCAGGGGCTTCAGCAGCAATCGTTGAAACTAAAATTACACAATTACTCGAAGATAGAATTAGTGGTGTTGAAGGTATTAAAGCCATTAACTCTAATAGCCGAGTAGGGCGCTCAAATATCACTATAGAGTTTGAGCTAGACCGTGATATTGATGCGGCAACAAACGATGTGCGCGATAGAATTTCACGCGCGTTAAATAACCTACCAGAGCAAGCGGATCCACCTGAAGTTTCAAAAGCCAATGACGATGAAGACGTTATTGTTTGGTTTGTACTGCAAAGTGAAACCATGAGTTCACTTGAACTAACTGATTATGCTAATCGCTATATTGTTGATCGCTTTGCTGTGGTTGACGGTGTTGCTCGTATTAGAGTTGGTGGCGGACGTACTTACGCCATGAAAATACGCTTAAACCGCATTGAAATGGCGGCGCGTAATATTACTGTAGACGATATCGAAAGCACTTTACGTAAAGAAAATATTGAATTACCTGCCGGGCGAATTGAATCAGTAGACCGTGATTTTTCTATTCGCGTAGAGCGTAGTTATTTAACTGAACAAGACTTCTCTCGTATGGTGGTTAGTCGCTCAAAAGATAACTCTTTAGTGCGTTTAGGCGAGGTCGCTGATGTTTTTGTTGGCGCGCAAGACGATGAAAACATGTTCCGTGGTAACGGGAAAAACATGGTGGGCTTGGGGGTTATCAAACAATCAACGGCTAATACCCTTGATGTTGTCAAATCAGCGCGCGAAGAAGTATTAGCTATTCGTAATGCTTTGCCTGTTGGTACCACAATCACTAATAGTTACGATAGCTCAGTGTTTATTCAAGGCTCTATTGACGAAGTTTATAACACCTTATTTATTGCAATGTTAATGGTGGTATTAGTTATTTTCCTTTTCTTAGGAAATGTTCGTGCAACGTTAATTCCTGCAGTTACAGTACCTGTCGCGTTAATCGGCTCAATGATTGTATTATCTATGTTTGGTTTTTCTATTAACCTATTAACCTTGCTTGCTTTAGTACTTGCTATTGGTTTAGTGGTTGATGACGCCATTGTGGTACTTGAAAACATATACCGCCGTATAGAGAACGGACAAACGCCATTAATGGCAGCCTATGAAGGGGGGCGTGAAGTTGCCTTTGCGGTTATTGCGACCACGTTAGTGTTAGTCGCGGTTTTTGTACCGTTGGTCTTTTTGTCGGGTAATGTTGGTCGCTTATTTACCGAGTTTGCCATTGCCATTGCCGCGGCGGTTGTTTTTTCTAGCTTAACTGCTTTATCGTTAACACCGATGATGTGTTCTAAAATGCTAAAGCATCGTGAGCGAAGTTCATCTTTTGGTCAAAAACTAGATCGCGCTTTTAGCCGTTTTGAGGAATATTACGGTGGAGTACTAAAACACAGTATTCGCCAACCGTTGATGGTAGTGGTGATATTAGCGCTATCGCTTGCATCGGTATATTTTCTATTTAACAAGCTTCCTTCTGAATACACACCAAAAGAAGATCGCGGAAATTTCTTTTTGATTATGCAAAGTGCTGAAGGTGCAAGTTATGAAAATAATGTTGTCAATATGCAGAAAATAGAAAAGAAATTATTAGCTTATCAAGAAGAAGGCGAGTTAGAGCGAGTATTAGTACGTGTACCGGGTTTTGGTGGCTCAGGCGGAATTGCCATTGTAGGTTTACCTGAGTGGGATAAGCGTAGTGTAGATACCTTCAGCTTTATCAATAAAATTAATAAAGATGTGCAAAGTATTACTGATGTGCGAGCTTTTGCTATTATGCGTCGTGGTATTGGCGGCGGTGGAAGTAATAACCCCGTTGAATTTGTTTTACAAGGTAATACTTTTAGTGAGCTAGCGCAGTGGCGTGACATTGTCATTGATGCGGCACAAAAGAACCCTAAATTGGTTAATATTAATAGTGATTACAAAGAAACGTATCCGCAGCTTTTAGTGCAAATAGATAAAGACCGTGCTTATGATTTAGGGGTGTCGGTTGGCGATATAGCTAAAACCCTTGAAACTATGATGGGACAAAGGCGAGTTACTACTTTTGTTGATCGGGGTGAAGAATATGATGTGGTGATTGAAGGGGATGAACATCAATTTAAAAGCCCTGCCGATATTGACCATGTGTATGTGCGCTCAGCAACAACCAATAAACTTATTCCGCTAGCGAACTTACTTACTATTGGTGAGAATGCTACAGCGTCAAGACTTAATCGCTATAATCGCTTACGCAGTATTACCATCACGGCGAGTTTGGCTGACGGTTATACATTAGGTGAAGCGTTAGACTTTTTAGTTGATGTTACTAAGGCGGAACTGCCTGAGCATGTGCAAATTGATTACAAAGGTGAGTCGTTACTACTTAAAGAGTCAGGCAGCTCTATCTTATTCGTGTTTTTATTAGCGTTACTCATTACCTATTTAGTGCTAGCAGCACAATTTGAAAGCTTTATACATCCATTAGTTATATTACTGACCGTACCTCTTGCATTAGTAGGGGCTTTGGCCGGATTAGAGTTTATGGGAATGAGCTTAAATATTTACAGCCAAATTGGTATTGTAATGCTTATTGGTTTGGCGGCTAAAAACGGTATTTTAATTGTTGAGTTTGCTAATCAATTACGTGATCAAGGTATTGCCTTTGAAGAAGCAATTGTTGGCGCTGCACAGCAACGACTGCGCCCAATAGTCATGACCACTTTCACTACGGTTACCAGCGCTATTCCATTGGTATTAGCGGTTGGTCCAGGAGCTGAAAGTCGCATGGTCATAGGTGTTGTAATTTTTGCCGGCGTTTCATTGGCGAGTATCTTTACATTATTTATTGTGCCTGGTGCATATTACTGGCTATGCCGTAATACCGGATCGCCAGAGGCCATTGCCAATGAAATAGCTCAAATTGAGCAACAAACAGGCTCAGCTCCAAACGATGCAAAGCCAGCTAAAAGTTAGCTTAGTACTTATTTAGAATTGATGTAGCATGAAGTCCATAAAAAAACCGTACTCTTTCAAGTACGGTTTTTTTATTTTAAGTAACCTGAATTCAGGTTAAGTAACTAAAGCAAAAAATAAAGCAAAAAAATGAAGACGCTAGATCTCATCACTTGGCACATTGGTTGGGCTAATGTGCTCAATCGGGTAACAACCTAGCACTTTAATGAAGTTAGTGTGCTGAGTAATTGTGTTAATTGCTTCTTGTAAGGCAAAGCTCTTTAAATTAGCTTCTACATCAATGTAAAACATTTCTTCCCAAGGGCGACCTTGAATAGGACGAGACTCTAGTTTACACATATTAATGCCTTTTTCTTTTAACACTAATAAGCATTCAACCAATGCACCTGCTTTTTGTCCTGTCGCTAATATAAGCGCCGTTTTTGCAGGTATTTGTTCAGCAACTTCTACCGACTTACGTGCAACTAAAATAAAGCGAGAGTGATTTTCACGTTGATTAGCAATAGACTTCTCTAAAGCGTGTAATTGGTATAATTGCCCACCTTCTTCACTGCCAATAACCGCAATAGTTTCATCTTGTAATTCAGAAGCTTGCGCCATGGCATCAGCAGTACTGTCACAATACTCAATACGAATGTTTTTTTGCTTATCCAGAAAGTTACTACATTGTGCAAAAGGTTGACCATGCGCATAAATAGTACGGATTTTATCTAAACTGGTATTAACTGCCGTTAGTAAACAATGTTCAATTGGCTGAGTTATTTCACCTACTATAGATAAGTTAGTATGTTGTAGTAAGTCGTATACTTCATTGATGCTACCTGAGCTTGTATTTTCAATGGGTAGCATGCCGTAATCTACTTGACCTGATTCTACTTGTTGTAAAATATCCGCAAAATTTTGACAACCTGATTCAATAATTTTTTCAGCACGACGTGAGAAATAACGGTGACTAGCTAAGTAGCTATACGAGCCTTTATTCCCTAAAAAGGCAACACTAACCGTTGGTACTTGAATATTTGGATTCGCTAAGCTTTGTAAATATGCTTGTTGATTTAATACAGAGTCTTCAATAATAGTTTGAAACACACTGGTAACGTAATGGGCGTCTAAGCCTAAGGTTTTACCATGCTTAATTAAACGTACTAAAAGCTCTTGTTCACGCTGTTGATCACGTATTGGGCGTATTTGTTGTACTTTACTTTTAGCAACATTCAAGGTTAAGGCACGGCGCTTGGCAAAAAGCGTTAACAGCTCTTGATCTAACACGGTGATTTGTTGACGTATTTCGTTTAAGTCTAATATTTCGCTCACTTGCCTGCCTTTTATAAATGTAATGTCTGTAAGTGTGTTCTTATTATTTCGAGCACCTATTATTTCGAGCACTTACTCTAGCTATCTTAGCTAAATAGTGTCAACAATTTCCTTATACCTTTTTCTTAGGTGTTGTAGAAACTTTACGGTTGTTCTATTTATAAGTAAGGCGTAAAGAATAAGAATAGTGACGTTACAATAATATTACTTGGTAATAAAAGAGCAAAAATAGTAGTTAATGCATTAACTGATCGACAAGCTGTGTCATATTTTGTACTTGCTTTGTTTGTTGTATTTATGTGCAATAAAAGCAAATATTGGTATTTTTATTTTTCTATCTTTTTTGTGAATATATTCGCAAAGAGTAGCTTATTTTTAACTCTTAAGTAGGTTTGTTGACAATAAAGAGCAAAAATAATAGTTAACGTATTAACTGGTTGATAAGTATGTGTCATACTTTGTTTATTATATATATCGATTTAGTTGTATTTATGTACCAAAAAGCGTTGTTAGTACTTTTTATTTCTTTTGTTTCTTTTTTTTATATGTTCGCAAAGAGTAGTTTAGCTGAGCCTTTAAGTAGAACAGCACCATTAACTAAAAAAGAGTTTGAACAACTACAAAGCGATATTAGGCAGGCTTATGCTCGAGCACCGCATACTGCTTTAAAACAAGTTGAAGGTATTTTAGAAAAGGTGGCATTGGAGCCCAAACACTATATTGCCTTCTTAAACTATAAAGCTTGGTTTCAGCTCGACACTAACCAACTTTCAGAGGCTATGCGCACTTTAGTGCTTTATAAAAGCAAAGCTGATTCGCCAGAATTCCCAGGTTTGATGTATGGTTATTATAATATTTCCGGTGGTATTTATATTCAGTTAAATTTACATCAGCAGGCATTAGAGAGCCTTTTAGCGGCACTTGAGCAAGCTAAAATCCTTAATAAAAGTTTGATTAATCAAACCTTAAACAATATAGGTAATGTTTATTTAGCCTTAAATAGGTTAGATGAAGCTGAGAAAGTATTTACCGACTATAGTGAGTATGCTGTAAGTGTTAACCAACCGCTTAGTGAAGTTATTGCGAAAAGAAACTTAGCAGAAACGCTATTTTTAAAACATGAACACCAAAAGGCAGAACAATTATTAATTGAGCTAATAACTCTGCAAAAAGAACATAATTTTAATCGCTACTTAGCTAAGTCTTACTTACTATTAGGGCAAGTTAAACAAGTAAAAAAAGCCTATGCTCTTGCTATAAACTATTATGGTCAATCTCTTGAACTGTTGACGAAGTTAAATATCCCTGATGAGATCATTGAGGTATATTTTAATCTAGCAAAAAATTATGCAGATATGGGAGATGATGAACAAGCTCAGCTATATATCGATAAAGTAGCAGCTCAAATTAACAGTGATACTAACTTAGTTTTTGTTTCAGAATTTTATCAATTTAAATCGACTTATTTGGAAGCTAAAGGGCATTATAAAAAAGCGATTAATGCCTATAAAAAACATAATGACGCACAAGCGCAGCTTATTAAGCGACAAGGCGATGTTAATCTCGCCAAAGCAATTGCAGAAATTGACTTAAAAGTTAAAGAAGCTGAAATTGCCGTATTGACTCGTGAAGCTCAACTAAAAGAGGCGAAAGCCAAAGCCTTTCAAAATTTATCATTAGCTATTGCTACCTCTTTACTTGTCTTTTTGTTGGGCGGGTATTTTGCGATAGTTAGCATTCATAAAAAAAATAAGCGCTTAGCTGATGCGTTAAGCAAGTTAGAAAAAACACAAAAACACTTAATTGAGGCTGAAAAGGTCGCTTCATTAACGGTGCTTGTTTCAGGTATGGCGCACCAATTAAATACACCTATTGGCACTATAGTGACAGCCAACTCTATTTTAGAAGATAACTTACAGTCGGTTTCTCAACAATTTAGCGATAAAAAGCTTAGCGCTGCAAGTTTTAGCCAATTCATTGAAAGCTCACATAGTGCCAATCAATTAATCAGTAGTAATACTCAGCGACTTGATAAAATGGTTAATGAGTTTAAAGCGCTTAATGTTTCGATTGAAGCTGATAAACCTTTATCTGAATTATCTTTACAAACTTTTTTAACAGAGCGTATGACAATAGTGCAAGGTTACTTGGCTAAAAAAGTATCTTTTCAAATACAAGGTGATGAGGCAACTATAGTGACAGCTCCAACAATTCTTGGGGATGTTATAAAGACCTTGGTGATTAATGCTTATGAACATGGTTTTAAAGATGTTGAGCAAGCCGCTATTGCTATTGATATTAAAAGAGATTTAAATACGGTGACTATTGCTTTTCAAGATAACGGTAGTGGCATTGATAACGCTATTCTAAAAGATATTTTTGTGCCTTTTTACTCGACTAACATAGGTGGAAACCATTTAGGCTTAGGGCTTAATGTGGTTTTTAATGCTGTTAAATATAACTTGTTTGGGGATATTTTTGCTGAGCCATGTCAGCACGGAGCACGATTTATTATTACATTACCTATTGATGCATCGAGTGCTGCACAGCAGCACAGAGTTGAAACGATATAGCGTTTAGGGAATACATAAATAAACAATGGCAAAACTACAGCCTGTTGCTATTGCCCAAACAATTGAGCGTAATAGGCCAATATTAAGTAAATATAAAATATTATAAGCGATACGCGCAACCACATGAGTAATTGCTAGCGTGGTAATAGTATAGCCGGTATTAAATGTTGAAATTGCTAGCAGCACCGCAGGCGCAAAAATAATTAACGACTCAAAAGCATTTTGGTGCGCT
Source organism: Colwellia sp. D2M02 (assembly GCF_018860755.1). Lineage (GTDB taxonomy): Bacteria > Pseudomonadota > Gammaproteobacteria > Enterobacterales > Alteromonadaceae > Colwellia > Colwellia asteriadis. The sequence goes on along the minus strand of NZ_JAHKPW010000033.1, from coordinate 33,841 downwards.
GCTAAAGCTCGCGCACCAAAACCCGTTAGTTGGCTCTGCTGATCTCTTGGATGATTGTTGTTATAGCCACCAAGTTTGGCCATGGCATAGGCGACAGGTCCTTTGGCAATAAAAGGCAATAATAGTGCGATAAACAAGCAAGCAATTAATATAGTCATAGCTTTCCTTTTTTATTTGGTTACTCACCAAATGTTATCAGTTTAATTACGGTACGTTTTTTCTGCTAATAACTCAATAGTGTTAAAGTGTATTTTGTTTTGCCAGGTAGGAAACTTGACTCTAAGCCCTGTTCCCAGTCTTGATGGCCCATACCATAATAAGGGCTCCAAGGGTGTCCAGCTTGGCTGGTTGGCATATGGAAAATGCCTTGTTCTTCATGTCCAGGAGATACCACCATACGCTGTGATGCCCCAAAAGATTTGCCTTGTACTTTTGGCATATAACTGTCGCCAGATAAAGGTTTTTCGGGCATATCTAACCAGTAACCTAATACAGGTACGGCCTTACTTAATGGGTGCTGTATGTTAGTAGTATTTTGTTGCCCCCATGTGGCAGCAAGTAACGACTGTGTTGAACCATTTTCTAACTGGGTCATATCAGTAAAGGTTTGCTGTAATGCTTTAGTAAATAACGCTGACCAACTTTCTTCAGGAAGCATCAAAAAATTATCAGGCTTTTCGGTTATCAGTTGCCATAACGGTGTTTCTATTTGATGGCGAATAGTGTTGAAGCTATAACTTGGATCAATGGCAAGTAAACTATCGTTTAAACGTGAAAATACTCGATCTCGAATAGTTAGTCTAAAGTTACGTACTAAGCGATAAGCAACAGAGTCAGTATTTGCACTTAAGTTACTATCGCGAATTAATAGTGCTTTTATTTGAGCAAAGTCATTATGTTGTGTGAGTGCCTCATCGGTTAGCACTTTATCGAGTATAAACTGATGCCAGCGTTTTAAAAATAGTGCTCTGTCATCTAAAGCGATAGCGAGTAGCGCAGGTTCATCAAATGTGTTTAATGAAAATAAATTATCTTTAATTTGCTGAGCACGAGCACCTAATGCATAGCCGCCATTACCTATTTTTTGTAGATTTTCGCCACCAACCACACGTGAGTTCGCAGTCCATAAACGATTACTTTTTGGGTTTTTAATACGAGGGTAGTCGTTTGCTGTTAAGTAGCCCTGCCAGTGATTACTACTTTTTGACCATGAACTAGGCACTTCACCGGTGCTTTCTCCTCGTTTAGGAATGGGGCCCATAATAGTCCAGCCGATATTGCCTGAGCTATCGCCCACCATCATGTTCTGCGAAGGAATGCCAGAGCGAGCTGCTACATCAAAAGCTTGATCAATATTTTCACTTAGTTCTAATGTGGTAGCGTAAAAGTTAATGGCTTGTCTGTCATGAGCGACCCAACGATATGCCAGTAAGTTACCTTGATGATCTTTACCAATAACCGGCCCCCAAATAGTTTCTTTAATATTTATTTCTTGTGCGGGTTTACCCTTAATAGCAATCACTTGTTTATGGTAGGTAAAATCTTTATAGCCGTCGGGAGTGAGGTACTGTTTGCCATTTTTATTAGCTTGCAGGGTAATAACGTCATTAAAGTCGCCATAGCTGTTAGTAAATCCCCATGCAATATGGGTATTACTACCGATAACCATATTAGGGGTGCCTGGTAACGTTGCTCCAGTAATTTTTACTAACTGACCTAAATGTGAATACTCAAAAGCTGCGCGAAACCAAGTGTTCGGCACTCTAATACCTAAGTGCATATCATTGGCGATAATAGCGCTACCAGATTGGCTAATATCTCCTGAAACAGCCCAGTTATTAGAGCCTGGAAATTCATCATCTTGGTATTTATCATTATTGCTTGCTGCTAATAGTTTATTGCTAGTTTCGGAAAATGCTTCTAGTGAGTTAATAGAGTCAAGTAATGAGTTGTTAAAAAGATTATTTGCGGTAGCTGATGGCCAAGGCAGAGTTGGTAAAGGTGCTGGAGCATAGTTTGTGCCATCGATGGAAGCGTCCCACTGGCTACCCTTAGGGTTTAAAAAGTTATAGACTTGAGATGAAAGTACACTGTTAAGTAATCCTAACGTGCGTTCTCGTTTACCGTCTTGGGATTGTAAATCAAGGTACATACTAAAAATAGTTAATACCGAGTCTTCTTCGCTCCATTGCACAGGCGCCTGTTGTAATAATAAGTACTCAAAAGGGTCAGCACGTAGTGCTGATAAACCACGATTAACGCCACGAGTATAGCCCTTAAGTAATGCTAGCTGATCATCAGGAAGTTGGCTGACTATGGTGCGGGCGCGATCTCTAAAACGATGACGCCTGACAGATTTGTCATAGTTAAGCGCTATTTCACCAAATAAGCTGGCTAGCTCTCCTGCGGAGTTTCGTCGTAACAAATCCATTTGGAAAAAGCGCTCTTGCGCATGAATAAAACCAGTTGCTACGGCAATATCGACACGGTTTTTAGCTTTAATCGTAGGAATACCTTGCTTATCTCTTTCAACAGTAACAACGTCAGATAAACCAAAAACGGTACTTTTTCCTGTAAGTTGTGCTAAAGCACCATCAACTCGGCTATATAACCAAGTGCCTAATGTTGCTACGGCTAATGTTAAGATAAGCATTAGCGCTAAGGTTATTTTAGTTATTATTGTTGTGAATTTTTTCATTATTATTTGAGTAACTTGTCGTATATATGGTGATTAGATGTTTGCGGGTTACCGCTAAGCTTTATCTAAGGTACCGCTTAAGGTATAGAGTACCTGAAAATGAGGAGTTGAGTAAATTGATTCAGTAATTGAATTACCTAAATTACTTAAATGTTAACGATAGTGCGAAGGGCTGGGGAGGGGCATTAACGGCAAACCATTCATTGTTAATGATTAAACAGCATATTAGCTATTTATGATAACTAGGTAGAGTTTAGGTTGATTTTATTAAAATATTATATATGTTAGCAGCTTTTATCTTTGTTGTTTTTAGTGGTGCCAGCATTGTTATCTGTATTTTTATCACGTGAGAAAAAAGATAAAAACTGCTGTAACTTATCATTGAACATCATTGTTGTTTCAAAAAAGGTATTACGTTTTTTTTTGCTGTTAACCATTGAAAACTCATTACCTTCAATAATAGGTTGGCTATTTAATATTAGAGTTGCTGAAAGGCTATGTTTAAAACCAGAAGACAATGTGCTAAGTGCTAGTGTTGGACGGCTATCTCCTAAAGTATAACGATAAACCTTAAGGTGTAAGGTTGATCGTAAACCATTGTTAATCATGTTTTGATCAATCTCAGGTTTTTGTAGCTTTAGAGAGGGAGAGTGTAATACCGGTTGAGCAAGCGCAGGTAAAATAGTTACCGCTAATATCAGTGCGGCGATACAATTTATTAATAAAAGTTTACTGTATTTCATTGTTTGAATCCTTTAAAACAGAGGTCACGCTTATTACTGCAATTTAAAACCCGAATATTTTAAGCGATTACAAAAAAATTACAATTGTTACTATGTATTTTGACTATAGATATATTGTTACAAAAATACTATTGGATTGAGGTAGGTTGTCGATTAATTCAGTTCAGTAACTGGGCTATGCTTACACAAACAAAAAGTACAAACAAAAAAGTAGCCACTTACGAGGTTGGGAGTCGTAAATGGCTACTTTGCTTTTGTTGAAATACTTTACCGCTAAGCGCTTTTTTTAGCTAGCCTAAATTGGTGTAAAAGTGGCTCGGTATAACCATTAGGTTGTTGCACACCTTGAAATATTAAAGCCGATGCAGCTTGAAAGGCAATGTTATGTTCAAGGTTAATGCTCATGGCTTGATAGTTTTTATCATGCTGATTTTGTTGATCAACAACTTTTGCCATTTTTACTAAGCTAGCCTTTACCTGTGCTTTAGTACAAACCTTGTGTTGTAGCCAATTAGCAATATGTTGACTTGAAATACGTAAAGTTGCTCTATCTTCCATTAAACCAACGTTGTTAATATCTGGAACCTTTGAACAGCCAACCCCTTGATCTATCCAACGTACAACATAGCCTAAAATTCCTTGAATATTATTATCAAGTTCAGCGGTTATTTCTGCTTCACTCCAAGTTGGGTCACTTGCTAAAGGAATCGTTAAAATATCGTCTATATTGGCGCGCTGACGCAATTTCAGTTGCTCTTGCAAATCAAATACATTCACTTGATGATAATGTAAGGCATGTAAAGTGGCCGCTGTTGGTGATGGTACCCACGCGGTATTAGCTCCTGCGTTAACATGACCTATTTTAGTAGCAAGCATGTTGGCCATTTGCTCAGGAATAGGCCACATACCTTTACCTATTTGAGCCTTCTGACTAAAACCACACTGCAGGCCCACATCAACGTTATTGTCTTCATAAGCGCTGATCCATGGCGTATTTTTTATATCCGCCTTACGCGCCATTGGACCGGCCATCATCGAAGTATGTATTTCATCGCCTGTTCTATCTAAAAAGCCTGTATTGATAAATACCACACGCTCTTTAGCGGCAAAAATGCAGTTTTTTAAGTTAATACTGGTACGGCGCTCTTCATCCATTATGCCCATTTTTATCGTATTTTTAGGCAGATTTAAAATACCTTCAACTCGTGAGAATAATGTGTTGGCAAAGGCGACTTCATCAGGGCCGTGCATTTTAGGTTTTACAATGTAAATTGAAGCTTCTTGGCTATTGCGATATTTTCCGTTGCCTTGAATGTCATGTAATGCAATTAATGAAGTGATCATCGCGTCCATAATACCTTCGGGAACTTCATTACCGTTAGCGTCAATAATGGCATTATTTGTCATTAAATGGCCAACATTACGCACGAACATTAAACTGCGACCTTTTAAGGTTTTAGTGTTACCTGATAGTGTTTGATAGTGACGGTCGTCATTCATACAGCGGGTAAATTGTTGGCCATTTTTGTTCATATCACACGATAAAGTGCCATTCATTAACCCTAACCAGTTTCGATAAGCGATAACTTTATCTTCACCGTCAACCGCTGCAACGGAGTCTTCACAGTCCATAATGGTGGTCAGGGCTGACTCAAGGAGTACGTCACTTAAGCCAGAGGGATCTGTTTTACCAATAACACTGTCTCTATCAAACACTAGCTCTAAATGTAAACCGTTATGTTTAAAAGCAAGGCTACTGGGTTGATTAATACTGCCAGTAAAACCAATGAAAGCATCATTGTTAACTAAAGTGCTTTGTTTACCGTTAGGTAAACTAACAACCAGTTGTTGCTCATTTAAATGATAACCTAGTACTTCTTCGTGCTTACCTTGGTTTAACGGTAAAATGTGGTTAAGGTAAGCTTTGGCGTAATTGATAACTCGCTGACCACGAGTGGGGTTATAACTCGCTGTTTTTTTAGCGCCGTCATCTTCATTAATGGCATCGCTGCCATATAAAGCATCATACAAACTTCCCCAGCGAGCATTTACCGCATTTAAGGCAAAGCGGGCATTCATAATAGGTACCACCAGTTGCGGACCTGCTATGGTGGCTAGTTCACTATCAACATGATCGGTAGTAATCGAGAAATCTTTTAGGCTAGGTAATAAATAATTAATTTCTAACAGAAACTTTTTGTAATTTTCAAAGCTAAATTTTTCGGCAAAGTTATCTTGATGCCATTGATCTATTTTAGCTTGCAAAGCGTCACGCTTAGCTAGTAACTTGGCGTTTTCGCCGCTTAAGTCTTCAATAAGATATGCAAAACCTTGCCAAAAGTGGCTAGATGAAATACCTGTGCCAACTAAGGCTTCACTTTCAATAAACTCGAATAAACACTCACTAACCGTTAAGCCATTAACCATCACGGTATTATTTACTGCTGTGCTTTCTTTTAACTTTGTTGCTTGTGACATAAGCCCCTCGATATATTTATTGGCTGTGAATAACCATAATCAACACGCAATAATACGGGTATGAGAACGACTATTGAACCGTTAGGTATCGTTAATGGAAGTTTTTTGATTGTTACTATGAAAGCTTCCACTTAATGTTCTATATAAAACAATCCTAAGGAGGAAAGCGCGTTATGGCAATAGCACTAACAGACTGAAAAAAAATAAAACAACAACCTTATCGTTGAGTCAGTATGGTTTTTTTATATTAGTTATTGAAATAAAAGAATAAAAAATTAAAGGTGTCACTTTTTATTTCATGTGTTTATCAATATTTCACTTTATGATAACTACTATTCATAATGTGAATGCTAGTTTTGTTTTTATAGAAAACAGAAATATTAATCAAAGAGTAAAGAAGAAAGAGGTAGTTGAAGTAATCTTAAAAAGACAGGCTTAGTCAGAAGCTAGTCTATACGAGCGAATAAATAACAATAGCTATGCATGGAAGTATTAATAACTATTTAGCTGTAAAACTGCTGCATAAGAGGAATTAACCAAGGGCTGATTAACGCGGTTAACAAGGCTGAAAAAATTAGCGCGACCGAGCTGTAAGCTGCGTGCTCGGCGCTTATTTTAGCCAGTACTGCAGTACCAATAACATGGCTAGCGCTACCAATAGCTAAGCCTTGGGCTTTAACTGAGTTAACGCCAATAAAGTGTAACCAGCGAGGACCGAGTAAAGCGCCGCTAAAGCCGGCAATCATTATCGCAAAAGCGGTAATTGAACTATCACCAGCTTCTTGCTCGGTTAGGGCGATACCAATAGGGGTTGTCACCGACTTTAAGGAAAGTGCTACTGCAATTTCAGGGATAGCAATAAGCGCCATTGTTGCAACAAAGCTGATGATAATAACAATAACGATACCTAATGAAAGAATAGCGAGGATCTCCTTCCAGTGGTATTTGACGTTTCTTAACTGTAAGTATAACGGAAAGCCTAAAGCGACAATCGCGGGTTCAAGCATAAAGTTAAGTAACTGAGTTGCTTGCATGTATTGCTGATAATTTATATTCGCGGAGACTAAAATAGGTGCTAGTACAGTAATGGTTACTAGCATCGGGTTTAGTAAAATAGATTGCCACTTTTGCTGGGCATAAGTGGCTATTTGATAAATAATTAAACTGGCTAATGTGAGCACTATACTGGCGAGTAATTGTTCTTGAGACATCATGTTATTGATTACTTATTGTTGCACTAGTTGAGTTTTTTTCCACGAGAAAGCGTTCACTTAACCAGCCAATTAAGGTCAGAAGAATAAAAGTAGAAATAAATATAATACCAATTAACGCAACGCCATGCTGCTTTATTAAATCAAAATGATTAATAATACCAATACCAGCAGGAACAAAACACACGCCCATGTGCTTTACTAACCACAAGTTAACTTGGCTGACTTTATTGGCATCAAACCAATTTAATTGCAAAAAAACGCAGTAAAAAATCATGCCATACAAACTCGCTGGCAGACCTGATATTAAGGCGTGAGTGAGCTTACCTAACGCTAAACTAAAAGCAATCGCAAACAGGGTGTAACAAAAATTTTTAACCGTCATGTATTTTTCATAATAAATTGTAGTTTCACGGTAGGGCTATGTTCCATATAGATCCTTTGTCGAGGTCTTACTTCATTTTGAGCAATAGACGGTTATTATTTTACACTATTTAATGTAACTCTTGGCACTTTTTAGCGGCAGCTATGACTAATTGCCTAAACCAAACATGGCTTGCATCATGATGCAGTAAAGGGCTCCAGATCATTTTTAATTCAATATCAGGAATATCAAAAGGCGGCTTTACAATAATAAAGCTACTATCATTTTTGTGTAACATCGCCGCTTTTGTCGGCAATGTAGCAATTAAGTTATCTTCATAAGCCAACTGCATTGCAACATGGTAATTGCGGGTAAATACTTTAATGTCTCGCTTTTTACCTAAACGCGCTAGGGCCTCATCAACCCAGCCTAATTTTTGCACATCTTTTGGATCCATACCTACGCCAACACCAAAACCAGTTTTTGAAACCCAAACATGTTTAGCGCCTAGGTAAGTGTTTAAGTTAAATTTACTTACCACAGGGTTATCAGCACTGAGTAAGCAAGAAAAGGTGTCGCGCCAAATTGCTTTTTGATGAAATGATTGTGGTAATTCATCAAAGCGATTAATCGCCATATCAATTTTACCCGCCTCTACGTCATGAAAGGTAACATCACTGGGAGTCATGATATCTAAAGTAATATTAGGGGCGACTTGATTTAACTGTTTAAGTAATGGTGGTATTAAGGTTGAAGCCGCATAATCGCTCGCCATAATCCTAAAAACACGTTGGCTATTGTGCTCACTAAACTCTTCTTCACCTTGTAACGTTTCTTCAAGCTCTAATAATATTTTTCTAATATTTGGCGCTAGAGTACGTGCTCGTTCAGTTGGTACCATACCGTCTGAGGTTCTCACCAAGATAGGATCATTAAAGAGTGTTCTTAGTCTTTTTAAGCCATTACTCATCGCTGGCTGAGTAATATTTAATTGACTTGCTGCACGAGTTACATTTTTTTCGCGTAGCAAAACATCTAAATAAATGAGTAAATTCAGATCAATTTTAGAAATATTCATAAAATCTATGGCTCTCTTATTTTATATAATAAAAATAGATATAAGCTAAACAGCAATAGACTTCAATGCGCCATTAGTCGTAAACAACCGAAAATAAATCTAAATAACCCGAGTTCAGCACCTAAAAGCAGTCTATACCTGTTCTGTGTATTAATTAACATTAACTTCACCGTCAACATTATCTTGAGTTTACTGCGGATAAGATTTTTTATCTATTCATAATGTGAATGATGGTAATAGTTATTATATATTTTATAAATGTTGGTGTATTGGTTTATTGTTTTTGTTGTCAGGTGTGAAAGCTTACATTTTACTATTCAGTTTTGGCGGGGTTATCACCTCGATAATATATCAAACGGAACGCGTAAAATCATGGCTCGAGTGCCCAAATTACACAACATTATAAAGAAGAATACCTAACCACCTTTGGAGAGCGTTATGTCTAATTATCAAAGTGCAATTGAAGCAGTACAAGCAATTAAAGAACAAGCAGGTAACTCATGGGGTGCTATCAACCCTGAGTCAGTAGCGCGTATGCGTGCTCAAAACCATTTTAAAAATGGTTTAGCAATTGCGCAATACACTGCGGATATTATGCGTGCCGATATGGATAATTATGATCGAGACAGTTCTCAATACACGCAATCTTTGGGTTGTTGGCATGGTTTTATTGGTCAGCAAAAAATGATTTCGATTAAAAAACACTTTAATAATACCGATCGCCGTTATTTATACCTTTCAGGTTGGATGGTTGCTGCACTGCGTAGTGAATTTGGTCCATTACCTGATCAATCAATGCATGAAAAAACCTCAGTGGCTAGCTTAATTGGTGAGCTTTATACTTTTTTACGTCAAGCTGATGCCCGTGAATTAGGTGGTTTATTTCGTGAGTTGGATAATGCAAAAGCGGCAGGAAACACCGCAGAGGTAGCAGCTGTTCAAGATAAAATTGATAATCATGTAACTCATGTAGTACCAATTATTGCTGATATTGATGCAGGTTTTGGTAATGCGGAGGCCACCTATTTAATGGCCAAGCAAATGATTGAAGCAGGTGCTTGTTGTATTCAAATTGAAAACCAAGTGTCAGATGAAAAACAGTGTGGCCACCAAGATGGCAAAGTGACCGTACCTCATGAAGACTTTTTAGCAAAAATTAATGCGGTGCGTTATGCGTTTCTTGAGTTAGGTATTGATAACGGCATTATTGTTGCGCGTACCGATTCATTAGGCGCTGGCTTAACTAAACAAATAGCGGTAACCAAAACTCCTGGTGATTTAGGCGACCAATATAATGCTTTCTTAGATTGCGATGAAATATCACCTGAAGAGCTAGGTAATGGTGATGTGGTTATTAAACAAAATGGCAAATTAATGCGCCCGAAGCGTTTAGCCAGTAATTTATTCCAATTTAAACAAGGTACTGGTGAAGCGCGTTGTGTACTTGACTGTATTACCTCACTACAAAATGGTGCGGATTTAATTTGGATTGAAACGGAAAAACCGCATATTGGTCAAATCGGCGCAATGGTTAATGCCATTCGTGAAGTAGTACCGAATGCTAAGTTAGTTTACAACAATTCACCATCATTCAACTGGACCTTAAACTTCCGTCAACAAGCTTATGATGCCATGGTAGAAGCGGGTCAAGACGTATCAAACTATGTTCGAGACGACTTAATGAATGTTGATTATGATACTACTGAGCTTGCGGTACTGGCTGATGAGCGTATTCGTACATTCCAAGCTGATGCGGCTAAAGAAGCGGGTATTTTCCATCATTTAATTACACTGCCAACGTACCATACCGCGGCATTATCTACTGATAATTTAGCGAAGGAATACTTCGGTGAACAAGGCATGTTAGGTTATGTTAAAAATGTACAGCGCCAAGAAATTCGCCAAGGTATTGCCTGTGTTAAACACCAGAATATGTCTGGCTCAGACATTGGTGATGATCATAAAGAATACTTCTCGGGTGATGCAGCGCTAAAAGCATCAGGCAAAGATAATACCATGAACCAATTCTAACCTTGCTTTAGCAAGTTAATTATTGGGATTTATTTACTGAAAGGCATTTACTAGAGATTATTAAATACATTTTTGGTGAAGTAGCAGCGATTACAGTTTTCTGTAATCGCTTTTTTATGCATCAAATAGTCATAAGAATAATAAGGGAAAGGTAAGAGGATGCTTACTTAATAAACCTAAAGAATGTAACATTCACCATGATATTTTAACTGCATTAAAGGGAGTATGTATGGCATTTGAACGTATAATGGGACTTGAAGTTATTGATGATAAGGAATATCAATATTACCGAGAAGCGATGGAACCACTGCTTAAAAGGTTTGGAGGGGCATTTGGTTATGACTTTAAAGTAGCTGAAGTGTTACGTACTAAAACGGTCGATAATATTAATCGCGTATTTACTATTATTTTTCCATCTGAGCAAGTCATGACAGATTTTTTCGCTAACCCTGAATACTTAGTAATAAAGCAGAAGCACTTTCATTCAAGTGTAAAAAGCACCACCACTATTGCTTTACATGAAACACATGATGAGTAAGAGATACTTAAAAGTGTTACTAAAATAACGCTGTTATCAGGTTAGGTAGCGTTTTTTGTACTATAAGCTAATCGAGTAAGAGAATGCCTATTGAAATTGCCAGGACTAATAACCTACTTTCTAAAAGCTTATAAATATGGCTTTATTGAAAATAAAAATACTGGTCCGAAACATTTAACCAGTGAAGAAAAAGGAGCATAAATGCTCCTTTTTCTTATATACAACATCTAGTTATAGTGTTGTATAGCTTGTATTGCCTGCTTTAGTTTATATTAGAAACTATAAACTAAAGTTACAGATGTTTCTGTGTTTGTATTTTCATATTCAGCGTCTACTTCAGTGTCGTAATCAACACGTAAAGCAAATTTAAACTGTAATGAGTCCATTAACTTTGCAGTTAATGATGTTTCAGATTTGTAAATACTGTTTTTGTCAGACTCAAATGCTTGTTTAGCCACAAGGTACTGTTTAAATTCAACAAATTCGTTAAGTTGATTTGTGTAAAGTGCTTGAGCTTGAATAATTGCATTGGTATCACTTGTTTCTGCAACATACGCAGGAGTACCACTTGCACCTTTTGAGCGGTGAACGTCGTGTGTTACACCAGGGCCGATATCAGCAAAAAATGAACTGGTTTCTGTTTTGTACCATTTGCGACCCCAACCAACAGACAATGAACTTTGACTGACAAAACCACTAAACTTGTCTTGTTGGTAAGCAAGGCTACCGTAAAGGTAGTTTTTACCGTCTTGCTCTAGTGAGTAGTTAGTTTGTGCGGTTAAATCCCACTTATTATCTGTACTAACAAATTCTTTTTCGCCATCGTCATTTTCTTCTTCAAGCTTTTTAGCGATAGCGTTAATGGCGAATACGTTTAACCATTGGTCTTGTTCGTGTTTAAGGTTAAAGCCAGCTTTAAGATCGCCGCTTTTAGTGTTACCAGATTTGAATAAAAAGCCTAATTCAGCAGACATAGTTAAAGCTGGTTTTTCTGGGGCTTCTTCAGCCATAGCAAACTGTGTGCTTAATGGTAAAAGGCACAGTGCCGCTAATGTTAATTTAGTGTTCATGATCATCCTTAAATAGGCTAGAAAATGTGTAGGGTGTAATTTTGGGGGGATCCTAACAAATTTTCATCAAAAGATTAATGTAATTTTAAAAAAGATAACCAATAGTATTTATTTTTATCAATGCTATCGAATACGCCTAAGGCATAGTAGCAGCTATAACATTATAGAAATAAACAGGTTAGCAATTAAGTTAACCTGAACTCGGGTTAACTTATGTAGCAGGAACCACAATAACTTCGCCTTCGCTTAAACCTGATATTATCGATACTCGCTTATTATTCACTTCCCCAATACGTACAAAACGGCGTTGTGGTTGGTTATCAATGACTACCCGAACAAAACTTAATTGACCGACATGATGAACGGCATTTTGTGGGATTAAATTTTTAGTGACACGACCTGCGGGTATTAATAGCTTCGCATACATTCCTGGTAGCATTGTATCTTGATATGGAAGGCTAACTTTAATTAAAAAAGTTCTAGAGCCGGTATTTGCTGCAGGCACAATTTCTTCAATTTGACCGGTTAAGGTTTTATCAACGACAGGTAATATAACCTTAATAGATTGACCAACAATAAGCTTAACCGCTAATTGTTCACGTACCTGTGCTTCGACTCTTAATGATAATGGGTTGTATAATGAGAGCAACTTGTTACCTGGTTGTGCGGTGTTTCCTGGCTCTGCAAAGCGATCAACCACCTTACCATTGATAGGTGATCGCAATGTGGTATAGCTTAGAGTTGTTTTTGCTTGCTGTAAGTTTTGTTGTGCTGCGGTTAATTGAGCAATGCTACTTTGGTAATCCGCTTTGCTCTTATCTAGTTCAAAGGTTGAAATCATCTCTTTAGTAAAAAGCTCTTTGGCGCGTTGAAAGTTTTGCTTAATTTCAGTATTTCGCGCTTTTGTGGCATTAACTTGTTCTTGAGCTTCAATAACTTGCGATGCCAAGTCATTGCTCTCTAAAGTAATGAGTACATCGCCTTGTTTTATTGTGTCGCCTGAGCGTACATGAATTTCATCAATGCGTGCTAACAAGCGTGAAGAAATAATAGTCGCTTGCTTTGCGGTAATGCTCGCTGGTACCGCTTCAAAAGTATCGACTGAAGATGACTTTACTGGCATTGTTTTTATAACTACCGTTGGGTTAATAGGCATAACTTCGGGTGCTATTTTGTGATTAAAAGCACCAGCGAGCCATGCAACGGTTAAGGCTAATAGCGCAATAGCTAAAATGGGCAGTAGCCATTGTTTAAAGTGTTTTTGAGTAGCTTTTGATTTTGTATTCATGATGGCACCTTAACCTGTTTTGCTGCTGTGCTATTTGATGTAGAGTTAATAGGGGTTGAATTAGCTTTATTTTTTTTATTGTTTGGTTCAAAAACTAAAGAATAAGCAATTGGCACAACAAGTAATGTAAATACAGTAGATGAAATAATGCCAAAAATAATAGCAATGGCTAAACCACTAAAAACAGGGTCTAAGGTTATGACTAAATTACCAAGTAGTGTGGTGCCTGCGGTTAACAAAACTGGGCGCATACGAACAGCACCAGCTTGTATAAGAGACTCTTTAATCGTTGCCCCAGCTTGTTGAGCTTGGCTAATAAATTCAATTAAAATTAACGAGTTTCTTACTACGATACCTGCCAAGGCAATCATGCCTATCATGGCAGTAGCAGTAAAAAGTACTGGCTCAGGTGCACCAGCAATGGTGCGCTCTCCAAACTGATTAAGCAGGAAGAAACCCGGCATAATACCAATGACGGTTAACGGGATCGCCGACATAATAATACCGGATAAAGCGGCGGAGCCGGTTTGAACTCTCAATACCACGTAAATGGCGAGCAAAGCAAAAACAAAAGCAAGCCCCATATCTCTAAATACTTTGATAGTAATACGCCATTCACCTTCACCGCTCCACACCAATGAAATATTTTCTGGCAAGCTCCATAAGTCACCGCCGCCATTATTTAAAAAGCTTCGGTTTTGCCATGAGCTTTGTTCGTTATCATTGGTATGGATCACTTGTTCGTTATAGCTAGCTGAACTCGTTCTTTCACTAACTAAGTTAGAGGCTAAGTCCGCATGTGAGTCTGCAGATAAATCAGCAGAAACGTCAGCAATCACTTCCCCAGGTGTTCTTCCTGAGATATCAGCGGTTACGTAAACAACTGGTTTAAGGTCTTTATGAAAAATAGGCTTGTCACTATAGCGCTCAACAAATTCTCCTAGCTCACCCAAGGCAACAAATGAACGAGGAGCTATTTCAATTCCTTGTGGGGTGTTTTCTTGCACTATACCTGCTTGTCCTTTAATGGATAGGCGGTTTAAGTCGGCTAAGGTTTCGCGTTCACCTAATGCTAATCGAACCTTAATAGCAAGCGGGGAGGCCTCGTTATCAATATGCATAAAGCCAGCAACTTGCCCTTGATTAGCAACATCGAGTACTTGATTAATATTATCGGTTGATACGCCTGAAAGCGCTGCTTTGGTTTTGTCAGTGATAAAGCGCAATTGTGGTTGTTCGTCGCCAACCGTTGAGTCAACCTCAACGACAAAAGGCTCACGCTTTAAGCGTTGCTCAACTAAAGTCGCAGCATTTTGTAGTTCATGATATTGAGTTAAGTCATCACCATAAAGCTCAGCCACTAAGGTACTCATTACCGGCGGCCCTGGCGGTACTTCAACGACTTTAATTACCGCGTTATGTTCAAGTTTCAGCGCATCAGCTAGCGGTGCCAAATGCTCTCGTAGTCTAAGTACTATGGCATGAGATTGGTGCTCGCGTTTTTCTTTATCCACTAAAATAATACGTAAATCGGCTAAGTAAGGGGCATGGCGCTGATAATATTGGCGTACCATGCCGTTAAAATCGATAGGTGAGGGCAAGCCAATATAGCTTGCTATAGCGGTCACTTCAGGCAACTGTTGAACTTTAGCGCTGACGAGCTTTGCCATGGCGGCTGTTTGTTCTAACGAAGCGCTTTCGGGCATATCTATCATAATTTGCACTTCGTTTTTATTATCAAAAGGCAGTAACTTTAGCGGTACCCAGCGCATTACAGGTAACATGGCGGTGATTAAAAAAATTACTAATACGGCGACTAAGGTTAACTTTCCTTTGCGTGGGCTGTCTAATAATGGTGTGAGTATTTTTCGATACAACTGATGAAGCTTCGGCTCAGCAACGGCTTGATTAAGTGGCTGATTATCGTGTTGATCATCTTGCGGATTGTTTTTCTGGGTTTTGCTAGGTGTCGCTTTTATAAATTTACTGGCTAACCAAGGGGTGACTAAAAAAGCAACGAGTGTAGAGCTAATAACACTTAGCGGAACATTAAAAGCCATTGGTGCCATGTAAGGCCCCATCATGCCGGTAATAAAAGCTAGCGGTAAAAAGGCGAGTACTATGGTCAGTGTTGACATTAGTAGCGGTACACGAATCTCACTAATAGCGCCAACAATTTTATCTTGTACGCTACCCGTATTTTTCTTTAAGTAACGCTCAATATTATCAACACCAGTAATGGGGTCATCAACGAGTAAACCGAGTGATAAAATCAGTGCGAATAGGGTTACACGGTTTATGGTGTAGCCAAATAGTAAGTCGAGCGACAAGGTAATACCATAGCAAATAGGCACAGCTAAACCGACGACTAAGGCGGATCGCCAGCCTAAGAAAATACCGATAAAAATAATCACGGTAAATACTGCAAACGCTAAACTTGTGGTTAAGTTATTTACTTTTTCATTGGCTGTTTGTCCGTAATCTCTAAGAACTTCTACTTTGACATGCTCAGGAAAGAAGCTTTGTTGCATTAAGGCAACTTTGTTGTGCACAGCATTAGCCACTGTTACAGCATTACTGCCGCGCTGTTTGGCAACACTAATAGTAACCATAGGTAAATTATCGTTAGCAACTTGCCCATTGTTATTATTTACAGAGTGTTTAGGTGTAAGGTCTAACCAAGAATAGGTAGTTTGTTCTGCAGGTCCATCAATAATAGTGGCAATGTCTTTTAGTAAAATAACACTACCGTCGATTACGCTGACAGGCATTTGTTTTAATTGCTCAATATCTCGAAACACATCACCGCTTTGTAGTTCGATTGATTGCCGCTTTAAAACAATATTACCGTGTGATGCTAAGGTGTTCGAAGCTTTAATCGCACTAAAAATATCAGTGATAGCTACTTGTCTTGCGCTCATTTGTTCAGGAAGTAAATTGATTTGAATTTCGCGTTCACGACCACCAATAATTTTCACTTCACTGGTATTGTCGATTGCTTGTAATGAGGTTGATACCTCTTGTGCTAATCGCTTTAAACCAAAGTCATCAATGAGTTTTTCGTTAGTACTGTAAAGACCTAGCATGACAATAGGAACGTTATCAACTTCTACAGGGCTAACGCGCCAATCAGCGACAATGCTAGGAATTAAGTGAGTATTGGAATGGAGCTTATTGTAAGTGTTTAATAAAGCCTGCTCTCGATTTTCACCAACATGAAAGCGTAAGGTTACCCAAGATTGACCAGTATGGCTAACAGAGTATACATGCTCAACCCCAATAACTTGCGAAAGTAACTTTTCAAGTGGTGTTGTCACTAATCGCTCGACTTGATTAGCACTAATATTAGGGGCGTTGACTATGATATCAATCATAGGGACAACAATTTGCGGCTCTTCTTCACGGGGCGTTAAATTAAGTGCTAACAAGCCGGAAATCATAGAAAGTATGATTATAAATAACGGTACTTTGCTCATGAGTACGCGGTGCATTATGGTCGAGGTAACACTCGACGTGAATTTTTTGTTTTCCATAGGTTTCACTAAAGCCTTGTTAAATGAGGTAAAGCATAATTAACGTTAAGCACTGCAAAATTCAGCGTGTAATACCGCTAATAGTTTTTCAATTTTAGGGTTAGCTAGTCGGTAGTAAATGGTTTGTGATTCGCGTCTGGTAGTGACAATATTTGCTGATCGTAATTTTGCTAAATGTTGAGATAAGGCTGATTGTGATAAATCTACCTGTTGATTTAATTCACCTACAGTTAACTCTTGGTTGCTCAAAGTACACACTATCATCAGGCGGTAGTGGTTGGAGAGTTGCTTTAATATAGCGGCAACTTCTTGAGCGTTGGCGGCTAATTTGTCAGCTTGAATATTCATAACTTATATCTCTTGCGCTAAAGGAAAATACTTCTTTGATTTATCAGGTTAATGCAAAGGGTCATGTTTTTTTCGCACACTTACGGGTGAAAAAGATGTACTCAAGCGATCAGCTGCTTCTAACCTAACCAGATTTAAATTTAGTTTATAGTTGTTTTCTAAATTAGTAAAGTCTAATATATGTTATATTAGTTTTAGCTAATGTAATGTTATTTGAGGTCTTTGAGGTCTTTGAGGTCTTTAAAGTAAATAGCATTCGTTAATAAACCCAATTTACTGTGTCTAGCGACTAGGTAATAAAAGACAAGGGTGTCGCCGTATTAATATTTCCCTGAGACATTAGGGGTAAGCAATCACTCGTAAAGAGACTGAGGAGAGTTATGATGACAATTGATGAAGCACTGCGATTAATCGCCGGTACTATGATTTTAATTTCACTATATTTAGCAGTAACACTGTCATTAAACTGGCTGTGGTTTACTGGTTTTATTGCGCTAAACCTTATTCAATCAGCGTTTACGCAGTGGTGCCCAATGATAACCTTGTTGAAAAAATTTGGTTTGAAGCAAAATCATTAAACCGTTAAACCAGGTAAAATAAACCAGTAAAATAAGCTAGGTAAGATAAAATGGTGAGTTGTGAGAAAGTAACTCCCATAAAACGAACACTTTTTTTAAATAATATCAATCATAAGGAACTATGATGTTAACGACCATTCCTGAACTAGTTGCACAGATAAAACAATCAATTAATTTTACCAGCGCCAGCGATGCTCGCAAAGTTATAGACCAAGGAGACGCGGTCTTGATTGATGTTAGAGAGCCTGATGAGTTTGCACAGCGTAGTGCAGCAGGCGCCATTAATATCCCGCGCGGTTTAATTGAAATGAAAATGTTGCAATTATACCCTGACGCACAGCAGGCTATTTTTGTGCATTGCGCTACCGGTGCTAGAGCGTGTTTTGCTACCGAGCAATTACAGCGTTTAGGGTATAGCAATGTGGTGGCGATTACTTGTCCACTTGATGGCGTATGTGACGCCTGCCAGCCCTAAGCCTTAGCTTGAATAGCATAAAGTAAAAAGGCTAAACCGTATTACGTGGTTTAGCCTTTTTCAATGTGCTATTAATTCAATCAGCAGAGTTTACAGCCACTGTGGAATAGTATCAGCGTTAATAACGTCATCGTAGTTTGGTCTAGCTCTAACCACACTATATTGCTCACCTTTTACCATGACTTCTGGTGCTAACATACGGGTATTGTAGGTAGACGACATTACAGAGCCATAGGCACCAGCACTCATAATGGCGACTAAATCCCCCGCCTTTGATTGATGAATTTGACGAGATTTCGCAAAAGTGTCACCGGTTTCACAAACAGGACCGACAATATCGTAAGTATTTAGTGATTTATCTTTTTGTGACACTGCGACAATGCCGTGATATGCGTCATACATGCTCGGTCTTATCAAGTCATTCATGCCGGCATCAAGTATTAAAAACTCACGCTCTTCACCTTGTTTAACAAACACTACACTCGACACTAACACACCAGCATTACCTAATAATGAACGGCCCGGTTCAATAATTATTTTACAACCTAAGTGGTTTAATTGTGCTTTAACTATATTGGCATAATCTTGCTTACTCGGTAGTACTTCGTCTTGATAAGTGATCCCTAAACCACCACCGACATCAATTACGCTAATGTCATGGCCATCTGCTCTAAGGTCTGTCACTAATGTTGCAATGCGTTGATAGGCTTCTTCAAACGGGGCTAGGTTGGTAAGTTGTGAGCCAATATGAACGTCAACCCCTTGCACTTTTATACCAGGTAACTCTGCGGCGCGGTTGTAGGCTATACGCGCTTTAGAAATAGGGACGCCAAATTTATTCTCGGCTTTACCTGTTGATATTTTTGCATGGGTTTGTGCGCACACGTCAGGATTAATACGAAAAGCAACCGCAGCGGTAATGTTTAATGCAGTAGCCACCTCACTAATTAACTCAAGTTCAGGCTCAGACTCAACGTTGAATTGCAAAATACCTTGGCGTAAAGCGTAGTGTATTTCTTCTGCGGTTTTCGCAACACCAGAATAAACAATTTTATTAGCAGGAATACCGGCGGCTATTGCGCGGCGTATTTCACCCATTGACACCACATCAGCACCAGAGCCCATTTTAGCTAAGGTTGCTAATACGGCTTGGTTACTGTTCGCTTTTACAGCGTAGCAAATTAATGCATCTTGCTCACTAAACGCTTGTTGATAATTAGTGTAATTTGTTTCTATTGCTGTTTGTGAATAACAGTAAAATGGCGTAGCAACTTGTGCTGCTATATCAGCAATACTAACATTTTCAACAAACATCTCATGATTCACATGAGGAAAACTAAGTTGGGCTGTCATGTTTTTTTTCAATTATGAGGAGGAATTAATACATTCTATCGTAAAGTGTTATTGAATAAAAATGAACATTTTCATCTGTTTTATACGAAAACAATCACATCAATACACTGAGCTTTTATCTGAGTAGCTATTCATCATCGTAATGGTGATCTTAAAGGTGGTTAAGTTGTGAGAGTAAGGTTTACATAGCTGAGTTCTATTTATGTAAACCTTTGAATAAAAATAATAGTGAGCTAAACCAGTTGAGCTAAGCCAGTTGAGATAAGGCATGAGCGAGTTTTTCTTGTAACTCAGAATTAGTTAAGGTTTGTGTTTGACTATCAAAGTTATCAAAAAAGCTTGGGATTGATAACGAACCTTTGACCTCGGCAGCAAAAAATCCAGCTGAGCCATTAGCTTGTGCTAAAACGGTAGCGGCACCGCCAGGCCCCGGAGATGTTGCTAGTAATACCATAGGCTTATGTTGAAATACTTTCATATCAATACGTGAAGTCCAATCAAACAAGTTTTTATAGGCTGCGGTATAAGTACCATTATGCTCAGCAAACGAAATAATAATAGCATCAGCTTCGCCCAATTTAGCGTAAAACGCCTGAGCTTGTGCTGGCTGCCCTAAAAGCTCTTCTTTGTCTTGGCTAAATAGTGGCATTTCATAATCATTAATATCTAGTATTTCAACATCAGCATTATGTTGTTGCGCTGCAATATTAGCGGCATAGCTGACTAATTGTTTATTAATTGATTTTGAACTGCTGCTGGCGGCAAAAGCGACTATTTTCATGATAAATTTCCTTAACGTTTATATAAGATAAACAAACAGCTGTTTGCTGTTTTGACTATAAAGCTAGTATATATTACTTATATAATGTAATTAATAACGTGAAAAGCATATAACTATTTCCATATGACTATTAATAGCGAAAAGCGATGAATAAAAACAATAGCCTACTTAATGGCAGTAATAGTAAGGCAACACAGCTATTTGATGGTGTTGTTATTTTTACTCAGGTGGTGAACAGTGGGAGTTTTGTAAGCGCTGCCACTGCAACGGGCCATTCTAACTCTTATATTAGTAAAGAAATCAATAAGCTGGAAAGTCGCCTGGGAGTTCGTTTGCTTAATAGAACGACACGTTCAATTAGCTTAACTCCTGAAGGGCGTGTGTACTTTGAGCAGTGTCAACAGCTTGTGCTAGATGCTCAAGGTGCTATGGCGACCTTAAATCAAAGTCAGCTTACACCTCGCGGCACACTCAAAATAAGTTGTCCTATCTCATTTTCACAAGAGCATTTGCATAATATTATTTCAGATTATATGCGTTTATACCCAGAGGTTGATTTAGTACTTGATTTGAATGATCGCCAAGTAGACTTAATTCAAGATGGCTTTGATTTAGTGATCAGAGCAACAGATAAACTGGCTGAGTCAAGTTTAGTTTCTCGACGTATTTATCGCTGTAAAAGCTATACCGTAGCCAGTAAAGCTTATTTAGCTAAAGCCGGTTGGCCTACACGACCAGAGCAGCTTGTTGAGCATCAATGTATTTGTTATAGCAATTTAACAGCGCCAAACAGATGGCACTACCAAAATAAAAGTGGTGATGACATATACGTTGATGTTCATTGTAAGTTACTTTGCAACAGTGCCGGTATGGAGCTAGCTATGGTATTAGCGGATAAAGGTATTTGTCGTTTGCCTGAATTTGCAATGGCGCAAGCGATGAAGAATAAAGAGCTAGAAGTGTTATTTGAAGATTATCCTGCCCCTATTATTAATGTTTATGCCATTTACCCGAGCAGAAAGCACTTATCACCTAAGGTGAGAAGCTTTATTGATTTATTAGTAAAAAATATGCCAAAGGGGAGTAACTGAGCTCGGCAAAATAAGTATCTTTATTAATCTGAGATCAGGTTGAATAATATAAGCGAAGCTCAGATAAACTTAGATAAGGCAAAATGAATTAAACTATTTTCCATCAGTGCCGTTGTCATCGGTGTTGCTATCAGTTGCATCGGTATTACTTTGATAATGTGCTGAAGCCCTTTTACAGTCTAATAACAGTGCTGAAAATTGAGGTAAGTCTCTGTCTACGCTCGTAGCGGGAATAAATAAATGGTAACCAAATGCAGCGTCGAGTGCTTGGCAGTGATAAAGAAAGGCTGCCAAGGGGCCAGAGATGGTGGTGCCATCACTGAGTTTATAAGGCTCAAAATGAAGAATACCTTGCTTAAGCGCCATCAGTTGATAGCGAATAGCAAAACTAATGAGTGGTTTTTGCTCGTGAATAAGGCGGTTCGCCATACGTGGCGATATTTGCGCTAGTAATTGCTCAAGGTTTAGCAGTTTTATACCAATGTAGGGGAGTTGTATATGCTCTAATGCCACGGTTTCACTGACGATACTTATGCGGCGGATTTGTTGCCAATGCAGTCGCCATTGACCGTATCTGTGATGATAAGTGATGTGATCAGGAGTTAAACTAAAGCTAAACTGTGGCTCTAGTCGCTTGGCAACTCCTGCAATAGTAATAACTAAGGAAGTTAAATAAGCGAATACCATCACCAGCTGGAATTGCCGCCAATACCATTGTGCGACGATTAATAGCACCATGAAAAGCGTTAATCCAAGCACTATCAAAAATAAAGCGTGATGGTTCGCTTGTGCTTTTATTTTTATGATTGGGAGTGGCTCTGGCATCATTTTCCTACAGGGTTAACCATAGTGTTTAGTTCACTCAATTATGTATTTAAGGTCTATCAACAGTTAAGCCCTAGCAACAGTAATATCTATAAGTATTTCGCTGCTTAGTGACCAGCGTTTGTTAGCGACAATGTTTTTTTAGCGCTTTTGATAGTTGAGCTTTTTCTTTATCAATTTGCTCTGATGTTAGGTAGTTTCGCTCGCCATTATCATCTAAACGATAAGTTCTCCCATTTTGGTTATGAATAGTCAATTGGCGTTTTAGTTCTTTACATGTGTCTTCATTTTCTTGTTTTTTAAGTTTCTCTTGCTCTTTTTTTTCGGCTTTTTTCTTTTGTGCTAACTGGTAATCTTTTTGCCATTGGCTGTCTTTATTGTTTTCTACAGCAACACTGTTATGGCTTTTTGGGGTAATTGTTTTTACTGTCGTTTTAGTGGCGTTTTCGGGGAATGGTCTGTCACTAAAATGTGTTTTACCGTTTTCATCTACCCAAGTATAAATCTCAGCATTAGCGTTGTGCATTATGCCGATACTTAAGCATAATAAGGTGGCAGGTAGTAGCGTAAGTTTTATCATTATTTTTAATCCCTTAAATACTTCTCTATTAGGTACTGATTACCAATAGAGTGTTAACCAAATGTTCTTAGATTGATAGCATAGTAAGTTAGTCTAAGGTTTTTTTAAAGCGCAATGCGGAAAAAAGTAAGCCTATACAAGTAAATGCAGCTAAGCAGAGTATATCAAAACAGAGTATCAAAACTCATATCCATTAAATGCGCATTGTGTAATATTACCTCGTTTACAAGCGCTTAGTAGATTGAGGGATTACCAAGGAAAGAAAAGTAACAAGGCGGTTTGATAACAATAAACCTTCCGTAGATATTTATCTCATTAAGTAATAGTCTGTTTTGGTTTAAGTCTGTTTTGATGAAAGTCAGTGCTACTTATCAGTGAATACTCACACAGTCGCGGTTATTCAAACGTTAAGCAATAAGCTCAACCACAGCGGCAAGGTAATAATACTAAATATTGTGCTCATTACCACGGTACCAGCAACCACGGCTTGTTGTTGCTTTTCATTTTTTGCGACTAAATAGGCATTAACCCCAGTTGGGCTGGCGCTTAGTATTACTAAAACAGTGGTGGTAAATTCCGACAAATTAAAAACAATACTGGCGAAACACCAAACAAGAGAGGGCAGTAGTACCAGTTTAGTAAGTGTTGCAAGGTAAAGCAGTTTCAGTTTTCCGCTAATGGTGTAAAAGCTTAATGAAGCGCCAAGTACAAATAAGGCGAGGGTAATCGCAGGTTTGCCGAGTAAGTGCAAGGTATCATTAATACTTGGTGGTAGCTCAATAGCCAATACATTAACTAATGCCCCTAAAGTGATACTTAAAATAAGTGGATTTTTTACATTATTGATTACAAAACTTTGCCAGCGAAAAATGTCATTACTCGATCTAGCGGTAATAACACTCGTTAGCAGAAAAAGTAAGGCGCTGTGAAAGGTCACAATTAAAAAAACGGTGGTGATCACTTGCTCACCTATAACAAGTAATAAAACAGGTAAGCCGATAATGACGGTATTAGAGTAACTCGCGCCAAGGGCGAATAATGCCGAAGCGCTATGACGTTTTTTAGCTAAGATATTACTTGAGACGGTGCTAGTGTTTTCTAATTTATTTGCGCCTAACTCGTTTTTAGCTCGCTTACTAGCGATTAACTTACTGCGCTCAAAGGTGATTGAGTTATTCACAAACCAAGCTAAGCCATAACAAATAAGTACCGGCAAATAAAATGCGGCAAATAAACCAAGGTTAATTGGCTGATTAAAATCAGCGTGACTCATTTGGTAGAATAAAAAAGCAGGAATAGTAACAAAGAAGGTGAATTTACTGAGTGCTTCAATTTGCTGGCGCGATAACCACTGACTTTTAGCACAAATTAAACCGAGTAGAGCCACTAAAATAAGTGGCAGAATAATTGTGATAATTTCAGTCATGGTTAACTAATTTTTGTGGTGTTGAGTATAAGTTATGTAGTGAAAAAATAGCGCGTAAAGCAGCGTAGTAATCGTTATAAGCTTTGTGAAAAGTTAAATAAGTTAAGTGCTTACTCATACTGTTGTTCTAAATAGCTTTCAATAATCAATCGCGCTGATTCAGCATCAATATTATCTTTTTTTAAATTTTTAAAACCGCCACGAGCAAATAATTGTTCTTTGGCGTCAGCAGTTGTTAAGCGTTCATCTTGATATTCAATCGGA
Organism: Colwellia sp. D2M02; assembly: GCF_018860755.1. GTDB lineage: Bacteria > Pseudomonadota > Gammaproteobacteria > Enterobacterales > Alteromonadaceae > Colwellia > Colwellia asteriadis. The sequence continues at coordinate 9,088 of NZ_JAHKPW010000033.1, read as the reverse complement.
ATACCAAAGCGCCCGAAAACACGTTTACCGAACTTTTTGGCATCTAAGGTAAGTTGCTGTTCACTGCCATCCATATTTAACGGTAAACCAACGACAATAATATCAGGTTGCCACTCGGTTAAAAAAGCAGTTAATTGCTCCCAATGGGGAATGCCATCGTTAGCTTTTACTGAGCCCAATGGCGTTGCGCTGCCAGTAATCTCTTGTCCAACGGCAACACCAATATACTTTTTACCAAAATCAAAGCCAATAATAGTACGCTGACCGATAGCTGTTTTTGTTTTTTTAGACATTTAATGACCTAGTATTACGTTACTACACTAGCTAGCGTGTGATAACGAAAATAGAGTTAATGAAAGTAATGTTTAGCGAGAATGACCTTAAGCAAGAGTGCCCTTAAGCAGGAGTAACAACATACCTGCTAGGCGTGACCTACATCGTTAGATAAATGCGCTAAATCAATACCGAGCTTGTTGGTTGCTTTTTTCCAACGTTGCTCAATAGGGGTATTAAATATTATGTCATTATCTGCTGGTGCGGTTAACCATGAGTTATTTTGAATTTCTTCCTCAAGTTGTCCTGGCCCCCAACTAGCATAGCCTAGTGTCACCATAAATTTTTCAGGCGCTTTATTCGTGCCTAATGCTAATAAAATATCCTTCGAGGTAGTTATCATTAACTCTTTATTGAGTGCTAATGAACTGCTCCAGCCTGGTTGAGTGCTATGTAAAACAAAGCCGCGTTGTTGCCCTACAGGGCCGCCAGAAAGCACCAGTTGCTCTAGGCTATTGGTGGTATCTGCTAGCACTTCACTAGGGCTAAACTCAGGGCTTTCATCGTTATCAGCTAAGAGTGTTTCATTAGGCTCTGTGCTGTCACTAAGTTCTCTTACTGGGTGCTTTTCATCTTCATCATCGATTTGTTTGAGTAAGTCACCGAGCGTAATATTAACGGGTAAGTTAATGATTAAGCCCATTGCGCCTTCTTCATTATGCTCACAAACATAAGTGACGGTTTTATTAAAATAACCGTCATCTAATGAGGGCATAGCGATTAAAAATTGATTTTGAAAACTGGTCATTGCCACCTCTAATAAGCACTTATGTAGGCTGTTTATTTTATATTGTGAGTTTTACGTTTTATTACGTACTGTTAAGCTAGTTACATGTGGTTATTTACGAATATTAGCTGCGATTGCATCCATTAATTTACCGCTAATATTAATATCGTATGCGGCTTCAATTTCACGAATACAGGTTGGGCTAGTGACATTAATTTCAGTCACTTTATTACCAATAACATCTAAGCCAACAAAATAGAGACCACGCTTTTTAAGCTCTGGTGCTATGGCATCGGCAATCGCTTTATCGCTCTCGCTTAAGGGTTGTGCAACCCCTCTACCACCAGCGGCTAAGTTACCACGAGTTTCACCAGTCGCTGGAATACGTGCTAAACAGTATGGCATTGGCTCGCCGTTAACAATTAAAATACGTTTGTCGCCATCTACAATTTCAGGCATGTATTCTTGCACCATAGCATACTGCTGACCATGGTTGGTTAAGGTTTCAATAATAACGCCCACGTTAGCATCTTCTTCTTTGATACGGAAAATAGACGCGCCACCCATGCCATCAAGTGGTTTGATAATAATATCTTTTTCAGTTTGGTGGAATTGACGAATTTTATCACTGCTACGAGTTACTAAAGTGCGCGGTGTTAAGTCACTAAACCAAGCGGTAAACAGTTTTTCATTACAGTCACGTAAGCTTTGTGGTTTGTTCACTATTAACGTGCCTTCAACCTCAGCGCGCTCTAACATGTAGGTGGCGTAAATAAACTCTGTGTCGAAAGGCGGATCTTTGCGCATTAAAACAGCATCAAGGTCGCTTAATGGAATATCTTGTGGGTCAGAAAGTTCATACCAATGATTGCTATCGTCAAACACTTTCACTTTATGGGTGGTGGCAAAGCAGCGGCCTTGATCAAGGTATAAGTCTTTCATTTCAATGTAGTAAAGCTGGTAACCACGAGATTGTGCTTCAAGCATCATTGCCATTGACGAGTCTTTAGCTACTTTGACTTGCGAAATAGGGTCCATCACAACGCCAAGTTTTATTTGTTTAGTATTTGTCATTTTTATCCTGCTCTTAAAGTTGTGTTTACGCTAAATCGCCATAGCGACATTGTAATGCGGTAATCGCGGTGAGTGCTGCGGTTTCAGTGCGTAACACTCTAGGGCCTAATAATACATCATGAAAGTTTGCTTGATTAGCTTGTTTTATTTCTTCATCACTTAAACCGCCTTCAGGGCCAATAAGTAATCTCACGCGATTGTCACTACTCTCAAGTGGTAATCCCATAATGGAGTGCTCAGCTTTTGGGTGTAAATTAATTTTCAATGCCGATGTTTCTTGCCCTAGCCACTCATTGAGTAATATTGGTTGAGTAACTTGTGGTACAAAACAGCGACCACTTTGTTCACAGGCGCTAATGACAATTTTTTGCCATTGTTGACGCTTTTTCTCTAACCGCTCACCGTTAAGTTTTACGCCACAGCGTTCAGTAAACAAAGGCGTGATGGTATTTACGCCAAGTTCTACCGACTTTTGCAAGGTAAAGTCCATGCGATCACCGCGTGAAATCCCTTGCCCTAAATGAATGTTCAGCGGTGATTCGTTTTCAACAATAATTTTCTCATGAATAACCACACTGGCTTCTTTTTTACTGACCTGAGTAATTTCTGCTTGGTATTGCGCGGCTTCACGACCATTAAATAAGGTTACTAAATCACCAGTAGTTAAACGCAATACTCGAATTAAATGACCGAAGGCATCATCAGATAATTTCACCGTTTCATTGATAATAAACGGATCAGCTTGGTAAATACGTGGATTAGACATGGCAATGGGCAAAATAAGGAATAGTTACCCATAACATAGGGGCAGAGGTGAGAAAAAACAACTCGTTAGGCAATAAAAAAACGCTACATTCAATAAAGCAATGTAGCGTTCGGTAATATTATTTTGTGGCCTATATTTGTGCTAGTAACGGCACTAAATTAGCACAGGGCTAGTTGTGACTTATAAACCCGCTGCTTTACGTAAATCGTCAGCTTTGTCAGTTTTTTCCCAGCTAAATGCTGTAAAAGTGTCATCGCCTACTGTCATTTCAAATGGTTCACGACCAAAGTGACCGTATGCTGCAGTTTGTTGATACATAGGGTGTAACAAGTCTAACATTTTAGTAATGCCGTAAGGGCGTAAGTCAAAGTGTTCACGAACTAATTCAACTAAGCGCTCTTCTGATACTTGACCTGTACCGAAAGTATCAATTGAAATTGACGTTGGCTCAGCAACACCAATAGCATAAGAAACTTGAATTTCACAACGTTCAGCAAGACCTGCAGCAACAATGTTTTTAGCAACATAACGACCTGCATAAGCAGCGCTACGGTCTACCTTTGATGGATCTTTACCTGAGAAAGCACCACCACCGTGGCGAGCCATACCACCGTAGGTATCAACAATAATTTTACGACCGGTCAAACCACAATCGCCTACTGGACCACCAATAACAAAACGACCCGTTGGGTTGATGTGATATTTAGTTTCAGGTGTTAATAACTCAGCAGGAAGGGTGTGCTTAATAATGTTTTCCATTACCGCATCGACTAAGTCTTCTTGCTTAATGTCTGGGTTATGTTGAGTAGAAAGTACAACGGTATCAATTGCTACCGGTTTGTTATCTTCATAAATGAAGGTTACTTGTGATTTAGCATCAGGACGTAACCAAGGTAAAATTCCTGATTTACGTGCTTCAGCTTGACGCTCTACTAAACGGTGCGAATAATAAAGTGGTGCAGGCATTAAGGTTGGTGTTTCGTTAGTTGCGTAACCAAACATTAATCCTTGGTCACCAGCGCCTTGCTCTTCTGGGCTTTGGCGATCAACACCTTGAGCAATTTCAGGAGACTGCTGGCCAATTAAGTTCATAATGCCACAAGTTTCGCCGTCAAAGCCAACATCAGACGAGGTATAACCAATTTCGCTGATCACATTACGTGTTAAAGCTTCTAAATCAACCCATGCATCAGTTGATACTTCACCTGAAATAATAGCAACACCAGTTTTTACCATAGTTTCGCAGGCAACACGGGCGTTTTTATCTTTGGCGATAATCGCATCGAGTACCGCATCAGAAATTTGATCGGCAATTTTATCAGGATGTCCTTCAGAAACAGACTCAGAAGTAAAAAAATGTCTAGACATAAAATCCTCAGCAGTATTTAACAAGGTTATAAAAGTTTATAAAGATACTTACAAACTCTAAAAATAGTTCAATAACGCGAATGATACACGTTAGATAACATTATTTCTACCTTTTTACGCCTAGACGTCTAAACGTCTTGTGTAAATGTTTATTTAGCCGGTGATTATCTAGGTAGATAGTATTGAGAGATAGTTTTTATAAATAGTATTGATCGATAGTCTAGGTAATCATTTTGGTGAACAATTTAGATGAATTATACAGTAGGACTATTTAGGGGGGGATTTAAGCCAATAATACAAAAACTTTCTATGAGTGCTGCTTAAACAATTTTTATCGCTATTTAACAATTAAAATGACTGTAAAGTGATCGGTTGCTCCCACAAAGATGACATTAGCTTTTGTTGCTGCAAAGTTGCTGCCGAGCTGTAAAAACTATATTGCGCTTGCTGTTGATTATTTGCAGCTAAATTAGTTTGTATTAGTTGACGACTTAATTGCAAGGTTACAGGTGCAGACGTTTCAATAATCGTTATTTTATTATCGGTAATGTCATTTATTTGCGTTAAGAGAAACGGATAATGGGTACAACCTAATACAAGTGCATCAACACCTTTATGTAGTAGTGGTTCAATATAGCGCTTTAATAGTTGCTGACAGGCGGCACTATTTTGTTGACCCTGCTCGATAAACTCAACTAAGCCGGGGCAAGGTTGAATTAATACCTCTGCGCCATTGTGATGTTGAGCGATTAAGTTTTGAAAGCGTAGATTAGTACTGGTGGCTTGCGTTGCTAATACCGCTACTTTTTTTGTTAAACTAAATTTCGTTGCTGGTTTTATTGCTGGCTCAACGCCAATAACCGGAATTGATACCCTAGCTCTTAATTGCTCAATGGCATTAACGGTTGCGGTATTACAAGCTACAACTAATGCTTTAATCTCTTTTTGGATTAATTGTTCTGCAATATAAAGTACACGCTCGTTAATAAACTGGATTGATTTTTCACCATAAGGCGCATGTAAACTATCAGCGACATAGATAAGGTTTTCATGGGGCAGCTGTTTAGCAATACATTTTGCAATAGAAAGTCCACCGACACCTGAGTCAAATACGCCTATGGCTTGCGAATTATTATGTTGGCTGGGGATATTAATAACTTTAGATCTTTCTTAGGCTTATGGGATAGGCTAAATTGTATGGCTTTATTGGTATAGAAGTAAACAAAAATAGAAGTAAACAAAATATTACTGATAGCTTAGCTTAAGCTAACTTGGTTCTTTGCATTATAAGGGCAAATAATGAAGCAAAATATGCAAACCTTTATTCGTTTATTAACAAGTGGCGCAGAATTAACAAATACCGCTGTATCAACAAGTGACCATGTTGACCCATTGCTTGAGCATTATTTAGCTTCTAGCGAGCCAGAAAACATCGCCCAGCTTGCTTTTCTTTATCAGCAAGGTCAAAAAAGTGCGGTTAAATTTGGCTTTTACCAAGCAATAGTCACAAAACTAATCAAAGGGAAGGGCTTACCACTTGCATTGATTGCGCTATTAACGAGTAGCGATTTATTAAGTTTTTTTACGCCAGCCTTACAATTAGCTGGCAACTTTAATAAAACCAATGCGCAGCAACGCAATGTTTTGCACTATTTACTCGCTGGCTCATCAACACAAATTCATGCAATAGAGCCGCCGTGTAATTACTTGCGCTCTATGATGTTATTTGAAAGTAATGAAGCGTTATGTAATGGTTTATGTCAAAGAGACAATGAGAATTTAACCCCAGTTGAGCTTTACTTATGCGTTAATAAAAATCTAAAAGCACTGTCTAATCATGAGTTAAGTGCGTTATTTGCTTTAATTGAAATAGAGCAAAAGCAACAAAGTACAAACCACGATAATTATGTGAAAGTCATTAAAGGCGTCGCTGCTATTTTTCGTGCTCAAGCACAGGTAGCTAATCGTGAATTACAGCGTGTATTAGTCATTGCAACTTATTATCACAAGTCGATTAACGAAGTACTTGGCGATATAGCTTAGCAATATCGCTTAGTAATATAGCTTAAAAATACCGCTTAGTAACTGAGGTTTTACTTTTGATAGTTAGCGCTCTAACTGAAGCATTTCTTATTAAAGCATTGAGATATCTTCAAAATACTTAACGGTATTACGACCACTTAGCTTACCTTGATATAGCGCCTGATCTGCTTGGTTTAGTATCTCTTCTAATGTGAGCTCTGCGTGATATTGTGAAACCCCAAAAGTGGCAGTAATTGATAGTGATTTATCTTCAAAGGTAAACTGTTTAGCGACAAGCTTCTCTCTAATACTATTAAGTAAAGTTACCGCACCATGAATGTCGGTGTTAGGTAAAATAAACACAAATTCTTCGCCGCCCCAGCGTGCGACGACGTCTTGTTGTCTAATACTGCTTTTTAACAAGGCTGAAAATTCGCGCAATACGTAATCACCACCATCATGACCATGAAGTTCATTAAAGGCTTTGAAATGATCAATATCGGCTATGGCAATACACAACGACTGCCCTGAACGGTCATTTAATGGAGTGAGCGAGTAATAGCTTTCAGTTAATGCTCGTCTATTAGGTAGCTGGGTTAAAAAGTCAGTATATGCCACCGACTTAACATTAGATAAGGTCATTGCATTCATCACTGCAACCGAGACATAAGAGGCAATACTTCGTAAAATACTCAAGTCGTACTCACTAAAGAACTGGTCATTTGAGTTATTATCAAGGCGTTTTTCAACACCGATACAGCCAATAATATTATCTTTAAGTACTAGCGGTAATATTGCTTCTACTTCAACTTTATTAGCGAGTAAGTTAAACGACTCTTTACCGGTTAATACACTATTAATTACACTGTGCGAATTATCACTATTGCCCTCTAATGTTAAAGGGAGCGTATATGCTGACACACCATCACTATCACAGCGGGTGAAATGTAAACTATTGCTGTCATTATCAAGTACGGCAATACGAAAACAGCTTGAGCCAAATAGTTGTTCAAGCTGCTCAAAAACAATACTTGCGACTTTATTGATTTCTATTGCGGCGGTAATTTCTTTGCCCATTTCAGCAAGCTTGAGAATGTGTATGGTTCGCTGATGAACTTGTTCTGTTAATAAGCTTGCTTGTCGCTTTAAGATAAACCGACGATATGAAGTGATTATGATGATTGTGATTACTACAACAATAAAAATTGTTAAGCGCTGCACGTTAACACGTTCTGCATTTTTAGCTTGGCTGATTAACTCATTTTGCTTGAGTTGCTCTATTTCATTACGGGCTTTTAATAAAGTTAAGGATTTATTTAACCGGGCTAATGACTTTTGATTATCTTGCTGCAGTAGATCGCTATTAGTTGCATGGTATTGTGCAAAATAATGATAAGCATCTTTATAGTTTTCTTGCTTTAAATACACTTGATAGAGCTGTTGATACGCATCTCTGATAAAGGCACTTAAATCTAGGCGTTTGGCCTTTTCTAATGCGGAAAAAATATTTGTTAATTTTTGCGTATCGTTATGTGATATTTTTGCTAGCTCAAGTAGCACTTCTATTACACTATCCTCTGCTTGAATATCTGTAGCAATACTCTTAGCGAAAGAAAAGTGTTGCTTCGCTTTATTAAATTCGCCTTGTTTTGCTTCAAGTTTACCAAGCACAATTAAGTTAAACAGTTGTGATTGTACTCGCTCGCTTTCTTGAGACAGTGTTAACGCGTGCTTAATATGTACAATGGCTTTTTCTAAGTCATCTATTTGAGCATACGCTTCAGAAATATTAGCTTGAATTAGCGCTTGTTCATCGTTTTCACCAATTTTTTTTGCCTCATTCAGTGCGTAATGATAATACTCAATCGCTTTTTTATAATTTGCCAAATAATAATAAGTCGCGCCAATAACGTTATACACTTGCGACTTACCATAAGTGTCACCTAACGCAGTCATTATTTTTAAAGCTTTTTCGTTTTCAATTAGCGACTGTTCCAGTTCTCCTAAATAGGTATAGCTCGATGCGATAGCCATTAAACTGTGGGCGCTCATACGTTGATTGCCAATTTTTGAGAAACTGGCATGTGCCAAACGGTAATTCTCTAATGAAGCCAAGTAATTACCTTGATTATATGCTAAAGCGGCTAAGCTAAAGTGGACTTCTGCGGTAATTTCATCGTTGTTATGAATAAGCGATTCATCAAGTGCTTGTTGTGACGCAAATTGTGCTTTGGAAAATTCACCTATATCTAAATAAGCTTGCGCTAGTACTATCTTCAACATAGTCAGTGTTTCACTACTATGCTCTGTTGATGTTAATTCTTGTTGAAGTAATACAATGGCATTTTCAGGGGAGCTATCAACTTCATTTTGCATATGAGCAATAAATTTATCGTTCAATGACGCTGCATGGCTGGGCAAAATAATGGCACAGAACAGCATTAATATGAAAAAAGTTCTAAAGTTCATAATAGGTCGGCAATCCAATGTTACGTTAATTGATTTTATTTACGTAAGAGAAGCTGATAATACCTTAAATTAGTTAAGTAAGTAATTTGAAAATAACTTTATAAAATAAATTAACAAACGTGGTGATGTTATTGCAAAGTTGACGCTTTCAAGATGCTGCAGAAATATCGTTGATATGCTCTTGAGGGGAAAATTGATGCTTCCAAGGCGTGGCAGCTTACTTAGTCTAGAACACGGTGTGTTTTTCTTTGGGGAGTACCGTGTGCTTTTCTTTGGAGAACGCGGAAATATCGTTGCTATGCTATTGAGAAGAAATTGATGCTTCCAAG
>NZ_JAHKPW010000064.1:89095-139737 GCF_018860755.1 Colwellia sp. D2M02 | reverse complement strand
GCAACACACTGTCCGCCGCAATTAAAACACTTTTACCTTGAACAAAATCTAACCGCTAAAGATCAACAGCCCCTAGTATAAATATTACGCTGTAAAAATTTTCTTAGTGTATTAAGGTATATTTATCGTAAATAAATTTGACATACTACGAAGATGTTAGTAAAACAGACTACGGCAAAATTTATGTCTCTCATTGTATCAGAAATAGAATGAGTAATTTTGTTAGCAAAACGATACGTTTTTGTATTTAAGAAGTACGTTAGCAGTAAAAGAATAACTTTATCTTTTAAAGTCTCGCCTTGACAGCACCGCTGTCATTTGGGATTATTGCTAGGTTGTATTCATAAAAAGTTACATTTAAAAACGACAGACTTTTATATTTGCGGTAATTAACGTTTTAACAAATTATTTGTTTGAATAAATTATCAAAATTAAAATAGCAATGGTTGGGAACTATGTCCAAAGTAAGTAAGAAAAGCCTCATCGCTACAGCGATGGTTGGTGCACTAGCGTTAGCTGGTAGCAATATCGCCGCAGCAGATGCATTAACAGATCTTCATAAAGCTGAAGCTCAAAACTTTAAACAGTCAGCTAAATCACAAGCAAAAATCAATAGCATCTACGAACAAACGCAAGACCTTCTTGCTGAGTATCGTAATACTGTTGATGAAGCAGACGTACTTCGTGGTTATAACGACCATGTTCAACGTATGGTTGATGGCCAAAAAGCTAATATCGCTTCTTTGCAAAAGCAAATTAACGGCATTGATAAAATCAAGCAAGGCGTTGTACCGTTAATGTACAAAATGATTGACTCGTTAGATAAGTTCATCGAATTAGATGTTCCTATGAACATTGAACGTCGTAAAGAGCGTGTTGAAAATTTACGTGCAATTATGGATGACTCAAACGTAACTGTTTCTGAGCAATTCCGTTTAGTACTTGAAGCTTATGAAATTGAAGCTGGTTACGGTACTATATTTGATGCATACCAAGGCGAAATTGATTTAGGTGGTCGTACATTAACTGCTGATTTCGTACATATGGGACGTATTGCCCTAATTGCACAATCACTTGATGCAAAACATTCTTGGTTATGGAACAACGAAACACGTGCATGGGAAGAGTTAGGTGATGAATACTTAAAACCTATCACAGACGCTATTCGTATGGCCCGTAAGCAACTACCTATGGACTTAACTAAATTACCAGTATTTGCAGCAGGAGCCAAATAATGAAAAAAGTTATTAATTTTGTATTGCTAGCTGCATCAATGACTGCTGGCATGGTTTCTACATCGCATGCTAATGAATTAGATGCGTTATTAAAGCAAGTAAAAGCAGATCGCGTATCAGAAGCTAAACTTGATAAAAAACGTGAAGCTGAGTTTTTATCAGAACGCGCCGACAAGCAATCGCTTTTAGCTACAGCTAAAAAAGATCTAGCTAACGAAAATGCACGTAACAAACGTTTAACTAAAGAATATGCAGCGAATGATATTACAATATCGCAAAAAGTAGTTGAACTTGATAATGCTACGGGTACTTTAGGTGAAATGTTCGGTGTTTCTCGTGCAGCAGCAGCTAATGCATTTGGTCAAATCACTACTTCAATTGTAAGTGCTGAGTTCCCAGATCGTGGCTCTGACCTTAACCGTATCGCTAACTCGAAAGCTATTCCCGCTTTAGAAGATCTTGAAGAGTTATGGTTTGCATTACAAACTGAAATGACAGAATCAGGTAAAATCTCTCAATTCAGCTCTAGCGTAACTAACTTAGACGGCTCTAAATCAACTGAAACCATTACACGTATTGGTGCGTTTAACTTAGTATCATCTAATGGTTACTTAACTTATAACGATGAAGTTGGCCAAGTTCAGCCGTTACCTAAGCAGCCAGCTGGTTATATTTCTGAAACAGCATCAAATTTCTTTAATACCTCTTCAGGTTATACAGCAGTATACGTTGACCCTTCACGTGGTGGTATTTTATCACTTGAAACGCGTAAGAAAACGCTTGAAGAATTCTTCCATGAAGGTAAAGAAGTTGGTTATGCAATCACAGTATTATTAATCATTGGTTGTTTAATTGCTCTTGAGCGTTTAATTGTTCTTGGCGGCATGAGTGCTAAAATTAAAGCACAAGAGAAAAACCTTGATAAGCCTAATGAAAACAACCCTCTAGGTCGTTTACTTAAAGTTTTCTACGACAATCAGTCGGCAGATGCTGAAACATTAGAGCTGAAACTTGATGAAGCTATTTTACGTGAAACACCTAAAGTTGACCGTGGTGTTAACTTAATCAAAATGTTCGCGGCTATTGCACCTCTAATGGGTCTACTAGGTACAGTTATCGGTATGATCATGACGTTCCAAACGATTACATTATTTGGTACAGGTGACCCGAAAATTATGGCTGGTAACATCTCTCTTGCACTTGTAACAACTGCATTAGGTCTAATTTGTGCATTACCACTTATCCTTATCCACTCAATTGTAGCTGGTAAGAGTAAATCAGTTCTACAAAAACTAGATGAGCAAAGCGCTGGTTTAATCGCTGCTATCGCAGAGAAGGGGTCTAAATAATGTTATTCCTGATAGAGCTTTGGGAATCTGTCAGGGGTTTTATTGCGACAGGTGGTAACGTACTTTATGTTGTTGCCTTTGCACTCTTATTGATGTGGATTATGATGATAGAACGTTATTGGTTCTTAGCATCAGTCTACCCTAAGATGAGAGATGATATCATTTCTCGCTGGGATGCACGTCAAGATACTACATCTTGGTATGCACATCGAATTAGAGAGACTTGGATCTCCGAAGCAGACGAGTTACTTGAAAAGCGTATGATTACCATTAGAACCTTAGTGGCAATGTGTCCTCTTATCGGCTTACTGGGAACAGTAACAGGTATGATTGGCGTATTTGAAGTCATGGCTCAACAAGGTACAGGTAATCCGCGTCTAATGGCCGCTGGTATATCGCAAGCAACAATTCCGACAATGGCGGGTATGGTTGCAGCATTATCAGGCGTGTTCTTTAGTTCAAGATTAGACGCTAAAGTTAAACTAGCAAAGGCTAAACTGGTTGACAGTTTACCTCATCACTAGAGAGATATATTCATGGCACGTAAACGTATTCGTGAGGACGAAGAAGCAGCAATTGATATGACACCGATGCTAGATATCGTATTCATCATGCTGATCTTCTTCATTGTAACCACTTCATTTGTAAAAGAAGCTGGTATTGAAGTTAATAAACCGAAAGCGGCAAATCAGTCTAAGCAAAAAAATGCTAACATCTTTATTGCAATTAAAGATAGCGGCGAAATTTGGTTAGATAAAGGCCCAGTTGATATCGAACGTGTTGGAGCAAGGATTGAAAAATTACTTGCTGAACAACCAACCGATGTTGTTATTATCCAAGCTGATAAAGATGCAAAACACGGCATCGTTGTTAAAGTAATGGATGCAATTAAAGAGGCTGGCATAGACCGAATTTCTATCGCGGCTGCAAAGGGGTAGATATATGGTTCGCTTTTTAGTATCAATACTACTAGGCGCGGCAGTTACCTTTGGCTTATTTGCTTTTATGGCTTTCCTTGTTTCATCAGGTGATCGAAACAAGGAAGAGCAACAAGAGAATATAATAGTAGAAGTTAATACTACGCCGCCAAAGTCTGCAGCAGAGCAGCGTCGACGTGTACCGCCGCCGCCGCCTCCGCCGCCTAAAGCTCCACCTAAGCAGCAGGCTCCTGAGCCTGAAGCTAGTAACAATACCAGTGGCTTAAACTTTAATATGCCAGGTGTTCAACTTGCAGGTGCTTCAACAGGCTTATCAGCACCAGGTGCAGGTATGGGCCGTGATGGCGATGCAACACCAATTGTTCGAATTGAGCCTAAGTACCCAATTCAAGCAGCGCGTGATGGTAAAGAAGGTTATGTAATTCTTTCTTTTACCATTAACGAAATTGGTGGCGTTGAAGATGTTGAAGTAATTGAAGCTGAGCCGAAGCGTGTTTTCGATAAAGAAGCTAAACGCGCATTAAGAAAGTGGAAATATAAACCTAAAGTTGTTGATGGCAAAGCTATGAAACAACCTGGGCTAACTGTACAACTTGATTTCTCTATGGGAGGTGAGTAATGTTGAAAAAATTATCTACTTCTTTAGTGGTAGCAACATCTTTGCTTGTAGTGCAGGTTCCTTTTTCTGATTACGCTGTCGCCGCCGGTGTCGGTGCAGAAGAGAAGAAAAAGCGTCCTACGCATCTTGTTGGCCCAAATATTGGTAAAAAAGTACAAAAAGCTTTTGAACTATATGCAGGTAATGAAGAAGAAGGCATTGAGTCTGATCTTCAAGGTGCATTAGCTGTTCTGCTTGAAATTGATGCAAGTAAAACGTTTGATAAAGCCTATGTTTCACGATTTATTGCCGTTATGTATGCAACAATTGGCGACAATGAAGAAAACGCGATTAAATATCTTAAATTAGCGGTTGAACCCGATATTTTAAGTGAAGTTGATCACGGTGAAGCGTTAAAGCTTTTAGCTGACTTACAAATGCAGATAAAAGATTTTAAAAGTGCTTTAGCGAACTATTATGCTTGGATGGAATTTACTGGTAAAAGCGACGGCCCAACATTTGTTAAAATTGCTCAAGCTCATTATGAAATGAAGCAGCTTGACAAAATTATTGAGCCTGCTGATAAAGCTATTGCTGCATTTGGTGATAAACCTAACCAAAACCCTTATATTTTAAAAGTTACGTCGTATTACGAGCGTAAAAAATATAAAGATGCAGTTAAAACTTTAGAAACAGTAATTCAGCTTTTCCCTGAAAATAAGCAGTGGTGGACACAGCTCCCAATGTTCTATTTATTAATAGAAGATTATAAAAAAGGGGCTTACACGCTTGAAATGGCTTACAAGAAAGGGTTTTTAGATAAAGAATCGCAAATTAAGACCCTCGCTAGCTTATATAGCCAGTTAGAAGTGCCTTATAAAGCAGCTCTTTTACTAGAAAAGCATATTGCTTCAGGTTTAGTTAAGCGTGATGATCAAAATCTATCGTCTTTAGCTAATGCTTGGCATTCTGCACAACATATTGATAAAGCAGCAAAGTATTATGGTGAACTGGCTAAAATGACCAGTGAAGCAAAACACTATCGCAAGCAAGGTATGTTGTTAAAGCAGGATGAGCAATTTACTAAAGCAGTTTCCGCATTGAATAAAGCATTAGATCTTAATATTGATGATCAAGGGAAAATTCATATGAGCATTGCAGAATGTTATTATTACCTTGAAGATTATAAGAAAGCTTATACTGCTATTCAAAAAGCGATAAAAGATCCTAGCTCTCGTAAATATGCACAGGGTTGGAAAACTTATATAGTTGATGCAGCTAAACGAAAAAATGTTTCAATCTAGTTAAGTATTTATACTCTTAATCTAATTTAAAAAACCAGCTATTTTGCTGGTTTTTTTATGTCTACTTTTTGCTATTTCTCTTGAGCAGTATCAATCGTAATATTTTCTTATGAAGTGCGGCAAAAAATATCCAAATAATAGTGAAATTTTTAGGTGAATATAGAGGTCTTTTTATATACTAAGACTATCTCACTACCGACAGAGAGATAAATACAGTAATTATTAAGGAATACGCATGAATATAATTAAAAAATCAACATTATTGCTTACTGCTTCGTTATTAGTAATGGCATGCTTTACGAGTATAACGGCACAAGCAGAGGTTAACCCCTTTTCATCTAAGGAGTTAGCTACTGTAGTTGCTAGTAATGATACAAGCAAGTGTGGCGAAGGTAAATGTGGCGAAGGCAAAATGAAAGATGCTGCAAAAAAAGGAAAATGTGGTGAAGGTAAATGCGGCGAAGGCAAAATGAAAGATGCTGCAAAAAAAGGTAAATGTGGTGAAGGTAAATGCGGTGAAGGCAAAATGAAAGATGCTGCAAAAAAAGGTAAATGTGGTGAAGGTAAGTGCGGCGAAGGCAAAATGAAAGATGCTGCAAAAAAAGGTAAGTGTGGCGAAGGCAAAATGAAAGATGTTGCAAAAAAGGGCAAATGTGGTGAAGGTAAATGCGGCGAAGGCAAAATGAAAGACGCCAGCAAAAAAGATAAAAAGTGTGGTGAATAATACCAAAGTATTTAATGGGTGAAATTTAATCAATAAAAAAACGGGCTAAGCCCGTTTTTTATTAATTAAATTTAGTTGAGTAGCTTCTATGCTCTAGCGATCAACATTACCAATGTAATAATAAACAGACCATTTAGACTTAAAGACGCCCGTACTTGGTACTAAGTGTGTTGAAATAGTTAGATCGTTAATTTCATTAACATACTCAGCCTTTAAACCATCATCGTGATTGCGTTTACTCTCTGTTAAACGCCAATCATCGCCTAAACACTGCTGAATAGTCTCTTTAGCGTTTTGATAGTATTTTTGTGCAGATTGCTGTTCAACTTCAATGGTGTTGCATGAATAGGTCGCATTATTCGCACCAAACGACCATATTTTACAGTTGTTACCAACTAAGTGATATTTAGCCTGCCAAATATTGCTTGCTCTTGATTTCACTTCACTTTGCTTTAATGTTTCAAAGTTAGTTTTATAAGCATTAGCTAGCATCGTTATTTTTTGACATGGATTGGAGATAGGCGCTAACGTTTGCTCGGCAAGTTTATTTTGATTAACACAACCTGTAAGGAATGTGGCGGCAATTATTGTTGCATAACTAGCTAATCTTGAATGATTAAATGTTATAGAGTTCATATTTTTATTCATCGGTTCTATCCCGCTAACCTTATATAAGTGGTAAGCACGTATAGTACAAAAAATTCTTTTTATTTAATAGTTAAACCCTATTTGATAATGACTTAATTCAATAACTTCTGTTTTTAACACGCCCAGTATACGAAGCTATGTAGCTGAAGGATTTAAAGACAGTAATTACATTGGAAAAGTGTGAGCTCATTAACAAAAGGTGTATAATATACACCTCACTTTTTTGTTTGGACAACCCCTTGACTAATAATGATATTTTACGACGCATCCGCTACACCTTTAATTTTAATAACAAAAAAATGGTGGAGATTTTTGCGTTAGCTGAGCATACGGTTACCCGTGAGCACATTAGCCAATGGTTAAAGAAAGATAATGATAGCGATTTTGTTCGTTGTAGTGATACCGAACTGGCTATTTTTTTAAATGGTTTTATTAATGATAGGCGTGGTAAAAAGCCTGGTCCTCAAATAGCGCCAGAAAAGCGAGTTACTAATAATATTATTTTAACTAAACTAAAAATAGCGTTAAACCTTCAAGCAGAAGATATTATTGAGTTACTAAACACTGTCGACTTTAGGCTAAGTAAGCCTGAATTAAGCGCTTTTGCGCGTAAGGTTGACCATAAACATTATCGTGAATGTAAAGATCAGGTAATTCGTAACTTTTTAAATGCAATTGATAAAAAATATCATGTAGCGAGAACAGAAAAAATACAGCAAAAACCTGTAGAGGGTGGAAGCAAAGCTAGCCAAAAGGTTGAACATAAGAAGTTTACTAAGAAAAAGCCGAATGAGCCCTTTGTAGAGGGGGCTAGGCCTAATGCTAGTACCATTTATAAAAACCCTAAGGTGTCTACAAATTCAACAACTGAGCCCAATAAAAATAATCGAAAAATATTAAAGCTTAAGTAAGTTGATATAAAAATTAGCCAATGAGTGAACGTCATAATACCGAGCATCTATTTGGCGTTTTGCTAGTACGGCCTTTACTATATCAAACTAAGTTATTTTACATTATGCTTAACTTATTATTTTTAAAAACGATGATCCAATTTTAGAGAAAACCTATGAATGACTTACAACTTGCACAGTTAACTCAATCTATTTTAACCATTCCTGATTACCCTAAAAAGGGCATTTTATTTCGAGATGTGACGAGCTTACTTGAGGATGCGCAAGCTTTTGCGCTGACTATGCAGTTGTTAACTGATAAATATAAAGATCAAGGGTTTACAAAAGTTGTAGGTACTGAAGCTAGAGGCTTTTTATTTGGTGCACCTTTAGCATTAGCATTAGGTATAGGGTTTGTACCCGTTCGCAAACCAGGAAAATTACCACGAGAAACTTACTCTCAACCTTATCAACTTGAATATGGCGAAGATATTTTAGAGATTCATCAAAATGCACTAACGAGTGATGATAAGGTATTAATAATTGATGACTTATTAGCAACTGGCGGTACTATTGAAGCAACCACTAAACTGATACGACGCGTTGGCGCTAAAGTGGCTCACGCAGGTTTTGTGATATCACTGCCTGATTTAGGTGGTGAAGATCGTTTAACTGCAATGGGACTTGAAATATTTTCACTGATTCAATATGCAGGTGAATAGTAAAATATTTAGAAAATCATTTGGTTAACCTCTTTACATTTATCGAGCATTCAAGAAGACAATTATGAGTTATCAAGTACTGGCGAGAAAATGGCGTCCTAAAAATTTTCAAGAGTTAATGGGACAAGAGCATGTTGTTACTGTGCTCGCAAATGCTTTATCTCAGCAGCGTTTGCACCACGCCTACCTTTTTACAGGCACACGTGGTGTGGGTAAAACCACTATTGCTCGTATTTTTGCGAAAAGCTTGAATTGTGATATTGGGGTAACAGACAAGCCTTGTGGAAAATGTGATGCTTGTGTAGATATCGATCAAGGTCGCTTTATTGATTTACTTGAAATTGATGCCGCGTCAAAAACGAAAGTTGATGATACTCGTGAAATATTAGATAACGTTCAGTACGCCCCAACGCGAGGACGCTATAAAGTTTATCTGATTGATGAAGTACATATGCTTTCTAGGCACAGTTTTAATGCGTTATTGAAAACATTAGAAGAGCCGCCGGAACATGTTAAATTTATTTTAGCGACCACAGATCCACAAAAACTGCCAATAACCGTATTATCTCGGTGTTTACAGTTTCATTTAAAAGCACTTAATGTTGCTCAAATAGAAACGAAATTAACAGAAATTTTAAAATATGAAGAAGTCGCTCATGAAGCTGGCAGTTTAACCTTATTGGCTAAAGCGGCACGCGGTAGTATGCGCGACTCTTTAAGTTTAACAGATCAAGCCATTGCGCAAGGGCAGGGCAATATAACCTTAGCTAATATTCAGCAAATGCTGGGTGATATTGACCAAAATTGGATATTTAATATTGTTATTCACTTGTTAAAGCAAGACAGCCAAGGGTTAATGGCGCTTTCTCAAGAAATTGCAGCTTATGCACCAAGTTATAACCGATTATTTGCTGAGTTAATTCAACTTTTTCACCAAATAGCGTTAATGCAAGTAGTCGAAAAAAGTTTTACCTTGTCTATAGAGCAGCATTCCCTATTGAAAAAATTCAGTCAAGCAATGTCAGCAGAAGATGTGCAGTTATATTATCAAATATGTGTTAACGGCCGCAAAGATTTACCTTATGCTGCTGATGAGCAGGCAGCTTTTGATATGACACTATTACGCTTGTTAGCATTTAAGCCAATGCAGCGTAATGAATTAAAAAATAATGTTATTCAAGATGCGGTTAGTGATAATAGTGCCAATAGTGAAGCTCACTTTAATGAAGCAATGCTGTCATCAACTACTTTATCTGAGACTCAAGCTAATGAGTTTGATAATGAAAACCTCAATAGCGGCGTTATTAACGACGCTACGCCACAAAATTATACGGCGATTACTGATGCTAAAACCAATGATGAGCTAGCGGCTAGAAATATTACTAACAACGTAAGTGAGTTAGGTAAAGATACCAGTGAAAATATAAACGAAGATAAACACGAGGCGGCACAAACTCTTGCGGCCGAAATGCTAGCGATTGAAACACAAGCTCAACAGCAACAAAATGAAAGTAACACTACCAGTCATGCACCGAGAGCGCCTTTACAAGATACAGCTTTGCCTTTTGATGATTCAGTAGCAGGTGCGACAACTGAAGTTCCTAGTGCAAGCGACTCTTTATCTAATAGTACTTCTTATAAGTCAACTGTTGGCGAAAGACAGAGTGAAGATAACAGCGAATTTCATCAACCACAGCTTGACAATGAGTCAGTTGAGTTGCCAGCCTCAGCAACGAGCGAAGCAATAACTCCCCAAAACGTAATTCCTGCTATTTCGGACACGCTAGCTGACAGTCCAATAAGCTCAGTGTTAGCGACTCGAAATATGTTACGTAGTCGAAAAAAGCAGTTGGAGAGTCAGGAAAAAAAGTCTGATGGCGCGAAAGAGCGTCAGATAACAGACCCAAAGCAGAGTAATGCGACAGAAAGTAACTCTGCTGAAAATTCAGCGACTAAACCAAGTGTTGCTATTCCTGAGCCAGAAGCGCCATATCAACCTGAAAGTATAGATCCCGCCGTTGTGCGTAAAGCAAATCAAGTGGATAAATGGGCGCATATGATAGACTCAATGCAGCTTACTGCGCGTATTCGTCAATTAGCGATTCATGCAACCATTAGTGATGAATCAACGGATGATAGTTTAATTCTTTTATTAGATCAGGCAACAAGTCACTTAAATACCGAAGTAGCACAGCAGCAGCTTCAATCCTCTATTAGTGAATTTTTATCTCGGCCAATTACCGTTACGTTAACGATTGTTGAAAGCACTGTTGCTGATCCTTTTCAAATACAATCTCATATTAATGATAAACGCTATGATTATGCCAAAGCATTATTAAAAGAAGATCCTGTTGTTATTGCGTTACAAGATAATTTTCAAGCAACATTAGATGAAGAAACTATAAATGCGCATTAGCTTTTAAAAGCATGTGGCTTTGGGTTAAAATAAGAATATTACCAAGTAAGAGTTTTACAGTAAGCTCTATTATACATTTGAATTATTGGAGAAAAGTATGAAAGGCGGTATGGGAAATTTAATGAAGCAAGCTCAACAGATGCAAGCTAAAATGGCAAAAGCACAAGAAGAGTTAGCAAATATGGAAGTTGTTGGTGAAGCTGGCGCTGGCATGGTTAAAGTAACGATGACAGGTAGCCATAGTGTACGTCGTGTTGAGCTTGATGAAAGCTTAATGGACGATGACAAAGACATGATTGAAGATTTATTAGCTGCAGCGGTAAATGATGCTGTACGTCGTGTTGAAGAACA
This sequence comes from Colwellia sp. D2M02, assembly GCF_018860755.1. Lineage (GTDB taxonomy): Bacteria > Pseudomonadota > Gammaproteobacteria > Enterobacterales > Alteromonadaceae > Colwellia > Colwellia asteriadis. The sequence continues at coordinate 128,562 of NZ_JAHKPW010000064.1, read as the reverse complement.
AAGTAAAGAAAAAATGGGCTCAGTAACTGGCGGTATGCAATTACCACCAGGGATGAAAATGCCTTTTTAAGCTTTAAAATATTAACAGTAGATACAGTGTTATAATTTCAGCTGCTAAGTGAAACCTTCAAGTTAGCAGCTTCCTCCCTTTATTTAGACAACTTACCATGAAATTTAGCCCATTAGTTCAAGAGTTAATTGATTCCTTAAAATGTTTACCTGGTGTTGGTGCTAAGTCGGCTCAACGTATGGCGTTTCATTTACTTGAACGTAATCGTCGTGGCGGTAGCAAGTTAGCACATTCACTAAGTAAAGCGATGGTTGATGTTGGTCATTGTCAACAATGTCGAAACTTTACTGAGCATGAGTTATGTGAAATATGTCAAAGCCCTAAACGTCAATTAGCAACCACGTTATGTGTTGTTGAAAGCCCTGGAGATGTTCTTGCTATTGAACAAACAGGAGAGTTTACTGGCAAGTATTTTGTGTTAATGGGGCATTTATCGCCAATTGATGGTATTGGACCTGATGACTTAGGCTTAGACATTTTAGCTAAGCATTTTGCCAGCGGTCAGTTTGCCGAAGTTATTCTTGCGACAAACCCTACCGTGGAAGGTGAGGCGACGGCTCATTATATTGCTGACTTGGCTCAGGAGTATCAAATTAACATGTCTCGTATTGCTCACGGTGTTCCTGTTGGTGGTGAGCTTGAGTATGTTGATGGTAATACTTTATCTCATGCATTTTCAGGGCGAAAATCCTACCAGATGTAATGTGATAGTGAGCGAATAAAATTTAGCTTAAGTAGCTGTTTAGCTTAACTAGATTAGCCACCTGTAAATTTTACTTTAAAACCAGCTTGTTCTAATACTGTTTTAATGGTGTCACGTTGATCGCCTTGTACTTCGATAGTTTCGCCGACAACTGAGCCGCCCGTACCACAGGTTTTTTTGAGTTTTTTCGCTAAAGCTTTCAGTGGCTCTGCAGCTAAACCTAGCCCGCTGATCACGACAACGCCTTTTCCTTTTCTACCTTTGGTTTCGCGTCGTACTCTAGCAAAGCCATCGCTTGGGGTTACGGTTTTTGTGGCTGCTTTTTTTACACGACCACCATCGGTTGAATAAACCAAGTCAGAATCGCTAGAGCTGCTTTTATTAACGGCTTCTGTCGTTGCTGAATCAGGAGTTTTACCAAAAGCGTTAGCAAGATCACTTAGACTAGAAAAACTGTTTTTCATAAAAATCTCTATCGTTTTATATACACGTTAATAAAAATAAACCGCATGGGCTAAATGCCGATGCGGTTTATTGTATCAATATAAAATAAACGATGAAATAGCGTTTAACGATTGCTTCAATAGGCTAACCGAAACACTCGCATTAAAGTTTACTTTCTAGCTCTGGTAGTGCGTCGAATAAATCAGCAACAATACCGTAATCAGCTACTTGGAAGATTGGTGCTTCAGGATCTTTGTTGATTGCGACAATCACTTTAGAGTCTTTCATACCCGCTAAATGTTGAATCGCACCGCTAATACCTACAGCGATATAAAGATCAGGGGCAACGATTTTACCTGTTTGTCCCACTTGCATATCATTGGCAACAAAGCCCGCATCTACCGCTGCACGAGACGCACCAATAGCTGCGCCTAGCTTGTCCGCGATACCTTCAAGTAGCTTGAAGTTTTCACCGTTTTGCATACCGCGACCACCAGAAATAACAACACTGGCTGCGCCTAAGTCAGGGCGTTCAGATACGGTTAACTCATCACTCACATGACTTGAGTTACCTGCATCGTTACTGTTACTTATTGCAACTGCTTCACATTGCCCATCAGTCGCTACCGCATCAAAACCTGTTGTTCTTACGGTAATTACTTTCTTTTCATCTAAGCTTTGTACGGTTGCAATAGCATTACCCGCATAAATAGGGCGTACAAAGGTATCTGCACTTTCAACCGCAATGATGTCAGAAATTTGTGTTACATCTAATAGGGCAGCAACACGAGGCATAAAGTTTTTGCCTGTTGTTAGTGCTGTCGCTAATATGTGTTGGTAGTCACTCGCTAGTTCAGTAACTAATAAGCTAACGTTTTCAGCAAGCTGGTGCTCAAAAGCAGCATTATCAGCAACTAATACTTGTTTAATACCATTAACTTTTGTCGCGGCATCGACAACGCTTTGACATTGAAAACCTGCGACTAATAAGGTGATATCTCCACCAATAGCTTGTGCTGCGGCAACGGTTTTTAAGGTTTCGTTTTTTAATGTGCTGTTATCATGCTCAGCGTAAACTAATATACTCATGAGATCACCTTGGCTTCATTTTTTAATTTTTCTACTAATTCATCAATACTTTCTACCACAATACCTGCTTGTCTAGTTGCTGGTGGTGTTACGCTCAATAACTTAGTACGCGCTGATAAATTAAGCCCGAATTCGCTTGCTGGTTTAACATCTAACGGTTTACGTTTCGCTTTCATAATATTAGGTAATGAGGCGTATCGAGGTTCATTTAAGCGTAAATCGGTTGTAACAATCGCGGGTAAATTTAAGGCAAGAGTTTGTAAGCCGCCATCTACTTCACGTGTTACATTGACTTTATCGTCATCAACAACAACTTTTGATGCAAAAGTCCCTTGTGGCATACCAGTAAGTGCGGCTAGCATTTGCCCTGTTTGATTATTATCACTGTCAATCGCTTGCTTACCAAGAATAACTAATTGAGGTTGTTCTTCTTCAACAATCTTTTGTAATAGTTTAGCGATATTGAGTGAGTCTAAACTCTCATCGGTGTCTATTTGAATTGCACGATCAGCACCTAATGCTAAACCTGTACGCAGTTGCTCTTGGCATGATTTGTCACCAATTGACACGACAATAACTTCGCTCGCTACTCCCGCTTCTTTTAAGCGAATAGCTTCTTCAACAGCAATTTCACAAAAAGGATTAATAGCCATTTTTGTATTGGCTAAGTCTACATTTGAGTTGTCCGGTTTTACTCGAACTTTAACGTTATAATCAATAACGCGTTTTATCGGAACTAATACTTTCATGATAGCCTCTGATCTGGTTGGTAATATTCAGTTATTAGCTAAAAGATACAGTCGGTTTACGTCAACGTCAACGTAATCTTGGTGAAAACTTTTAAACTAAGTTACAATTGTTATTTATAAGAACTATAGCTGCTTGCTTGAGTTTAGGTTATAAGATACTATCAAACAGTTGTTTTAATATCAAACAACTGTTTTAATATTTGTTTAATTCTTTTAAATTCAATTAAATAAGCGAAATTATAATAATACTAGGAGAGCTTATGGAACGCGAATCAATGGATTTTGATGTTGTTATTGTTGGTGCTGGACCAGCAGGATTATCAGCAGCATGTCGTTTAATGCAACTTGCACAAGCACAGCAGCAAGAATTGATGGTTTGTGTGGTTGAAAAGGGCTCTGAAGTGGGAGCACATATTCTTTCTGGCGCGGTTTTTGAACCCACAGCGCTCAATGAGCTTTTTCCTGATTGGGCACAAAATAATGCCCCACTTAACACTAAAGTGGTTAGCGACGATATTTACTATTTAAATGATGAAGAGTCAGGGGTGAAGCTGCCTAACTTTGCCGTACCTAAAACCATGCACAATCATGATAATTATATTGTCAGTATGGGTAATGTTTGTCGCTGGCTTGCTGAGCAGGCAGAGCAGTTAGGCGTAGAAATATTCCCAGGGTTTCCAGCACAGAGTGTTATCTATAATGATGATGGCAGTGTGGGTGGTATTATCACTGGTGATATGGGCTTAGATGCAAATGGCGAAGAAAAAGACTCATTTACACCTGGAATGGAGCTTAGAGCAAAATATACAATTTTTGCGGAAGGTTGTAGAGGACATTTAGGTAAAGAGTTAATCGAGAAGTTTAATTTAACGAAAGACAGCTCACCACAACATTACGGTTTAGGTTTTAAAGAAATATGGGATATTGACCCAAGCTTACATCAAGAGGGGCTTGTAGTTCATACTGCAGGCTGGCCATTAGATAAAAAAACCAATGGTGGTGGGTATTTATACCATGCTGAAAACAACCAAGTGTTTGTTGGCTTAATTGTTGACTTAAATTACAGCAATCCACACTTAAATCCTTTTGAAGAGTTTCAACGCTTCAAACATCATCCTAAAATTAGCCAATACCTTACCGATGGGAAACGTGTGTCTTATGGCGCACGCGCAATGGCTAAAGGTGGCTTTAATTCATTACCTAAAATGACCATGCCTGGTGCGCTATTAGTTGGCTGTGACGCAGGTACAATTAACTTTGCTAAAATCAAAGGTAATCATACCGCCATGAAATCTGGCATGTTAGCAGCTGAAGCGGTAATTAATGATTTACTAAGTAGCGAAGGTATTGCTGAAGTTGGTGGTAAAGACTTAACTGGTTTTTATGATTTATATAAAAGTTCATGGTTATATGACGAGTTGTATAGTACGCGTAATTTTGGTCCAGCCATGCATAAATTTGGCACTTTCTTGGGCGGTGCTTACAATACCTTAGATCAAAATGTATTTTCAGGTAAGTTACCGTTTAACTTTAAAGATGACTCTATTGATAGTGAGCAATTAACATTAGCTAAAAATGCTCCCGTTATTAACTATCCTAAACCCGATAATAAATTAAGTTTTGATAGGCTTTCATCAGTATTTTTGTCGAATACTAACCACGAAGAAGAACAGCCTTGCCACTTAAAACTCAATGATGTGTCATTACCCATTACGGTGAATTTAAGTCAATATAATGAGCCAGCACAGCGTTACTGTCCCGCAGGTGTTTATGAGATAGTTGAAGCTGAGCAGGAAAGTAAATTAGTCATTAATGCTCAAAACTGTATTCACTGTAAAACATGTGACATTAAAGATCCGAGCCAAAATATTACTTGGGTAACACCAGAAGGGGGCGGCGGTCCTAACTACCCAAATATGTAGTTTTTGAGTATTGGGAAACTTCACGTAATGCTAATGAGTTAACGTTAGCATTACGCTTAATGATTAACTTCTACTGCAAACTAATTCTTAGTTTCAATGATGTTGTAAAGCGCTAGTTCAGGTATTACCTTGTGTAAATCATGTTCTATTTGATCTAGTGCCGTTAATTGCAAACAAAATAACGAAGCTTTTTCGTCAAGCGCTTTAGCACGTTGTGTAACCTCAAGTTGTAAACCTTGCTCAATGCCTGTTAAGCGTTGATCAAAAGTGGCAATACGCTGCTCACCGTTGCCAGTTTCATCGTGACTGCCTTCAGCTAAGAGTGATTGCCCAACAGCTTTGAGTATTGTACCAATTGAGTTTGAAATAATTTCTTCAATTTCTTGTTCAAACTCGCCTGCAAACATTTCATCAAAATCGTTAAAGTCTTGAGGAGCTATATAGTAATTATTAGCGCTTTGGTTAAAGCGAGCACGAATGCGCCACTTTAGCTCATCAAACTTGGCTTGTACTTTTTGTTGTGAACTACTATTTTCGCCGGTTAAGCCACCAATAACTTCATTCGCTGCTTTTAAACCTATATCTACGCCTTCAATAGCTATAGAGACCATCTCGGGCAATTGTTGACGAATACCCGCAGAAAATTGTGCAAGTAATTGCTGTTGTTCACTTGATAAGGCTAATTCTCTACCTTGAATAAAAAGTTGGTGCTCGTTATTAATTTGAACTTGCGTTTTACTTTGTTCGACAATACGAATGTGATTAGGGTCAATAATAACGCCATAATTAAAGTTTATTGCACACTCTTGTGCAAAAGCATTATGGCTCAGAAGATATAATGCTGATGTGATAAATAAGGTTTTAGACATTGAATACAATCGGTTAATTACCAGGAGAATTGACGATAGGGTCAATCACTATTTTTCGCTCTTTACAAATCATTCTACTTGGACCATATTCACGACGAGATCTATCATTGAAATCCCCAACAATCATTTCTACGCCATGATAAAGTTTTTCAGTCGCTTCAATATAAACACTATCTTTATAGTCTTGTAGTTTTTGCTCTACCGCTGCTTTCTGCTCGAGTATTTCTCCCATGCGTTTAGCATGCACTTGATAGCTAGCAACAACCTTGGCTAATAAGTCAGGCTTAGCCTTATTTTTAGGGAGTGCTTTGAGTTTATTCACCGCATTAAGCAGCTCTGTAGTTTTATCGGATTCAATATGCATTAAATCATCAATATCATTAATTTCATCTTTTAATTTATTAATTTTACGTTCGAAATTAATGTGGGTATTGCTTCCCGCAGGAGCGCCTATCATGCCAGCTTGAACTGACTTACCTATTTTTGTGTAACCGCCAATCAGCTTACCGTCAGCTTTTTCTGCTTTGCCAATCCATAACTTACCATTAACGTCTAATAAGCTGTGCAATAATTGGTTTTCAATACGAACATCTTGAGTACAGGTTATTTGAGCATACTGACAATATTTTGCGTAAATATTCCCTTTGGCATTAACACTTACACTCATAGTAACGTCAGTGACCTTGGTTTGCTCTATATCATGCTTACGGCCAATAATACCGCCAGAAATAGTAATGTCGCCACCAGACTCAATCATTGCCGACTCAACAAAGCCGCCCACGGTAATATCGCCACTAGCAATCACTTTCATTCCTTCTGTGACATCACCTTCAATAATTACGCTGCCAGTAAAGTTAATGTTACCCGTGGCAACAGAAACATTTTTAATTTTATAAACTTCGTCAACTTCCATCCCATTAGGGATCATTTTTGGCAAGCCGACTTTATTTGATAATAATACATTTTCATTTTTAGGACTGATGACAGTACCTTCTCCAGGAATAAGTTCAACGTCATTACCTGGTGATGGATCTAAGGTTGTTGCTGTTACTGTATAGCCTTCTCGCCCTTCTGATAATGGAATTTTTTTAATTAAGGGATCGCCAACTTTAACACAAATAATATCCCCTAAATCTCGCATGTCGACGCTACCATCTTCGCGTTTTTTTGGTCTAAGAATACGTGCTTGTGCACTTTCAACTAAAGGTTTTATTTGCGCATCGTTACCATTTATCGGCAGTTTACCTAAGGCTATTTGTGCAGACACTTGTGTGTTAGAAGGCTCTTTAGCGGCTAACTGAGCAAGTTTCACAAGGTTCTCTTTGCTAAAGCCTTTTTTTACTCCAGCTTCTTGGGCGGCAGTTAAAATAGCTTTAGCGGTTAAGTGAGCACCACCTTGTGCGGTTGTTATTTCTGCTGAAGCTGACATTTCATCACTTTCAATGTTAATAATAATTGAAGCGTCAATTCGCTCTAGTACTTGATAACGTATCTCACGGCCTGATTGGCTTTCTTGAAGTGGCTTTAATACATCATTAAGTTCAGCTATAGCGTTGGTAATACTCGCGGTACTAATACGTAAATTATTAAATTCAGATGCGTTGATAAGCTCATTAATTGTTGCAGTAGAGATAGTATCTCCACCTTTAATTGGCTCTAGTAGTAAGTCAACATTATTTTTATCGTTGCTGATTAAGTGTGCTTTGGTCATTCATGTTGCTCCGCCTAATCGTTAAGTACAGCTGAGCCAAATAACGGTTAGGCATTTATTATTCTAATTATTAGTTAATGACTTGATTAAATATAATGATTTTGGTGAATTTTAATAAAGCTTTTTGTATCTACTTTGGTGTAATCAATTTTGTATTCAATACCATCAAGGGCTTGTACAAAGAGTAGTGTTTTTTCTTCACCAAAAAGTTCAGCAGAAGAAATATCAACGATATCCTGATAAGCTTTTTTCGCGATGGATCGCTTCTCAGGTATTTCACCTTTATAAATTCCAATGCCGCGATGGCTGATAATGACAACAGGGTTATCACCATTAATTATCAATAAGTCAAATTTTTTCACTTTGTGAATGACGGTATTACGACCACTAGTTATAAAATTTTTCTCTATCAAAATATGCTCCTGATACTAAATAATTAGTTATATTTTAATACGTTAAAGTTACGTCAGTATAAGCTAATTATGAATATTTTAGTTTAATATATAAAGAATTAATGAACTAAGCAATATTTGTGCTTTATTAATCAATTGACTTTTTTATATTAGTTCAATTTTTACAGATATTCCTAACTTATTGTGCTTAAGTTATTGCTTTGCTTGAAAAGCACGCTCTTTAATATAACAAGGCGTTTGTGTTGTCTCATTTAATTTTCTTCTGATGAGGTCTAAGGTAATATTGGCTGAGTAGTGCTGAAACTTTTGCCGAGTGTAAGGTAATAACAAACACTCACTTTGTATAGCTTTTTTACTGCCCCAAGCGATCCAAATCGTACCTACAGGTTTATCTTCACTGCCGCCATCGGGACCTGCAACACCTGAAACCGCAATAGCTAAATCAGCAGAAGATTTAGCTAACGCGCCTTGTGCCATAGCCTCTACAACTTGTTGACTTACTGCGCCGTATTGTTCGATGAGTTTTGAAGGTACATCAAGCATTTCTGACTTAGCTTTATTGCTATATGTTACATAACCAGCCTCAAAACAAGCTGAAGCGCCACTTACACTAGTAATTAAGCTTGCAATTAATCCACCAGTACATGATTCTGCGGTTGTGATTGTTAACTGCTTTTCGGTGAGTTTTTTCACTAAATGCTCAGCTAATGTAAAAGGTTTTTCTTTTACTTGTGCAATAAAATTATCGCCAAGTACCCTTAATAACTTTTCTTGCCATAAAGCTTTTAACTGAGAGGCTTTTTGGCTGTAAGTTGACAGTTTAACTTCAAGTAAAGGGCTGCCCGCACGAAACCCTATTTCAATACTTTCGGGCCAATCGGGTAGTGCTTCATTGATGAGTTTTTGCAATGATGACTCGCCGATACCAAAGACTTGTAAACGAGTAACATCACAAATTAAATTATCGGGTAATTGTTGTTTAATATGCGGCTTTATTTGCTCTGCGAGCATGATTTTTAATTCACTTGGCACTCCGGGCGTGCAATAAACAATACAATTTTGAAAAATTAGGGAAAAGCCAACAGCGCTGCCGTTGCGATTGCTGATAATATCACAGCCTTTAGGGAGCATAGTTTGTTTTAAATTGGGCGCATTTAGTTCAGAGTTACGCTTATTACACCACGCAGTTACATGAGCGAGAGCTTCTGGATGCTCTGTTATGGTGGTATTTGTAGCTTTGGCTAAGGCTTGAGCAGTTAAGTCATCAATCGTTGGCCCTAAGCCACCATTAATAATTAAAATATCAGCTTGGTGAGTTATTGTTATTATTTCAGCAACCAGTAAATTGAGATCATCGGCAACCGTTGTTTTTTTACTAATGGTTAACCCCAGCTCTTTAAGCTCGTGAGCGATCATGGCGGAATTACTATCAACAATATCACCGGTCATTAATTCATTGCCGGTTAGCAAAAGTTGTACTTGGGGAGCTGACATTTTTATTCCTTTCTAATTATCTTGTAATCTGGGTTCAGATTACTTAACTATACATTGTTTTTATCATGGATAACCTAGATTGGCACTAGATTTTAGTTTACTCTACAGGTCTTTATATATCAGCAATGACTCCATTATGATGACAAAAACACCTAAGCAATATGCTCGCTCATTATTGTGTGGTTGTTGGTTTAGCACAAATACCACCAATGAAGGGCTAAAAAGTACCGAATATTCAGAGATTTTACCTGATGGTAGCTTTGAGTTTACTTTTTCTCGCTTTGATAGCAACAACCAGCTTATTGAAAAAGTTACTGAGCTAGGTGATTGGGGATTGGTAGGTGATATTCACTTTACAATTACTAAAGATGAAGTTATTGATGAGCAACTTTATGCTGCTGATTTGAATGATGAAGGTAACTATCAGGCGTATCGAGTATTACAGCTCAATCATCAAATTTTCGAATATCAACATATTCTCACGAATGAAACCTATATTATGCGGCGCGTTGTTGATAACATTGGGCATTGTTAATTTATAACCAAGTATTGGTTATTCTCCCCGAAAGCTAAAAACATTAAATATTAGAGAACGTAATGAAACGATTACAAGCAGCAAGTTTAATTACCGCAATTAAAACACCATATGATGACAAAGGTGAAATATGTTTAACAACTTATGATGCCTTAGTAGCCCAACAAATAGCTGCAGGCGTTGATGGTATTATTGTTGGCGGTACAACAGGTGAAGGGCACTTACTTAGCTGGGAAGAGCACATTATATTAATTGCTCACAGTGTTCATAAGTTTGGCAAAGACCTCATTATAGTAGGGAATACTGGAAGTAATAATACGCGTGAAGCTATCAAGGCAACCATTAACGGATTTTCTGTGGGTATGGATGCGGCATTACAAATAAACCCTTATTATGGCCGTACCTCTATGGTTGGGGTCAGTGAGCACTTTAAACAGTTATTAGCGATAGGGCCGGCATTTATTTACAATGTTCCTGGTCGTACTGGTCAAGATATTACACCAGATATTATTGAACCATTATCAAAGCATGAAAACTTTATTGGCGTAAAAGAGTGTGCGGGTAATGAACGTATTGCTTATTATGAAAAGCAAGGTATTGCTTGTTGGTCTGGTAATGATGATGAAAGTTATGTTGGACGACATAATCATGGCTCTCATGGCGTTATTTCTGTTACCTCAAATATTGTGCCTGGCTTGATGCGCCAATTAATGGATAAAGACAATTTAGCTGAAACAGCAAAGTTAAACCAACAACTGCAAGGGTTAATGCAATGGCTTTTTTGTGAGCCAAACCCTATTGCAATCAATACCACATTAATGATGACAGGCGCGGTACCAAAAAACTTCCGCTTACCTTATCAGGCGTTAACATTAGCGCAAAGACAGCAAGGTTTTGAGTTATTAAAGGCGATAGAAACTAAAGCCTTGGTTGGCGATAGTTTATCGCTACTCGATGATAGCGACTTTAACTACTGTATTTAAGCTTAACGTGTAAATTACAATCACAGTAGTTTAATTGATGAACATAACGCCTCACCTATAAGTGGGGCGTTAACGTTTCAGGCAACTCAAAAAAGTATTCTTTATTAACTACAGGGGAGCCTTTAGCGAGTAAAGGGCAGTTAAAGCGTAAACTTACCGCACACAGCTGTAAATTTTGAGCTTCATCTTCGGTGGCCTTACCATGTAATCGATCACCAACTACTGGCATGCCGATGCTGGCGGCATGTATTCGAATTTGATGTTTACGACCGCTATCAATTTTTACTTCAATCAGTGATTGATCACGCGCTTGATCATAAGCCAAGCAGGTAAATGTACTGCGTGATTTTTTACCATCAATTGGCATCTCAATTATTTCGGGTTGCACTTTATTATTATGATTACCGTGCACAATAATATGATAGGTTTTTTCTAAGGCGTGGTGTTCAAACATTGCCGATAAGGCTCGGGCAGCTTTTTTAGTATGAGCAATTAATATTAACCCTGTTGCAGCTCTATCTAAACGATGAACAATAAAAGCAGGGCGCTCATCAGGTAAGTTGGTTTGTGCAAATCGAGCAATAGTACAATGATCACTCCATTTTGATCCCTGTGACAACATACCATAAGGTTTATACCAAACGCTGTAGTCGGTTAAGTCGGCGATTAAAAGAGCTTTGGGTACAGCACTTGAAAGTACGTTGCGATTAAAGTAAAAATGAAGCTGATCACCAATATTTAGTATTTTTTTCACTCTGCGTAAGCGCTGTGTTTGCTTTTTGTTTTTTATGGGGGTTAACCACAAAGCTCCTTTTGATATTGCCTGTTTGATTTCTGTTTTTGATAAGCCAACCTTTGTTGATAAACATTGCGCTTCTAAGATATTAATAGCGCTACTGTTTTCTGAGGTTACGATAATGTGCCATTCAAACTTGTCATTATTGTCTGTGACGATGATAGGCGTAGTCTTTTGATGATTCATATGAGCGTTATTTACAGACATAAGTAATAGCGTAACAAGGATAATCTCCCTATTTTACTAGGTTTCTCTGCTTATCAAAGCTAAAATAAGCAAATAGTAAAATTAATTATCGATAAGTTGTTATACATAACAACTTATCGATTAAAGCCAAATAAAACCCATGAAGAGAAAATAATATGAACCGTGATGAAGTGCTTTTTCCTGAAGATGAAATAGGAAATACCTTATGGCAAATGCAGCAAAGTGGCGAAGATTTAACAATTGAGCGTGAAATAGAGTTTTCAGTGTTGTTTCCAACGCAAGCGTTAGCATTACAGTTTGGGCAGCTGTTGTTAGAGAATAATCAAAAGCTGTCTTTTACTCCATTTGAAGCTAATGAGTCATTGCCTTGGGAAATAACGGCTTACCCTTGTATGCCGGCTAGTTATATCAATATTAGTGGTTATCGCGAACTATTAGAAACGAGTGCAGCTCCCTTGAAAGGGCAGTTTGATGGTATGTACTTTACGGCAGCTAAGTAATCTGAGTTCAGGTTAAGTAATATTGAGGTTATATGAGTATCGATCTTAAACAGTTTTCCGCTTTACAAAAAAATAGCAAAAACTCTTTTTTTGCCCAAAAAAAGCTATTGCAACAAGTTATGTCGGGAAAAACTGTACTTTGCGCTACATGTCAGCAACCTTTAAAATTACTAACACCAGCGCAAGCTGAGCCAACCGGTATTAGCTGCGCTAAAGGTTGTACCGATATAGCCTTAGATTTTGCTTAAACCATCAGCGTTTATAAAAAAGTAGCGATATCGGTTAAAGGCTTTTTCACTTGGGCGTGCGCCGGTATGGTTGCATCTGCAGCAGGGTAGCCGGCAATAAGTAGCATATAAGCACGCTCGTTATCGCCGCGCTGACATACTTTATTTAAAAATGACATAGGTTTTGGTGTGTGAGTTAAGGTGGTTAATCCTGCATTATGTAATGCCGTAATTAAAATTCCGGTCGCGATACCGACAGACTCGTGCACGTAGTAATTTGTTTTTTTATCTTCTTCATTGTCGGTATTAGTGATCCCGCCTTTCTTTTGGCTAAATATCGCAATTAGCCAAGGGGCATGCTCTAAATAAGGTTTATTGGCATCAGTTCCTAAATCTTTCAGTGCATTAAGCCACTCTTCTCCTGCGCGACCTTCGTAAAAACCACGTTCATGGTGCTCGGCTTGCTCTCTAATTTGCTTTTTTATCTCGGCAGAGCTCACGGCAACAAAATGCCAAGGTTGATGGTTAGCACCACTTGGTGCTGTACCAGCAGCCTTTAAGCAATTTTCAATAATTTCTTTACTTACTGGGCGATCACTAAAGCTGCGAATAGAATGGCGACGCTTTATGTCATTATAAAAGCTTTGTGAGCGTTCAAGCATTTCTGCTTCTGGGTATTCAATGTAATCGCTAAGGGGAGAGCAGTCATGTTCCTGCATAAGGGAATGTCCTTTTTGTTTTAGTTATGATTATGCGCTCTTTACAATATTTTAACGACTTTCAAAAGGCAACAAAAAGACAATAAAAAACCGACAAACCTCAGAGAGGTTGTCGGTTCATTAATCTGATTAACGTATATTCAAAGTTAATCAGAACATCTTGAAGTTGATTAGGTTAGTTTCACGAAGGAAGCGCAGAGTTGCGTTAGTCAATACTCCGTACATCCTGTACTTCGCCTTACAGGCCGCCTTTGGCGTTCAAATTATTTCCCGAATAATTTGTGAACACTTCCCACGATGAAATTACCGTTAATAAAAAACCGGAAATCTCTTAACAGAAATTTTCCGGTTTAAATTTATTGATCATTTTGCAGTTAGCTGCTCAAGGTTCAAAGAAGAAGGACGGAGTTGACGCATGTCAATGAGTACTTCTGATGTAGAACCTTGTTCAGCTAGCAATAAAATTAACCTATAAATGCGCGGGCGTTACGGAACATGCGCACCCAAGGCGAATCTTCACCCCAGCTATCTGGGTGCCAAGAGTTAGCAACTGTTCTAAATACACGCTCAGGATGTGGCATCATAATAGTTACGCGGCCATCGGTAGTGGTTAACGAGGTAATACCGTCAACTGAGCCGTTCGGGTTAGCTGGGTAGGTTTCAGTCACTTCACCGTAGTTATTTACATAACGCATTGAAACCGTACCTGAGTTGTTTGCTGCATCAATTGCTGCATCAGATTTAAACTCAGCATGACCTTCACCGTGAGATACGGCGATTGGCATACGTGAGCCTTCCATACCTTTAAATAATACAGATGGGCTTTCTTGAATTTCAACTAATGAGAAACGTGCTTCAAAACGCTCAGATTTGTTTTGTACAAAGTGAGGCCAGTGATCTGAGCCAGGAATGATGTCTTTCAAGTTAGACAGCATTTGACAACCATTACAAACACCTAATGAGAAAGTATCTTCACGTTCGAAGAAAGCTTTAAACATCGCACGGGCATTGGCATTAAATAAGATTGATTTCGCCCAACCTTCACCAGCACCAAGTACGTCACCGTAAGAGAAACCACCACAAGCAACTAAACCGTTAAAGTCGGCTAAATCAGCACGGCCAGATAAAATATCAGACATATGTACGTCAATAGCAACAAAGCCAGCACGATCAAATGCAGCCGCCATTTCTACATGAGAGTTAACACCTTGCTCACGTAAAATAGCAATACGTGGATTGTTACCACTAATCGCATCTTTAGCAATTAAATCAGCAACAATATCTTCGTTAATATCAAATGTTAACTCAGTGTTTAAACCTGGGTCTTCAGTATCAAACTTAACGTCATGCTCTTGCTGTGCACATTCTGGGTTATCACGAAGTGACTGCATTCTGTAAGTTGTTTGCGCCCACACTGTACGGTAGTAAGTACGAGAGTTTTCAAGTACCACTTCACCATCACGAGAGAAACGAATAGTATCTTCGTTGTTTAACGTACCAATATCAGTGCAATAATCTAAAATTCCGTGCTCAGCTAAAATAGCGTGAATAGCATCAACATCGTCTGCAGCAATTTGAATTACGGCGCCTAACTCTTCATTAAATAGTGTTGCTAAGTCGTCACTTGCACCGTTTGATAGTTTAGAAATATCAATATCAACACCTGTGTGACCAGCAAAAGCCATTTCAGTTACGGTTGTGAATAAACCACCATCAGAAATATCATGGTAAGCAATAAGCTTTTCAGCACGAACAAGTGCTTGCATGGCATTGAAGAAGCCTTTTAATACTTCTGCACTGTCAACGTCAGGTGTTTCATTACCAAGCTGTTTGTAAACTTGCGCTAAACATGAGCCACCTAAACGCTTTTTGCCTTTTGATAAATCAATAGCCACAAGACGCGTCTCTTTATTAGAGCCGCCTTTATCTGAACGTAGTTCAGGTGTTACTGTTTTACGGATATCTTCAACAACGCCAAAGGCAGTGATAACAAGAGAAAGAGGAGACGTTACTGATTTTTCAACACCGTTTTCTTCCCACTGTGTTTTCATTGACATTGAGTCTTTACCTACAGGAATAGTTAATCCTAGGGCAGGACAAAGCTCTTCACCAATGGCTTTAACGGCTTCATATAAACCGGCATCTTCACCTGGGTGACCCGCTGGCGACATCCAGTTAGCAGAAAGCTTAATGCGGTTTAGTCTATCACCGTCAGGACCTGCAATATCAGTACCGGCAATGTTAGTTAGTGACTCAGCTACCGCTAAACGCGCTGAAGCGCCAAAGTTTAATAACGCAACAGGTGTACGTTCACCAAGTGACATTGCTTCACCGTGGTATGAGTCTAAAGCTGAGGCGGTAACACCACAGTCAGCCACAGGAACCTGCCAAGGACCAACCATTTGATCACGGTTAACCATACCTGTTACCGAGCGATCGCCAATGGTAATAAGGAATGTTTTTTCAGCGACGGTTGGTAAGCTTAAAATTCTGTCGGCAGCGTCACTTAATGTAACGCCATTTAAATCTAGTGAGTCACCAACAGCTTTTGCTGAGACAACATCTTTAATGATTTTAGGCGTTTTACCTAAAAGTACATCTAATGGTAAATCGATTGGTGTATTAAGTGCTTTGTCATCAGCGAAATGTGAATCTGTTACGGTTAAGTGCTCTTCTTCTGTAGCACGGCCAACGACAGCAAATGGTGCACGTTCACGTTCACAAATGGCGGTAAATTGTGCTAATTGCTCATCTGAAACAGCTAATACATAACGTTCTTGAGATTCATTACACCAGATTTCATGAGGTGCCATGCTACGTTCATCGTTTGGTACGTTGCGTAGTTCAAAAACACCGCCACGACCGCCATCTGATACCAACTCAGGGAAGGCATTTGATAAACCACCAGCGCCAACATCATGAATAAATAAAATAGGGTTTTTATCACCTAGTTGCCAACATTTATCGATAACTTCCTGACAACGGCGTTCCATTTCTGGGTTTTCACGTTGTACCGAAGCAAAATCTAAATTTTCAGCCGATTGACCTGATGCCATTGAAGAAGCAGCACCGCCACCTAAACCAATATTCATCGCTGGACCACCTAAAGCAATTAGGTTAGCGCCAACAACAATGTCACCTTTTTGTACGTGTTCATCGCGAATATTGCCTAAACCACCGGCAAGCATAATTGGCTTGTGGTAACCACGTACTTCTTTACCGTTGAATGAGTTAACTTCTTCTTCGTAAGTACGGAAATAACCAAGAATAGCAGGGCGACCAAATTCGTTGTTAAACGCTGCGCCACCTAACGGGCCTTCCATCATAATATCGAAAGCCGTTACAATACGACTTGGCTTACCAAAATCAGTTTCCCACGGTTGAACAAATTCAGGAATACGTAAGTTAGATACTGAAAACCCTACTAAGCCTGCTTTAGGTTTTGAACCAACACCAGTAGCACCTTCATCACGAATTTCGCCACCTGAGCCAGTTGCAGCACCAGGGTAAGGAGAAATAGCGGTAGGGTGGTTGTGTGTTTCAACCTTCATTAATACTTGAATATCTTCATGGTTGTAGCCATAAACGTTAGTTTCAGGATTAGGGAAGAAACGACCGCCTTTATTACCCACCATTACTGCAGCGTTATCTTTATAAGCGCTTAGTACAAAGTCTGTATTAACTTCATGGGTGTTGCGGATCATTTTAAATAATGATTTTTCTTGCTTAACACCGTCTATAGTCCAGTCAGCGTTAAAAATTTTATGACGACAATGCTCAGAGTTTGCTTGAGCAAACATGTAAAGTTCAATATCGTGCGGGTTACGGCCTAGTTTAGTGAAGTTTTCAAACAAATAATTAACTTCATCGTCAGCTAAAGCTAAACCTAATTCAATATTGGCATTAATTAACGCTTCTTTACCACCACTTTCAATATCAATAGCGGTTAATTTGCCTGGCTCTGCGCTTGCGAATAATTGACTTGCTTGCGCGAAATCATTAAAAACACTTTCCATCATGCGATCATGAAGTAACGCATTTAACTGTACTTCTTGTGCTGTGGTTAATTGTGCACCGTTATCTAGGGTAATGTAATAAGCAATGCCGCGCTCTAAACGCACAACGCTATTTAAGCCACAGTTATGTGCTATATCGGTAGATTTTGATGACCAAGGTGAAATAGTACCCGGACGAGGGGTGACTAATAAGAACAAACCAACAGGTTGATGCTCTTCAATTGTTGGACCATAAGTAAGTAATTGCTGTAAAACGTTCTCTTCGCTAGTACTTAACTCTTGATTAAGCTGGGCGAAATGGGCAAATTCAGCATAAATATCGCTAACAGGCAGTTGTAACTGCTCACATTGAGCTAATAATTTTTTAACTCTAAAATCAGAAAGTGCTGGAGCGCCACGAAGGTTTTTAATCAACATCGTCATAGGGTAATCACCAAGTTTTATGTAAGGTTTTGATTAGTTTTTACTGTAAGCAAAGCTCGAGTTAACACTAACCGAAAATTTCGCGCGTATTATAGTTGAAAAATGCGCTTTTGTTAATGGAAAATGCATCGTAAATAACTAAGAAAAAAAAGTACTTGGCTAACAAAGCAATACACGACACAATTGCAGGATGAAAATACAGCTTTTACTAACAAAATTGTCGATTAAACTTCACTTAATTAGGCTAGCTAAGCGAGCATTTACCTTAATGTTTGCCTTTACTTTATTGATGCTGACTGGTTGTGATAAAGAAAATAAGTCAGCGAGCTTAACCCGTATTCTTGAACGTGGTTATATTAACGTAGGGACGATTTATGGGCCGACCAATTATTACCTGCATGCTGATGAAGTGATTGGTTTTGAATATGAACTGGCAAAAAAATACGCCGACTCAATTGGTGTTGAGCTAAAAATAGTACCAAGCTACAGTGTCGACGAATTATTTATTAAGCTTAATACTGGCGAAGTGGATGTGCTTGCTGCTGGTTTAGCTATAACAAATAAGCGCCATCAGCGCTTTCGTTTTGCGCCGAGTTATCAACATGTCAGTCAAAAGTTAGTCTTTAAGCAAGGTAAAGTCAGACCGAGAAAAGTCAGCGATCTTACCGGTAAGTTAATGGTAACTTCTGGTTCGAGCTATGTTGAAAACCTTGAGTATTTAAAATTTACTCATCAAGATCTTAATTGGTTAGAAACTAACGAATTTGATAGCGAAGAGCTACTTGTTAAGGTGCTCAACGAAGAGATTGATTATACGGTAATTGACAGTAATAGCTTAGCGATTAATCGCCGTTATTACCCAGAAATTAGTATTGGTTTTAGTATTCAGCAACCTGAGCCGTTAGCTTGGATGGTCAGTAAGCATAGTAAAGATGATCTGTTAGCGAGTCTCATTGAATTTTTTGGTCAAGTTCATCATGACGGCACTTTACTTGCCTTAGATGATAAATATTACGGACACATCGAAGACTTTGACTATGTTGATACTCGTACTTTTATTAAAGCGATAGATAAAACACTACCTAAGTTTCAGCCCTTATTTGAAAAATATGCGCAAGACCTTGATTGGCGCTTACTCGCGGCCATTAGCTATCAAGAATCTCACTGGCGTCCTAAAGCACGCTCTCATACTGGGGTACGTGGCATGATGATGTTAACGTTAGCCACGGCAAAACAAATGGGAGTTGTCAGTCGCTTAGATACCGAGCAAAGTATTCGAGGTGGCGCTAAATACTTCAGGCGTATGATTAACAGAATACCAGACAGAATACCTTCACCAGACAGAGTTTGGTTTGCATTAGCCTCATATAATGTTGGCTTTGGGCATTTAAATGATGCGCGTATTATTACGCAGCGCCAAGGTGGCGATCCAGATCGCTGGGTTGAAGTAAAAAAACGCTTACCGTTATTACAACAGAAGAAATACTATAAAAATACTAAATATGGTTATGCGCGCGGTGAAGAGCCGGTACGTTATGTTGAAAACATTAGGCGTTATTACGATACTTTAACTTGGTTGGATGATAAGGCAAAAGCTGAGCAAGAGAAGTTATTGGAAGAAGCTGAGCGTGCTGTGACTATATCTGATAGCAGTAATAGCTCAGTCAATAGTGAAACGGTTAATAGCGAGCCATTAAAAAGTTCAACACAAGATGAAACAGGTAATGATGTTGAGGTAGAAACCAGGACGAATTAATTATCAGGTTACAAAATGTTTGTTAATTAAAGCCCTTTACAACACTGTGGTGAATAATCTGAGCTGTTTATTTTGACTTATGTCATAAAGTTGTCATAGTTGATTGGCATGATGAGCATATTGATATGAGCCTTTAACACTTATGGTATATTTTAGGTTTTTACATCAATCATTTATCTATTACTAATAATACCCAACTAGGTGATTAATATGAGAATTAAAAAACAGCTGCGTAGCAGTCATCGAAGAAAGCAGTTAAGTCGTCAACAACATAAAATGGTTAACCGTCGTCAATTTTACTTTAACCAAAGCACCCTTGAAGAAAACAACCATTAAATCTTGGTTAGCTTTACGCTAACGTTGATTTAGTGCGTTATTTGCGCCTCCTTTAACAGTTTTGTTAAGTTATTATACTCACACACTAGCTGAGTTATTAATGCCTTTGTTTCTACGCTTTTTGCTTCCTTCGCATATTTATTAAACTGCTTTGCTAAAGCCGATAGTTTTTTAGCACTAATATTGGCGGTCATCCCTTGTATTTTATGGCTGACTTCTTGTTGTTGAAGTAAATCATCTTTTGCTACGCTTTGCTCTAGTTCATTGATAAGACTAGGGGTTTCTTCAAGGAATAGTGCGAGTAACTTTTGTTGAATCGCATCGTTGTAGGTTAGGCGTTTAGCAAAATCATCGCTATCCCAAGTTAAATCAATATTAGTATCTTGAGAGATATTATTGTTAGTAGTCTCATTGTCAGTGGTCACAGTATTTTGCTTTTGAGAGAGGAGTGCGGTTTTATCTTCTATTACTTCCTGTTCGGCCATAGGCGCTAAACTAATACTTTTCGGGTGATACTCGCCTAAGCCGTCATCAATAAATTGCGGCATAAGGTGCATTAAAATTTTCTCTTTTAATGAGGCGGAATTAATTGGTTTACTAAGGTAATCTGTCATACCAGCAGCGAGACACTTTTCTTTGTCTCCGGCCATAGCGTTAGCAGTCATGGCAATAATCGTAATATCTTTATTGATTTCACCAGACTTACCTGAGCGAATTGCTTTGGTCGCTTGATAGCCGTCCATTTCTGGCATTTGGCAGTCCATTAGTACAATATTAAAAGGAGTATCTTCATTTGCTGCCTTTAATGACGCTAGTGCTTCTAGGCCATTAGCGGCTATATCGGGTGTAATACCTAAATCTTCAAGTATATGGCGGGCTACTTCTTGATTTATACGGTTATCTTCAACCAGTAGCAACCTACAGTGGGTTAGCTTTCTTATTTCATCATCAGTATTTTGTGTAATACTATTGTTTTCAAGATCTTGCAAATAGTGGTGAGTTATTAATGGTGTTTGCTCGTTCGAGGTTTCATTCTTAGCTAAACATAGTTGTAATGCTTTAAGTAAGTCTCCCGTCACCGCAGGTTTTGGGAAATAAGCGCTAAAACCACGGCTTGCAAAATAGCTGGCATCACCACGAGTTGCCATTGACGTCATCATAACGAGTTTAATATGAGCGAATTTAGGTGTTTCTGTTATTTTCTTAGCAAGCATAGCACCATTCATTTTAGGCATATGCATGTCTAAGAAAGCTATTTTTATTGGGGACTTTTCTTTACTTTTAACTCCAGCGGAAGAGCCTTCTTGTTCTAGTATTACCGATTGATTGAGTAATTGAAGTGCACTTTCGCCACTGTCAGCTTGATGCACATTTGCTCCCCACAACTCTAGTTGCTCTTTGAGTACAAGTAAGTTAGTTGTATTATCATCTACGATTAGAATTTCAGTATTGTTGATAGGGGTTGAGGGCATAACCTCATAAGCGTGATCTGACTCCGATAGCTCTATAGTGAAAGTAAATGTTGAACCTTTATCCAATGTACTCTCAACGCTAATATCACCATTCATCATGGTGCATAACTGCTTACAAATAGCTAATCCTAGGCCTGTACCGCCGTATTGCCTTGTAGTTGAAGCGTCAACTTGTGTGAATGACTCAAAAATAATAGCTACTTTTTTTTCTGGAATTCCTATGCCGGTATCAGTTACTTGGCATTGCAGAAGCAATTTATCACTATTTGCCTCTTTCTTGACTAAGGCTGCAGTAATAACAATTTCACCTTGCTGAGTAAACTTTATCGCATTGCTGGTGAGGTTATGTAAAATTTGTCTTATTCTACCAGGGTCGCCTTTGACATGGCTTTGCTCTATGCCTCTGTTATCTAAAATGATTTCTATATTTTTTTCTTGACCTTTTAATGCGACAGACTCAACAAACTCACCAAATAATTTTCTTAAATCAAAGTCAATAATTTCAAGATCTAATTTACCCGCTTCGACTTTTGAAAAATCAAGAATATCATTAAGTAAATTGAGTAGCGCCTCAGCGCTTGAGTTGGCTAAATTTACCCGATGAAGCTGCTCGTCGCTTAACGGGTTGCGCTTGAGTAAACCTAGCATTCCTAGAATCCCATTCATCGGTGTGCGAATTTCATGGCTCATACTGGCTAAAAACTCTGCCTTATGGCGCGTAGCTTCTTCAGCTATTTCTTTTGCCGCAATATGTTGACGCTCTACTTCTTTACGTTCTGTTACATCGAAATTAACACCAATAATTTGATTTGTTTCACCCGCATCATTTTGCTTGGTTAGCGCCATTGCTTTTATATATCTTATATTGCCATTGTCTTGAATTACTCTAAATTCATGCTCAAATGAACTTTTATTTTTAATGGCATTATTGATGGCGCTGACGGAATCTTCTAAGTCATCAGGGTGTACAGCACTTTTCCAATCTGTGATAGTGTTATTAAATTTGGTTTTGTCATAACCATAGATAATAAACATTTGATCATCCCACTCTAACCTATCGCTAAGAATGTCATATTGCCAAATACCAATATTTGCCGCATGAGTGGCTAAGCTCATTCTTTCATTCACTTCAATTAACTCTTTTTGATGAGCCTCTTTTTCAAGCTCAAGAAGGGCTTCTTTTGATGTATCACGAATTACACCCGTAAATATTATACCTTCTTCATTTTCGGCTTTTGATATCGCTAAGTGTATAGGGAACATCTCGCCTGATTTCTTCTTGGCGGTTAACTTTCGTCCAACACCAATAATACCTGCTAGGCCGGTAGCAAGGTAATTCTTAATATATTCATCATGTTTAATGCTGTGATTTGTCGGCATTAAGATACTAATGTTTTCTCCGACTACTTCAACTTCAGAATAGCCAAACATAAGCTGAGCAGCGGCATTGAATGAGGTAATGATGCCTTGCTCATTAATCGTAATAAATCCTTCTGCGGTACTATTAAAAATAGCGGTGATTTTGTTGGCTGCTTGCTTAGCTAATAAAGCTGAATGTTGCTGCTCTTTTAAAGCGCTTTGTATTTGAATAAGCAGGTTATGAAAACAACGTGCTAATACGCCCACTTCGCTGTTGCTAGCTAGAGGGAGTTTTTGGACACTAGTGCTTTTTTCTAAAGCGCTAATATTTTCGGTAATTTGCTGTAGCGGCGTGGTTATTTTTTTAGCTAAGAATATGGCGATAACTAAGGTAACTAGTGCTAGTATTCCACCGAACAAGATACTTTTAATTTTCAACGATTGTAACTTTAACTCTATTTCAGAAGTGTCTTTTAATACCAGTAAGTTAAGCGGGTTAGCACCACTGAACTTATTTAATGCTAAGTTGCGAAAGTGACCAAGGTAGCTTTTGTTATCAATGTTCACACGAATTAAAGACATTTCTGCCAAGTTATTTTCAACAACATTTTGTAAGCTAGGAAAATCATTTTGTAGTAAATGCCGCTCACCTAAGTCAAAACCAAAAGTTTTAGTGTTATCAGGGTGATAAATGAAGTCTCCAGCTTGGTTGGTTAAATAAAAGGATAGTTGTCCCAACATTTTTTCTTTAAGGGTCAAAACAAACTGATTAAAGTCGAGGTTAATAACAATTATGCCAAAAAACGCTTGTGTACTTTCGTCAAACACAGGGGTGGCAATACGTAATACCGGCTTGAAAGGGAGCTCGATTCGACCATGATTTTTTGCCAGCTCTACCTTAGAGAAATACACATCTCCATCAGCACGTTGCATTGTAGCTTGGAAGTAAGGGCGGTTTAACTTTTCTTGTAAAGCCTGTTCAGGGGTAATCTTTTGCGGTACATCATTGCGGACATTAGCGAGCTCTAAGCCATTATTAGCTAAACCAATATAACGAACTTGGTAATAGTAATCTTTATGAGCAATAAACTCCGAGAATATTTGTTCTAACCGACTGCGCCACAATCGCGAGTTTTCTTTATTACTATTTTTTATCGCCGTTATCATCTCTTGAATAGCTGGGGTTTTACTTAAAAAAAGCGTATCTGAATAAGCTTGGCTATAAAGTTGCTCAATAATTGGCTCGACTAAGCTGGTTTCAATTGCTAACTCATGTTCAGTTTGTTTGGTTAATAACTTCTCTGTTTCAAAGTAGAAGAAAAAACTAATCAAAATAGTGGCAATTAATACAACTGCAAACGACATAATAGGTATTTGTTTACTAATAGGGTATTTAGCCCTACCTATCGTCAGTAGCTTTTCTGTATCGTTAGTAGATAGTGGTTGTTTTGATAACTGCATTTATATTATGTATTCGTGAGTTGTTTTTAGTTATTGTGGTTTGTTCGCAGTTATGCACAGGCAGCGCCATGCATGCTCATAGAACTTATACAAGGTTAACCTTTATAAGTTAGCACAAGAAATAAGATTAGCTATCAATTACTTAAAAATAAGTTGCTTGGCGGTATTTTATACCGATGGGGGAGTTAGTTTACATGCTTTTGAGAGTAAAAGTAGCGGGTGAGTAACGCTGAAACTCGAAGAGTGTGCCCGTTATTTTTTATTTTTAAGTGCTTTCTTCTCAGCACGTCTGCGCTTGAAAAAGTTTGACAATAATTGACTACACTCAGCTTGCATTACACCGATACTTGTTTCAATTTGATGATTAAGTTGTTCATTATTAGTGAGGTTTAAAGCACTACCTGCTGAGCCTGTTTTTAAGTCAGGGCTGGCGCAAACTAAACGCTTTATTCGACTGTGTACTAATAAACCAGCACACATAGGGCAGGGCTCTAATGTTACGTACAACGTGCAATCAATTAAACGGTAGTTGTTAAGCTGTTTTCCTGCTGCTCGTATCGCTAACATTTCAGCGTGTGCAGAGGGGTCGTTAGTCATAATTGACTGGTTAAACCCTCGGCCAATTATTTCTCCTTGGTACACGACAACCGCCCCTACAGGAATCTCATTATGTTGTTCGGCTTGTTGTGCTAATGCATAAGCTTGCTGCATAAAGTACACATCATCTTTTTCATGATTGTCACTAGCCACATTTAATGGTTTTTTATTTAATTCACTCATAAGAAAAGCTCTAATAAATCGTTTAAAAAACGTTGTCCGTTTTTGGTGACTTGCCAAAGTACTATACCGTTGTGATTGCTAGACTCCATTAAGCCTTTTTGTTGCGCGATGAGTAAAGTTGGTTCAATGGTTTCAATACCTAGCCCGGTAGTATTTTGGTAGTCGGTTACATTAAAGCTGGTATGTAGTCTGAGTTGGTTCATCATAAACTCAAACGGACGTTCACTTTTATCAACCTCAGTTAAATGATCAAGATGTTCACGGTGTTGATCAAGATAGCCTTTCGGGTGTTTAACTTTAACGGTTCTATATATTTTTTGCGCTAAGGTGTCGGTAACCTTACCGTGAGCACCACAACCAATACCTAAGTAATCACCAAACTGCCAATAGTTAAGATTATGTTGGCATTGATAACCTTTTTTAGCGTAGGCTGATATTTCATATTGAATATAACCCGCTTCGGTTAATAGTTTTACGCCTTGGTCTTGAATCTCCCAAAGAATATCGTCTTGTGGCAGCGTTGGCGGTTTAGAATGAAAAGCAGTATTAGGCTCTATGGTGAGCTGATACCACGATATATGGGTTGGGTTAAGGCTAATCGCGGTTTTTAAATCATCTAATGCATTGTCTATAGATTGATTTGGTAAACCGTGCATTAAGTCTAAATTAAAGCTACTCACACCACACTTTGTCGCTAAATCGGCCGCTTTTTTCGCTTGATTACTGTCATGAATGCGACCGAGCTTGATGAGCTTATCTGAGGCAAAACTTTGTACGCCAATAGATAAACGAGATACGCCGGCGTTAAAAAAACCAACAAACTTGTCTGCTTCAACCGTGCCGGGGTTCGCTTCTAAGGTTATTTCAATATCAGCTTTATGTGTAAAGCGGGCGAGTACTTGTGTTAACAAAGACTCAATCGCCTCTGGTGAAAACAAACTTGGGGTGCCCCCACCAATAAAAATAGAGTGCAAAGGGCGATCTGTTAAGTTAAAGCGTTGAATGTCGGCATCTAAGTCTTCAATGAGTGCTTCAACATAAGCTTGCTCTGGAATAGTATTTTTCAGTGCGTGAGAATTAAAATCACAATAAGGGCACTTTTCAACACACCAAGGGATATGAATATATAAAGATAATGGTGGTGCTTTTAACATGAATAAAGAGCTCTTGAGGTTGTGAATGATGAATAACTTACTTTAAGCGCTGCACTAACTGCTGTAATGCTTGCCCGCGATGACTGAGTTTATTTTTAATATCTCGTGGTAACTGTGCAGAGGTCATTTGTAACTTTTCTTGGAAAAAAACGGGATCATAACCAAAACCTTGATCACCTTGTTTTTCACGGCAAATGCTTCCTTCCCAAACCCCATGACAAATAATAGGCGTTGGATCTTGTGCGTGTTTCATATAAACCAAAACACAATGAAAACGAGCACTGCGTTGATCATCAGGTGTATTTTCTAAAGCATTAAGCAGTTTATTTGTATTATCTTCATCTGTTACATTACCTTGAGTTATATCTTGTGCATAACGCGCTGAATAAACTCCTGGCGCACCTTGTAAGGCATCAACTTCTAAACCTGAATCATCTGCTATTGCTGGTAAGCCAGTAATACTTGCAGCATGGCGGGCCTTAATAATAGCGTTTTCAACAAATGTAGTACCAGTTTCAGCAACGTCAGGCACGTTAAAATCACTTTGTGGTACAATGCTAATGCCTTGCTCAGCGAGTAATTGAGCTAATTCGTTTACTTTTCCTTGATTACCAGTAGCTAAAACGATTGTTGTCATAGTAGAAAGTACCTTACGTTAACGGGGCGTTTATTTGTTGCAGTTTGTACATTATAAATAGCTGAAAATTTTTATAAGTATATTTTCTAAGCGTATATTTAACATACGTATGAATTAAAGCGGCTATTCTACCTTAGATGCCGCCTTATCGCGAAGTATTGTTAGCGATAAACAGAGTTGGTTAATGTGTATCATTCTTTTGATTTTATTAAAGTGTAATCTTGATGATACATTGCAAAAAATCTTAAAGTGTCGTTGTCAAGAAGTCATACAAGCAGGTGATACGAGCACTGCGTTTTAAATCCTTATGATAAACAAACCAAATTGACTCATCTTTTTTAGGTAAATCTAAAGGTACAAGGCAAAGGGTAGGGTCTGTTAATGCTTGATATTTAGCTAAGGGACCAATGCCTACACCATTAATAATGGCTTGATAAATATCAGGAAAATTATTGCTTTGAAATGCAATTCTATCTTTATCTATATGTCCAAGAACATATTGAACGAAGGGGATACGGTGCTTTTCAACTGAAGGTAATACCCATAAATGTTCATTCAGATCAGCAAGTGTTGCTGGTATGCCATATGTTTCAACATAGTCAGAACTTGCGTAATATTGAGTATTTAATGGCATCAATTCTTTGACAATTAAATCGACACCGTTTGGTCTAGGCCCAGCGCGTAACGAGATATGTGCTTCACCAGAGTCTAGGGCGATAATCGTATCGGTCGAGATCAGCTTAATACGAATGTTAGGGTATTCTTGTAAAAACAGCTTTAATTTCAAAGTAAGTACCGGAGAGTATGAACTTACAGTGGTGATTCTAAGCTCACCACTAATATCCCCTTCAACATGTTGGAGTTTGTTTTCTAAGCTAGCAAACTTAGCTAATAGCTCAGGCATTTCATCCATAAGAATAAAGCCCGCGTCGGTTAACTTATAACCTCGTTGATGACGAATAAAAAGCTTAACGTTTAGCGCTTGTTCTAGTTGGTTAATACGCCTTAGTACCGTTGAATGGTTAATATTTAGAGACTTACCAGCCTTGCTGAGGCTCCCATCAAGGGCTACTTGATATGCTGTTTTATAATCATCCCATGAAATATTCTTCATTTAAATTCTTTAGTTGTGCAAATATGCACAACAGTTTCGCATTTATAGTTATATTTTGCTAGCTATAACTTGGTTATGATATGGCAATGTAAACAACTCGGGATAAGGAGCGAGTATGTTAAAAAACTCACCAAATGGCTATGGTTTGATTGCAATTGTTATTCATTGGCTCATGGCAATTACAATATTTTCAGTTTTTGGCTTAGGTCTATATATGGTGGAGTTAACCTATTACGACACTTGGTATAAAGGCTCGTTAGATTTACATAAAAGCATTGGCATGACTTTATTTATAGTGCTATTACTGCGTATGGTTTGGCGCTTCGTTAATGTTACTCCACAAAGCGCAGACAATAATGCCAGTCGTTTTGAAAAAGGCCTTGCGCATTACGGGCACATTTTTTTGTATATTTTAATGGCAGTATTAATGTTAAGTGGTTATTTAATTTCAACGGCTGATGGCCGAGCAATTGATGTATTTGGTGTTGTTTCAATACCCGCAATACCGTTTAGTTTTGAAAACCAAGAAGATATAGCTGGTGAGATTCATGAAATACTGGCTTGGGCACTTATTGTATTAAGTGCAGGGCATGCTTTAGCCGCACTTAAACATCATTTTATAAATAAAAATAATACCTTAGTGCGTATGCTTAAAGTACTACCCAGTAATAAATGATTAAAGTAAGAGCAAAGTAAATAAACAGCAATGCCGTTAGTGTGAAATAGCACGTAACGATACATTATTAATGCACAATCAATATACAACCAAACGAAAGGAAAACTTTATGAAAAATACAGTATTAGCAAGTGGCTTATTATTAAGTACGTTACTTAGTGGCGTGGCAGCACATAGTGTACAAGCGGCTGACTATAAGGTTGATGTAGAAGGCGCTCATGCTTTTGTTGAATTTAAAATTAAACATTTAGGCTATAGCTGGCTATTAGGAAGATTTAACCATTTTGACGGCGACTTTTCATATGATGCAAAGAGCCCTAACCAAGCGAAAATTAACATTGAAATTGACACTAACAGTATTGACTCTAATCATGCCGAACGTGATAAACACCTAAGAGGTAATGACTTTTTAGATGTTAAAAAATTTCCTAAGGCGACTTTTGTTAGTAAAAGCATCAAGTTTAGCGATGCTGAAAATGCGGTTGTAACAGGTGACTTTACGTTAAAAGGTGTCACTAAAACGATTTCATTTGATGTAGTAAAAGTGGGCGAAGGTCAAGATCCGTGGGGCGGTTACCGCGCTGGTTTTTCAGGGACAACTAGCTTGAAGTTGACAGACTATAATATTAGCTACAATTTAGGTCCAGCATCGACCCATGTTGAAATGGGCTTACACATTGAAGGTATAAGGCAGTAAGTAAAAAAAGCCCCTGTAATACCCTTATGGTGGAAGGGGCTTTTTTGTTTTTATTGTCCATTGCTACAAGTTAGTTAGCATTGGTCAGTATGGCTAAGGTAGCTACCTAAATAACTTACTTTATTTAGGTAGCTTTGCTCCTTGAGTTGTTGCTTTTATTACATCCTATAACCGTCAAGCACCTTTTTCGTATACAAATATAATCCGCTCAAATGCATCCTCAAAAGTATACTTATTATCTTCTTTAAGTGCCGTTACTTGGCTGTAATTTAAACGATTTCTTGTTTGGAAAAAACATTTAACTTCAAATAAAAATACCCTTTCAAGCTAACTGATTGTTATTAAGTAATAACTGTAGATATTGGCTTATATGTAAACTCTCCGTAAGTTGAATACCCTTGTGCTACTAATAAAGTAGCAATATAGCTACTAATATAGTAGCATCCTTATTGCCGATAATTTAATAACAGAGGAATATTATGTCGATCCCCATACCCGGAGAACAAGTTCGTGGCTCTAAAACAGGTAAACCTATTATGGCATTACTCGATTTATTGGGACGTACATGGGCTTTAGGAGTTATATGGCAGCTCAGCAAAGGCAGTGCAACTTTTAGGGATTTGCAGCAGCGTTGTGAAAAAATATCGCCGAGTTTATTAAACACACGTTTAAAAGAATTAAAAGCCCTAAGCTTGGTTGAGTCAACCTCGTTAGGTTATCAACTAACACCGACGGGAGTTGAGCTATTCGCGATTATTACTCCATTAGGTCAATGGTCTGAGTATTGGGCGCAGCAAATAAATAAGGAAAAAGTAGATGATATATAGCAATATGCCTCTTGATAGGTGTACTAATCAACGTAAAAATAAGCGCTGGTTAACAGCTCAATTCAATCATCCTAATACCTTATTTTGTATTGTAAATAATGATATGGGGCTTTTTAGCTGCGACGAAAATAGCACCAAAGCGGTATATTTAACTCAACAGCAACTCAGTAACTTATCTCTGAGTAGTTGCATTTATTTAGGGAAAAAAATTGATACTAATGCGGGTAGCAGTGTAAACAGCAGTGCTGGTAGCAGTAGAGCTAGCAATATAGTCAAAGAGTCCGATCAGTCTTTTTTCGCTGTTAATTTACAGAGTTTACATTTTTCAACACAAGACAGCTTAGCTGTATTAGGACAATGGCAATCATTAAGACAAGTTACCGCTAATTTATCTGCTACTGATGCCGCCATTCAAGCGTTAGCAAAGGCGTTAATACACTGGCATAACACTCATCAATATTGCGGAAAGTGCGGTAATATCAGTCGTTCAACAGAGGCGGGACACGCGCGGCGCTGTAGTGAGTGTCGTAATATGTCATTCCCTCGTACGGATCCTGCGGTTATTATGCTTGTTGAACATCAATTTTCTGATGGTGTTGCCCGCTGTTTGTTGGGGCGACAAGCAAGCTGGAAAGCTGGCATGTATTCAACGCTGGCAGGCTTTGTTGACCCTGGTGAGACCCTAGAAGAAGCGGTTATTAGAGAGGTTGGCGAAGAAACAAAGGTTGTGGTTAGCAACCCACAATATATTACCTCACAGCCTTGGCCTTTTCCTGCTTCTATTATGCTCGGTTTTACAGCCGTTGCGACATCAACAGCAATAGATATTAGTGAAGATGATTTAGAAGATTGCCAATGGTTTTCCCGAGAACAGCTCGATAATGTTCAAACCGGCAGTCGAGATTCTATTTCATCCTACTTAATTCATGCTTGGAAAAATAAAAAAATAGGTCAATATTAATGTAATTTCATGAGGAGTAAGTGAGAGTGGTGATGACAAATTGCTATTATCTCAGTTTAAAATTTGATACTGTTAATAAATACAGTGCTTTTTGTTGTTAATTAACGTTACCCATTAAGCACTGCGTACTTTCTTCTATATAGGATCAAATCATGACATCTTCTGTTATGCAGCAATTATTGAGCTCCCCTTTATCACCATTCTTGTTTTGCGCATTATTTTTTATATTATCCATTGTGTTACTTTGCACAGTGCTCATCAAACAAAGTAGGCAACGTAATGAGCTAATAGCGTTATATAACCAACAACAACTCAATTGTCTTGAGTTAGTTAAACAATATGGACAAAGCGCCGAAGCTAATTTTTTACAACAGCTTGTACAAATTCAAGAAAAGCAAAAGTTGCAATTAGCGAATACTTTTGAGCAACAAATGGCTGATTTACGCATTAAGCTATTACGCCAGTTTAGTGAGCAAAAAGATCAACTGAACCAAAATCAAAATCAATCGCTTGACCAGTTATTACAACACCTTAATAGCGCAACACAAACCAATCGCGAAGAATTAGCAAAGTCATTAAGCCAAAGTAGCGAACAAATGACAAAACGTATTGATAGTCTTACCGAGTCAACCGACAAGCGTTTACAAGAAATTAGCGGTCAAGTAGAAAAACGCTTAAGTGAAGGTTTTGAAAAAACCACAAAAACCTTTAGTGATATTCTGCAGCGTTTGGCTTTGATTGATGACGCCCAGAAAAAAATTACAGAGCTTTCAAGTAATGTCGTGAGTTTACAAGAAGTGCTAAACGATAAACGCTCGCGCGGTGCTTTTGGTGAAGTGCAACTTAATAGCTTGATTCGCAATGTACTGCCTGAGCAAAGCTTTAAATTACAGCACACTTTATCAAATGGGAAAATTGCCGATTGCGTATTATTTTTACCAAAGCCTACTGGTAACGTGGTAGTGGACTCTAAATTCCCCCTTGAAAGTTACCGTAAAATGATGGACTTAGAGGTTGCGGAGTTAGATCGAAAAGTTGCAATGCGTCAGTTTAAACTTGATATTAAAAAGCATATTAATGACATTAGTGATAAATATTTAATTGATAATGAAACGGCTGATGGCGCCATTATGTTTATTCCCGCAGAAGCTATTTTTGCTGAAATTCACGGTCATCAAGCTGACTTAGTAGAATACGCGAATAAAAAACGCGTATGGATGGCATCGCCAACTACGTTAATGGCTATACTTACTACCGCAAGGTCGGTGTTAAAAGATGAAGCCACGCGTCAACAAATTCATATTATTCAAGCACACTTATCTGACTTAGGGCAAGATTTTAGCCGTTTTAAAAGTCGCTTTGCCAATTTAGCGAAACATATAGACCAAGCAGCGGTTGATGTGCAGCAAATTCATACTTCAGCGAATAAAATTTCCAACCGCTTTGAAAAAATAGAAAAGGTTGAGTTGACACCAAAGAATAGCAAAAGTTCTGAGTTAAAACTGGCTAAGCTGAGTCAGGGTGATTAACACCTGCTGAACTTACTAGCTTTGACGACAAGCTTAAAAACATACTGGTTAACTTACACTAGACGTTTTATACTGTTTCGTCTGATTTATCGAGAAAGTATTATAACAATGAATAAACTTAAAAATTCACTACTGGTTGGCACAACTGCGTTCATCGCTGTTATGTCAGGCACAGTATCGGCAAACTCTTTTGAAAAAAGCTACAACAGCATTAATGCTGAGCAACTAACCGAACATGTTCAAGTGTTATCTTCAGATAAGTTTGGTGGCAGAGCGCCGTCAAGTGAAGGTGAAACATTAACGCTTAACTACTTAACTGAGCAGTTCAAAGCGATTGGTTTTAAGCCAGGCAATGGTGACAGCTTTTTACAAGAAGTACCGTTAGTCTCAATTGAAGCCTCACCTGAAATGGTATTAAGTATTGGTGGTAAAGATTACCAGTACAAAACTGATATGGTGATGGGCAGCAGCCGTATTACAACCTTATCTGAATTGAAAAACTCTGATTTAGTATTTGTTGGTTACGGTATTAATGCGCCAGAATACAACTGGAATGATTATGAAGGCTTAGATGTTAAAGGTAAAACCGTGGTCATGCTAGTTAATGATCCTGGTTATGCTACACAAAACCCGGACTTATTTACCGGTAATGCTATGACTTATTACGGTCGCTGGACTTATAAGTATGAAGAAGCCAGCCGTCAAGGCGCAGAAGGCGCTATTGTTATCCACGAAACTGCTCCGGCGTCATACGGTTGGGATGTGGTAAGAAATTCTTGGTCTGGTCCACAGTTTGGTTTTCAACGTGATGATTTAAATAAAGGTCGTGTTGCTGTTGAAGGTTGGATTAATAGTGAAGTTGCCACAGAGTTATTTGCTAAAGCAGGTTTGAATTTCGAACAAGCGAAAGTAAAGGCGGCTCAAGGTGGATATAACGTTGATATGGGCAATTTAACAGCCTCTGTTACGGTAAAAAACACCATTAAAAAGTCAATATCTAATAACTTTATTGCCACTTTACCGGGCAGTAAAAAAGCAGATGAACATATCATTTATACCGCGCATTGGGATCACTTAGGCACAGATTTGAGTAAAAAGGGCGATCAAATTTACAATGGCGCAGTTGATAATGCCACTGGTACTGCGGCATTAATTGAAGTGGCCGAAGCGTTTACTAAACTCGATAAACTGCCTGAGCGTTCAATTACCTTTTTAGCGGTAACAGCAGAAGAACAAGGCTTACTTGGCTCTAAATTTTATGCAGCTAACCCAGTAATAGCGCCGAAGAAAACGGTAGCTAATATTAATATGGATGCGTTAAATGTTAATGGTCGTAGTAAAGATGTCGCTGTTTATGGTTTAGGTCAATCAGAGCTTGATAATTACTTAACTAAAGCGGCTAAAAAGCAAAACCGTATTATTTCAGGTGATCCTCGTCCAGCCAGTGGCATTTATTACCGCTCAGATCACTTTGCCTTTGCCAGTGTTGGTATTCCAGCATTGTATGCAAAAGGTGGTAAACAAGCGGCAGATGCAAAAACTGCAGAGCTAAGAAAAACTTTAGATGCTAAGTTAGCCAAATGCTACCACGGTTTATGTGATGAGTACTCAAGTGATTGGGACTTGTCTGGGGCTGTAGAAGATATGCAGTTATTCTTTGATATCGGTTATGTGTTATCAAATAACGGTCAATGGCCACAATGGAGTAAAACTTCTGAATTTAAACGTTAAATTTAACGAAGAAGTTAGTAAAATAGCTGCTAGAGAAACCATTTTTTAAGCCGAGATCAGGTTAGCTAGCACTTATTGTTACATTGATAAATAAAAAATCCTGCACGCATTTGCCTGCAGGATTTTTTATTACGAATTTTTAGCTAATACTTGCTTTAAGCTTTTCAGTAATAGCGTATCTAAAACCTCATTAGTAACCACTCTTGAAATCAGTAAAGCGATAAATACAGCGATAACCATTAGCACAATAGAATAGCCCCAAAGTAAGTAAGTGGCGGTATTGAGCAAGGCAATAAAGAAAATAGGAAAAGCAAAAGTAATTAACGTAAATGGGTTTATCACCGTGTTATCGATAACGTCATTACGTGCTTGTAATAGTAATGAAAATTGTTGATCTCGAGGTAAGCTTTTAATTTCATTAAAATAGTCGATGTATGCTTTAATGTTCATAATGTCCTTATTCTCTTCATCCGTTTAATTCATTGGCTCGGTAATTATTAGTTTATGTTTGATTGAATTCATAGCAGGGCGTACATTACGTTTTTGTGTTTTGCATTAAGATAAATACACAATCCCTATTATTTAAGATACACCCTCTAAAATTATGCTACTTCACTCATATAATGAGCTCGATTTCCAACCATTTAATCATATGAACTAAAAGCGAAAAAGTACAGATAGGCCTAAGTTTTTTGTGGCAATATGAGCTATTTCTGTAGTTTCATAATCTAATGAAAGAGCCACAGAATTATTAAAGGCGTATGCAATACCTAACCCTGTTGTGAGAGATACACCGGTATCTGACTTTTTTTGAGTATCAAGCTCGTTGGAGCTGTTAGTTAAAAAAGTAAAATCGTTATCCCATAATAAGGCACCTAAATGTGCTTTTAAAAATAAATTGTCTGTTATTGGGTAGGTGCCGACTGCTCGTATATCAAGACCCATTGTATCAAAGCTACCTTGGTGAAGTGTTTTCATGGTGCCATTTGCTTGTTCTTCGGTAACTGAGAAATTAGCGCTCCCAAATGATGCTAAAGCACCTTCTACTGCAAGGTAGCGATTAAATTGATGACCTGCAAATAGCTTCCAACCCGTTTTTGAGGTGCTTTCGTGGTATTCAAGCGGTGATAAAGCGCTAGTATCAACTTGAGGGTGAAAATTGATATCATCGTAACTACTATTTTGTAAGCTAACACCAAAGTACGTAAATTGATTTGCATTGTTGGCAAAGGCGTTAAGTGATAAACAACTTAGTGATGTAATAAGTATTGTTTTGAGAGATTTCATTTCTATCCTTGGAGTAAAATTAAGAGCTTGTCATTTATATTAAATAAATGAGTATTGTAATTATATCTGGGCTTATATCTAGCGATACTTTGCTCAAAGAGCCTTTGGGTGACTATTACTGATAACCGCTAAATTTATAGCGGTTATCAGTATTGTTAATCTTATTGTTGAAAAGCAACGTGCACAAAAACAATGAGTAGTAATACCGGACAAATAAAGCGTAGGTAAAACCCTAATAGTTTCAGTTTAGGTTGTGCTTTAAGCGTTGCTAAATTGGTGAGTTTATTACCGCGTTGCCAAATCCAGCCAACCACAATGAAGTAAAATAGCGACATTAAAGGCTGTAATATTGTCGTTAATATTTGAATCACTAAGCCAAAGAGTTGATCGAAAAATGCAATGAGTAGCATGCTTGCGACAAAAACAATCGTCGAAATTATCCATGTTGCGCGTTTACGGTTCATCTGCTTATCTTCAACTAAATACGCTACCGGAAGCTCTGTTGAAGAAATAGTCGAAGTTAATGCGGCAATAGCTAATAGCGCAAAAAAGGCAAAAGACACTAATAAACCACCTGTGCCCATTGAGCTAAATAGGGTCGGTAAAATATTAAAAATTAATTGTGCTTTGCCAATTAGCTTACCATCAGCGAAAACCTCTTGCCCGCCATGCTGAGCAACAAATAATGCCGGTATAATTAATAGTCCAGCAATAAAAGCGATAAAAGTATCGAGCAACGTTATTGAAATAACTAAGCCACCGAGGTTTTTGTCTTTAGGAATGTAAGAGCCGTAAGCCATCATTGCACCAACGCCAATAGCAAGTGAGAAAAAAGCTTGTCCCATTGCCGAGACAATTAATGTTGGCTCTGTTATTTGGCTGAAATCAGGTTGTAAGTATAAAGTTAAACCTGTTTGAGCGCCGTCTTGTTGTAAAATATAAACAATTAAGCCAAGTAGCATAACAAGCAGTAATGGCATCAGTCTGGCAGACCAACGTTCAATACCGCCATGTACACCTTGATGAACAATGGTAGCACTTAGCACGATAAAAATAGGGGTAAAAACAATATTACGTAATGTACTTGAGGTTGATAACCATTGAGCAATATCAGCTAAGCCGAGTAGTTGTGCAATTGAGGCCAATGCATGCGCTAACATCCAGCCTGCAACAATAGTGTAAAAACTTAGCATCATAATAGCGCCAATAATGCCAATAATACCGGCACCATGACCTATTTTTTTAAAGCGCTCGCCACAAGCTTTAGTTAGTGCTGAAACAGGGTTAGTTTGCGCTTGGTTACCAATATAAATTTCTGCATAAAGTGCTGGCAGTGCAAGTAAAAAAGTGACAATAAGGTAAACCACTAAAAAGGCACCACCGCCGTTATTTGCAGCTTGGGTTGGAAAGCCCCAAATATTACCTAAACCAATAGCAGCTCCTGCGGCAGCAAGAATAAAACCAAGGCGAGAATGAAAAGAGTCGCGAGTTGTAGTGGAAGCCATAGAAATTAACTAAATTACTCAGTAGATGTTAAATTTTGGCAAAGCTTACCGAGATAAAAGACGCAGGGGAAGTTTTTTTTAGTTTTGTTACATTTTACTCGTAATTTGGTGAAATAAATTTATGATACAATCCTAGCCCGTTGCCGTGCATGTACGGTTAACCTTGTCCTGTTTTCATGTAGCTATATAAAACCCTTATGTCAGAAAATACTCTAAATTTTGAAATTATTCCGGTTACACCTTTTGCGCAAAATTGCACATTATTTTGGTGTAATGAAACGAAAAAAGCGGCTGTCGTTGATCCTGGTGGTGATATTGAAAAAATCATTGCTGCCATTACTCGTCATAAATTAACATTAGAGAAAATATTGTTAACCCATGCACACATTGATCATGCGGGTGCTACTACGGCACTCGCGGCACACTATAATGTAGCTATAGAAGGTCCCCATAAAGCCGATCAATTTTGGATCGACATTGTTGAGCAACAAAAAATGCAATTTGGTACGGCATTTTCTTATGCTCAGCCTTTTACGCCAAATCGTTTTTTATCACAAAATGATACCGTAAGCTTTGGCAATATTACCCTTGAAGTGTATTTTTGTCCTGGGCATACCCCAGGACATGTCGTTTTCTTTCATCGTCAATCTAAGTTAGCCCAAGTAGGCGATGTGTTATTTAGTGGCTCAATTGGCCGTACTGATTTTCCTCGAGGGGATCATGCCACGTTAGTTCACTCTATTCGTCATAACTTGTTTCCCTTAGGTGATGATGTTCGCTTTATTCCCGGTCACGGACCTATGAGCACCTTTGGTCATGAACGCCTAACAAACCCTCATGTTAGTGATCGTGCGGTAAATAGCCAAGTAAAAGGACAAACTCATGCCTAGTGTACTTATGAGTGTGCAACAGCAACTCATTCGAGTTAATAACAGTAAAGTATTTCAGTTTTTAGTTATTGCCGTCATTATTATTTCGGCGCTATTAATAGGCGCTAAGACTCACCGTATTAGTGAAAATGCATTGGCAATCTTATTAATGCTTGATGTTGGCGTAACTATTTTCTTTACTATAGAACTCTCTATTCGTTTCTTGGCAGATCCACAAAAGAAACAATTCTTTAAAAATGGTTGGAATATTTTCGACACTATTATAGTCATTGGCAGTTTAATTCCATCTGGTGGAACTGGCATTTTATTAGCACGTTTATTACGTGTTTTCAGAGTATTGCGTTTAGTTTCGATGATACCTGAGCTGCGAATACTGATTAACGCACTACTCAAAGCAATACCCCGTATGGGTTATATCGCTTTGTTAATGTTTGTTATTTTCTATATTTATGCCGCAATGGGCAGCATGTTCTTTAATAGAATTAATGAAGTATTGTGGGGCGATGTTTCTATCTCAATGTTAACGCTATTTCGTGTGGCAACATTTGAAGATTGGACCGATGTTATGTATGAAACCATGGCAGTGTATCCGATGAGTTGGATTTTCTACCTTACTTTCATCTTTTTAACCGCTTTCATTTTTTTAAATATGATGGTTGGTACCGTGTTAGAGGTGATGGGACAAGAGCATGAGTTATATCGTGCTGAACTTCATGGCGAGTCTCCAGAAGGGGCTGAGCCTGCAAGTCGTGCTCAAATTGAAAAACTAGAACACGAACTCGCAGAAATTAAAGCCTTGTTAGTGGCAAAAAGTACAACAACTGATGGGCTTAAAGAGCCGCGTTAACGTTACGTTGAGCGTAATAGCGTTATTTACTTGTGTTACTTGCTTGTATTATTTGCTCTACAGGCGCTATTGGCTTTTGGTAATGATACGATCTAAATGATTAGCAAAGGTTTGACGGTCACTTTGACTCAGCGCCGCAGGTCCTCCAGTATTAACGCCACTGGCGCGCATAGTATCCATAAAGTCACGAATGTTTAAGCGTGACTTTATGTTTTCTTTGGTAAATAACTCACCACGCGGGCTTAAGGCCAGAGCCGAGTTACCAATGACTTCATCAGCAAGCGGAATATCACTTGTGATCACTAAATCTCCCGCGGTTACTTTTTTTACAATTTCATCATCAGCAACATCAAAGCCACTACTAACTTGCATAAAACTAATAAAGGGAGAGGGAGGCACTTTTACATAATGGTTAGCGACTAAAGTGGTGCTAATTTTAGTGCGATTAGCCGCTTTAAATAAAATTTCTTTGATTACAACAGGACAAGCGTCCGCATCAACCCAAATCTTCATTGTTATATTGACCTTATTTATGCATTACCTGATGGTATAAAATTAGTTAACCTGAGCTCGGCTTA
>NZ_JAHKPW010000064.1:76969-88808 GCF_018860755.1 Colwellia sp. D2M02 | reverse complement strand
CGAGTTCAGGTTAGTTAACCCGAGCTTAGGTTAGTTAATATGATACCCTAATCAACAGAGACTTTCTTATTTATGCGCCAAGTATTAAGTCAGTTTCTTCTTGAAGTATGATTAGTTAGCTCATGTTAGCAATATTTAACGGGCAAACATGGTTTGTTATAGCTATTAAGTTTCTTTATTAAATGCAGGTGATAATGCTCAATGAAAAATAGCGCAGAAATGAAAGCGATTAATAAGCAAGTTGAGCCCAAGCGACATTATGTGCAAATATGGCAAACGGTGCAGCGTATTCCTCAAGGTAAAGTGGCTTGTTATGGGCAGATTGCCGATTTAGCTGGGCTACCCGGTAGAGCTCGATTAGTTGGGAAAGCACTCGGTTGTGTTCCCAAAGATGGTTGGCGAAATCAAAACGTGCCGTGGCAACGGGTAATTAACTCCCAAGGAAAAATCTCTTTTGCTACGGGGAGCGAGGCTTTTATTAAGCAGAAACAGTTATTGAAAGATGAGCAAGTAGTGGTTATAGGGGCTAGGATAAAATTAAAAGACTTTCAGTGGCAGCCTGATTTAGTTGAGTTACTATCTCTTGAGTTTTAATCACGTTATATAAAATGATAATCCCTCGTTAAGTATCAAAAATATAAAAACAGCATAAAAAAGCCCAGTAATTAACTGGGCTAAAAAACATTCAGGGAGATTTAAATAAAACCTAAACTCAGGCTAGCTAGTTTGACCGAGTAAGCTTTTGCCATTAATGGCAACTTTTCTAGGTTTTAGTGCTTCGGGTATCTCTCTTTCTAGATCGATATGAAGTAAACCATTCTTCATAAATGCACCGATGACTTTTACATGCTCACCGAGTTGAAATTTACGCTCAAAGTTGCGCTCGGCAATACCTTGATGTAAAAATTTACGTGGTGCTTTTATCGTACTATCACCCTCTGTGCTTTGATTGTTTTCGTTACTATTATTCGCTTTAGTGCCAATAATAATTAAATGATTATCTTTTGATTCAATATCAATATCTTCTTCACTAAAGCCAGCTACAGCCATTGTAATTCGATATTGATCTTCTGCTAATAGTTCCACATTGTACGGAGGGTATGAAGATTGTTTGTCAGCTCTTGATGCTTTATCAATTAATCCAGCTAAGTGGTCAAAGCCAATAAATGAACGGTAAAGTGGGCTAAAATCTGTTGTAGTTCTCATAATAATTTATCCTAATAAATAGCAATAATGTAAACTAACCTTTCATAATGAACAGGTTGTAATGTATATGAAATCCCTTACGGCGACTTCATAATTAGAGATGGGATTAGGAATTTATTTTTCAAGGAAGAAGTACAATAAAAATAAAAAATATTTTTATTGTACTGTTTTATATAGCTATTTAATTTTACTTTTATTGTTCTTCAGCTTCATCCAGCACAATAACAGGGGCAATATTTTTAACTTTCGTTAATGCTTTATCATAATCAGGGTGTTGTGAAATATTTGCAACTAACTCTTTATAAGTAATCTTTCCTTGCTCATCAATAATGAAAATAGCACGTGTTAATAAACCCATATCTTTAATAAGTAAGCCATAGGCTGCGCCAAAATCACGCCATACTGAATCAGATAACACTTTTACGGCATTAACCCCTTCGGCTTTGCAAAAGCGCTTTTGTGCAAACGGTAAGTCGTTGCTAATGGTTAGTATTGTAATATTTTGAGCTAGTTTTGAGGCTTCTTCATTAAAGCGTTTGGTTTGTAATGAGCAAACACCAGTATCTAAACTAGGTACTACTGAAATCAATAATGTTTGTCCTGAAAAGTCAGCCAGCTGAACTGGCGTAAAATTCTTATCAACTACTTTGAAGGCTGGGGCTTTTTCGCCAACATTAACTTGATTACCCAGTAAAGTAACAAACTTATCACCCGCTTTGACAAGGTCTTGGGTGGAAACCAGTTCATTGGTGTTAAATGAATTAGCAAAGCTTGGTGAAACAAAAAAAATATTGCTTAATAATAAAGCACATACAGAAATCGTAGAACGAGAAATTTTCATGATTAATTAAATTTGATGTGAATTTGTACCAAGTTTAACCGTTTAGAAACAAAAGTTCTATTTATAGTGCTTTCTCATTGTTTTTTTAGCGTGATACTCTATGGTTATGAATAGGAAGTAAGTTTCTTCTCTCGGTTTTGTTTCGTTTGTCAATTTGAGGATCAAGGTTCATATGACCACTAAGTTATTAATTTGTGATGATTCTAATATGGCGCGTAAACAAGTTGCGCGCTCTTTACCTGATGACTGGGATGTTGATATTAGTTTTGCTAATAATGGTGTTGAGGGAATCAAGGCCATTAAAGAAGGCAAAGGGGATGTATTATTACTTGACTTGAATATGCCAGAAATGGATGGTTATCAAGTGCTTGAAACTATTTTAAAAGAAGATCTACCAACCCTTACGATTGTTATTTCTGGAGACATACAGCCTGAAGCTCATGAGCGTGTTACCGCATTAGGTGCTTTAGATTTTATTCAAAAACCAGTAAATAAAGAAAAGCTTACCGAAGTATTGTTGTCTTATGGGGTATTTACCAAGCCAACATCAGATACTGAAAGCAAAGCAGATAAACACCTTAGCGCTGCTCCTGCTGCGGCCGAGCAGTTAGAAAAAGTAGTTAATACTGAAAAGCCAGTTAACACTACAAAAGTTATAGAGCCGCTACATGTTGCTCCTGTTCCTGTCAGTAATGAGCAACCGCCTGAGGAAGTAGAAATTACTATGTCTTCAGATATGCGAGATTGTTACCAAGAAATTGCTAATGTTGCTATGGGACGAGCAGGTGATTTACTGGCAAGAATTTTAAATGTTTTTGTACAGCTGCCTATTCCTAATGTCAATTTTATTGAAGTTAGTGAGTTACGGATGGCGCTAAAAGATATTGAAAGTACTGAAAGTACTTCGGGTATTTGTCAGGGGTTTATTAGTGCTGGTATATCTGGAGAAGCATTATTAATTTTAAATGATTCGAGCTTTAAAGATGTTGCTTCATTAATGAATTATCATTATGAAGAAGATAAAAGTACAGAGTTAGAGTTATTGATGGACTTAGCGAATGTACTGATTGGCTCCTGTTTAAAAGGGGTGTCTGAACAGCTTGATATTCAGTTTAGTCAAGGGCACCCAGAAGTACTCGGTCAGCATAGAAATATTTCTGATCTTATTGCTAATAATGCTAAAAAGTGGAAAAAAACACTCGCTATTGAAATTAGCTACAGTATTGAAAATTATCCAATTAAGTGTGATTTACTTTTACTGTTTACTGAAAAGTCGATGCAGACTTTAAACAACAAGTTAGCTTATTTAATTGAATAACACGGTGATGAGCATTGATAACATCTGTTCAGTTACCTATAGGAATGTGCTATGTCGTTAGAATCATCTCAGCTTAATGAACTACATTGGCTTATGGAAATGTTACATAACATTGATGTCGGTCTAGTGGTTCTAGACAGAGAGTATAAAATACAAATATTTAATGGTTTCATGGAGAATCACAGTGGTCTTTTACCTAGAGAAGTGAAAGGGCAGTGTTTATTTGAATTGTTTAAAGAAATACCACAGGACTGGTTTGTTCGTAAAGCCGACTCTGTTTTTTTATTGAAAAATAAAGCGTTTACCATATGGGAGCAACGACCTTACTTATTTAAGTTTGATAGCTATCGTCCTGTTACGGGTAGTGCTGACTTTATGTATCAAAATACAACTTTTTTACCTTTGCTATCAGCAACAGGCGAGGTTAGTCATTTGTGCCTTATTGTGTATGATGTTACTGATAACGCAATGTATAAACAAAGCTTAGAGCAGGTAAGTCCTGAATCATTAACATAAAGTAGTTTGTTGGTATAAGTGAAATGGTAGCCATAATCTCTATAAAGGAGCTTATGGCTTTTTACTTTAAAAGTCGTTATTGAGGGAGTTATTAAAGTAGTTATTAAGGTCGTTATTAAAATTAACGTATTAAGTCAGTCAAGTGAGTTACTTTACTCGTTTTTCAACTGCTTTAGCACTTATCAACATAAAGACAATAAGTAACCACAGTATTAATTGTGGCGCTTTACTGTATGGTGTGGCACCTTTAACGAGTGCTACTGTTGTTTTCAGTACCGCTTCTTCAAATTGAGGTAATACGGCGGTTACCTCGCCTAAATGGTTGACAGTACCGGTTATGCCATTATTGGT
Organism: Colwellia sp. D2M02; assembly: GCF_018860755.1. Taxonomy (GTDB): domain Bacteria; phylum Pseudomonadota; class Gammaproteobacteria; order Enterobacterales; family Alteromonadaceae; genus Colwellia; species Colwellia asteriadis. The sequence goes on along the minus strand of NZ_JAHKPW010000064.1, from coordinate 84,576 downwards.
TGAGCGCACTAAAGGGCGACCAAATTCTAATGCGCGCATGCGTGCTATTTCAAAATGTTGGTGTGGACCGTGTGATTTACCAAACCAAGCATCGTTACTTACCGTTAATATGATGTCAGTTTTAGCCGTTAGATTAGCTGAAAGTTGGTGAGGAAAGGCAACTTCAAAACAATTAAGCGGTAATATTGAAAGCCCTTTAGCCATAATATTCGCTTGTACATAATCTCCGGATGAAAACGATGACATCGCTAAGTTAAATAGTGGCGCTATCGGCCTAAGGAAGTCTTCAAACGGAACAAACTCACCAATAGGTAATAAATGATGCTTGTAATAACGGTTACTATGGTTGTAATAATATCCCTGTTCATCGTCTTCATTCTTTTTACCTAAAACGACAATACCGTTGAAGTATTTTTTACTTTCAAAGTTGTAGTTAAGCAAACCGGTAATAATTGCGCTGTTATTCAGTAAAGCTGAACTATTTACTGTAGCTAAATAATCTTGTGCTGCAGGCTCAAGTGTAGGAATAGCAGATTCAGGCCAAACAATAATATCAGCATCGTAATTAGCCCGGGTTAAGTCTAAATATTTCAGCATGGTTGGCCATTCTTGCTCTGGTTTCCATTTAATTGCTTGGGCAATATTTCCTTGAACTAAAGCAATTGAGGTAGTTTTTCCTGATGGTGATATCCATTGTATGTTTGTAAGGAGTGTCGTTGTTAATGTCAGTACCGAAAGTACAATTAGCGGAGTGATTATAGGCTTTAATAATGCTGTTGAAGTGCTAGGGTTTAGCTGGTTTTCGCCGACTTTATTTTGTGCTAAATGCTGCTTTAATTTATAAGCGCTTAATGCCAAAGTAACATTAATCAATAAAATAAGCGCAGTAATCCCTACTTCACCAATAACGGGAGCAAAAACATTTAATGGACTATCTATTTGACTATAGCCGAGGGATAACCAAGGGAAGCCGGTCAAGACAACTGAGCGTAAGTACTCACAAAATAACCAAAGCGGAGGCAATAGCCATAAGTTGAGTTGTTTATTTGAAGAGAGTCGAGCGCTTAGGTAGGCGGCTAATGTAGGATATAGTGCTAGATACAAACACAGTAGCAACATTAACAATAAGGAAACAGCTAAGGGTAAACCACCAAATTGGTCAATGCTAACATGCACCCAGCTTATGCCGCTCGAAAACCAGCCGAGCGCAAAACAAAGCATGTATTTAGCCGATTTTTTTGGCGGTTGCTTATGAAGTTGATATAAAGCGATGCTTGGGAGGCATAATGCTAACCACCAAAGTGAAAAAGGTGCATAAGAAAAGACTAAGAAAAAACCAGCAAAGAAGCACAGCCAGTTAGTTTTATTAGTTATGTTTGCTTTAGCAACTAAAAGGCGTGATTTTTTTACCTGGTTAGTCACTCACTTTTCCACTGATTTGATGATTTTTATCAACGGTTACTTGTAACATTTGTGTTCTTCGGTTATCCGCGCTAACCACTTTAAACTCAAAGTTACCTAAGGCGATTGTTTCGCCTTTTTGTGGCATATGATTAAACTGGTGAAGAACGATACCACCAATGGTGTCTGCATCGGTTTCATCAAAATCACAGTTGAAATAAGCGTTAAAATCACCTAATTCAGTAAGAGAGCGAACTAAATAAACATTACTGGCTAGGTTTTTAATGTCCTCTATAATTTCATCGTCAGTTTCATCTTCGATTTCGCCAACGATTTGCTCAAGAATATCTTCAATGGTGATAACTCCTGAAACGCCACCATATTCATCTACTACTAACGCCATATGATAACGATTTGAACGAAACTCTTTTAAAAGCGGCTCTACCTTTTTACTTTCAGGAACAATAATGGCTGGTCTGATAATATCAGCTAAATTAAATTCTTCTTCGATAGAGTTAAAGCTAAAGGCCAATAAATCTTTTGCTAATAAAATACCATCAACGTGATCAATATCTTCATTAACTACCGGAAAACGAGAGTGACCCGAGTCTAAAATAATCGGTAAAAACTCATCTAAGCATTGGTTTCTATCGATAGTTACCATTTGCGAGCGAGGTATCATAATATCACGCACGCGCATTTCAGATACACCAAGTACCCCTTCAATCATTGATTTTGTTTCAGGGTTGATCAGATCTCTATCTTGAGCATCATTTAAGATGTCAAATAGCTCATCCTTGTTTTGTGGCTCTGGTGTGAATACTTGAATTATTTTATTCAAGAGTGATTTATTTGCGCCATTACTTGGCTGGGAGTTGTCGTCGCTCATAGAGCTTTTTGTATTCCTTTAATAATTATTGTTCTTCGTAGGGGTTGTTAATCCCAAGAGTGGCTAAAATTTTTATTTCTAATGATTCCATTTCTTCGGCTTCATCATCTCTTATATGATCAAAGCCAACTAAATGCAAGCAGCCATGAATGACTAAGTGCGCCCAATGATCAAATAGCGCTTTATTTTGCACGTTTGCTTCTTTTTTAACAATATCGCTGCAAATGATCAAATCACCAAGCAAGTTTAACTCAATTCCATCGGGTAACTCAAAAGGAAAAGACAGCACATTAGTGGGCTTATCTTTTTCACGGTATTGAAAGTTTAGTTGTTGGCTTTCAGTTACTTCAGCTAACCTGATCGTTAACTCAAAGGCTTGTTGCTGAGAATTATTTTCAGCAAGCTCGCTAAGTGCGGTATCAACCCATAATTGAAATTGCTCTTGGGTAGGCAATGCTTTTTCAGCGCAAGCAACTTGCAAGTCAATGGTGTTATGGACAATATTTGGCATTACTTAGTATCGCTATTACCAGTGAACTGTTCATTGCTAATTTTTTTTGCTTGTTGCTCACGATTCAGCTTTTCACGGTTAAGTTTTTGATCATGAGACTCATACGCCTCTACAACGCGAGCAACGACAGGGTGGCGTACTACATCTTTTGATTGGAAGAAGTTAAAGCTAATACCATTAATATCTTGCAGCACCTCAATGGCGTGGCGTAAACCTGACATTTGATGTTTTGGTAAATCAACCTGAGTTATATCGCCAGTAATAACTGCGCGAGAGTTAAAGCCAATACGGGTTAGGAACATTTTCATTTGCTCAACCGTAGTGTTTTGACTTTCATCTAAAATAATAAAAGCATCGTTTAAGGTGCGACCGCGCATATAAGCCAATGGCGCAATTTCAATAACATTACGCTCAATAAGCTTTTCAACTTTTTCAAAACCTAACATCTCAAACAACGCATCGTAAAGAGGTCTTAGGTAGGGGTCTATTTTTTGTGATAAATCACCAGGTAAGAAACCAAGTTTTTCACCTGCTTCAACCGCTGGACGGGTTAATAAGATACGGCGAACTTCTTGGCGCTCTAATGCATCTACCGCACAAGCTACGGCCAAATATGTTTTACCGGTACCAGCAACACCAATACCAAAACTAATATCGTTTGTAATAATGTTTTGCACATAGCTTTGCTGGTTACCATTACGCGGCTTAACGACACCACGTTTGGTTTTGATAGTGATCATATTATCATAGTGAGCATCTAAATCTGCGGTATTATGCGCAGGTTTGTGGCTACTATCGCCATCATTAGTATCTTGCTCTAAACAATCAGCCTCTAAAATAGCTAAATGCACCATTTCAGGGGTAATAATTTTACCTTGGCCGTTTACTTCTTGGCTTTCAATATATAAGTCTTTTAATAACGCGACAACAGCTGTGCAATTTGACGGTTTACCAACAACGGTAAAATCACAACCACGATAACGTATTTCTACGCCTAGGCGGCGTTCAATGGTCTTTAAGTTATCGTCCATAGGGCCACATAAATTCGCTTGTCTGTGATTGTCTACCGGCGATAACGAAAAATGCTCGCTACTAAGTTTAGCGTGAGAAGCTGTCAAATTTTTATCCACTTTATAATGAGTTAATATAGGTTTTGTTGCTAAGGTGCGTAAGTACCAACACCTAAATCGTCTACATTTGACGGTTTAGCGTTGTGATGGTTATTCGCTAAGATATCAGCAGGGGAGTGAGCAATACGTAGCCCCATATCTTTTTCTTCACGAACTAGTTCACCACGTAGTGAGTTGGCGTAAACATCGGTAATTTTAACATCAACAAACTGACCTATTACGTGATGCGGTGCGACAAAGTTCACTGTGCGATTGTTTTCTGTTTTACCACGCAACTCCATCGGGTTTTTCTTTGATGGACCTTCAACTAAAATTCGTTGTTCGGTATTAAGCATTTGGCGAGCAATGCGTAAGGCTTGTTGTGTAATTCTGTCTTGCAAAATTTGTAAACGTTGCTTTTTCACATCATCGCTAATATCGTCAGGTAAATCTGCCGCTGGCGTACCTGGTCTTGCGCTGTAAATAAAGCTGAAACTTAAGTCAAAATCTACCGCTTTAATTAAGTCCATCGTTGCTTGGAAGTCTTCATCAGTTTCACCAGGGAAACCAATAATAAAATCAGAAGACATTGATAAATCAGGACGTGCTTTCTTTAATTTACGTACTTGAGATTTATATTCAAGCGCGGTATGACCACGTTTCATTTGCGTTAAAATACGATCACAGCCACTTTGTACTGGTAAATGTAGGTGATTTACTAATTCAGGTACATCGTTGTATGCATCAATAATGTCATCAGTAAACTCAACCGGGTGTGAGGTGGTATAACGAATGCGATCAATACCATCTATGGTTGCCACTAAACGAACTAAGTCGGCAAAGCGACAAATAGAATCATCATGCATAGCACCACGATAAGCATTTACGTTTTGACCTAATAGGTTAACTTCGCGTACGCCTTGCTCAGCAAGTTGTGCAATTTCATAAAGTACATCGTCTAATGGACGGCTAACTTCTTCACCGCGTGTGTAAGGAACAACGCAGAACGTACAATATTTACTGCAACCTTCCATAATTGATACGAAGGCACTCGCACCTTCAGCTGTAGGCTCAGGTAGACGGTCAAATTTTTCAATTTCAGGGAAGCTAACATCAACAATAGGGCTACTGCTACGTTGTAGTTGATTTAGCATTTCAGGTAAACGGTGTAAGGTTTGTGGACCAAAAACCATATCAACAAATGGTGCTCGTTGGCGAATAGCATCACCTTCTTGTGAAGCAACACAACCACCAACGCCAATCAAAAGATCAGGTTTTTTATCTTTTAAGGTTTTCCAACGGCCAAGCTGATGGAATACTTTCTCTTGTGCTTTCTCTCGAATAGAGCAAGTGTTTAGTAAAATCACATCAGCATCTTCAGCTTCTTCAGCTAATGAGAAGCCATGGGTAGAGTCTAATAATTCTGCCATTTTTTGCGAGTCATACTCGTTCATTTGGCAACCCCAAGTTTTTATATATAGCTTTTTGCTCATTTACTTTACTCTTTTCGCACAAGTTAACACCAGGACAATGCTTGATTTAGCCTAGCACTGATAAAAGGATGCGTATTTTATATTAATTTAACAACGAATTCGACTTTATGTGTGTATCAATGCGTAAAAATCTTAATAGCACGATAAAATAACCTTGTATTGACCTAAAACAGCTTAGTGTGAGTTAAATAAGTCGAAATTCATTGGTGGCTTGCGTAGAATATTCGCCATCTAAATTTATCATTATGATGGATCTTTATCATGGAACATTTTGATTGTGTTGTTATTGGTGGTGGCATGGTTGGTGCGGCGAGTGCATTAACGCTTGCTCAGCTAGGTTTACGAGTTGCCGTGGTTGAAAAATATCAACCGAAAGCGTTTTCACCTACACAATCGGTTGATTTACGTGTTTCGGCTATTTCTTTGGCATCAGAAAATTTATTAACGCAGCTAGGCGCCTGGTCACAAATAGCGCAATGGCGTTTATGTCCTTATAAGCGTTTAGCTGTTTGGGAATGCGAAAATGCTTATACCGAGTTTAATGCGCTTAATATCGAGCAGACACATTTAGGGCACATCGTTGAAAATAGGTTAATACAATTAGCGTTATGGCAGCAAATGACTAGCAATCATAATATTCAGTTATATTGCCCAGAAAGTTTAACGTCATTAACGCAACAGAGCGATAAAGCAACTTTGGTATTAGAGCAAAGCACGATAACTGCTAACTTAGTGATTGGCGCTGACGGTGCTCAATCTAAAGTACGTCAAATGTCTGGGATTGGTTTAACAGGCTGGGATTACCAGCAATCTGCCATGCTGATTAACGTTGAAACACAACATCCGCAACAAGATATTACTTGGCAGCAATATTTACCTGCAGGACCGGTTGCTTTTTTACCTTTATCAACACCAACTACATGTGATGATAAAGGTGAAGTGAGTAATCAACAAATGTCAGGCCAAGCATCGTTAGTTTGGTACCATAACCGCGATGAGATAAAGCGTTTAAGTGCTTTATCTAACAAGCAGTTAACCCAAGAAATATTGAACACTTTTCCTGAGCGTTTAGGTAACGTTAATGTCATTGATAAAGGTGCTTTTGCGTTAACGCGTCGTCATGCTAATACTTATCAAAACAAACAAGTGCTGTTATTAGGCGATGCCGCGCATACTATCAACCCTATGGCAGGACAGGGCGTTAACTTAGGTTTCAAAGATGTCAAAGCGCTACACGAGGTTATTGCAAGTGCAATAGCACATAATGAATGCTGGTATGCACCCGAGGTGCTTGCGCGTTATGAAACATTAAGACGTAACGATAACTTGTTAATGATGTCGACAATGGATGCGCTCTATACGGGCTTTAAACACCCATCGCCGTTGATTAAAGCGGCACGTAATTTAGCCTTGTTAGCAATTAACAAGGTGCCCGTAATTAATTCAACGGTAAAAAATAAAGCACTGGCTTATGCTTGTGGTATCTAATGGGGGCTTTTTTGACTAGAGTTCAGGAGTAGAGCACATCCATTCTGAGCTATTCATAAGTTAATAACGGCTAATCACTGATGAAAAGACTAAAGCTATATGACGCTAAGTTATATGGCTTTTTTATTGGGCGATATTTTGATTTTTAGTGTGAAGAGGCATGTTAAGAGGTAACTAAGCAACTTTAATAAATGTAATCGTTAACTAAGAAGAATAAAAATAGCTATCAGAATATGATAATAAATTAATAGTTTGATGGGGTCTAAGAAAATACAGTAGGAATATATAAGAAGATAAATGGTACGGGAGGAGAGACTTGAACTCTCACATCAAAGATACTGGAACCTAAATCCAGCGCGTCTACCAATTCCGCCACTCCCGCGCATTGGATTTCCACACTATTATACTAGTCGCTATCAGATGATAAAGAAAGTTTAAATAGAAGTGGCAGGGGTAAGAGGATTTGAACCTCTGAATGACGGGATCAAAACCCGCTGCCTTACCGCTTGGCTATACCCCTGTTATGTCATTACTTTTTATCTAAGTTCACTAAGAAACTTAAATGGTGGCTACACCGGGATTTGAACCTGGGACCCCATCATTATGAGTGATGTGCTCTAACCAGCTGAGCTATGTAGCCTATATAATCTGTTATAAATAACAAAATTATTTTTGGTTAATTTAATAACCTTTAATCAAATGGTACGGGTCAAGAG
>NZ_JAHKPW010000064.1:76304-76616 GCF_018860755.1 Colwellia sp. D2M02 | reverse complement strand
CCAATTCCGCCAAACCCGCGCATTGGATTTTCCATTCATATTGCAATGATTACAGATATGAATGGCAGGGGTAAGAGGATTTGAACCTCTGAATGACGGGATCAAAACCCGCTGCCTTACCGCTTGGCTATACCCCTCCAGGGTCGTATTTACATTGTCCACTTTTATGAATAAAAGTGGCAGGGGTAAGAGGATTTGAACCTCTGAATGACGGGATCAAAACCCGCTGCCTTACCGCTTGGCTATACCCCTACAATGTATTTACTTTTTACTAGTGCAACTATGTTGCTTTGAAATGGTACGGGTCAAGAG
>NZ_JAHKPW010000064.1:9127-76040 GCF_018860755.1 Colwellia sp. D2M02 | reverse complement strand
CCAATTCCGCCAAACCCGCATTACATTCAAACTTTTAAAGAGGTTTGAACTCTTTCTACTAAAAGTAGAATGGTGGCTACACCGGGATTTGAACCTGGGACCCCATCATTATGAGTGATGTGCTCTAACCAGCTGAGCTATGTAGCCTTACCAACCTGCTCTGCAGCAAGTGGCGCGTATTATGCTAATCTGCTTGGCTTACGTCAACCGTTTTTTTCGAAATTATTGTACTTTTTAATTGTTTGATTATTGCTTGTGCGATTTGGCGTATAACTACGCAATATTAAAGTAAAAACGCCTTAGTCTCATAATAAGAGTAAGGCGTTACTTTTACAGTGTGTTTTAGTTGTGTTAATTACGTTAGTTATCTTTCTTTTGCTTCTTCTGATAAATGAGCGGAGTATTTCGCCAGGTTTTCTATTTCAGGTTTAACGGTTTTTGCTGGTAACTTACCTATTATAAATTCACCTACTTCAAGTGCGTTAGACTTAGCAGCAAATATGAGTAAGTTGTCACCATTACACTCTAAGCCATCATATATATTGCGAATCTTTAATTTATTCTCTTTAAGAAATGAACGTAAACGGCTTTTATCATTGGCTTGAACATACTCACAAATACGTAATGACATACTTGTTGCCTGAGCTGGAGCTGACATCAATGATGCTGTGATGACTGCGACTGATAATAAAGTAATTGTTTTCATTGTTGTGCCTTATTTTTATGAGTTACGTTATGTAAACATTTAAAGTGTAGACCATTATTTTTTTAAAGATAAACTCAAATGAACAGTTTTATCACTTAGACTTTTATTAAACAGGAGGGCAAAAGGTGAGATTAGCAGATACAAAAAAGCTCATCATAAGATGAGCTTTGAAATGGATTACTTGTGGAAGTATTTAAACGTTAAATCGGAAATGAACCACATCGCCATCTTTTACACGGTAATCTTTACCTTCTAAGCGCCATTTACCTGCTTCTTTCGCACCAGACTCACCGTTAAATTCGATGAAGTCGTCAAAAGCAACAACTTCAGCACGGATGAAGCCTTTTTCAAAATCAGTATGAATAACGCCTGCAGCTTGTGGCGCAGTTGCGTTTTGTTTTACTGTCCAAGCGCGTACTTCTTTAACGCCAGCGGTAAAGTAGGTTTGTAAGTTTAATAAACCGTAACCTGAGTTAATAACACGGTTCAGGCCCGGCTCTTCTAAGCCCATTTCTGCCATAAATTCAACGCGGTCTTCATCATCCATTTCAGACAATTCACCTTCAATTTCAGCACAAACTGCAACAACAACAGCGCCTTCTTTATCAGCAATGGCTTGTACTACATCAAGAAATGGGTTGTTTTCAAATCCGTCATCATTAACGTTAGCAATGTACATGGTGGGCTTAATCGTTAAAAAGTTAAGATAAGCCACCGCTGCTTTTTCTTCTTTAGATAACTCTAAAGAGCGGATCATATTGCCATCTTCAACATGCTTTAAAATTTTCTCTAAAACAGGGATTTCAAACTTAGCGTCTTTATCGCCACCTTTAGCGCGTTTAGCTTGACGTTGAATAGCGCGCTCAGCAGTATCCATATCAGAAAGTGCTAGCTCAGTATTAATGACATCAATATCGTCAGCAGGGTCAATTTTATTCGCAACATGAATAATGTTGTCATTTTCAAAACAGCGAACTACGTGACCAATAGCGTCGGTCTCGCGAATGTTAGCTAAAAACTTATTGCCTAAACCTTCACCTTTTGATGCACCAGCAACTAAACCTGCAATATCAACAAACTCCATCGTGGTTGCTAAAACACGCTCAGGTTTAACGATAGCAGTTAATTGATCTAATCTTGGATCTGGTACAGGTACTACGCCAGTATTAGGCTCAATCGTACAAAAAGGGAAGTTGGCAGCTTCAATGCCCGCTTTAGTGAGTGCGTTAAATAATGTTGACTTACCAACGTTGGGTAAACCAACGATACCGCATTTGAATCCCATAACTTTTACCTGCTTATGTTAACGTGAAGTGTAATGTTGTAATAATAGCTGTTGTGGGGTGATGTAATGTTAAGTTGTCTTAGTGTATGAGATATTAATAAGTCATTTATTAATATAAGACGACTAACGTTGTAAATTACTCACCTTTAAAACTGTGCAAACGTTGTTGTGCTTTAACTAGGCCATCTTTTTGCCAAATGTCAAAGCAACGACTTGCTTCATCTATTGCTGCATCTATTAGTGCTTGTTCTGTTTGAGGTGCTTTACCTAAAACATGCCCCGTAACTTTATCTCTATGGCCAGGATGGCCGATACCGATACGTAAGCGAAAAAATTCTTTGTTGTTTGCCATGCGTGCAACAATGTCTTTCAAACCATTGTGTCCACCATGACCGCCGCCTTGTTTAATTTTTACTGTGCCGGGATCCATATCGAGTTCATCATGGGCTATTAGCATTTCTTCGACATTAATACGGAAAAAGTTGGCTAAAGGAGCAACAGCTTGACCACTGCGATTCATGAATGTTGTCGGGATGAGTAAATGAACAAGGTCATTACCAATGAGGCCCTTACCATATAAGCCAGCATATTTTTTTTCAGGGCGAAGTGCAATATTATGGCGCTGTGCTAGTTCTTCTACAAACCAAACACCTGCGTTATGGCGGGTTTTTGTATATTCGGGGCCAGGATTACCTAGCCCCGCAATTAATTTAATAGTCATTATTTATAATAAAGTTATAAATTGATAATACTATTATTCAGCTGCAGCTTCTTCTTCTTCTTCGTCACTTGCTTTGCCTTTAGGAGCATTAGCAGTAACAACAGCTAGATCGTGAGCTTCGCCTTTTGCTAACTCATCAGAAGTAACGCCCGCTGGGAATGTAACGTCTGATAAATGCAATGTTTGACCAAGAGTAAGGTTAGCTAAGTCAACTTCGATGAACTCAGGTAAATCTTTTGGTAAACAAGTGATAGCAATTTCATTTACGTGGTGAGAAATGTTAGCACCAGTTTTAGCTGCAACATCTTCGTTAATGAAGTGAATTGGAGCGTTTGCTTGTACTTTATGAGCAGCATCGATACGCAAGAAATCTAAATGCATAACAACTTGCTTATACGGGTGACGTTGCATGTCTTTAATTAAACACTCAACTGGCTTACCAGCAATGTTTAATGTTAAAACTTGTGAGTAGAATGCTTCTTCTTGTTGAGCACGGAAAACGTTTTTGTGCTCTAAAGTTAAAGATACTGGCTCTTGGCCTTCACCGTAAAGGATTGCAGGAACTTTGTTCGCGTGACGTAGGCGGCGGCTCGCACCTTTCCCTAAATCAGTACGTACTTCAGCTTCTAAAGTTAATAAATCAGTCATTTTTAATACTCTTTCTTAGTGTTAAGTTTAAAACTTAAAAATTAATTCTTGTTTTTTGCGACCAAAAACAAGGAGGTATGCCTTATATTTAACAACCTAATTAGATTGTGAGCTAATAGGCTAGATAAAAAAGGCGCGAAATATTAACACTTAAGTTGCACAAAAGCTATGCATAATTTAATTGAGGGTTATTAATATAGTGATCTTTTTACCCTGTGCTATTAATACGGCACCATTAATAGTCTTATTACCTGACCTCGGGATAATAAGTTCATTGAAAACTGCTATTTTCACCACTAACCGTGTTGGACTGATTTGCAATAGACCTGCTATTGATACCTAAGTACGCCTTACTAGCGCTGAAAGTTCTCAGCACGAGAAGGAAGTCTGAATTATTGTTTTTAATATGAGTATGTTATTAATTCTCTCAACCCGAGTTCAAGTTACCTAAAGGTAGTGACTAATTGATTTAATGGTGGGCATTTTTATTTTTGTACATTCGCTTATATAAACTGTGCTGGCAAGCTTTACGCCAAAGGTACTCTAACGGCCCTTGCTTAAAGTACTGTAAGTAGTAATGTGCAATAAGTATTTGAATTAAAGTAAAGCCACAGGCTATCAGGACATAATCGACTCTTTGAGCGCTCAGGTGAAAGCCCTGATGCCAAAATCGCAATAGCATCGCCATAGCGATAGATTGCAAAATATATAAACTAAAAGCGACTTTGCCAACATTAGATAATACGGCAATAATTTTGTTTTTATGATGACTTAGCTTAATGACAATATGAGCATAGATAAGCGCGACAAATATTGCTGAAGTGCTTGCTAAAATTGAAGATGTTTCATCAGTTAGTGCTGGAGAGTTAAGTAAAATGATAAAATCTATACAGATAAGGCTCAAAGCTGCGAGTGAAATAATAAACAGTTGTGATTGAGTAAATCCTCTTTTGAAGAAGCCAATACGATATAAAAAAGCGCCTAGCATCATCAAACCTGTAACCTGCCAATAAATAAACAAAGGTGAGGTTAATACAATAGAAATAGCAATTCCCCCTTGTATCCATAGTTGATTAAAGTAACCACTAAACCATAATTGATATAATTCATTATATTCTGTGGAGGCTCTGAGCATGGTTTGTTCATCGAGAAAGAAAACCAAAACTAATGTGGTAGCAAGGGCTAAAGCGGCACCTATGCTTAAAAATAAATAAGCTTTACGACGAAGCTTTTTGAGGGGGAGGTTAAGGGAGTTCAGTATAGATAAAGCACATACACTATAGAGCAATAGAATATCACCACCAAAAATAAAGATTCCATGCACTAGACCAAACAGCATTAACCAGTTCATTCGTATGGTTAAAAACGCTTTTGGTGAATATTTTTTCTTCTTATAGGCGTGGTGTTGTATGGCTAGGCCAGCACCAAATAATAAACAAAAAAGTGTTCTAAAGCGGCCGTCAATAAAAACACTATTCAATGCTTCAATTATAGTATCGGTAAACGGCTTAGGTGTTAGCTCGCCGTATCCCGTTATGATTGAACCATGAAAATATATGTTCATAAAAAGAATACCGAGAATCGCTACACCGCGTAATGCATCAATAGACTGGAGTCGCATTTATCATCCTTGTTGATTAGCCTACTTAACCAATATATTTTGCTAGGCTGGTAAGTTAAGTTACCGAAAATTTCACTTTTTATTGTATTTTATTTTATTGGTCACATGCATGATTATTTTGCTTAATAAATGTGAGCCTTTGTAAGTATCTGTTCATTACTAACCATTGCTGCTGGTAATTACTACAACTTGTTGATTTTCAACTAAGGTTATCGCTAAATAGCGGCAATAAAAAAGCAGCCACGAGGCTGCTTTATATAAACGGTTTGGTTTAAATAATGATTAACTAATTAAGCATTACTAATCAAACATTGCCGAGATAGACTCTTCGTTGCTTACACGACGAATAGCTTCACTCAACATACCGCTAAGTGTTAATTGACGAACCATTTTCAGCTCTTTAATTGCTGGCGATAATGGGATTGAGTCAGTAACAACCACTTCATCAATAACAGAGTTTCTTAGGTTTTCTGCAGCATTACCTGATAATACAGGGTGAGTAGCATAAGCAATTACGCGCTTAGCGCCATGTGCTTTTAACGCTTCTGCCGCTTTTGCTAATGTGCCACCAGTATCAATCATATCATCAACAATAATACAATCACGACCTTCAACATCACCAATAATATGCATTACTTGTGCAACATTCGCTTTAGGGCGACGTTTATCAATAATAGCAAGGTCGGCATCATCAAGTAGTTTAGCTACCGCACGTGCGCGAACAACACCACCAATATCAGGAGAAACCACTACAGGGTTGTCTAATTCACGGTTTTGCATGTCGTCTAATAAAATTGGCGTACCAAAAGCATTATCAACAGGCACATCAAAAAAGCCTTGAATTTGTTCAGCGTGTAAATCAACCGTTAATACACGGTCAACACCAACGCTTGATAAAAAGTCTGCAACTACTTTTGCGGTAATTGGCACACGAGCACTACGTACACGTCTGTCTTGACGAGCGTAACCAAAATAAGGAATAACAGCAGTAATTCTGCCAGCTGATGCGCGACGCAATGCGTCAATCATCACAATTAATTCCATTAAGTTATTGTTGGTTGGAGCACACGTTGATTGAATAATAAAAACATCAGCACCACGGACGTTTTCATTAATTTCAACACTTATTTCACCATCACTAAAACTACCTACTTTAGCATCACCTAAAGGCATATAAAGGCGATTAGCAATTTTCTTGGCCAGTTCAGGGGTGGCATTACCCGCAAAAATCTTCATGTCAGGCACGGTCAGTTCCTCAGAAACTTTTGACATTAATATGATACTTGTAGAGTTAACAGGAGCGTTTTCTCATTAAGCGGTAAAACTACTTTTAATCGTTAGACTAGTAAAAGCACTAATGAGTAAAAATAGCTAATAGTTCTAAAATTTTTAATTGTTCGTCTTCAGTTTTTCAATAGTGAAGCATAATGGAGATTTATTAACTCCTCTGGCAACAAAAGAGGCTACGTTTTCAGGTAGCTTAGCTTGCAACGCACAGGCTTCATTATAACTGGAAAAGCGCGAAAAAATACAAGCGCCAGTTCCAGTCATTCTGGACGGTGCGTATTCTATCAACCAAGCCAGTAGCTTGGCAACCTCGCTATAGCTATTTATTACAACATCTTGACAATCATTATGGTACGGCGGGCAAAATAAATCGTGGCTAAAATCGTTTAACTGTTGATTATTAACGGGCAATCTTTGCGTATCACGTGTTAATTTTTCATGAGTAAAAACGCTTTGGGTTGATATGCTGCACGCAGGTTTAGTAATTAAATACCAACACTCTTGTGGTAATGCAGGACTAAGTTGCTCACCAATGCCTTGAGCGAATGCGGCAAAGCCGTGAATAAAAATAGGGACATCGGCACCTAAACTTAGTCCTAAGGTCGCTAGCTCCTTCGTTGATAAACCACATTGCCATAATAAATTGAGCGCAACTAATATTGTTGCCGCGTTAGAGGAACCACCACCTAAGCCGCCACCCATGGGTAATATTTTATTAAGGCTAATTTGTGCGCCATATTGAGATTTACTGGTTGCTTTTAATAACTTCGCCGCTTTTATGATCAGGTTGTCTTCGTTTTTTACGCCTATTATTGGCGTGAGCAAATCAATTTGTTCACTTTCGGTAGCGGTAATGCTTAAGGTATCGCCATAATCAAGAAATTGAAATAAGGTTTCAAGCTCGTGATAGCCATTATCACGGCGACCGACAATGTGTAAAAATAAGTTGATTTTAGCCGGAGACGGAAAATCAATTGGCGTATTTAAATAAGAAGAATGAGCTAGTGTCATAGGATTACAGTAATATTATTTTGTGGTTATGTTGGGTTTAATTTTTTAAATCAAGGCGTTGGCTTTGCTCGGTATTTAATTGCCAGTCTTTAATTGACAACTTAATTAATAAGTCACCTTTGGTAATAGTGAGCTTAGTCGCTAATAAATGGTTACCAAATTTTTTATAATTACCGTAACTTATTTCCCATAAACTTTGATCATAGGTGCTGGTTAGCTTACTGGGTAGTTGCGTTGCGTTATCATAACTGATGATGTCATTTTCTTGATAGGGTAGGCCCTTTACCCAAGAATTTAAGGCAACAATAGGAAGGGTAAGCCTAGTTAAAGAATATATCAGTAGTTGTAAGTTTGTGTCGTAATAGGTTTTACCGTCAAAGGTAAGTGCGTGAAGCCCTTCTTTAGAGGTCAATTGGAGAACATTAATGCCTAAATAACTGGTTAAGTTTAATGCTTGCGTACGGTTATCTTCGTTCACTTGCCAAGATAAAGTAGCGCTATTGCGCTCATCTTTTTCAATAAAGGCTATTTTACCACTAATTTGCCATTGTGTGACCTGCGTTAATAATAAAGTGCGATCGGTTGCACTATTATAAACTGAGGTCGCTTGAGACGATTGCTCACTTTTATCCGTTAACGTGCTACAACCTGACAAAGATAAAAGTAACAATGCAGGGAGTAAGAATGAATTACGTATTAGTGAGTGGCTTCTTTGCAGAGTAGCTAAAGAAAATCCCATGTTATGATTTTTAAATGGGAGAGTTAAATAAGGCATCATCAAGAATTTTCTATAATTTAACAAATAATATAGAGACATTGGAACATAGCTATTTATGCAATTCAATATAAAGGCGTAGCGGTATTGTAAATAGAGATGTAACAACGCTAACAGGCATAATTACTTACCTTATTGAAATAAAATGAGTAATAAGTGAGCTAAATAGAGATAATTAAGCCACTTTTATTGTAGGTCTTTTATTTCAGATCATATTTATATCGTCAATATTGAGTTATACTAGCACAATCAATTAACGCTTTTCTTGTCGACATAGCGTGTTGTTAACTATTTGTCCTGATAAAATGTAGGTTTGTTACTTTGTCCATAGTTGCTGTTGGAATAAATCATAAAACTGCCCCGGTAGCGGTCAGAGAGAAAATATCTTTTAATCCAGATAAACTCTCTGTTGCCCTGCGTGAAATGTTAAATGCCGTGCAATGTCGCGAAGTAGCAATATTATCTACTTGTAATAGAACCGAACTTTATTTAGTACAAGATGGTGACTTTAACGCGACCCAAGAGCGTATTATTCAATGGTTAGAACACTTTCATAACGTTCCTGCTTCTACTATTCTCCCAAGCTTATATTGGCATAAAGACCAACAAGCCGTTAATCACATGATGCGCGTTGCTTGTGGGCTTGACTCACTTGTTTTAGGTGAACCGCAAATATTAGGGCAAATGAAACAAGCATACAGCCAAGCAAAATCAGCAGGCTCTATGTCATTAGTGATGGATAGGCTTTTCCAGCGCACTTTTGGTGTTGCTAAGCAAGTACGCACTGAAACTGAAATTGGTGCCAGTGCGGTGTCAGTAGCTTTTGCCTCTGTTAACTTAGCGAAACACATTTTTGCAAGTCTTGATAAAGCCAGAGTACTTTTAGTTGGTGCAGGCGAAACCATAGAATTAGTGGCGAAACACCTTTATGAAAACAATGTGGGTAAAATTACCGTTGCTAATAGAACGATAGCACGTGCCGAAGGTATGGCTAATAAAATTGGTGCAGATGTTATTACCTTAGCGCAAATTCCTGAACATATTTGTGATGCCGATATTGTGATTAGTTCAACAGGCTCAACACTACCTTTAATTGGTAAAGGTATGGTTGAACAAGCCTTGTTAAAGCGTAAGCATAAACCTATTTTTATGGTTGATTTAGCGGTGCCACGTGATATAGAAGAACAAGTATCTGAGCTTGAAGATGTTTTTCTTTATACTGTTGATGACTTACAAAGCATTATTGCAAAAAACATTGAAAATCGTCGTAAAGCTGCAGTACAAGCCGAAAGCATTGTTAATGATCAATCTGACAATTTTATGTCATGGTTACGCGGCTTAAACACCCAAGATACCGTGATTAGTTATCGAAAACAGTGTTTAGATGAACGTGATATTTTGTTAGAAAAGGCCTTGATTCAACTTAAAAGTGGTAAAAATTCAGAAGCGGTTGTTGCTGAATTAGCGACTAAGTTAACCAATAAGTTTATGCATGCCCCAACCAGTGCGCTTCAAACTGCAGCACAAGGCGGAAAGTTAGATAAGCTACTTTATTTACGTGATATTTTTGATATTGAGCCGCTCGACTAACGCTTATTCGTATAATTTTATAATCCCTCATTTTAACGCATCATATTACTGTGTTAGAATAGCGCCAATTTAGTTTTTTCTCATTTTAAAATAAGATTACTTTAATGAAACCGTCAGTTTATCAAAAGCTTGAAGCGTTAGTTGAACGCTTTGAGGAAGTGCAAGCTCTATTATCCGACCCTGAAACAATTGCTGATCAAGACAAGTTTCGTGCGTTATCTCAAGAATTTAAACAATTAGATGAAGTGACATCGGTTTTTAAATCGTATCAAAGCGCTGAAGAAAATTTCGCTACAGCGGAAATGATGCTAAAAGATGATGATCCTGATATGCGTGAAATGGCGCAAGATGAATATAAAGAAGCAAAGCAAGCGGTTAGTAGCTTAGCAGACGACTTACAAATATTATTATTACCTCGTGACCCTAATGACGATAACAACTGTTTTGTTGAGATTCGCGCTGGTGCTGGTGGTGATGAAGCGGCTATTTTTGCGGGTGATTTATTTAGAATGTACAGCCGATATGCTGAAAAGCAAGGTTGGAAAATCGAGGTGATGAATACCAATGAAAGTGAGCAGGGCGGCTATAAAGAATTGATTATGAAGGTAAACGGTGAAGGTGTTTATGGTCATATGAAATTTGAGTCAGGTGGTCACCGTGTACAACGTGTTCCTGAAACTGAATCACAAGGGCGTGTTCATACATCGGCTTGTACCGTTGTGGTTATGCCTGAAATTCCTGAGTCTGAAGCAATTGAAATCAACAAAGCCGATTTAAAAGTTGATACTTTCCGAGCGTCAGGTGCTGGTGGTCAGCACGTTAACAAAACAGACTCGGCTATTCGTATTACCCATATTCCAACAGGCGTTGTTGTTGAGTGTCAAGATCAACGTTCTCAACATAAAAACCGTGCGCAAGCTATGTCGGTATTACAAGCTCGTTTACAACAAGCAGAAGATGAAAAGCGTCGCAGTGAAGAAGAGTCATCACGTCGTAACTTAGTTGCTAGTGGCGATCGCTCTGAGCGTATTCGTACCTATAACTTCCCACAAGGAAGAATGAGCGATCATCGTATCAACTTAACGCTTTATCGCTTAAACGAAGTGATGGAAGGTAATCTTCAGTTAGTTATGGAGCCTATTATGCTCGAAAACCAAGCTGATTTACTTGCTGAGCTTGCCGAGCAAAACTAACCTGAAGGTTGTTTGTGATTTTATCGATTGAACACCTAATAGAGCATGGTCGAGCACAACTCGATTCATGCTCTGATAGCGCTAAACTTGATGCGCAACTGCTGTTATGTTTTGTGCTTGAAAAAGAACGCAGCTATTTATTAACTTGGCCTGACAAAATATTAAGCCAAGCACAATCTTCCCAATACCTTGAATTATTAGCACGGCGTATTAATGGCGAACCTATCGCCTATATTGTTGGCGTGAAAGAGTTTTGGTCATTACCTTTTTTTGTCTCTCCTGCAACTTTAATCCCTCGCCCTGACACTGAAATTCTTATTGAATTAGTGTTAACCCATTATGGTGAAAAACAAAACTTAAACTGTTTAGATTTAGGTACGGGAACCGGAGCTATTGCATTAGCGTTAGCATCAGAGTTACCAAGTTGGCATATTGATGCGATAGATTTTAGCTTTGACGCGGTTGCGTTAGCAAAACGTAACGCTAAAGCATTAGCGCTTTCACAGGTTAATATTTACCAAAGTGACTGGTTTAGTAAAGTATCGCAAAGCACTCCTTTTGAGATCATAGTATCCAACCCGCCTTATATTGACGGTAATGATGAAAACCTCAGTGTTGGTGATGTGCGCTTTGAACCTAAGTCTGCGTTGGTGGCAAATGAACAAGGGTTAGGTGATATTGCTGATATCACGGCTAAAGCCGTTAATTATTTAGTACCTAATGGTGCGTTATTTTTTGAGCATGGTTTTGAGCAGGGTGAGGCTGTACGTAATATCTTACGAACGGCTGGTTTTAACGGCATTGAAACGGTGAAAGACTTAAATGGCCACGATAGGATTACCTGGGGAAAGCTCAGTATTACCAGTAAAATATAACTCAGTTCACTGATGTTAAAGTCTTTTAATTTTGCCATAACCACGCACTGATATAACATTAAGTACTATCAGTTAAACTGTTACATAGTTATACAGTTTAGCCAAATAAAGTAGGTAAACTTTACGCCGATTTACTAAATAAAACTAAAAATTACCGCTTGGTTTATCACTTCATAGGGAAAAACTAAGCCGATAAAAATATCTCCATCAAAAGAAAACTATTAAAGAGGGTACCCCATTGAAACATTTACATATGACACTCGCCGCAATTAGCGTACTGTTGTTCGCTTATCGTTTTTTATTGCTATTTATTAATCCGGATAAATTAAATAAAAAGTGGCTTAAAATTTCACCTCATGTTGTTGACACTTTGTTACTCAGTGTGGGTGTCGCATTAGCGATAAAGCTGCATTTTAACCCAATGGAACAAATGTGGTTAGCTGAAAAGCTACTCGCTATGGTTGCTTACATTTTTACCGCTTATTACACGCTTAAATTAGCACGTAATAAAGCAATGCGTGTCTTAGGTTTCTTAGGTGCTATTGGCTGGGTAATGTTAATAGTTCGTTTAGCGATGACTAGAGAAGCATTATTTTTTACCTAAATGAGTAAATAAAGTTGTTATGAATGAATTGTTAATTTCAGAAATAAAATCTGAAGATAAAGAGCTATTACAAAAACTTATTCTCATTGAAGAAGCTGTTTTTGGTGAGCAAGTACATCAACAAAGTCGTTCATCAGTACAAGAGTTAGCAACCTCAAGTACTGATGCGTCACTTGATGTACTAGAAACTATTATTGATCAATGTGTTGCGGTAATTAATGAAATTGAATCGCCGTTAGAGCGCGCCGAATGTTTGCTAAATGAATTATATTTTCAGCATTTATTTATTGATTATGCTCAAGCTTCTTGGCCCTTAAGTGCTTATCATATCGCTAAAGGGCTGAAACAGCGTTTAATGTCGCCTATCGTAAAAGCGGCTATTGTCGCAGAAATTATTACTGCTTGTGGCTTTGATACTGACTTGGTGTTTGTACCAAATAAAATTATGGTGCGCTTATGCTGCGATGAACAATACGCGATTATTTTTGATGCAGTGACGGGAGAATCCCTTGATTGGACCGAGCTTGATCATCGTTTAGATGACTTATCTGGCGACCCTGGTGACGACAACTTAAAATCAGTAAATGATAAAATAGCTATTGTTGAATACCTAATCTCATTAAAAAGTGCACTAATTCGTGAGCAAGCCTTTGATAAAGCGTTGACATGTATTGATATTATTTTAGGGCTAAACCCTGATGATCCTATTCTGCGCAGAGACCGAGGTTTTCTTTTACATCAACTTGATTGTTTCAAAGTTGCTGTAGATGATTACCGCTATTTTGTTGAGCAGTGTCCACAAGATCCAGCCGCTAAGATATTAAAAATTCAACTTGAAAAAATAGACGTACAAAATAATACGTTTCATTAATTTGTACGGAAAATGTTAAGGTAAGTTTATGCAAAACCCTGTGTTAGCTAGTACACCATTGATCACTAATGATGCTGTCGTATTGGGCTTATTAGCACTAATACTCGGTTTTGTATTTTTTTACTTCAAATAGTAAAAATACCTTATGTAAACGTTTCTATAAATACGTACCAGCACTTTACATCAGCATTAACAGCCCTAAGGAAGTTTAGGAAATATTATGACAATTACATCTGTAAAAATAAAAAATATCGACGTAGCAAATAATAAACCGTTTGTTTTGTTTGGTGGTATGAACGTATTAGAATCGCGTGATTTAGCAATGACCATTGCTGAACATTATGTAGAGGTTACTCAAAAGTTGGGTATTCCCTATGTTTTTAAAGCCTCTTTTGATAAAGCGAATCGCTCATCGGTAAACTCTTATCGTGGCCCTGGTCTTGATGAAGGTTTAAAGATATTTGAAGAAATAAAAAACACCTTTAATGTTCCTATTATCACCGATGTACATGAGCCGTATCAGGCACAGCCAGTTAGTGAGGTGGTTGATGTTATACAACTACCAGCTTTTTTAGCACGTCAAACTGATCTCGTCGTTGCTATGGCTAAAACAGGGGCAATTATTAATGTTAAAAAACCTCAGTTTTTAGCGGCTCATGAAATGAAGCATATTATTACTAAGTTTGGTGAAGCGGGTAATGAAAATATTATTTTATGTGAACGTGGTAGTTGCTATGGTTACAATAACTTAGTGGTTGATATGTTAGCCATGGATGAAATGAAAAACTATGCCCCAGTTATTTTTGATGCGACACACGCTTTACAAAAACCTGGCGGACGAGCTGATAGTGCTGATGGTCGTCGTGCACAAGCAGCACAATTAGCTCGTAGTGGTATGGCTATTGGTATTGCTGGATTGTTTATTGAGGCGCACCCTGATCCGTCACAAGCGCGCTGTGATGGCCCTTGTGCGTTACCGTTAGATAAGTTAGCCCCATATTTAGCGCAAATGAAAGCAATTGATGATTTAGTTAAAGGTTTTGAGCCGTTAATTACAGGTTAATATTTGTAATAGTTACAGGTAATAACTAAAAAAGGAGACTTATAAGTCTCCTTTTTTGATGTTAGTATCAGATGTTACACTATTAATCCGCTGCAATTTCATTGCTGGTAATATTCATTGTCTTATTACGTTTAAGTTTCTGCTTTTTAATAGCAAAGCTATTATTTTCAACTTGCTGAGTGTAGTCTGTATCTAGCTTGATTGTTGCAAGTGATGATGCGACCGCTTCGTTAATAAGGTGTATGCTTGTTGGCTTAGTTGGCTCAGCTTTAACACGTTCAGTGGTTGGTACTGCTGCTATTGCACTTGTACTAAATATAAGGCCAGTGAGTAATGTAAGTAATGCGTTAGTTTTTTTCATGATATATGTTGTCCAGTAATTAACCTAATAATAAAACACGTTGTTTAGGTAGATTTCTTAGGACCTTTTCTCTGGCATAGCCCTTTGAAAGAAATACAGCGTATGGGTTGGGAGCACACACTATACTTAACTTTCAAAGAATGTTGAGATGATGTCCTTCATCTACAAGGTGTATATTACGTAAACAACACTAAAAATAAAAATGACTTAATTTAATGTTATTCATTAGAAAAACTAATGTAAAATTGATATGCTGTATTTCTAATTATTTATGCATTTATAATTGTAAATTCCTTGTTAATTTATAGGTGAATCTTGGCTAATAGACTACCGCCACTCAACGCATTGCGAGCATTTGAAGCCTCTGCAAGGCAATTAAGCTTTACGCGAGCTGCTGAAGAATTATTTGTGACGCAAGCTGCAATTAGTCATCAAATAAAAGCTTTGGAAGAGCATTTAGGCATTAAATTGTTTATGCGAAAAAACCGCTCACTGTTATTAACAGAAGAGGGACAATCATATTATCTCGACATTAAAGATATTTTTAATTCACTACATGAAGCAACAGAGCGTTTATTAGTGCGTGGCGCTAAAGGTGCCATCACCGTTAGTTCACAAGCAAGCTTTGCTATTCAATGGTTAGTACCACGCTTAAGTGCTTTTAATGCCTTACACGGTGATATTGATGTGCGAATTAAAGCGGTTGACCAAGCTGAAAACTCACTAACCGAAGATGTCGATATCGCCATTTATTATGGAAGGGGCAGCTGGCCCAATATTTATGCAGAAAAACTTCATACTGAATATTTAATTCCCGTGTGCTCCCCATTATTACTGCAAGAAAACGCCGCCAACGGTAAGCCGCCACTACTTACCTTAGAGGACTTATCTCATCATACCTTATTGCATGATACATCGCGTAAAGGCTGGAAACGTTGGTTTAAACAAGTAAACGTTAAAGGCGGTAATGTTAACCATGGGCCAATCTTTAGTCATTCAACTATGGTGTTGCAGGCTGCACTATATGGCCAAGGTGTTGCCTTGGCTTACAGCGTATTGGCCAAGCCAGATATTGATGCAGGACGTTTAGTTTGTCCGTTTAATGATGTTTTAGTCAGTAAAAACTCTTACTTTATTGTTTGTCGAGAAGCGCAAAAAGATAATGGTAAAATAGCGGCTTTTAGACAGTGGATGCTTGACATGGTACGTGCAGAGCAAGAACAAATAACTGACGGACAAATTAATTAATGGATACGTTATCTATAGAAGTGAGCAGCGAAGAAAATACCGTTGATGGGGCTATTGCCAATGTTATTTTTGCTCATGGTGCTGGCGCTGATATGCATCATGAGTTTATGGTTGAAATGACACGTTTACTTAACCTAGCAAAAGTTAATGTATTACGCTTTAACTTTCCTTTTATGGATAAGCGTATTGCAACAGGGAAACGTTACCCTCCCGATAGAATGCCAATATTACTTGCGTGCTACCAAGATGTTATTGATAGGTTTCTGCAAAGTTCATGCGCTCAAGATTTACCGCTTTTTATTGGCGGTAAATCTATGGGCTCCCGTGTTGCATGTACATTGGCTACTAATGTAGAGAATAAAGCTAAATTTTTAGGGGTTTTCTGTTTAGGCTATCCTTTTCATCCAGCGAAAAAGCCTGAAAAGTTACGCTTAGAGCCATTAATTGAAGGAAAATTACCTGTATTGATTATACAAGGTGATAGAGACACTCTTGGTAGTCAAAGTGAAGTCATAAGCTATAACTTACCTGAGCACTGCCAAAGTGTTTTTTTAGCCGATGGTGATCACAGTTTAAAGCCACGAGTAAAGTCAGGTTTTAGCTATCAACATCATTTGCAAACAGCAGTAGATACACTCGTTACTTTTATTTTGGAACACAGCTATGTCTGCAAGTAATCATAACAATATCACCAATAATCATATTTTAATGCGCTCGATGATGATTTTTGTTGGTATCAGTGGTTGTTTTTCTGTACTATTCGGCGCTTGGTTAGCCCACGGTGGGCAAAGCTTAGCAAGTAATGTGCAGTCAAGTTTATCTACAGCACTGCAATATCAATTATTTCATACAATTACCTTACTTGTATGTCTGGTATGGGCGAAAATAAAACCGCCTTCTAAACCTGTTATCATCGCTTGTATTTGCTTTTTATTAGGCATTTTGTGTTTTAGTTGCACTATTTATATTAAATTAATTTTTGAAGTACCCTTATTAGGTAAGTTAACGCCTATTGGTGGTATGTCATTTGCGCTAGCGTGGTTAATGCTAGCGTTAGAAGGTAAGAATAACTTATGACCTCCATTGTATTATTTTGTCGCCCAGGCTTTGAGAAAGAGTGTGGCGCTGAAGTCCAAGAAAAAGCTGCTTGGAATGAAATCTACGGCTATTTAGAGCTAAAAAAGAATCAAGGCATTGTTCTTTTTCATCTACATGAAAGTGAACACGGTGAAGTTTTGATGAATAAAGTACCATTGAAGCGCCTTATTTTTGCTCGCCAATGGTTTGTTACGGTTACCGATATAATTGATTTACCTGACTATAATCGAGTAGAAGCGATCACTGAAGCTTTAGGTAATGAGTGGCAATATACCGATTTACGAATGGAAATGACAGATACTAATGATGGCAAAGAATTAAGTAAATTTTGTCGTAAGCTCTCTGTGCCGCTTCGCCAAGCATTACGAAAGAATAAGGTATTAACCGAAAAATCAAAAGCTACTGAGCAAGTTGATGACGACGGCGCTATTTTACATGCGCTTTTCTTTAGTGGTCAGCAAGTGATCTTAGGTTTCTCTTTAACGAGAAATAGCTCTCCTCATATCATGGGGATTCCTCGATTAAAGTTTCCAAGCCTTGCGCCAAGTCGCTCAACTTTAAAACTTGATGAAGCATTTCTTTATTTTATTCCTCGTGAAGAATGGGATACCCGTTTAACATCGGGTATGAATGCGGTTGATTTAGGCTCCGCACCAGGCGGTTGGACTTATCAACTCGTTCGCCGAGGTATGATGGTTACTGCGATTGATAACGGGCCAATGGCTGAGTCGCTAATGGAAACCGGGCAGGTTAAGCATAAAATGATGGATGGCTTTAAATACCTTCCTCAAAAGCAAAACGTATATTGGCTAGTTTGTGACATGATTGAAAAACCACAGCGTGTTGCTAAGTTAATGAGTGAATGGTTATTACATGGCTATTGTAAAGAGGCAATGTTTAACTTAAAGCTACCAATGAAAGGGCGCTACCAGCAGGTATCCGAAGACTTACAAGCAATTAAAGATGCTTTTAATAAGCATAACGTCAAATACGAGTTATACGCTAAGCATTTATATTATGACCGTGAAGAAATCACCGTACACGCAAGATTACTATCACCGGCACCACTAATTGCAGTTGATCTATAGTTTTTGTATTAGTTGCTGATTCACTCAACGGTATTATCTGGATAACTAATCCATAAATAAGCTATAAAAAAACGAGTAATAAATATTATATTTATTACTCGTTTTGATTTTAAAGAGTCACTGTTTTTTCTATAAGGGTAATATAAATAGATTACAGTCTTTCAAGTAAAGCTTCAGTAAAGTCAGTTGTACCGTGCGTACCACCTAAGTCACCAGTTGTTCTATCACCTGATGCAATAACATCAGTAATGGCTGCTTTGATCTTTTGTGCTTTATCACTCATTCCTAAATATTCAAGCATTTGAATGGCAGCAAGAATAACAGACGTTGGGTTTGCTAAGTTTTTACCTGCAATATCTGGCGCACTCCCGTGAACAGCTTCAAAAATAGCACAATCTTCGCCAATGTTAGCACCTGGCGCCATACCTAAGCCGCCAACAAGGCCAGCACATAAGTCAGAAAGAATATCACCAAAAAGGTTAGTGGTTACAATAACGTCAAACTGCTCAGGGTTCATAACTAACTGCATACAGCAATTATCAACAATCATTTCACTTGATTCAATGTCAGGGTAGCGCTGTGCAACTTCGCGAGCAACTTTTAAGAATAAACCAGAGGTCGATTTTAAAATATTTGCTTTATGTACCGCGGTAACTTTTTTACGGCCTTCTTTACGTGCTGTTTCATAAGCAAATGTTAATATTTTTTCAGCACCTTCACGGGTAATAATACTTTTTGCTTCAGCTTCATTACCGTCTTCACTGGTGATTTGGCCTGCGCCAGAGTACATACCTTGAGTGTT
Organism: Colwellia sp. D2M02; assembly: GCF_018860755.1. GTDB lineage: Bacteria > Pseudomonadota > Gammaproteobacteria > Enterobacterales > Alteromonadaceae > Colwellia > Colwellia asteriadis. Next base: position 57,193 of record NZ_JAHKPW010000064.1, on the reverse strand, counting down.
TTCACGCACGGTTAAAATGTCAATGTTTTCGTAACGAGCTTTGGTACCTTTAAATGAAATAACAGGGCGTAAATTTGCGTATAACTTAAATTGTTTACGTAACGTTACATTGATTGAGGTAAAACCTTCGCCAACAGGAGTCGTTAAAGGGCCTTTAAGGGTCACTTTATTTTTAGCAATTAACTCAAGCGTTTCACTTGGCACTAATTCTCCGTGCTTTTCAAGCGCAGTTAGACCAGCATCTGCAAACTCATAGTCAAAATTACATCCTGCTTTATCTAACACCTTAATGGTTGCTTCGATAATACTTGGGCCAATGCCGTCGCCAGGGATAACTGTGATGGTCTGTTTAGTCATTAAATTCACCTTAATTGTGAGTTATAAGTAATCGATACTTATTTGTGTAAAGCTGATCTCTTTTGAGGTTGCATCTATTGGTTAGTGGGGAATTTCAGTTAGCGATGAGGTTTGTGCTTTAGGCAACTAACGACATTTAATACATCTTGCTATGGTGAAAATTAACTCACGATTATGAATGCAATATTGAAGCGTGATCAACCTTAGTATTTTATAGATAGAAAACACTTTCAATCGACTCAAGTTTTTAAGTCGTATAAAAGTGTTTTGTTAGTTGTTTTATACCATGTAAACTTTCTGTTTTCGAGCTTGAAAGTTTACATGGGTTAAGTCATGGCATGGTGCTGCTAATGCTTTCGACTCTATACTGTTATAGTAGAATCATTCAATTGGGCTAGCAAGGTGACTTTAGTCTAAGCGCTAAGTACTTTGCTGATAAGGCGTGATTATTTTCCAATTGTCGGGGTAGTTATTACCTAAACCTATTTCTTTTAAAACACCATTAATAAATAGTAAGAAGGTACACTCATCTTGGGTGGTAATACCGTCAGACTTTACATGTTGAGTTCTATAAAACATTACCTGAAAACGGGTGTCGTCGATTTGCTTAGCTTCTGTAATATCGGGGCTACCAAGCTCTTCTAAAGCATGTTCAAAGGTAAATTCATTCAGCTTTATTTTAGCAATAAACTGTCGATTATAAGCCTCTCTGTCGTCCCACTTCATTTGGTCTGGGCTATCGTCATAGAAAATTACCACTAACATAACAAAGACAAAATATGCAGCTAGAGCAAGTACGATGCGTGTGATTACTTTTTTATTCATGTTGAAAATACCGTAGTGACATTGTTAGCTAGTTAAGCTGTTGGGGCGATTAAGGGAATAATATTAGCATTATTTTGTGCTGAAGTTGAAGGTGATGTTATGCGAATATCCTTAAGGTTGAAACCTAGAGGGATATCTTGTTGTAATGTTAGCAATTGGCGAGTTAACGTTATTTGTTCACTGCTTTCTTCGAGCTTCTTTTTAATCGTCGATTTTAAGTCGTCACTCATTAAAATATTTTTTAGTGAGCCGTATTCGTTAATTAAATTTGCGGCGGTTACTTGCCCAATACCTGCCACACCAGGTATTTTGTTGGTGTTATCACCAGTGAGCGTCCATAAATCCATTAACTGTGATGACTTTACATTAAACTTACTTTTAACATGAGTTTCATCTAGGTAACGACGGTTAAAGTAATCATAGACATGAATATTAGGGCTAAGTAGTGACAAAAAGCCTTTATCTGTTGAAATAATGGTGACTCTCTGACCATGCAACGCCATTTTAGTCGCTAATGTCGCAATAAGGTCGTCAGCTTCATCTTCGTCAGATGTTAGTGAATCAATACCTTCAGCCATAAAAGCATCTTGAATATGACTTAATTGATTGGCGAGTGATTCAGGCATTTTTTTTCTGCCTTTTTTGTAATCCGCATACAACTTATAGCGCCAACAAGGCTTTTGGCTGTCAAAAACCGCCAACCCATGGGTTGGGTTGTGTTCATTAATAATTTTATTTAAGGCCACCACACAGGCATTTTGAGTATTAAATAACACTTGTTGCTGAGTGTTATTTGATAACTCATCATTAGCACTGTTTTTAGTTAACATAAATGGCCGCTCTTGCACCGCATAAATACGACGAATTAAATTTAAAGCATCAATTAAGATTAAATGAGCGGACACCGATTACTCCTCTATAACGTTATAACAAGGGATATACTCAGTACCCGGTAGTTTCATACGTTGCTGCTCAACAAATGAAGCAAGTAGTTTATCCATTAATGTCATAATTTCTTTATCACCTGATATTTGAAAAGGACCAAGCTCTCGTATTGCTTTGATACCACCCGACTTTACATTACCGGCAACTATACCAGAAAAAACACGTCGTAAATTTGCCGCTAGTTCAGCCGTAGGCAGCTCATGGCTGATATTCAATGCCGCCATATTTGCATGGTTTGGCTCAAATGGGTGTTGAAAGTCGCTTTCTATTTCTAAAGACCAATTGAAATGGAACGAGTCACCTGTTGCTTTGCGATGTGTTAATACTTGCTCTAAACCTATTTTCATTTCACGGGCAACGGCAGGCGCATCGTTAATAATAATTTTATATAAAGATTGCGCTTTTTCACCTAATGTAGCACCAATAAAAGCGTGGATTTCTTTAAAGTAGGCTTTAGCACTAGCAGGGCCTGTTAAAATAATAGGCAGTTTTTGATCTTTATTCTTTTCATTAAGCATAATCCCTAAAATATACAGTAACTCTTCAGCAGTACCTGCGCCACCAGGAAAAATGATCAAGCCATGCGACATCCTAACAAAAGCTTCTAAGCGTTTTTCTATATCAGGCATTATCACTAATTCGTTAACAATAGGGTTTGGTGGCTCAGCAGCAATAATACTTGGCTCAGTTAAACCGATATAACGACCTGATTTATTTCGCTGTTTTGCATGGCCTATTGTCGCACCTTTCATTGGTCCTTTCATAGCACCAGGGCCACAACCAGTACAAATATTAAAAGCACGAAGCCCTAATTGATAACCAACATCTTTGGTATATTTATATTCATTATGACTAATTGAATGGCCGCCCCAACAGGTGATTAAATTAGGCTCAGTTTCAGGTAAAATAAGATTGGCATTACGCAGTATATCAAAGGTAGTGTCGGTAATATTTTCAGACGAAATAGGCATATTTAAGTAACGACTATTAATAAATAATATATCGCGCAATACTGCTGAAAGGTGCTCTCTAATACCACGAATTATTTTACCGTCTACAAAGGCGTGTAATGGTGGATTGTCTAAATCAATTTTTACGCCACGCTCTCGTCTGATGACTTCGATTTTAAATTTTTTATACTTTTGATAAATGGCTTCGGCATCATCGGTATTCGATCCCGCATTAAGTACAGCTAAAGAGCAGTTACGATAAAGCATGTAAAGCTCGCTGCTGGCAGATAATTGTAATTGGTCTACTTCAGCTTGTGAAAGTAAATTCATATTACCAACAGGGTTAAGTTGAATGTGCATAGAACCTCCTTTTATACGCGCCTTAATATTATTAAATGATTAGCGAGTATAGTTACTGTAATTACGCGTACATTACTTAGAATAAATAACTTGATTTTTACCTTGAGACTTTGCTTTATACATAGCTTCATCAGCACGTTCAAAAGCAAGATGGATATTATCATCGGTACGAATATGGGTGGCACCTATCGATAAGGTGATACTGACTTTATTGTTTTTAAACTTAAAAGGTAAGCGAGCAACTTGTTTATTAATTGTGTTTAATTCATTAATTAAATCAGTTTCTGCTGTTTGAGAGTAAATAAGTACAAACTCTTCACCGCCATAACGACCAACAAAAACATCTTTGGAAACATGTTTTTGAATCGTATTAGCAATCACTTGTAGCGTTTTATCGCCAGCGCTATGACCATAGGTATCATTAATTTTTTTAAAGTCATCGATATCAATAACGACTAGGGCTAATTCAAATGGGCGATGTTGAAAGCGAACCATTGCTTTAGCAAAGTAGTCATCAAATGCGGCACGATTAGCAAGCTTAGTCAAAGCGTCTTGCATGCTTTTGATTTGTTGCTCGGCAAGCTTTTCTTCAAACACGCGGCTTTTCTCTTCTAGCTGAGCGACTTTTTCTGCCATTTTAGTGAGTTTTTGACTTAATGCTAATTGACTCTGTTGTTCTATTTTCGATTTGGCTTCTAAAGTTCCTGCGATTTTCTGCAATTTATCATTGATGTCTAATTTTACTTGATCAAGCGACAGTGCCTTTTCAACAGTACCGGTCATATCAACAAGTTGTTTTTGTAGTACAACATTAATTTTATCGTTGGCTAATTGTGAAGACTTTTGTGTTTCGAGCGTCTCTTTTACCGCTAACTGAACACTCGTTAAAGTGTCACTAAGTGAGGTTAAAAAAGATTTAGCATTATTTTGTTCATTTTTGAACTCGGCAACGATGACATCAAATATTTCAAGGAAGTGGTTTACTATTTCCTTATTTGTTGTGTCAGCCATTAGCTTTTTCTTAATTGCTAATAATTGATTGGTATGTGCTTGAGATAAGTTGAGAGCACTTAACGTTACGGAGATTTTTTCTAATAAACTTCCGTCTAACTCAAAAGTGGAAGCAGTATTACTATTGTTCTCAGAAGAGGTTTCTAAAGTCGTTTGCGCAGAATCACCTGCATTGTTAGGTGTTGTTAATAAGCCATTTGTTGCTGCTTTTTCTTTAGCGCTCAAGGCATTTATATAAAACTCTAGTAATTGGCTTAATAAAGGAACATATTGAATTAACGCATCTTTTGTACTTTTAGTTTCTGATAATAATTCACGTAAATTGCGGCGGAGGTCGCTGGGTAAACCGTTAACCTTTTGTAAACTCTCACCTGCAAAATTGAAACGTTGATGCATTTGTGCAATATTTTTTTCGTTAGTTATTGCATGCTGTTGTAGTAGCTTTGTGATGATTGCGATACTGTTTTCAATGTCAGCTATCGGTGCGGACTTAGTAAATAAAGCCCGTAATTTTGCCAAGCGATTATCAAGCTCGAGATCGACCCCTTTAGAAACTAATGATAGTTTACTGATAAACTGAATAAGTAGTGTCGATTGGGTTTTGAAATCCTCTTCTAACGTTCTACGTGAGTCTATGGCGCTATCAAGTTTTTTTTGCAATGTGTCTAATTGCGCTTGTCCGACAGAGTTGTCATTCATAAAAAAAGCTTATCCTTAAAGTCCTAAATCTCTGTTTATTCTTTGGGTTTTATCTTGTTTTTCTTTGGAAAGTACTAAATGTTTTAAATTAATATCAAGTATTTATTCACACACATTCAACAGTATAAGACAAATTTAAGCACAAATGCTCTCTTTATTGTATGTCGGGGCAGAAAAAGTCATATTATTTTCTATCGCTACTATCTAATCGTATAAAATTGTTCCAATTAAGCTAGAATAATCATTATTTATCATGCCACCACTTAGGATTTTATTATGGTTTTATGTAAAAGCTTACTGTTCACCTTACTTCTTTATCTTATAGCGTTCAGTGTCAATGCTGAGGTTAATGTTACGATTAATATTGATAACCCTGAACACCACTTAGCAACGGTTCAGGTTCAGTTTAAAGCGTCTGAAACTAAGGATACACTCGTTTATTTACCTACATGGCGCACAGGTAGATATGAAATTTTAAATTTGGCTAACGGTATCAGAAAATTTTCAGCACAAGATGAGCAAGGTAATGCGCTTTTGTGGGAAAAAGTAAGTAAGGATAGTTGGCGAATAAATAACACCCAACATAAAAAGCTAACAGTAACCTACCAAGTTTATGCAAATCAATTAGGTAAAAGAACTCGCCATATTGATGATAGCCACGCCTTTATTGATAACTCGACCGTGGTGATGTATAGCGAGGAAAGTCGTCCGCAAAAGCATACCGTGCAAATGGTAGTGCCTAAAGCATGGCGCAGTGTTTCAGGGTTGGACTTTGGTGATAATCATCATCAATTTATCGCTAGAAATTACGATGTACTTGTTGATTCGCCTATTGAAAGCGGTATTAATCAATTTTTTGAATTTGAAGTTGATAATCGCCAATATGAATTAGTTATTTGGGGGGAGGGTAACTACGATACTCAAAAAATGTTACAGGATTTAACGGTAATGGTTGAGCAGAGTAAAAGCATTTGGCAAGGCTATCCATTTAAGCGTTATGTTTTTATGGTACACGCCACAAGTGGCGCTCGCGGTGCTACAGAGCATTTAAACTCAACCATTATTCAACGTTCTCGCTATAAATTTTCAGCAAGAAAAGACTATATTGGTTTTATTTCTACCGCCGCGCATGAATTTGTTCATACCTGGAATGTTAAGCAGTATCGCCCTGAAGGGCTTGTTCCTTATGATTATCAACAAGAGAACTACGACAACCTATTATGGCTTGCAGAAGGCTCAACCAGTTACCTGCAATACCAGCTATTATTACGCGGTAAATTATTAACCAGAAAAGAGTTTTTTGAAGACTTAGCTAAACGTATTACCAAACATCAACATAAGCCAGGGCGAAATAGCCAAAGTATTGCACAAGCAGGCTTTGATGCATGGATTAATGAAAGCGGAGACTATGGTAATAATCATAGCGTTAATATCTATGCTGAGGGTTATTTGGCCTCTTGGTTACTCGACTTTGATATATTAAGTCGAACTAATTTAGCGAAAAGTTATCGGAATGTGCATAATCAGCTTTATCAACAGTTTAAAATACCTAAAAGTTACAATGAGAATGATATTTTGGCGATTTTAAACCAAGTGACCGGTGAAAATTACCAGCCATGGTGGCAGCAAAACATTACTGGTTTATTAGCCATAGATTTTGATGCGTTGTTAGCAAAAGCGGGTTTGCAAATGAGCTATGGTAAAGCTGGTGCTAAGTTAAAAACACAAATTTGGACAGGCCTGAAAACCGAGCAAGTTAATAGTGGTTTGAAAGTAACGCATGTCGAAAAGCATAGCCCTGCATGGGATGCTGGCTTTACCCTAGACGACATTATTATTGCTATTGATGGTTTGCGTTTAGTCGATAAAGATCTCACAACGCGCTTAGCTGATTTTAATGATGAGAATACCGTAGACATTAGCTTTTTTAGACGTGACGTATTAGCGAGTAAATCACTGGCTTTAGTTAAAAGGCCTAAAGATAAGTTAAAAGTAACTCCATTAGAGAATGCTAACGAGCAGCAAAAAGCATTTTTTACTCAGTGGACTGGGCTTGAGTTTCCTGAGGACAAAAAATAAATAAAACTTAATTGAGTAACTACAATTAAAAAATCCAACCTAATAAAGGTTGGATTTTTTGTTTAAGCTGTTTAAAACTAAAACTAAAACTAAAACTAAAACTGCTCGACCATAAACGCTATTGGCGCAATGTTCTATTCGCTGGAGCCGATGTTAAATGGGTACTTCTAAAAGGGTTTATATCTAAACCGCCTCGACGCGTATAACGTGCAAAAACCGTAAGTTGCTCTAATTTTGCGTACTTTTGTAAATCACAAAAAATACGTTCAATACACTGTTCATGAAATTCATTATGTTGTCTAAATGAAATCAAGTATTTAAGTAACTGTGCGTGATTTAATGGAGCACCCTGATAACTAATATATACACTGGCCCAGTCTGGTTGGTTGGTGATTAAGCAGTTCGATTTGAGCAAATGGCTTACAAGCGTTTCATTTATACTAGGTTGGTCATTAGCCTCATGACTTGCTTGTATATTAGTTAACCACTGTGCATTGTATTGATATTCATCCATAGAAATATCTTCATTATCAATACAAATAAGTGAACTACTTGCCTGGTTAATGGCTAAGTTAGGGCAATCATCAACGCTAAAAAGGGCAACCGAAGCTTGCTCGCCAGCCGTATGTGATAAATCAGCAGCGAGAATTTTTTGTACTTGCTCCATTGATGAAAAACGGCTTTGGTTAAAACTATTTAAATACAGCTTAAATGATTTCGACTCAACTAAGTTAGGGCTCGTACAAGGGAACCTAAACTCGGCGACTGCAACCACAGGCTTGCCGTTGGTATTTAGCCAAGAAAGTTCATAACCGTACCAAACATCCTCACCAACAAAAGGTAATGTTGTGTCGGTTAATGATAAATCATCACGATTTAAACTTCGGGGTACTGCTTGCAGTAAATCTGGGTTATATTCACTGCTATATTGAGTTTCTTTCCCTAAAGTTAGCTCGCTTAATGCAGCTGATTTTTCATATTTGCTCATAAAAACTTCTACCGTTAACAATTATAGTATTATTTTAAAGGATCTTAGTCGTATATGACATCATCAAATACAACTTTAGCGCAAGCTGTACTTACATTTGCAGAGCAACATGTTGCTTTACATCAAGAGCGTAACAATAACGAATTACCCAGTACTGAATTTGATGAGCAGTGGTCGTCTCCCTGTATCAGTGAAAAATTGGCCGATGATCTTTGTAGTTGGCAGCCAATAGCCATTGCTAAGCTGGTAGAGCAGAAGGAAATAGCAAAACCGTTATCATTTAATAATGTTGAACAAGCGTTAGACTTAGTATTGCATCAAGATATTAAAACTTATTTTACAACCATCTTTAGTGACAGCATTGAAGCACAATGTGCCGATGGTAGCTTAACGTTATTGTTTGCTTGGAGTGAAGCTGACTTTGAACGACTACAAGAAAATATTATTGGTCACATCATGATGAAACAGCGTTTAAAACAAGCTGAAACGGTATTTTTTGCTGTAACCGACGAAGAAGATATTATTATTTCACTTGATAATGAAACTGGTGAAGTGTGGGCAGAAAGGGTGGGTTGTAAACCTCATAAAAAAATTGCCGACTCATTAGCTGATTTATTTACTAATGTGTTAACAGTCAGTTAGTTTTGCCTTTATTATTACAGCCAATAAGGCAGTTTATTGAAAGGCGTTTGAATGCTATGCACTAAACGCCTTTACTTTATTTTAGCTCTTTAGTCAGCTCTGCTATCATTTGCTTCATTTCACTTAGCTCTTCTCTTATTTGCGTTAACTCATGACTTAGCGCTTTATTAATACTTATTTGAATTCGTTCTTCTAAAATAGCATTGCTGGTTGCGTCATCGTTTTCATGCTTTTTATTTTCTTGGGGAGTCGTCTGCGCAGGAGGAGCGATAAACTTAGGATCATGCTGCCAACTTTTTAGCGTTTTAATCAGCGTAGGTAAAGGAACTGGCTGACTTAACTTAGCCTTAACCAAAGCGACGGTTGGTTTTTTCCCGTCATTAGCAAGTTGATTAGCAAACATTAATATTTCATCAAAAATAGTCATGGCGTTTATTAATAATTACGTGATAAGCAATATAACCATATTTTAGTTAAAAAAGCTAAAATTGTTACATGTCTCTTTGAAGTTTTTTCAATAAATCCCTTAATATCAATGGTTTGTTTTTTGGCAACTTTTTTGCTTTTACTGAAAGTGTACTAACGATAACAACTATAAAAGGAATAACCATGAAAAAGACAGTACTTGTATTATTAGCTGCTACCCCCTTATTATTTTCGCTATCAGGCTGTGTTGTAAAAATTAATGATGACGGCATTAACCATGATTTTGTTGTTGATAGTGAAGACAGAGCTTATAAAAACCGTAAACACATTGCGGCGGTTAACTTAGGAGCCAGTATTGCTGATATTGAAGAAAAGCTTGGTGTTGCTGATTTTTCTGAGACGTATAGTGAAAATGAAAAAACAGTGAAAGTACTTTATTACCGAACCCAACGTAAACATAAAGATGGTTTAACCACTAAAGATGAATGTACCTATTTGCAATTTGTTAATGGTGAGCTAATTAAAACCGGTTATGGTGACGAGTTTAAAAAAAGCTAAATTTAACGCGTAGCAGAGTAGACAACTTAGTACGTGATTTTTACCCAACCTATGTGAAGCATCGCTATTTCAGTGATGCTTTTTTGTATGGGCTATTTGTAATTTCAATTGACCTGTTTTTAGTTATGCTGCTAAGGTGGAACTAATAAATATCAAGCTAATCCACCAGTAGAGTAGGAGTTATCATGACAGAAATGGAATCACCAGCAAGTGTTATAAGCAACAATGCTGACAGTGAAAGTGTTGATGTAAAAGCGAGTTACTTAAAAGCTGAAGACTTAAAGTTTGCTGCATCGCTTTTATACCAAGCGTACCATGATGACCCTGTTTTTCTTGATATATTCAATAGTGATAAAGAAGACTACGAGCAGCGTTTACGCGCGGCAATTCGAGAAGAATTAAACGCCTTTTGGCAAGCAAAGCAACCCATGGTCGGTTTATATTTAGGTGACACTATGGTTGGTGTTGCTTGTTTAAATAGTCCAGATGAGTCACTTAGCGTTAATCGCTTTTGGCATTGGCGTTTAAAAATGTTACTAAGTGCTGGTTACTTTAGTACCAAACAAATGATGCAAAAAGAACAAACAGTGCTCGAAGCTGTGCCATTAAAAACCTTTCATTTATTGTCATTTATTGCGGTGCACCCGTTACATCAGCAACACGGTTTTGGTCATTACTTAATGGCTGCGGTAAATACTGTACTTGACGAGCATACTGATAGCGAAGGTGTTGCTGTTTATGCTACCTCAGGTAAGTTTAAAGCATTTTTCGAAAATGTTGGTTATGAGGTCATTAAAGAAGTAACTGTTGGTAATGTCTCTGGCTCTGTCATGGTACATTATCGTAATAACGAGTTAGTACAATAAGTTACTTAAACAGCAAAAGACAAGTTCATTATGTTTTTCATCGTTAGTTATCGAAGTAACTTATGTGTTTAACAGGCAAGCTACTAAAATGGAGCGAAGACAAGTGCTTTGGCTTTATTGTACCTAATGGTGGTGGCGATCATGTTTTCATTCATAAAAGTGCGTTTTCAAATAAAAAACGCACGCCTCAAGTTAATGACATTCTCACATTTTCGATAGCGAAAGATAAACAAGGGCGTTACTGCGCTGATAAGGCGACTTTTGCAGGCGAAAAGCCCGCAAGTCATGCAGAAAAACATGTGAATAAGTTTTCAATTTATTTAGCCGTTTTATTTTTAGGGACTATCTTAGTTGCGTTAATTTTTGGCTACTTACCAATAAATTTAGTATTACTTTATTTAGGCGCGAGTACGCTGTGCTTTGTTTCATATGCGCATGATAAAAACAAAGCAAAAAGGGGCGCTTGGCGCACTCCAGAAAGTACATTGCATTTGCTTGCACTGGCTGGCGGCTGGCCAGGAGCTGCTATTGCACAGCAAACCCTTAGGCATAAATCTAAAAAGGCTACATTTAGGTTTGTTTTTTGGTTAACGGTTATCATAAACATAAGCGCACTGTGTTGGTTAACATCATTAAATCAAATGGATGAAAGTACTTCATTGCTCAAAATGTTATTTTCATAATTTTTCAGAAAAACTAGGTGACTATTAGTTAGAGCAATAACAGTTAGTTGTTTTCGGGAGTATTTGTAAAAACGGCTAGCAAGTAATTCAGCAGGGTAAATGCAATTGGCTAATTTTAGCCGCTTAGGGGCGAGCTATGTGTTTAGTCAGTTGGAGCACTCAATTGCACACTTATAAATTTTAGGAGTTGAGATGAATAACAAAATTATTGGAATAGTCCTTATTATTGTGGGGGTTGCATTAGCTATGTGGGGTTACAATATTTATGATTCTGCTAGCTCACAAGTTACTCGAGCATTAAGTGGGGATACGCCTATTGAGGCTTGGGCGGGAATGGCTGGTGGCGTAATTGCCGTTATACTTGGTATTACAAGACTTAAATAATAGCAATAAATAAACACGCAACAAGAGTTTAAAGTAGGCGTTAATAAGTGCAGATAGAAGTGTTTTATGTTATTTCAAATTTATCTGTTACGATAACTGTGTTTCGTTTAAACGGTTAACTGGAGGCTGTGATGAAAAAATGTCATAAAAAAGGTATCGATTTAAGTTTATTATGGGCTTCTGCAATTTTGTCATCTGCTATTCTTGACGCCCCGCAGCTATTAACGCTAATAATTTTGCCTGTGTTAGCCTATATGTCAGTAACGCTTATAAATAAAGACCATCAGTCTTAATGTTTGTATTTCAACGGTTTGATGTAAGTTGCACACTACAAGTGACAAAAATGGACGTTAACAGTTAAGCGTCACTTTGCGGTGATAACCAATAAATTGTTTGTACTTAATAAGGTATTAATAATAAGGCATTAAATTTTTAGTGGATTTGAGCATGAATCAAATAAGAGGTTTTGCTTTTTCATTTGTAATAGTCATTATTACATTTATAGTTTCAGCGATAGCTGCTGGTATCCTAGCCGATTTTATGGGAGTTTGGAAAAAACCAATAATTGGCTCAGTTGCGGCTTCTTTAGTGGTTTTATCTGGTTATATCACTGCGCCTAGTCACAAAACGAAAGTAGCAACTGCTTGGTTGATTGTTGGAGCTATTGCAGCTTTGATCTTATCGAGTACTTCGCCATACCCAGAAGATAAACCCACTTTATTTCCTTTATATGCGACTTATGCTAGTGGCTTTATTACGTTATTAATATGTATTATTTGGCATAAAAAACATAACCAATGAACCTCACAGAACCAATAGCCGTTTTTCTATTACTACAGTTGTTAACTAACCATTATTTTCGTTTAGCGTGCAATGAGTTTTAGGGATTCAGTGCATTTCCTAAATGCAGGAACGTAGTTGAAAGAGGTTAGTAAAATTTAGGTTTTAATAAGTAAATTGAAATATAAATAAGCCTTCGCCTTTGTGCGCTTAGTGGAAGTTAGCTGTTGGTTATTCTTTAGGTCAGCTGATAGCCAATTGCGGACATTGATCTTCTTTGTTCCCAACGGCAGCTTAGAGCGAACAACGGTTGTTGGTAAAAACGAGTTCAGCATGCTCAATGCAAGATTTGCCCTATTTATGCATTCAAAGATTATTCAATTAATGAAAAAATCTAAATTAAATTATTATAATTCACAGAGGAAACCTTGAAAATTCTCGATAAAATTAATGCTATTAGATTGTACTATTACTGAGCAGGCAATACTAATCCGCCTAAAGTAATAGCTCAAGATCGAGATACATCTAAAACGAAAACATCAATAAATCCCCTTATTTCTAAAGGTAATGTTTTCTCAATTGACTCTTTTAACTCTTTTGCAGTCGTTATATTACCAGCCTTACGAGCTGCCACTTTTACATCGGTACCAAACCAAATAACAAGATAAACCCCTTGTTTCTCTGCATCATGATGAATTGAATATCGCTCATAAAGCTGAGTTGAAGCTGCTGAATATAAATCAGGATGCCACTGCCCCTTAGCTTCAATAACAAGTAAACTTCTTTTACCATCAATCACTTTAGCTGCGATAAAATCAATCCTATTTTGATTTTTAGTCTGAAATTCAGGTATAATGGTAATATTTTGAGGTTTAAGTACTGTGTCAAGGCGCTCTGCAATAATTCGAACTGAACGTACCTCATCCAAATGTACATCATTTAATGATTTATCTTTAGTATAGTAACGATCTGCAACGTTAAACTCTCCACCGTCAATTTCTTTTTGATAATTTTGCAATTCTTGAATGACTAATTGTCGTAAGCCTTCAACCGTAATCACGGCATTATTATCTAATAAATCGACTATTTTCGCGGCTGATGGAGCCTCAAAATTTGTCAATGCCTTTTTTCTCAGTTGTTCTGCTTGTATGCTTTTTAAATTTTTATGGATATCAGAAAAATCAGACTTTAGTAAGAGTCGATTAAGTACCGGTATCGCTTCATCTGGGCCATCTTTACCTATATTCCAAATAATATCTGTAAGGAACCTATACGCCTTTTCTTCTGGAGGGTATTCTGATCCCCAACTGCCGGGCAAATACACCTTCGGCCATTTATCAAAAAAGGCCTCGAGAATAGCTTCAAGCTTAAGAGACGTTAACTCTGGCCAATGAGGATGATCGCTTCGATTCATTCGACTCGAATATTCATGAAATATAAAAACTGAATCTTTATCAGATTTAAGCCAATTAAAGTAAGGTTCAGCCTCCTCTCGATTTAAAAAATAACAAGCTCGAACAAACCAAAATTTACATCTTTGTGAAAATAAGTCATGATTTTTAGGCTGAAGATACTCTGATAATAGTTGAGAACAACGTTTAAGGATTATGTTATTTAACTCTTCGCGATCACCATGCTGTGCTGCAATTTCAAAAAGCGAACTCAATGTGTACAACCCAAGTTCATCGAAACGATTAAGCCATTCTATAGATAAGGTAGCCTGTAATGGGTTAAATACATTGTCGTATTGTAGTAAGTCTACAGTAGGATGAGTACAACTTATTTCTGCTAACTGAGGTTCAACATATTGACGAAGGAATATTTCAGCCGAATTGACATTAGGAAAGATTAACCGATCTACTTCGGCTTTCAATGCACTCATTTCATTTTCACTAACACCAGAGTAGCTAATGTTAAAATATGTTTTCAGAGCTACTAAGAATAAATGTTTTATACTGTTTAAATTACCATTTAAACGCATGGTTTCTATACAAGCTGCTACAACTATGATTTCAATATTATAGAAATAAGGTGAACATTTTCTTACAGCAAGTTCTTGTATGTTAGGAACTTCAGGTTCAATAAAATCAAAACAATTTCTCAAGGAGTTTCGAACAATATTTTCATCACCAAAGTTATTATTTATCTCCTCAGGTCTGTTTAGGATACATTCTGAAAAACGAACTAAATACCCCCAATGACGACCACCTTCAACTAGATCATGATTTTCATTAATGTACTTTATGTTCTCAGTGTGAACAGCATGCTCTTTTTTTTCATAGCGCTTAACGCCTCTACGATGCCTTAAGCCCCACTGGCGATCATCATTCTTAATTTGTATATCATATTGTCTATTTAATGAGGCCCATTTAGCCATAAACTTTGGCTTTAAAAGTGCTTGCTTTCGCATGTGACAACGTAGGTTATTAGGATCTTTGTGTTCTGAGTGGTGATGGTATCTATGGAACTCTATAAAGTTCGCCCATAGTTCAGTATTATCACGTTCAAACGCTAAATCGACGATGAACTGATAATCTTCAATTTTAAAAGCAAGTCCGGCATGTGACTCTCGGCTTGTGAATTTTGTCCACCTGGTTTGAGAAATCTGTTTACGGTCAGTCAGCTCACCAAATACATGAGTAATAATACCTTGGCGTAAGCAATTATCTTCGCGCAAATAATTTACCGAAGCTATCTTTCGGGTACTATTTCGTCCATGAAAATTTAAACTTTTAACCCATTGCCAAATCTGTAATGGGTCATGAGGTGGTTTAGCTACTTCAAAGTAACGATCTAACAAGTGACCAATAATTTTACTTATTCCTGTTCGGCAATCACATTCAAACGCTCTTTTTCCGCAGGTGCAAGCCAAGCCTTTGCTTAAGGAATTTAAAAGCGCTTCGGTAGTCTGTAAACTCAAGCAGGACACTAACCCATTAATGAAGTAACGGCGCCCTATGGTTCGCTCAAAACCTTTTTTATAACTTGGATATAAGTTAGCGCAACTATTAAAGAAGTCTTCTAATTCAGTAGAAGTGAACTTTTCAGGGTCATAATATTTGATAATATCAGCTGCTATAGCTAAAGAAGAGTATGTACCTTCTACAATCAAATGCTTTAAGTCGGAATGAAAGTCATAGGCATCCAAACCTAGCGCACAGGTATTAGCTAACATCCTTGTGTTTTTATTTTCATTAGGATCTAAAATAATCTGACGCAACTCTGCTTCTAGCCATTTTAATTCTTTAGTTCCAGCTAATAGTTCAAGTAATAAATCTCGTAAATTACCATCACTTTCACCGGAGATAATTGGCTTGAGATCTTCTATAACTTCATGCGTAAAAAAGCCCACAACATTGAATTTTCGCCATGCATCATTCCGTCGAAAATAAGGGTCACTAGCTTCAATTTCTTTTAACTTTGATAATAGAAGTCGTTTTGATGATGGTTCTAGTTGAGAAGGATCCCCGTTTGCTAGCACTGCATAGGGATCAAGTTCAATTATAGTCTCTTCTATTAATTTATTACCCAAGGATGCCATCCAACCAAGTAGTCCACGCAACTCATCTCTCACTGTTAAGTTAGGTGCAATAATAGACACACATTGAGAGATAGTTAAAGGGTCTGATGGCATAAGAATACGCTTAACTAGGTAATCAGCAGCACAGTATTCAGCAACTATTTTATGAACGGGTCTATGCTGATCTATATTGTCTCCTGGTTTAAAAAGGCGTGTTGCCAAAAGACTACTTACATCTAAATCGCTAGTGTTCAATAACGAACCAAGTATGGGGTACATCCTACTTTCATTAACTTCACTGATTCCTACTCCCTCTGAACCGGATAATAGGATTTTTGCAAATATTTCGGATGAAATGTCTACTTTATTCTTAGTTGAGAACTTAGGGCTTGGTCTTACACTTTGATTAGTCTCTTTCGCTAAATGAGTAATGGCTTGGGTGAAAATAGAGCGCTTATCCGTAAAATGACCATTACTTTCAATATAAGCATCTGCAAACAACTTTAGAAACTGTGGGTTAGGTAAAAGTGGATCTAAAGAAAATCGGGTAACTTCTGCCTTAAATTCAACAAAATCATCTTGAGAGGTATGATGGAAAAAAATATTTTGTTGTTCTGACTCATTAAATTCGCACAGCCTAGCAATGACAGGCTTTTTACCAAAAAACTCTTCAAACATATTTGTTGTAGAGGTATTCCATTCACTGGACCTACTTGATATGACTATGTGACTTGGGTTAATTTCTGAAGCATTAGCAAGTAATTGGTAAATACCTGATTGATCTATTTTTGATAACTCATCAAAAGCATCAATTACAAGAGCTTTATTCGATTGATTAGAAGCTCTGTGACGAAATACATTTGCTGTAACTTCTTTAACTGTTAACTGTTTAGCCAAGCTTTTTATAAGTTCAGTCTTACCAGCCCCAGGTTCAGCCAAAACGATAATGTACTTAGACGCCTTTAATAAGCTAGCCTCAGTATATCTTTGGTCATCACTAACAAGTGTACGCTTAAGGTAAAGGGGCTGATTCATAAGGAGAAGTATTATCTAGATAAAGTTAGAATAAAAAATATTATCACATAAATCTATATTTTATAATTAGTTACATTCAAAGATATCTAAGAGTTTTTGGAACTACTTATATTTGATTTTTATTTTCAAACTGAAACCCACACACAAGCGGCTTCAATTGAGTTAATTCTAGGATATAAATTTAACCTGTGAATACACACAGTAATCATCTGTAACGTTAGTGCATATGCAGGTTAAACAGGTCTGAAAAATCCAGAAGGGTATCAAAATTCCAGAAACAAAGGATAATTCCCACACTCACTTAAAACGTTATCGGCATATGTGCTATTTTTTTTGTAAGACATGTCTCACAGTGATGTGCGATATCATGGCAATTGTCGCTGTAAAATAGAAGCTTAATTATTTACTGTTATGATTTTAAAGGCTTTTTATTTTTTATTGAAAGTTGCACTTATGTTACATCTAAATAATTTTATTCTGGTTACTACTAACCATAAATTTTAAGTGTAATATTAATCATGTCAGGAAGACATAGGGCAGGAAGCCTTAAAGCAATACGCTGTCATGGATGAGATAGTAGCTACGGGGATGTTGTTACTACAAATGGAAAATACTTGGAAAGTATAACGCTTAATGATTAAGCAAGGCAATAAAATGGATGCCAAGGATACTTCGGGACGAAGCAATAAGGATGTTACGGAATAGTAAACTTAAGGAAAACCTAAAGCAGGATGCTTTACTCATTTAGGTAACTAACTGAGACAGGTTTAAAGGAAGACTTTATGGATGAAGTCTAATAGCAGGATGCTATAGGGAAAACTAAACAAGGATGTAGCTTGATAAGGATTATCAAGGTCAGGAAGACATAAGTTTAGGATGACTTACTTAGGGATATATATTTAAGGAGTTACAAGGATTGTATTCAAGGAAGAAATGAGAATATAAATATAAGTGCAGGATGCGCTATATAAGCTAGATACAGAAATGCGACTCTTTGAGTCGCATTTTTTTTATGTTTTTTCTGTGCTTTTGATATTAGTATGTTATTAAATATCTTAACCTAAGCTCTGGTTTTTAGGCTATGTTACCGTGATAACACTATGTTGATACTTTTCTCTAAAATAGCGCAACAATTACATCCATACCTGCGATTAGTTCATTTATTACTAATGGTACTTATTGTATTTTTAATTACGCAATTTATACCCGCTTTGAAAAGTGAAAGTATCGGTGATACGCATACCGTGTTGAGCTTTCTTTTATGTTTATGGTTGTTACTTGTTCATACTATTACGGTTGTATTTAATGATTTTCCTGATTTAACGGGTGAGCAAGCTTCACGCTTTAAACGCTATAAAATAAAGCTGCAGCGGGTAGGTTATTATATACTGGCGCTTGTTTTCACCTTACTAACATTAGTCATTACGTTCTTAACGTTTAGGTTGCTTAATGTGCTATAGCGAATCAGTTTTGGGAAAAAAATTTAGCCGATTAATCGTTGGTAGGTTTACGTATAGATAGCAAAAAGGAGTACCAAGACTCCTTTTTGCTGAGCTTAAAAAGTATTAACTAACCCTATTCAGGTTAACTACTTTTAGTCGCTGCTTTCATGTTTGTGACAAAACTATGTAGTTGAGTTAGCATCTGTTGATTGTCATGTAAATTATCTTCAATTATTTTAACCACAGCTGAGCCGCTAATAGCACCTGAAGCACCAGCAAGGAGTGCGGCTTTAACTTGCTCAGGAGTTGATATCCCAAAACCAATCACAGGTGGTGCTGCGCGATATTGTGTTAACGCAGCAATGAGGTTGTCGGCTGCAGGTGCTGCTTGTGTTGACTGTACATTAACCCCTGTTACGCCAGCACGGCTTAACACATAGGTATAACCACGTGAAAAAGAAGCGACTTCCTTTAATGTGTCGCTACTAGCATTGGGTGGGGCAATAAAAATAGGCGCAATATTGTGTGCTAATGCCGCTTTTCTAAACGGTAAGCTCTCTCTTATTGGTAAGTCGGCAATTAAAACCGAGTCAACGCCTGCTTCACTCATATCTCGATAAAAATTATCTATGCCACGAGCAAAAACAAGGTTGCCATACAATAGTAAACCAATAGGGATGTGTGGTGCATAGGCTCTAACTTGCTTAATTATTTCAATACAGCCGTCGGTATTCATACCAGCGCCTAAGGCGCGTAATGCTGCCATTTGTATTGTTATGCCATCAGCACTTGGGTCTGAAAAAGGAATACCTAGTTCAAGCGCATCAGCACCTGCATCAATTAAGGTTTTAATCACCGCAAGTGATTGCTCTGCATTAGGATCACCAATGGTAACAAAAGGAATAAACGCTTTTTCATTTTTTTCGCGTAATGCTGAAAACGATGCTTGATAGCGACAAGTGGCATCATTATGTTGTGTTGAATTATTCATTACGCTTCACCTCTATGTTTTACGGCGCCTTGCTCTGCTGTTTCAGGAGATAATATGGCATGCACATGAGCTAAATCTTTATCGCCTCGCCCTGATAAGTTAACCAAGTAAATAGTTTCTGTGGTTGCTTGCTCTGCCATTTTTAATGCTTGAGCGAGTGCGTGAGATGACTCTAGCGCAGGAATAATACCTTCGCTTTTAGCTAATGCTTGAAATGCATCAAGTGCTTCATCATCATTAATTGGCACATACTGTGCTCGATCGGTTTCTTTTAAGTAGGCATGTTGTGGGCCTACTGCGGGGTAATCAAGCCCAGCTGATATAGAGTAAGACTCTTCAATTTGTCCGTACTTATCTTGCATAATGTAAGTGTAATTACCATGCAACATACCTTTAGTGCCAGCAACTAGTGTTGCGCCATGCTCTTTGGTGTTAATGCCTTTACCACCGGCTTCAACGCCAATAAGCTTAACTCCTTCTTCATGAATAAAGTCATTGAACATACCAATAGCGTTAGAGCCTCCGCCTACCGCAGCAATAACGTAATCAGGTAAGCGACCTTCCTCAGCTAATAATTGTACTTTAGCTTCTTCACCAATCATTTTTTGAAACTCGCGTACTATGGTTGGAAACGGGTGAGGGCCAGCTGCAGTACCGAGTAAGTAATGCGCTTTTTCGTAATTGGCAGACCAATCACGTAGTGCTTCATTAACGGCATCTTTTAAAGTACCAGAGCCTGCAGTTACAGGAATAACTTCAGCGCCCATTAACTTCATTCGAAATACATTAGGTTGTTGACGCTCACAATCAACAGCGCCCATATACACTTTACATTTTAGCCCTAATAACGAGCAAGCAATTGCGGTTGCAACACCATGTTGACCCGCACCCGTTTCAGCAATTATTTCTGTTTTTCCCATGCGTTTTGCTAATAGGGCTTGACCTAATACTTGGTTAGTTTTGTGTGCACCACCGTGTAATAAATCTTCACGTTTTAAATAGATTTTTGCTAAAGGGTTTTTAACAATATTACGACAACAGGTTAATGGTGTTGGGCGACCAGCGTATTTAGTGAGTAAGTTATTGAACTCGGTTAAAAACTCTTCGTCAGTTTGCGATTCAATAAATGCTTGTTCAAGTTGCTCTAATGCCGGTACTAATAGTTCACCCACATACATGCCGCCAAACTCACCAAAATAGGCAGGTAGGGTTTCTTTAGGAATAGTGCTAGTTGCACCTGTGCTTTGGGTTTCTTGAGTCATCTTAATAATTCCTTATGCGCGAAAAAACTTGTTGTAGTTTTTCGTTTGATTTTACGCCAGGGCTAGTTTCAACACCTGAGTTGATATCTAGGCCAAATAAATCTAAATGTGTTAACTGAGCCAGAGCTAAGTCAATATTATCGCTATTTAATCCACCGGCTAATAAACTGGTAGATAAGTCTTGTGTGCTTTGTGCTAACACTTGCCAGTCAAACGCTTGTCCGCTACCTGGGCTTTTACCGTCTAACACATGATGAGGAACGGTCGCGTTTAGCGTGGGCACATCAGAGGTTACAGCACTTGCTTGCCATATTTCACATAATTGGCAGTTATTGTCATTTAAAGCCGTTCGTAATGCTGCGATATAATGTTCATCTTCACTACCATGTAGTTGAACAGCGCTTAAATTTAGGCTTTGAGCTAAATCTATGATCTCACTTGGTTCGTGATTCACAAATATACCCACATATTCAAGTTGTGGTTTGGCGTCAATAATGGCTAATGCTTGTGCTTTGTTAATGGCACGGGGTGATTTTTCAGCAAAAATTAATCCGCCATAACGTGCACCTGCATTAGCAACATTTTCAATATCCGTGATATTAGTGAGACCGCATACTTTGTTATTACCAAAAATGAGTTTTCGACAAGCTAAGTCAATGTCGTTAAATGGGTTGTTATCCATTGCCATTAACGAGCTACCCACTAAAAAACCATCAACCGCAGGAGCAAGTTCTCGCACTTGCGCATTATTATAAATACCTGATTCTGAAATAATAATGCATTCATCAGGTAGTGTTGGCGCAAAGTCGAAAGTGCGGCTAATATCGGTACTTAAGTCACGTAAATCACGGTTGTTAATACCAATCATTTTAGCGCCTAAGGCAATAGCACGGTCTCGTTCTTCTTCATTCGATATTTCAGTCAGTACTGCTAAGTTATATTGCGCTGCTACATTAGCGAGCGTGGTATATTCTTCATCAGACAACACACTTAACATCAGTAATACAGCATCAGCGCCGTAATGTCGGGCTAAATAAACCTGATAAGGGTCAATGAAAAAGTCTTTATTTAGTACGGGGCAAGTAACGGTTTGGGTCACTAAGGCTAAATAATCAAAGTTACCTTGAAAATACTTCTCATCGGTTAATACTGAAATAGCCGCGGCGTATTTATCATAAGTTTGGCAAATAGACTTCACATCAAAATCAGGACGAATAAGCCCTTTTGATGGTGATGCTTTTTTACACTCTAAAATAAACCCCGCTTCAGGTTTTTCTGGTGTACGTTTAAGCGCCGCATACATATCTTTGGTTGTTGGTTGAAGCGCATCTATAAAGCTGGCTAACGGCTTTGCTTTTTTTAAAGCGTCAATTTCAATACGCTTGTCTAGTACTATTTTTTCTAAAATATTTGCCATGTGCTTATTTCGCTCCCTCGGTCACTTGATATTGGGCTGAATTTGATAAGTTAACCATTGCCATTAATGTATTTAAACCTTGGCCTGACGCTAAAACATTGCTTGCTAATTGTGCTGCAGCAGCTAAAGAGTCGGCTTTATCGTGTAAGTAGAGTAAAGCGGCACAGTTGATAATTACCGCAGCATTATGGGCGGCTTCTCCTTGTCCCGATAAAATGGCTTTAATTGTTTGGGCGTTTTCTTGTGGACTGCCACCTTTGATATCTTCCAATGAGTATTGTGCTAAACCAAAATCATCAGGAGAAAAGCGGCGATGAATTAATTCACCTGCTTTTATTTCAATGGCTTGAGTCTCACCGTGTAAAGCTATTTCATCTAAACCACTACCATAAACAACAAAGGCACGTTTAACGCCGGTTAATAAAAGTGCTTGCGCGATAGGCTCTAATAACTCAGGCGTGTAAACACCAAGTAACATAATATCAGGCTTAGACGGGTTAACTAACGGTCCTAAAATATTAAATAAGGTACGAATTCCCATGCTTTTACGTACTGGCGCGGCATATTTAAAGCCAGAATGATAAGCGGGAGCATATAAAAAACATAAGTTGGTTTCGGTTAAACAGCTATTGGCTGTTTCAGGACTCATGTTTAGGTTTACACCAAACGCTTCAAGCAAGTCGGCAGAGCCAGACATACTTGAAACACTTCTATTACCGTGCTTTGCGACTTTAATACCACAGGCTGCAGCTAGAATAGCGGCGGTAGTTGAAATGTTAATAGTGTTAGCGCCATCACCACCAGTACCAACGCAGTCAGCTACGGTAATATTGCTATCACGGTTTGGAAAAGAAGTAGCAGCCTCTCTAATTGCCATTGCAGCGCCGGCAATTTCAGCAGGTACTTCACCTTTTATTTTTAGCGCTGTTAATACACTGGCCAGTAAGGCGGGGTCAATATTTCCTTGGAGAACTTGCTCAAAAAAAGCAGTGGTTTGTGCTTGCGTTAAATTTTGACCATCGACTAAAGCCGCAAGTAGGTTATGCTGAGCCATGAGCTACCTCGTTATTCGTTTTAGTTAAAAAGGGGCTGTTAAGCGTGCTTTGCAAAGCTAATAAATGTTCAATGCTTTGTGCTAAAAGCGTACTACCAAAGGTGGTAAGAATAGACTCAGGGTGAAACTGAAACGCTAACACGGCGTCATTTTCATTACTAATTGCCATACACATATCTTGATAGTGAGCAATAACATTTAAGCTGGTGGGGATTTCTTTACCAACCAGTGAATGGTAACGGGCAACCGGTAATGGGTTTTGAATACCTTTAAAAGCGCCACTTGCACTATGTTCAATATTTGAGGCTTTGCCATGAACAATTTCCTCAGCGCGATCAACTCTACCGCCGTAATGTTCGATTAGGGCTTGGTGACCTAAACAAATACCTAGCATGGGTATTTTACCTGCACATAAAGCAATAAGCGCCATTAAACAACCAGCGTTTTTAGGCTCTCCAGGGCCTGGAGATAACACTAACATTACGGGCTCACCGGTGTTTTTAGTATGTTCTAGCATTTTATGGTAAATGAAATCTGCGCTTAGGGTATTGCGATAAACGTTAAGCTCGAAACCTAAACAATGAAATTCATCAACTAAGTTATACGTGAACGAGTCAAGGTTATCGAGCATGAAAAGCTTAGTCATGAGCATGCTCCTTAGTAGGGGTCGTCGTGATATTTTTTGAGCTAGCAACACTTTCTTGGTTGGCTAACTTAATGGCGTTAAGTACCGCTTGTGCTTTTTGTCTGGTTTCATTCGCTTCGCTGATAGGGTCTGAGTCATAAACAACGCCAGCGCCAGCTTGTACTTGCGCCATATTATTTTTAACAAACGCAGAACGAATAACAATACAGGTATCCATTTCACCAGTGCCGGTAAGGTAACCTACAGCGCCGCCATAACTGCCGCGTCGTTTGCCTTCCACTTCGCGTATTAATGACGTGGCTTTAACTTTAGGTGCGCCAGATAATGTGCCCATATTCATACAGGCTTGGTATGCGTGCAATGCGTCAAGCTCTGTTTGCAAAGTACCACAAACACGTGACACCAAATGCATAACATGAGAATAACGGTCTACTTTTAATAAATCGGCAACATAGCGCGTACCAGGCTGCGATACTCGAGCAATGTCATTACGTGCTAAATCAACAAGCATAATGTGCTCAGCGGATTCTTTTTTATCTTGGCGTAGTTCTAATTCAATACGGCTATCTAAGTCTAAAGAGATATTGCCTTGGCTATCAAAGCCACGTGAACGTGTACCCGCAATTGGGTAAATTTCAACTTGTCGGTTGCTTGATTGGTACTTTATGGCCGACTCTGGCGATGCACCAAAAATACAAAAATCACTGTCTTTAAGGTAGAACATGTAAGGGCTTGGGTTACTTAACTTTAACGCTTGATAAGCGGTAATCGGGTTATAACAAGGTAAAGTAAAAGTGCGAGAGGGCACTACTTGAAAAATATCACCGGCGCGAATGTTTTCTTTGAGTTTTTCAACAATTTGACAATAAGCATCATCACTAATATCAACGGTTAACTCAGGTACTGTCGTGTTTTCATCAACAACTTGATTAATCAACACGTTCAGAGATTTTACTTGCTCTGTTGAAATATCATGGCTTAAGGCTGCCGTTATTTGTGCTAAACGGGTTTTAATTTGTTGTTCGCATTGCTGGTTTAAGTCGCTGCTGTTAGCTGACTCGCTATTTGACGGCTGTTGGCTAAAAATATTACCGATCACTTCTGTACTTTGTTTTTCATGATCTATAACCACTAACGTTTCGGCTAAATAATAAACAAAGTCTGGGCAAGTATTTTCGCCCTCGTTAACCTCTGGTAAGTCTTCAGCAATTGCCATTAAATCAAAAGCAAAAGCGCCACCAAGAAATACAGCGAAAGGGTGGCTTTGGGCAGTAATGCATTGATTAAAGAGGCGTAAACTGTGTAATGAGTTGACCGCGTTTAAGCGCTCTTTTTCATCTAACTCGTTAGGTACAGCGGCAAAGGTAACGGTTAACGTTTGTTTGTTATTTGATAAGTGATTCTTAAGAATTGCATCGCCATAAGCTTGTAATTGTTGCTCGGCAAAAGCAATGGCAACTTGACCGTTTAAAGAAAGTGCTGATAAGGTCACAGTATTACCATGACAAACTATTTTTACGGCGGCATCGGTTAATAATAAGCTCTTTAGTAAATGCTTTTTATCTATTTCAGCTGACTCGAGTAAAATATTATGATCTTTGTTGTGACATAATAATTGATAAACACTCAGTGGATCACTTTGATAGCGTGCGCTATCGGTAATGGTTTCTATATTCATGATATTTTTCTTCTAAATTATGTAAATTGGGGCGTTGTCATCCTGCATAAATTGGCAAAAGCCACCAAATAAACCATGTTTTTGTTTTGTTCATTGTTTTTCTCGTATTGTTATCGCTAATGCTAAAAAGTAAAAAACCCGCTAATAGGGCGGGTTTTTTGGTAATGTGTTTTATCTTATTTATAGATACACGCAATTATCACAACCCGTATTATGTTGAGTTATGCCACCACCACATTGTCATGTTAATTGCTGTTTTCATCTAAGAATAACCTTTTGCTTGTATCTTTATAATGCACTTATCAGTAAACTTATAGGTACTGCCTAGAATCATCTAGATAAGCTTTAATTCCTATAGAAGACAATATTATGGCGCTACTGTCAACCATTGATTTCCCACATTTGATCATTGAAACCCAAGGCTATGCGCATAAACGTATTGATTTACATAGCCACACTAATTGCTCAGATGGCGGATTGTCGCCACAGAGCTTAATAGATAGGGCACAGAACTATCAAATTGATGTGCTAGCGATTACCGATCACGATACGGTAGCTGCACTTGATATAGCTGATAATTATATTGCAGAAAAAAATGTTCCACTAAAACTCATTCACGGCATTGAAATATCTACCGCGTGGCAAGGGTTTGAAATTCACATTGTTGGTTTGAATATCGATAAAAGCAATAACGAACTCACACAATTAATTAGCGACCAACAAGCGGCTCGTGAGTTACGTGCGACCACTATGGGTGAAAAACTCGCAAAATGTGGCTTTCCTAACATTTACGATGATGCTAAAGCATTGGCAGGCAAAGGCTCTATTACTCGCGCGCACTTTGCTAAGGTGCTTTATCAGCAAGGCCATGTTAGTAATATGCAACAGGCATTTGACAAGTATATTGGTAAAAAAGGCTCTAAGGGACAGCGAGCTTACGTTAAACCTAACTGGTGTAGTATTGAAGAGGCGGTGCGTGTTATTCATGCCGCAGGCGGTACTGCGGTGATGGCGCATCCCATACGTTATGATTTATCGGCTAAGTGGCTCAGGCGCTTAATCGTTGATTTTACCCATGCCAATGGTGATGGCTTAGAGGTGGTTTTACCACAGATGTCACCTGAACAGCGAAAAAAAATGCTAGAATATTGTTTAGAATACAATTTATACGCATCGATGGGCTCTGATTTTCATTACCCAAGTAAGTGGAGTGATTTAGGGCGCAATTTAACTATGCCAGTGGGTGCTAAACCTATTTGGGCGCTATGGCATTAATGTTAATTTTACCGATAAATAATATGAAAGCAGTATTCGCGCTAATTATCATTAAAAAGAAAAGGAAACTATCATGAGTCAATTTTTTTATGTACATCCTGATAATCCGCAAGGGCGCTTAATGAAGCAAGCCGCAGAGATCATTAATCAGGGGGGCGTGGTGGTTTATCCTACCGATTCTGGCTATGCACTTGGCTGTCACTTAGGTGATAAAAAAGCACTAGAGCGACTTTGTCGTATTCGAGATATCGATAAAGAGCATAACTTTACTCTAGTCTGCAAAGACTTATCACAAATCTCAGAATATACGCGTGTTGATAATAGTGCTTTTAGGTTACTTAAAAACAATACCCCTGGAGCTTATACCTTTATTTTTAAAGGTAGCAAAGAAGTACCTAAGCGCTTGTTAAACCCAAAAAAGAAAACCATAGGTATTCGAGTTCCTAATAATACCATTGCACAAGCCTTGTTGAGTGAACTGGCAGAGCCTATAATGTCTACCAGTTTAATTATGCCAGGCCAAACTATGGCTGAGTTTGATCCTGAGCAAATACGAGATTTATTAGAACACAGTGTTGATTTAATTATTGATGGTGGTCATTTAGGTGAGCACCCAACTACAGTCATAGATTTTTCTAATGACGATATTGAAATTATTCGAGTTGGTGAAGGTGATCCGTCGCCGTTTGAATAACCTTATTCAACTATCGTATTGCGTTTTTCGCTCATTAAGGTGAGTGATTAGCAATACACCAATAAATGAGTCAGAAGTAAGCTTCAAGGGAGCCACTACTGACGTAATCGAGAAAATAGCATGGCTGTTGATAAGCAAAAAGCAAATAAAGATAACGCAAGTAAAAATAAAGCAGATAAAAACAACGCTGCTGATAACAAGTACGGCAAACGCGGCAGTGATAAAAACACTACCGCTAAAAAAGGTACTGTTAAAGGCGCGGCTAAAAAGTTAGTGGGAAAAAATGGCCAACAAGGTAAAAAAGTTGCGCCAAAGCCAGTTAAGGTAAATTTTCAAACGGCTTCAAACACCGATTCAGAAAAAATTCAAAAAGTCCTCGCTCGAGCCGGTAAAGGCTCACGTCGTGAATTAGAAACAATGATAACCGAAGGCCGTGTCAGTGTTGACGGTAAATCAGCGTTTCTAGGCGATCGTATCAAAGGTACAGAGCAAATAAGAATTGATGGTCACTTAGTAAAACTAACGGCACAAAGTGATGATATTTGTCGCGTACTTATTTACAACAAACCTGAAGGTGAAATGTGTACGCGTAAAGACCCTGAAGGTCGACCTACGGTTTTTGATCGTCTGCCACCATTAGAAACTGGGCGCTGGGTTGCGGTTGGCCGTTTAGATATTAACACCTCGGGTATGCTGTTATTTACTACCGATGGCGAATTGGCAAACCGTTTAATGCACCCATCTCAAAAAGTAGAGCGTGAATACGCGGTACGTGTGTTTGGTGAAATTAACGAAGCGATGTTACAAACCTTACGAACAGGTGTTACTTTAGATGATGGTCCTGCACGTTTTCAAAAAATCACCTACCGTGGTGGTGAAGGCCGTAATCACTGGTTTCATGTAGTGTTATCTGAAGGACGTAACCGCGAAGTACGTCGTTTATGGGAGAGCCAAGAAGTACAGGTTAGCCGATTAATTCGTGTCCGTTATGGCGACATGGAAATGCAACGTCAACTGCCTTTAGGTGGTTGGAAAGAACTTGGCTTAAAAGATGTAAACTATTATCGTAAGCTGGTTAACTTAACGCCTGAAACACAAAGTAAGGTAAAAGTTGACGAAAAAGCGATGGATAACGCTAAAAGTCGTCGTATTCGTCGCTCAGTTAAAAAGCATCAACAAAGACAAAGTCAAAGTACTCGTCGTCGCCATAAATAGCACTTTGTTAATTCTCATTATTACCATTAGAAATACTATTACATGCCTTATCAGTTAATTGAAAACCAACGCGAATTAAATGAATTATGTGAACAACTATCAGCGGCTCCATTGCTTGCTGTTGATACTGAGTTTGTTCGTACACGGACTTTGTACGCTAAGCTAGGACTGTTACAAGTATCTGATGGTAATGTGGTTGCTTTGATAGACCCGATCGCAATCGCCGATTTATCACCATTTTGGCAATTAATGCGTAATGAAAAAATAACTAAAGTGCTCCATGCTGGATCTGAAGATTTAGAAGTGTTTTTAACCTCAGGTAACTGTAAACCGGTTAACTTGATTGATAGCCAAATTATGATGTCATTTTTAGGACATGGTCTATCTATGGGCTATGCTGCTATGGTTAAACACTTCCTTGATCTTGAACTTGATAAATCAGAATCACGAACCGATTGGACCAAAAGACCCTTAACAGCAAAGCAGTTATCTTATGCTGGCGCTGATGTTGAGCACTTGTTTGCCTTATACCCCAAGTTATTGGCAGCGTTAACACAAGCGGGTTATGTAGAAATAGCCCAACAAGAAACGCAATCTTTAATTGATAAGAAATTCACGCCTATTGATGATAGCCAGCTTTATCTTAATATGAAAATGAACTGGCGTTTAAATACCAAACAACTTAATACCTTAAAGTTTCTTTGTCAGTGGCGCTATCAACAAGCCAAAAGTCGTGACTTACCGTTAGGTTTTGTGGTGAAAGACACAACGTTAATGGCCGTAGCACAAAGTAACCCTGATAGTTTGCAAGCGATGCAAAAAATTGAAGGGGCTGAAGTACTTGATGTACGCCATCAAGGTAAGGCTATGCTGGCTGTGTTAAAACAAGCCGAGCACAGTGACGTTAATTCATACCCCGAAAAAATAAAGCGTTTAGATGACTACCCCGGTTACAAACAAATTTTTAAGAAAGTTAAAACCTTTATTACCCAGCAAAGTGAATTACATCATATTCCGCTTGAGTGCTTAGCCTCTAAAAAGCAAATAAATCAGTTTTTAACATGGCATTTCAACCTAAACCGTGCTCAAGAGCTAGAGTCCACTGTGGAATTGCTTAGTGGCTGGCGTAAAGCGTTAGTGGGTGAAGCGCTGATTAACTTTGCGAATAACCAGTTTAACGTCTAGTAAGCGACAATTTTGCTAAATATCTTTTAAACCTGGTTCAGGTTAAATAATGTATGCGAAACATTCGTCGAAACACTCGAGCAACATAACAGTTAAATTACATATTCCACCTAATAAATTCACTCTGCTTAACGTAGACTCTATTAGGCTGAAATATATTTACGATAAGCACTGAACATAAACAGATGCTCGTGATATATTTATCTCGTTAACTTACTTATCCGATATAGGTCTCCATTATGCTATGTGCAATTTATAAAAGCCCCAAAAAAGATCAAACTTACCTTTATGTTAAGTCACGAGATGACTTCTCTAGTGTGCCAGAAGCGCTCATGATTACTTTTGGCACACCACACTTAGTTACCTTAACTAACTTGGCCACTAAGAAAAAATTAGCGTTGGCTGACTTAGAGAAAGTAAAAAGTAGCCTTAACGAGCAAGGATATTATTTGCAACTTCCACCACCGAAGGAAGATTTACTAAAAACACATAAAGCGCAAATGACAGCTCAAAATGAATTAAGCACTAAGGAATGATGATGCCATTTAACCTAACTAAAATAAAACAAGCTTTAACGGCACTCGTTTTAGCAACCAGCGCCATGTCGACTCAAGCGTTAGCTGAAAAAAAAGAGCTAACAGAAGAGGGCTTTGCACTTTATGTTACCGAACTAAAAAATGAAGCGATTAAGCAAGGCTTTAGTGAAGCATTAGTTAATAATAGTTTTGCCGATGTTAAGTTTCATAAGCGAGCGGTCAAGGCAGACCGAAGCCAGCCTGAAAAAGTAGAAACCCTAGATACATACTTACCAAAGCGCGTGCCGCAATGGAAAGTGGATAAAGCACGAACTTTGTATAAACAACATAAGGACTTGCTTAATGATGTTGCTGAAAAGTACAGTGTTCAGCCACGATTTATTGTTGCTTTATGGGGATTAGAAACAAATTTTGGTAGTTATACCGGCGGTTACAATGTTATTTCAGCGTTATCTACATTAGCGTATGAAGGGCGACGCGAAACCTTTTTTAAAAAGCAGCTTATGGCAGCATTAACAATACTTGATGAAGGACATATTAATATTGATAACATGAAAGGCTCTTGGGCTGGTGCTATGGGACAAAACCAATTTATGCCTACGTCATTTTTAAGTTACGCGGTTGATGGCGACGGTGACGGAAAGAAAGATATTTGGCAAAACCAAGCTGATATATTTGCGTCAATGGCCAATTACTTACAAAAAGAAGGTTGGAATGATGAGCTAACTTGGGGTCGACAAGTTAAATTGCCAGAAAACTTTGACACATCGTTAGCTATTCCTAGAAATACCGGTAGTCGTAAAAACTGGTTAAAAGCTTGGGGTGACAGTGAAAAAACCTTGAGTGAGTGGCAGGCATTAGGAATACGCCGTGTTGATGGTACTAACTTACCACATGTTGATATTAAAGCTGCATTGGTTTTTCCTGATGATGAAAATGGTCGAGTGTACTTAGCTTATGATAACTATAAGAGCTTAATGCATTGGAATTTATCATATTATTTTGTTAGCTCTGTTGGGCTTTTATCTGATCGTATCAAGTTCCCGCCCGTTCAGTAAACTGTTATAATAAAGGCATCCTGGAGCGATGCCTTTTTTTATGTCTGAATTTTATGTACTCAGATCAGTAGGCTCTCGTACTATCTTTTGTCGAATATAACTTGAACTAATATCATGACTAATACCCAAGCAGAGCAACCTTTTTGGCAGCAAAAATCATTAAAAGAAATGACCAAGAGTGAATGGGAGTCATTATGTGACGGCTGTGGAAAGTGCTGTTTAAACAAATTTATTGATGATGAAAGCGCTGAAGATGAAAACGAATTATTATCGACAGATCATATTAATGAAGGTGAGCAAGTATATTATTCAAACATTGCATGTCAGTTGCTTAATGAAAAGACTTGTCAGTGCTCTAAGTATGAAGCACGAACAGAATTAGTGCCTGAATGTATTCGGTTAACACCCAAAAATATTGAAGCTGTATTACTAATGCCACCCAGTTGTACTTATCGTCGATTGCAAGAAGGGCGAGATATTCCATCATGGCATCCACTGTTACATAAAGGTAAAAAATCTGCCATGCATAAAGCGGGCATGTCGGTACGCGGTAAAATTCTAAAAGATGATGAAGTGAGACTCGAAGATTATGAGAATCACATTGTGACTTGGCCGCTTGATGATATTGGCTAACTTATTTATAAATTAACTATGGCAATAATGCTCCAGGGCTAAAAGATAAATATATTTTTTGTAAGCCCTGGTGATTGCTATCACTAAATTTAATGTCTAAATATTTGTCTTTAAAGGAGTATTGCTCAAACTGCTTTATTAAGCATGCATGGCTTAATTCCTGTTCGCAGCGTTTTGCAACCTCGGAAAATACATGGGCATTTATATAACCTTCTAGCTGCACTCTATTTAATTTATTTACTCCCGCTTTTGTCATATCATTTTTAAACTTTTGACAGATAGTCCACTGACATTCACTTGGATCGGGGAAAACCTCCGTTATCATCACGCGGCTATTATATTTGAGCCGAGAGTATACTTCGTGACTGGCTATAAACGATAGGCTGGTAAACAGTACGTCAATTTTTTCTTGAGCGGCAGTGTTGATTAAGTGACTAAAGGGCTCGTAAGTACCAATAAAAATAACCGCATCAATAGGTTTTGTTTGTAGTTTTTTAATAACATGACTCATATCTCGTGTATTTCGCTGGTAACGAGCATTCACAACTGGCGTTATATTGTAGCGACTCAACTCTTTGTTTAAAGCTCGTTGAGCGGCTAAACCAAATTCGTCCGCTTGTATCACTAAGGCAATGTTTTTATAGCGCTTTTTATTGATTAAATAGTCTATTTGGGTTTGTGCTTCTTGTAGGTAACTTGCTCTTAAATTAAAAATGTTTTCTTTAATCGGGCGGCGTAAAAAGTCAGCACCAGTAAATGGCATCAGATAAGGGATTCCGGTTTTTTTTAAAATCGGTAAAATAGCATAGGATGTTGGTGTACCAACGTAACCAAATAAAGCAAATACTTGTTCTTGTTCTATGAAAGTTCTGGTGTTAATTACCGTTAATTTAGGCTCATAATTATCATTTAAGCTAAGTAACTCAACCTGTTTCCCATTAATACCGCCTTGTAAGTTGAGTTGTTCAAAATAGGTTTGAGAGCCAAGGTATAGCTCGGCTCCTAAGGATGCGACAGGGCCAGCTGTGGCATTAGACATGCCAAGCTTAACTTTAGTGTCGGCCAGCACCGTAGTACTAAAGCACATTATTATTGATAATATAATAGATGATTTGAACAACGTACTTCCTTTAACGACTCAACATAATCACGATAAAATATAATAAAAACTGTATATACATGTAATTAGGTAATCTAAGTGTATAAGCCTAGGCGAAACATGCAAGTGAATTATCATTAAAATCAGAATACTCATCATAAGTTGAATATATAGCGGTAATGTTCACGATAATGATGAGGATTATAAGACTAACGTTACTATTTATATTATAATCGCCGCCATATTAAGCTTCACTATTGTAGCTTTGATTTTTGAACTTAGGTGATTTATGAGTGTTGATGCAATTGGCTTGTCGGCTAATTTATTAAAAGCAGTAAAAGCATGTGGTTATAAAAATTTAACCCCGATACAGCAACAAGCTATTCCTGTTATTCGTCAAGGTGTTGATGTTTTAGCGAGCGCCCAAACGGGAACAGGCAAAACAGCCGCTTTTAGTTTGCCTATTCTAGATGAAATAGCTAAAGCCAATAATGCGGCAAATAGCGCAGCTGCTGAAAATGATAAAGTCGCGTCAGGGCAAGCTATTCGTGCGTTAATTTTAACGCCTACACGCGAACTTGCTAATCAAGTTGCCGAAAATGTTAAAACCTTTAGTCAGTTCCTTCCAATTAGAAGTGGCGTTATTTATGGCGGCGGCAGAATGGCCTCGCAAACTAACATGCTTAAGCAAGGGCTCGATGTATTAATTGCCACGCCAGGTCGTTTGTTAGAGCATTTAACATTACGTAATGTTGACTTATCACAAGTGAAATTTTTAGTACTCGATGAAGCCGATAGAATGCTCGATATGGGCTTTTTAACGGATATTGAAAAGCTAATGGTGGCAATTAAACATAAGCATCAAACATTAATGTTCTCTGCAACATTTTCTGAACGTGTAAAATCACTCGCTAACCAGTTATTAGTAACACCTAAAACAATTAGTGTTGCTAAACAAAATACCACTTCAGGTAAAATTAAGCAGGCCGTTTATTGGGTAAGTGAAGCAAGAAAACGTGAATTATTATCAGAACTTATTGGCGTGAACAATTGGCAGCAAGTATTAGTTTTTGCAGGAACTAAAGAAAGTGCTAACACCTTAGCTAAAGAGCTAAAGCTTGATGGCATTAAAGCGGCGTTGTGCCATGGTGATAAAACACAAGGTGCGCGTAATAAAGCATTAGAGCAGTTTAAAGAAGGTCAAGTGAGAGTATTGGTTGCAACTGATGTTGCTGCTCGCGGTTTAGATATTGATGATTTAGCTTATGTGGTTAATTTCCACCTACCATTTTTAGCCGAGGATTATGTGCACCGTGTTGGCCGTACAGGCCGAGCAGGTAAATCTGGTACCGCTATTTCGCTAGTTAGCCCTAAAGATGAACGCTTCTTAGAAAATATTGAGTTACTTATAGAGCGCAAGTTTGAACGTATTATTGTGCCTGGTTATGAGTTTAACCGCACAGAAGCTGATGAGTATCAGCAAGCAACGGTAAAAAAAGAGAGTAAAAATAGATACCGTGCTACTCAAGAAAAAAATCAAGGTATAGCGAAAAAAGAATTGAAGAAAAAAGGACAAGGTCGTGGAGCAAGTGCCACTAAATACAATAATAAAATAAAGAAAAAACGTTAAGTCTTCTACTATGATGCCAGTAATAACAGAAACCCCTTTTGATAAAAGACATTGTTGCTGGTTTTGTGGTGAGCCTAACTCAGGGGAGTTTACTTTCCCTGATGGAGAACGTTCTGCTTTTAATTGCCCGCACGTTTTATTATCGGTTCCTAGCTGTGATGAGTGTAATAAAATAGCCAAAAGCGCGGCGGTACACTCTATTTGGCAAGTTAATCATTTTGTTAAAAGTAGCCTAATGGTTAGGTACAATAAACACTTAGCCATCGGCATTAATTGGACGGAAGAAGAGTTAGCTACCAGTGAGTTTGAGCATGGGAATTTTGCAGGCTTTGCTCGTAGTGCTTGGTTTGTTTACGAAGTCGCCAGAGATAGAGTTAATTATCAAAGCTGGCCGCTAGTGATTGACGGAGTTGAATATTATGACAATGAGCCTACTTTAACGTTTACTTTTGATGATGTGGTTTACCCTTCTTTAGATGATGCGATTAAGCATTACGCAAAAACATTTTTCATTGATCGGCATTACTTCAGTGCGGTGCTATATAAATTATCAAAAGGTGATATTACACCGCGCTATTTTGCGCAAACGGTGCGTTTTTGTCGCTTACTTGTCAATGCTTCTGCAACTGAACGGCAAGTTGCTTTTAAGCAATTGAGTTAGTATTTAGCCTGAACTTGGCTTAATAAATATTTCTCTAGCCGCTTTTTTCCTAATATTTAATATCTTAAGTTTTATAACTAGTTCGTGAATAACCTTATTTTAGCGGGTGTCATTATTTATGAATAGTTTATACATCAATAAGCTAGATCACACTTAAGTGTTGTGCGGTATAAGCTTTCTTTCTATATAACGCTCTGTCAGCGCGCGCAAATATACTTTGTTCACTATCCGCTCTATTCATTAAGGTTGCGCCTAAGCTGCACCCCAAATTGTATTTACTTAACAATATATTCTCATGTAGTGCATTACTTACTCTGTGCTCAATAAGGTTGATAGCACTTTCATTAGCATTTTCAATCAATATCGCAAACTCATCACCACCAAAGCGAAATAAGCTATCTGAGTCACGGATACATAAACGTAAAATGTTTGAGAACTCAATCAGTACTTGATCGCCTACGGCATGGCCATAATTATCATTAATGGCTTTAAACTTGTTTAAATCACCTAACACTAAACCAACCACACTATGATGGCGATTTGCATTGTGCATAGCACGTTTGAGTTGCTCATCAAAATAGCGACGGTTGCCTAAGCCTGTTAGTGCATCTTGCATCGCTAATTGAATGGCGTCGTAATAGCTAATTGCATTCTTTAATGGATAAGACAAACATTGATGTAGTTTGTCTAGTATTTGAATGTTAATAAGGCTCATCGGTGTATTAATGGCATAAGTTAAGGTGCCAATATATGTGTCACTAATTTTTAAATCAAAACGATGTTCATACTTAGCCTTTTTACTGCCATCTAATGCTATGTTTACGGAGTAACTTTTAAAAAACAAACCACTGAAATCTAAATAGCGAGTAGCTTCAATAGAGAAATTATTGAGTAATGACGCTAAGTCTAATGTGGTATTAAATAATTCAACTAACGATAAAGTACGATCAGCACTAAAAAGCGCTTCATATGTTTTTTTAGCTGCTAGCTCATCGGCTGGTGATGTACTTAATGTTGAAAATGATGAAAACCTATTATCCAATACATTTAAAGTCTGCATGCATATACCTCTGGGTTCAGCTTTTATTCGTCAGGGTAACGCCAAGGTATTTATAATGGTGTTAATAATCTGACGTATTGAGTTAATAGTTGTAACCAAGCAAGCTTTAAGCCAATTTTAAAATATAAGTTAAAGCTAAAAGAATAATTTAGATGTGGCTTGTGTGTGATAACTTAAGTCATTGAAAAGTAATTTTGTTTGTGAGCTAAAATTTAGTATGTACCTGAAGCTATAGACTACAATATTAAGATGTTATTGGATTTGTACTAACGTCAAATTATTAGTAAGTAGTAAGCGGCAATAGTTTGCCATAGGTTATTTTATGCCTATAACTACTATTTATTACGCGTATAGCTCTACGGATGAACATTTTTACAATATAACGAAAGGATAATACGTGAGCGGATATTTTGATATTTTAGCTATTTTAACTTGTGCCGTTTTTGTGGTCTGGCTATTTCGCCGCTTAAAGCTGCCAGCTATTCTCGCATATTTGGTTGCAGGTATGTTGGTGGGCCAATATGGTTTTAATATTGTTAATGATCAGAAAAGTTATGAACATTTTGCGGAGCTTGGCATTGTCTTTTTGTTGTTTACCCTTGGTCTTGAATTTTCATTACCCCGCTTAATCGCTATGCGACATATAGTGCTATCTGTTGGTAGTTTACAAGTTGTCCTATCGTTAATTGTTTTTATTCTTGCTGGGCTGTTCTTTGGGTTGAGTTTTGCGGGCGCTTTTGTGGTGGCTAGTGTATTAACATTATCATCAACTGCAATTGTTATTAGGCAGCTTAGTGAAAGTGGCGCAATGCAGCGTAAGTCAGGGCAGCTCTCTGTTGCGGTTTTACTTTTTCAAGATGTTGCTGTTGTTCCGTTATTAATTATTATTCCTATGTTGGCGCTTGATAGTCAGGGCTCTATGGTGTGGGCGTTATTGCTTGCCATGGTTAAAGGTGTTTTTGTCGTAGCGCTACTTTTACTTATCGGTAAATGGTTACTACCTAAAGTATTTAATATTATTGCGCAGGTGAGAACCGATGAGTTGTTTGTATTAACGACCCTGTTGGTCACTTTATTAGCTGCGGCTTTTACTCAATGGTTTGGCTTATCTATGGCTTTAGGAGCCTTTTTAGCAGGAATGATGCTGGGTGAGAGTGAATATAAACATCAACTTGAGGCTGATATAAGGCCGTATCGCGATATTTTACTCGGGCTATTCTTCATTACCGTTGGAATGAAACTTGATGTTGGATTATTACTCTCTTCACCAGTGAGTTTATTAGGGCTAATTATTAGCTTTATGTTAATTAAAATATTGATTATTAAGTTCTTAGCAATGAAGGCAGGAGAGTCCGCTAAAGATGCTTGGGCGTCGGGTTTAATACTAGCTCAAATGGGGGAGTTTGGCTTTGTACTTATTGCCTTAGCCGATCAAAGCCAAATTTTATCATTACGTGAAACGTCGATGTTATTAGGTGCTGGCGTACTGAGTATGGCTATTACACCTTATATGATAAATAATGCACGCGCTTGGTCATTATTTTTAAGTCAAGAAAAGTCACCCGATACTGAAGACTTAATACAGCTGCCTGAGCATTTTAGCCTTGAAAATCACGTGGTTATTTGTGGTTTTGGTCGTGTAGGGCAAACGGTTAGTCGTTTTTTAAAACAAGATAACATTGATTTTGTCGCTATTGATATAGATCCACTTAGAACAAGGAAAGCGCGAGAGGCAGGTGAAAAAGTATTGTTTGGCTCCTCTCGACAAAGCGAAATACTTAATGCCGCGCACCTTACTAAAGCTAAGTTAGTAGTGATTGCTTTTGGTGAAGACAAGCAATCTTTAGAGGTAGTACAAAAAATAAGATCTATGTCGGCTGATGTCCCTATTCTGGTCAGAACTCGTAATGATGATCAACTTAACGTATTGCAAGCTGCTGGCGCTAATGAAGTCGTGCCCGAAAGCTTAGAAGGCAGTTTGATGTTAGTTTCACAAGTACTTTCGTTAACGGGCGTGCCTTTTTCTCGTATTATGCGCCGAGTACAGCACGAGCGTAAAAATCATTACAATCACCTTCATGGCTTTTTTCAAGGCGAACAAACAGATATGAGTTCAGCTGTCATAGATAGGGTTGAATTTGCTCATGCAATTTTAATTAACGAAGACTCCTTTGCGCAAGGGCAGTCTATTGAGGCACTTAACTTATCAGCCCAAAATATCCATGTTGTAAGTTTACGCCGAGAAAATAAAGAAATTGAAATGTCTGAAAGCCATACCATTTTACAAGCCCAAGATACACTGATTGTGCGCGGTAAGCCTAAAAGCATAGAGCAAGTAGAACGTTTTATTCAAAAAGGTCATTAAGCACAATAGGTGTATGATTTTATTGGTGATAAAATTCTAAAGGTCAAGGAATGCTCGTATAGAACTTTCTTTTTGCATTGCATCCTCAAAACCAAGTTTAATCAGCTCACTACAAAAATTTTTATCAAAGAGTAAATAACTCATAATACTTGAGTCAGACTCACTCTTAATACCTGAGCTTCTTAGTAGTAACCGAATCGAGAGCGGTAAATCTTGATAATAGTCGCTAGCAATTGCGTTAAAATTATGACTTGGGTTGACGACAAAACTGTCAATATGCTGCAACCCTTCATTTTTAGCGCGCACTTCTTGAGGAATGAGTTGTAAGGTTGCATTAATTCTCGACATTCTTTCAAGGTCGCTACTCATAGTGTCAGAAAATATAGAGTCGAGTAAGTGCCCTGCTACTGTTGCACCTGTTGGTGGGTGAGGGTTGTTTTCATTAGGGTGTATTAGTTCTTTTGGTTGTTCGACGCCAATAATAAATAATCGTTTAGCGCCTAAATGTATTGCAGGGCTTAACGGTGAAAGTTGATGTACAGACCCGTCACCAAAATATTGGTTTTTAATTTTTACTGATGGAAATACCATAGGAATAGCGGCCGAAGCCATTAAATGTTCGGTGTTTAATTGGCTTTTTTCACCTTTTCGTTTCACACGCGACCAAGGCTGTATATTATCCTTTCCTTGATAAAAGCTAATAGAATCGCCGTTACTATAGCTAGATGCCGTAACTGATAATGCAGATAATGTTCCTTGAAGTATATTTCTATCAATTCTCCTAAAGTCGATCAAGCGATTAAGTAAGTGTCTTAATGGTGCGTTATTTAATAAACTGTGTGATGATTTATTTGCGTAATCCGCCTGAAAGCTAGCCAGCATGCCATAAGCAATGTGACCATAAACCCTTGTTGGATCACAGTGATAAACTTGGGAAATATTAAAGTTTTTCCAAACCCATTCAAGCTTTTTAACCCCCAATTGAAAGCATGAGGTATAACAAGCAAGTGCTGTTGAGTTGATTGCTCCGGCTGATGTTCCACAAAGAATGGGGAAGGGACTTGGATGATTACGAGGCACAAATTTAGCGATAGCAGATAATACACCGACTTGATAAGCAGCGCGTGCACCACCGCCAGTTAATACTAGAGCATGTTGACTATGGTTTTTATTTCGTTTACTACTCATCGATTATTTTATTATTAACACTACCTAACTTCATTGTAAGTTGTAGATAAAAAAAAGCCAGCAAATGCTGGCTTTTTAAGTGACATAGAATTATTTACCAGTGAAACATTCTTATACTTTGTTACTACAAAACATTAACGTTTACTTGAAATAATTTTTAGCTACTAACACGATCGTTAGCAGCATCGATCAACGGTTGTGATCCTGTTTGAATAAGCGCTAAATTAGCTGATACAACTTTCTTTGGTAATTTTGAAATCATCAAAGAGCCAGTCTCTACTGAGCCTGACGTTGCTGCAAATTCTAACAAGTTCTGGCCATTACATTGAACACCATCAAAAATACTACGTATTTTTAATTTATGAGACTTTAAAAAAGAACGCATACGTTTTTTGTCATCAGCAGCGACATAGTCGCATAAGCTTTGAGCTATATTAGCAGCCTGAGCTGTTGGTGCGTTAAATGTAAACGTTAATGTTAAAGCTGTAATGGTTGAAGCTAGTAATAATTTTTTCATTTTAATAACCTTAAATAATTGAGTTAATAAAAGAAAAAACCACAGGATGTACCCTTAACGAGGTAACTCCGCTGTCATAGGCTTAGCAGTATTACTAAACCCTTAGACCGGTGGTTTTGCGTAGCACGTTTTCGCGAGCCTTGCCTTTTCTTTGTCGAAGTTAAGTATCACTAAATTTTGCCGAAAATGCAAGTTTAGCGGATACTTAGCTCTTATTGAGTCTCATGTTTACTAAAATTTCATTTCAGGTATATCACCGTTTACGATGAGCTCACCTTCGGTTAATTTAATAATTTCTTCTACGGTAACGCCAGGTGCACGCTCAAGTAAATGAAACTTACCTTGTTTTATTTCAATAAAGGCAAGATCAGTAAGTACTTTTTTAATACAACCTTTACCGGTTAACGGTAAAGAGCAATTATTAAGCAGCTTAGATACACCATGCTTCGATGCGTGAGTCATAGTTACAATAATATTGTCTGCGCCTGCAACTAAATCCATAGCACCGCCCATGCCTTTAATTAGCTTTCCTGGGATCATGTAAGAAGCAATATTGCCATGAACATCAACTTCAAAAGCGCCTAGTACCGTTAAATCAACATGACCACCACGAATCATGGCAAATGACTCGGCAGAATCAAAAATAGAAGCACCTGTTGCCATAGTAACGGTTTGTTTGCCAGCATTGATTAAGTCTGCGTCAATTTCACCTTCTGTTGGGAATTGTCCCATACCCAGTAAACCGTTTTCAGACTGTAACATTACTTCAATACCTTTTGGCACAAAGTTAGCAACAAGTGTTGGGATACCAATGCCTAAGTTGACGTAATAACCGTCTTTTAATTCTTGGGCAACACGTTGAGCAATTTGCTCTCTTGATAAAGCCATGGTTATTCTCCCTGATGCTTTGGTTGGGCAGTTTCTGAGTCTGCTGGGCGAGTAGTACGTTGCTCAATGCGCTTTTCAAAACTGCCTTTAATCACACGATTAACGTAAATACCTGGAGTGTGAATTTGATCAGGGTCTAATTCACCTACTTCAACAATTTCTTCAACTTCAACTACCGTAATTTTACCCGCAGTCGCTGCTAATGGGTTAAAGTTACGTGCTGTTTTTCGAAAAACTAAATTGCCATACCTGTCGGCCTTCCATGCTTTAACAATAGCAAAGTCGCCAGTAATCGCTTCTTCTAAAATATAGTCTCGTCCGTTAAAGCTTCGCTCTTCTTTGCCTTCGGCTACTGGAGTGCCAACCCCTGTCGCTGTAAAAAATGCAGGAATACCAGCGCCGCCAGCACGCATTTTTTCAGCTAATGTTCCTTGTGGTGTTAATTCTACTTCTAATTCACCTGCCATCATTTGACGTTCAAATTCGGCATTTTCACCAACATATGATGCAATGATTTTTTTTATTTGACGGTTAGGTAGGAGTACGCCTAACCCAAAGTCATCTACGCCACAGTTATTTGAAACCAAGGTTAAGCCTTTAGTTCCTTTACGCTTTATTTCGGCGATAAGGTTCTCTGGAATACCACATAAACCGAAACCGCCAGCAATAATGGTCATGTTATCGGTTAACCCTGCCATGGCTTCTTCGTAGCTTGACACTACTTTGTCAAATCCTGCCATTTTTCTCTCCTGAGTAATTAGTTATGAACTCTATTTTATTGAGCTTTAGCTAGGTAGGCGTTAGATACTTTTGATATAGGGGCCTTACCTAGTTTATCGCTGATAAACCATCCTGCGCTGAGCAGTTTATTGAAATCTATATTTGATTCTATACCTAAACCATTTAATAGGTAGACAACATCTTCGGTTGCAACATTGCCAGAAGCGCCCTTAGCATAGGGACAGCCGCCTAAGCCTGCAATAGCCGAGTCAACGACATTTATACCAAGCTGAAGTGCTGCGTAAATGTTAGTTAACGCTTGGCCATAGGTATCATGAAAATGAACTGCTAGTTTAGCCATTGGTACACGTGCGCTAACTGCCTGTAACATCTTTGTTACA
Organism: Colwellia sp. D2M02; assembly: GCF_018860755.1. Classification (GTDB taxonomy): domain Bacteria; phylum Pseudomonadota; class Gammaproteobacteria; order Enterobacterales; family Alteromonadaceae; genus Colwellia; species Colwellia asteriadis. The sequence continues at coordinate 14,470 of NZ_JAHKPW010000064.1, read as the reverse complement.
CTCGCTGGTGTGCCTACACCTATAGTATCGCCAAGTGATATCTCATAGCAGCCTTTGTTGTATAAGGTTTGAGCAACCAAAGCGACGGCATCAGGGGAGATGTTTCCTTCGTATGGGCAACCTACAACACAAGAGACATAACCGCGTACTTTAATATTGGCATTTTTAGCGGCGGCTAATATTGGCTCAAAGCGTGTAATGCTTTCCTCAATTGAGCAATTAATGTTTTTTTGGCTAAAGCTTTCTGATGCTGCTGCAAATATTGCTACTTCATCAGCTCCCGCTGCCATTGCCGCTTCAAACCCTTTCATATTTGGTGTTAGTGCGGCATAAGTGACACTAGGTTTACGTGTTAATGTTTGAAAAACTTCAGTGGAAGTTGCCATTTGTGGCACCCATTTAGGTGATACAAAACTACCACTTTCTATATAACTCACACCTGCATCTGCAAGTTGAGTTATTAAAGAAACTTTATCTTGTGCTGAGATAGGAATAACTTCATTTTGCAAGCCATCACGTGGGCCTACCTCAACAATTTTAACGAATGTCGGTAATGTAGGTGAGCTGGTTTGAGTTATATCATTCATTATCAAAGCTCCTTGTTAGTAGGGCTGTTATCACTGCTAAAAGCAAGTAAAGCAGCACCACCATCAACCATATCTCCAGTGTTGAAAAATACTTCGTTAATGGTGCCATTGCAGGGAGCTTTAATGGTGTGTTCCATTTTCATGGCTTCCATAATCATTAATGGTTGATCTTTGGTAACATTATCTCCTGCGTTAACTAACACGCTGATTATAGTGCCATTCATTGGGGCATTTAAGCCGCCATGATCACTTGCTTCATTACTTTGTCCACGATCGGCTACTACTTGGGTAAAGCTATATACGCCATCTTCTTGATATAAATTAAGGCTATTATCACTTTGTGCAATCACTGTTTGACTACGGTGACCATCAATAACAGCAATGATATTTTCACCCATTAATTCACCTTGGCAGATAAATTTTTGGCTTGTGTCACTGCTGTCACTTTGAATGTAGATTATAAAGTCGCGCTGCTCTGCTCGACTTTGTTGCTCAACATTAATATGAAATGTCTGCTCGTCATAGGCAAGCGTAAAACGGTGATGGTGTGGCTCGTTTAAACGCCAAGCATCGCTATGATGCCAAGGGGAGTGAGGGTCTGAGCTTTTTAAAGCGCTTTTCTTTGATTTTTGCGCGAGTGACAACACTAAAAATAATGCCGCAATGGGTAGTTTATGCGTTATTTTCATGCACTCATCGGTTGTCGTTGCTTGGTGAAAAATAGCACTCTGATTTTTTTCAATAAAGCCGGTATCAATTTGCTCTTGCTGAAATGCTTGCGTTGTCGCAACATTATATAAAAAGTCGATATTGGTAGTGACGCCATCAATGCGGTATTCTCTTAATGCTTTGGTTAGGCGTTGTAAGGCTTTAGCACGGCTCTCATCCCATACAATTAATTTAGCAATCATCGGGTCGTAAAAAACGCTCACCTCATCGCCTTGCCTAACACCAGTATCAATACGCACATGCGAACTTTCTATTGGCGTTTTTAGTAGGTTTAATGTACCTGTGGCAGGAAGAAAGTCATTATTTGGGTCTTCAGCATAAATACGTGCCTCAAATGCATGGCCGTTCAGGGTTAGCTCTTGTTGTGATTTGGGGAGCTTCTCACCAGCGGCAACACGCAATTGCCATTCTACTAAATCTTGTCCAGAAATCATTTCTGTGACCGGATGCTCTACTTGCAAACGGGTATTCATTTCCATAAAGTAAAATGAGCCATCAATATCAAGTAAGAATTCCACAGTTCCTGCGCCTTGATAGCCAATAGCTTGCGCTGACTTTATTGCCGACTCACCCATTTGAGCGCGTAGTGCTTCGCTCATGTTAAATGCTGGCGCTTCTTCAATCACTTTTTGATGGCGGCGTTGTACCGAACAGTCTCGCTCAAAAAGGTAAACAGCATTATTATGGTTATCACAAAACACTTGAATTTCTACATGACGAGGTTGGGTTAAGTACTTTTCAACCAGCATAGTATCATCGCCAAAAGATGACATTGCTTCACGTTTTGCTGCGGCAAAACCGTCACTAAATTCATTTTCAGACCAAACTTGTCGCATGCCTTTACCACCGCCGCCAGCGGTTGCTTTAAGTAGTACAGGATAACCCATGTCATCAGCTGCTTTTTTTAACACCCGTTCGTTTTGATCATCACCATGATAACCAGGCACTAAAGGAACTTGTGCTTTTTCCATAATATTTTTAGCAGCAGATTTTGATCCCATCGCTTCAATAGCGCCAACAGGAGGACCAATAAATGTAATGTTTTGCTCGCTACAAGCACGACAAAAATCACTGTTTTCAGATAAAAAACCGTAACCAGGATGAATGGCTTGGGCGCCTGTTTTTTTCGCAGCAGCAAGAACTTTATCGCCTAATAAGTAGCTCTCACGCGAAGGTGAGGGGCCAAGGTAAATCGCTTCGTCTGCCATATGTACATGTAAAGCGTCTTTATCTGCATCAGAATAAACCGCAACCGTTAGAATTCCCATTTTTTTGGCGGTCTTAATAATTCGACAAGCAATTTCACCACGGTTGGCAATTAATATTTTAGTAAACATGAGGGTTATCCTTTGCTCTTATTTTCGGTAACAGGTGAGGTAATAGCGTGTTGCCATGCGGGTGCGCGTTTATCAAAAAAGGCACTTAAACCTTCTTGTCCTTCAGCAGAGACTCTTATTTTTGCGATACGCTCACTGGTGTCGGCAAGCAAATTGTTATTAATGGGCTGGTAAGCAACATCAAAAATAAGCTGTTTGACTTGTGCCATGGCATCAGGGCCATTATTAAGCAGTTTTTTCACCATAGCATTTAGCGCATCGTTTAATAACTCAGGCTCTGTAACCTCATCAACCAAACCAAGCTGTAGTGCTTTGTCAGCAAAAAAGCGTTCGGCAGTTTGAAAGTAACGTCGCGATGCTTTAACCCCTATTGCGTTAATAACATAAGGACTGATGGTTGCGGGTATTAATCCTAGTTTGACTTCACTTAAACAAAAGCTGGCTTTATTACTTGCAATAGCAATGTCACAGCAGCTGACTAAACCAACAGCACCACCAAAAGCGGCTCCTTGTATTTTTGCAATGGTCGGTTGTGGTAAAAAGTTAAGCGTTTTTAACATGACGGCTAATTTATTGGCATCGTTTAAGTTATCTTCATAGCTATAACTTGCCATTCGCTGCATCCACGCTAAATCAGCACCTGCGCTAAAGCTTTTACCGTTGGCTTGTAAAATAACCACGCGAATATCATCACGTTTTGCTATTTCACTAAAGGTGGCGGTTAATGTGGCAATAATGGTATCGTCAAAGGCATTATGCTTATCAGGGGTGTTTAACGTGACAAAAGCGACGCCGCTGTCATCTACGCTAAACAGTATTGCACTTTCACCTTCGTTAGATATTTGATTTGCAATGTTATCAATCATTTTATTGTCCTCAACACTGATGAGCTAACCGATGTACATTCTGTTAGCTAAATCGGCGGTAACTTATTACATTCTGAAAATACCAAACTTGGTGTCTTCAATGGTTTTATTAAGCGCTGCAGAAATAGCTAAACCCAACACTTTACGTGTATCGGCAGGATCAATAATACCGTCGTCCCATAAACGTGCTGAAGCATAATAAGGGTGACCTTGATGCTCGTAGTCATCAATAATAGGTTGTTTAAACGTTTGCTCTTGCTCTGCTGACCAAGACTCACCGAGTTTAGCTTTTTTATCGCGAGTGACTTGTGCCATAACACCAGCGGCTTGTTCGCCACCCATTACTGAAATACGCGCATTAGGCCACATAAATAAGAAGCGAGGATCATAAGCTCGACCACACATACCGTAATTACCCGCGCCAAAGCTACCACCAATTAGTAAGGTAAACTTAGGTACTTGAGCGGTTGCTACTGCGGTAACCATTTTAGCGCCATGCTTGGCAATACCACCAGATTCATACTGTTTACCCACCATAAAGCCGGTAATATTTTGTAAAAATACCAACGGAATTTTACGTTGTGCACAAAGTTGAATGAAATGAGCGCCTTTTTCGGCTGATTCACCAAAAAGTACGCCGTTATTCGCGACAATGCCAACACTATAACCGAATATTTTTGCAAAACCGCAGACAAGGGTTGTGCCATACAACGCTTTAAATTCATCAAAATTACTGCCGTCAACTACGCGAGCAATAATTTCGCGGACATCGTAAGGTTGCTTCGTCTCTTTTGGGATAATGCCGTAGATTTCTTCGCATGCATAACTTGGCGCTTCTACGCTATCTAATGCGTGCAGATGCATATTAATAGGTTTATTGCGATTTAAATTCTTTACTGCAGCTCTTGCAATATCTAGTGCGTGGTGGTCGTTTTGAGCATAGTGATCAGTAACGCCAGAGGTACGACAATGCACATCAGCACCGCCTAAGTCTTCAGCGCTAACTTCTTCCCCCGTTGCTGCTTTTACTAGTGGTGGGCCAGCTAAAAAGATAGTGCCTTGCTCTTTAACAATAATTGACTCATCAGCCATGGCGGGAACATAAGCGCCACCGGCAGTACATGAACCCATGACTACGGCAATCTGTGGAATATTATTAGCAGACATATTTGCTTGATTGAAAAAAATACGACCAAAATGCTCTTTATCAGGGAAAACATCATCCTGATTGGGCAGATTAGCACCGCCCGAGTCCACTAAATAAATACACGGTAGGTTATTCTCTTGAGCAATAGCTTGTGCTCTAAGGTGTTTTTTGACCGTAAGAGGGTAGTAAGTGCCGCCTTTGACGGTGGCGTCGTTGGCAACAATGACACACTCTTGTCCTGATACTCGACCAATGCCGGTAATAATGCCAGCAGCAGGTACATTATCGTCATACACTTTATAAGCGGCAAGTTGTGATAACTCTAGAAAAGCTGAACCTTCATCTAATAACGCATTAATGCGCTCGCGTGGTAATAGTTTACCCCGTTCCAAGTGGCGCTGACGACTGCGTTCACCACCACCTAATTTAATCTCACTGAGCTTATTGCGTAAATCATCAATTTGAGTTTGCATATGCGCAGCATTATCGGAAAACTCCTGACTTCGAATATTGATTTTTGAAATTATTTTTGCCACGGGAAAGCCCTATTATTTAATTGGTTTTATTAAAAAACAATTACCTTAGTAATGATTACTTAACCTGAGATCGGCTTAACAAATGTTGCTCTAGCAGCTACTTTTCCTAACTTTTTTGTTAAATATCTCTTAAACCGAGTT
>NZ_JAHKPW010000064.1:0-8932 GCF_018860755.1 Colwellia sp. D2M02 | reverse complement strand
AAACCGAGTTCAGGTTACTTAGATTCGTTGAATAATTCACGGCCTATCAACATACGGCGAATTTCAGAAGTACCGGCACCTATTTCATATAGCTTAGCATCACGTAGTAAACGCGCGACTGGGAACTCATTGATATAACCGTTACCACCTAAAATTTGAATTGCATCAAGTGCCATTTTGGTCGCTAGCTCAGCACTATATAAAATAACGCCTGCTGCATCTTTACGTGTAGTTTCACCACGGTCACAAGCTTGTGCCACATTATATACGTAAGAGCGAGCGGCATTCATTTGGGTGTACATATCAGCAACTTTGCCCTGAATTAATTGAAACTCACCAATGGATTGGCCAAATTGTTTTCGGTCGTGAATATAAGGAATAACGTTATCCATACAAGCGGTCATAATGCCCAATGGGCCACCAGAAAGTACTACGCGTTCATAATCTAAGCCACTCATAAGTACTTGCACGCCACGACCAACTTCTCCGAGAACATTTTCTTCAGGTACTTCACAGTCTTGGAAAACCAACTCACAGGTATTTGAACCACGCATACCTAATTTGTCTAATTTTTGATGGCGTGAAAAGCCAGGGTAATCACGCTCAACAATAAAAGCGGTCATGCCTTTTGAGCCAGCGTTAAGGTCTGTTTTGGCATAAATAACATAAGTGTGAGCGTCAGGGCCGTTAGTGATCCACATCTTATTACCATTGAGAACGTATTTATTGCCTTGCTTTACTGCACTAAGCTTCATGCTAACAACATCCGAGCCTGCGTTAGGCTCACTCATTGCTAGTGCGCCAATATGTTCACCAGAGCAAAGTTTTGGTAAGTATTTTTCTTTTTGTGCTTGGCTACCGTTGCGATTAATTTGGTTTACACAAAGGTTTGAATGCGCGCCATAGCTTAAACCTACCGAGGCACTGGCACGGCTTATTTCTTCAATGGCAATAACATGTTCCATATAGCCTAAACCGCTACCACCAAATTCTTCAGGCACGGTAATACCTAATAAGCCCATGTCTCCAAACTTACGCCATAAATCATTAGGAAACTCATTATCAATATCAATTTGTTCGGCACGAGGGGCTATTTCATCACGGGCAAATGCATTCACTTGATCGCGAATCATATCGGCGGTTTCGCCTAAATTAAAATTAAGAGAGCTGTATCGTGAAATCATGGTGTTTCCTCATTTATGTTCTGTAAGCTTGTTATTTGTTATTTGTTATTTGTTATTTGTTATTTGTTATTTTCTAATGATGATAAAATATCTTTACAGTTTTTCTCTAAATCATCGAGTTCAATCAATACAGCGTTTATATCATCAAGCTGCTGTTTTAAATCAGATTTCTTGTCAGATATTAAAGACATAATGCTATTGAGTTGAGTTGCACTGGTTTTATCCACATCATAAAGCTCAAATAGTCGTCCTGTTTCAGCTAATGAAAACCCTAATCGTTTACCACGTAAAATCAGTTTAAGGCGAACTCTATCGCGTTGATTATAGATACGGGTTTGCCCTTTTCTTGAGGGGGCAATTAATCCTTGGTCTTCGTAAAAACGTATGCTGCGGGTAGTAATGTCAAATTCTTTTGATAAATCACTAATGGAATAGCTGAGCGAACTTATCTTTTTAGTCATCTACTTCTTCTCAAAAATTGTATTTATTGATTTATCTTATATGAAGTTTACGTTAACGTAAAGTTGTGCGGTGTTTTGTTAATAGAGAGACTTAGTTTTTTAAGCTTGCTGTACTAATGCTGTGTTAGTGCCTAATTTTAGTGCTGCCTAGGGATAAGGTCAGACTAATGCTATATATTTTAAGCTATTTCTTGAGTTTTTAAGTTCAATCAACTTTACATTTAACTGTAATTATCTTCTTACAGTTTGGCTGAGATCAAAAGAATCTCTTAGTAAGTTTACGTTGGCGTAAAGCAGTGATTAAGTTAGTCTTGATTAAATCAGTATTTTTTATGTAACCTTTTTGTTGGAGAAAACAATGTCATTATCAGATCCTATCGTGATTGTTTCTGCGGTTAGAACCCCTATGGGTGGCTTTGGTGGATGCTTATCTGCCGTTAGTGCACCTGAGTTGGGCGCAAGCGCAATTAAAGCCGCAGTAGCGCAAGCCAATATAGCGAATGATCAAGTTGATGAAGTGATAATGGGCTGTGTTTTACCTGCGGGTTTAAAGCAAGCCCCTGCACGTCAAGCGTCGATTGCTGCTGGTTTAGCGTTATCTACGGTATGTACCACCATAAATAAAGTGTGTGGCTCAGGCATGAAAGCGGCAATGCAAGCACATGATGCTTTATTAGCAGGCAGTATTGATGTTGCTGTTGCGGGCGGCATGGAAAGCATGAGTAATGCACCTTACCTATTACCTAATGCCAGAAGTGGAATGCGTATGGGGCATGGTCAAGTGCTCGACCATATGATGTTTGATGGCCTTGAAAATGCCTATGATGGTATTTCAATGGGCTGCTTTGCTCAAGAAACGGCTGATGCCTCAAACTTTACACGTGAAGCCATGGATGAATTTGCGATTCGCTCTTTATCTCGTGCTAATGCGGCGATTGAAAGCGGTGCATTTAAAAATGAAGTGACCCCCGTTACGTTCATTGAGCGACGTAAAGAAGTCACAATTGATACCGATGAACAACCAGGTAATGCACGCCCTGATAAAATACCATCGCTACGCGCCGCTTTTAAAAAAGACGGCACTATAACTGCTGCTAACTCTAGCTCTATTTCAGATGGTGGTGCTGCTTTAGTGATGATGAAGTTATCTGAAGCAACAAAGCGTGGCTTAACACCGCTTTGTAAAGTAGTTGCCCATGCAACTCATGCTCAAGCGCCAAGCGAATTCACCGTAGCGCCAGTTGGCGCAATGACCAAAGTGCTTGCGAAAGCTAACTGGGAAACTTCAGAGGTAGATCTTTTTGAAATTAATGAAGCTTTTGCCATGGTAACTATGCTTGCTGTGAAAAACCTTTCGCTTGATATCAATAAAGTAAATGTTAATGGTGGAGCTTGTGCGTTAGGTCATCCACTGGGCGCTAGTGGTGCTCGTATTATGGTGACATTAATTCATGCGCTTAAAAATAAAGCGTTAACTGAAGGTGGCAAGCCAAAAGGTGTTGCTTCTTTATGTATTGGTGGTGGTGAAGCAACAGCAATCGCATTAGAAGTTATGTAGTTACCAGTTATGTGGTATGAAGCAATTTATTTGTTAGAAGTATTTATTGATTAACGTTAACTGCGTGCTTTTTCTGTAACTTGAACCATACCACAAAGATGAATAACTACTTACTGAATATATGAATATGCTTTTAACGATAGGAATTATTGATGAACTTTGACTTAACACAAGACCAACAAATGTTTGCTGAAACGGCCAAACAGTTTAGTGACAGCGAACTATTACCTTACGCAGCCCAATGGGATCAAGAGCACTTTTTCCCCAGAGCAACTATTAGCAAAGCGGGTGAACTTGGCTTTTGTGGTCTATATGCGCCAGAAGAAGTCGGCGGCTTAGGATTGAGTAGATTAGATTCATCAATTATTTTTGAACAACTCGCCATGGGGTGTACCACTACCACAGCGATGTTAACTATTCATAACATGGCAACGTGGATGATTGCTACTTGGGGCACAAAAGCCGTTAAAGATACTTGGTGCGCTGAACTTGTCACGGGTGAAAAACTCGCTTCATATTGTTTAACTGAACCGGGATCAGGCTCAGATGCCGCATCACTACGTACCACTGCTAAAGCTGAAGGCGAACATTATCTTATTAATGGTTCAAAAATGTTTATTTCAGGCGCTGGTGAAACTGACGTGTTAGTGGTTATGGTTCGCACCGGTGAAGCCGGAGCAAAAGGGGTGTCTGCCGTCGTTATTCCTGCAGATGCACCTGGGGTTATTTATGGCAAAGCAGAAGAGAAAATGGGCTGGAATGCCCAACCAACCAAACAAATAACCTTTGATAATGTCAAAATACCTCGTGAAAACTTACTTGCTAATGAAGGCGATGGTTTTACTTTAGCCATGAAAGGACTTGATGGCGGTCGTATAAATATCGCGACTTGTTCTATTGGTACTGCGCAACAAGCACTCAATACTGCGATGTCTTACATGCAGGAACGTGAACAATTTGGCAAACCTATTGCCGCCTTTCAAGGTTTACAATTTAAATTAGCTGATATGGCTACTGAGCTTGTTGCAGCTAGACAACTTGTTAGGCTTGCAGCCTATAAATTGGATCAAAACGATGCTGAAAAAACCGCTTATTGTGCGATGGCAAAACGTTTTGCAACCGATATTGGTTTTCAAGTGTGTGATGCTGCATTACAAATTCACGGTGGCTATGGCTACATTAAAGAATACCCATTAGAGCGCCACTTTAGAGATGTACGTGTTCATCAGATTTTAGAAGGCACTAATGAAATTATGCGCGTTATTATTGCTCGTCGCTTATTAACGGAAGGAGCAGGGCAGCTGCTTTAGCTTTTTTTAGTATTTTTAGCGAAATAATTGCCTGCATATTTACCAAAAATTTAGGAGAAAAAGTTACATGTCTGAGTATTCATCACAATATTTAAAAGTAGAGATTGTTGATCACACCGCAGTGGTTACCTTTAATAACCCTCCAGCACACACATGGACAGCACAAAGTTTAACTGATTTACGGGACTTGGTTTTAGCCTTAAATGAAGACAAAAATATTTATGCCTTGGTTTTAACGGGTGATGGTGAAAAGTTTTTTTCAGCGGGTGCAGACTTAAATGTTTTTGCCGATGGTGATAAACAAGTTGCTGCGCAGATGAGTAATATTTTTGGTCAAGCGTTTGAAACTTTATCTGACTTTAGAGGCGTTTCTATTTCAGCAATTAATGGCTACGCCATGGGCGGAGGTTTAGAAGTTGCGCTAGCATGTGATATTCGAATTGCAGAAGCGCATGCTGTTATGGCGTTGCCTGAAGCAACGGTAGGTTTATTACCTTGCGCTGGTGGTACACAAAATCTTGCATTACTTGTAGGAGAAGGTTGGACTAAGCGTATGATTTTATGTGGCGAGCGCCTTAATGCCGAAAAAGCATTATTGATCAATTTAGTTGAAGAAGTCGTTGCTCAAGGTGAAGGTAAAGCTAGTGCTCTTGCTCTTGCTGAAAAAGTTGCCAAACAGAGCCCAGTAGCGGTAACTGCTTGTAAGCAGTTAATTCAAAAAAATCGTGTTATGCCTATTAATCAGGCATTAGTACACGAACGTCAGGCTTTTGTTGATTTATTTGATTCACACGACCAAAAAGAGGGAGTGCAAGCCTTTCTCGAAAAACGAAAACCCGTTTGGCGAAATAAGTAGTACTGCTTATATACAATGCCAATAAAGCGTTGAGTAGTTGAAAGTACCGAAAAGCCAAAACTAGTAACATCAAATAGGAAAATTATGACGGACGTAGTTATATTTCAAGAGTTGAGCTGTGATAACGGAAAAAAAATAGGGGTTATTACACTTAACTCTCCCAAATCACTCAATGCACTTAGCGGTGAAATGATAGCATTACTTTACCCTAAGTTATTAAGCTGGCAGCAACAGCAAGATATTGCCGCGGTCTTTTTACAGGGTGAAGGAGAAAAAGCTTTTTGCGCAGGTGGCGATATTGTTCATTTATATCAGGCAATGAAAGAGCATGTTGCCACTCATGACGCGAATACAGCAACTGATCAATTAACGACGGATAATCACTTTTCTCCCATTATTACAGAATATTTTACGCAAGAATATCAACTAGACTTTTTAATCCATACCTTCAACAAGCCTTTTATTGTTTGGGGAAGTGGTATTGTTATGGGCGGAGGGCTAGGTTTAATGGCTGGTGCTAGCCATCGTGTGGTTACGGAAAGTTCACGTATTGCTATGCCTGAAATTAGCATCGGCTTATTCCCTGATGTCGGCGGAAGTTATTTTCTCAATAAAATGCCAGTAGGCTGTGGTTTGTTTTTAGCATTAACAGGTGCCTCTATTAATGCTGCGGATGCTAAATATTGCCAACTTGCCGATTATTTTATTGAACAGCAACATAAAGAAAACTTGCTTGAGCAACTTAAAATGATTAATTGGGGAGAAACTATTCCGCTTAATCACGATAAAACATCACAGCTTCTACAAGAGTTTGAGCAAAGTTGTGTAAACAAACTACCTAGCTCGCCTATAAAGTCACATCAAGCATTGATCAGCCAGCTTGTCGATAAAAGCACATTAATTGATATTGTTAGCGCTATTGATGCTATTGATAGCGATGATAAATGGTTAAGTCGCGCTCAACAGTCATTACAAAAAGGCAGTATGTTAAGTGCTCAATTAGCGTATTCGCAATTGCAGCGTGGTAAAGGTATGCCATTAGCAGACTGTTTTAAAATGGAGTTAAACTTAGCAGTAAAATGTGGCTACTTTGGCGAGTTTTTAGAAGGTGTACGCGCTTTATTAATCGACAAAGATAACGTACCTCAATGGCGTTACTCATCGGTTGATTGTATTGAAAAATCCGTACTAGATTGGTTTTTTGACTCGGCTTGGTCAAAAGAAACACACCCACTGGCTAAATTAACCTAGTAGACGGTAAAACTAAAAAATGATTAAACATACAAGAGGTTAAAGGGAAGATTATGGCGAATATTGCTTTTATCGGTTTAGGTAACATGGGTAGCCCAATGGCTATTAACTTAGTGAAAGCAGGTCACCAAGTCTGCGTGTTTGACTTGGCTGATGAGGCGGTAAGTAAAGTTGTTGCTGCTGGCGCGGTAACTAAAAAGACAGCTGCCGAGTGTGTTCAAAACGCACAGTTTATTATTTCTATGTTGCCTGCCGGTAAGCATGTTGACGCGGTATATTTAACCGAAAAAACAGGACTTATTAATTATATAGAGCCAAACAGTTTAGTTATAGATTCATCAACTATTGATGCCGCTACTTCATGTAAAGTTGCCCAAGCGCTAGCTCAAAAAAAGATTGGTTTTGTTGATGCCCCGGTTTCAGGAGGCGTTGGTGGGGCTGTTGCAGGAACATTAAGTTTTATGGTTGGTGGTAGTTTAGCTGAGTTTGAACAAGCTAGCCCAATACTTGAAGCAATGGGAAAGAATATTTTTCATGCTGGTGAACATGGCGCTGGTCAAATAGCCAAAGCTTGCAACAATATGCTGCTATCAATATTAATGATTGGTACCAGTGAAGCATTACAGTTAGGTATGGCGAATGGCTTAGATCCTAAAGTCTTATCTAACATCATGAGTAAAAGCTCTGGCAGTAACTGGACCCTTGATGTTTATAACCCTTGTCCTGATGTTATGGATAATGTTCCTTCTTCAAATAACTATCAAGGCGGCTTTATGGTTGATTTAATGGCTAAAGATCTTGGTTTAGCGATGGAAACCGCGTTGGCAAGTCATTCATCAACCCCTATGGGAGCCTTAGCTCGGAGTTTATACACTATGCATGCCAATACAGGCAATGGCAGTAAAGATTTTTCCAGTATATTTAATGTATTCAATTTACCGAGCAAATAGTACTTATTAGACAATAGCGAGTATCTCATCTTATGAATTTAGAAAATAAAACAATTGTTATCACTGGTGGCGGTCAAGGCTTAGGGTTAACTATGGCGATTCATTTCGCAAAGTCAGGCGCTAATATTGCACTGATTGACTTAAATGAAGAGCAATTACAAGAAAGCGTTAAGCAAGTACATGCCGCAGGGCATGAAAATACTCAAGTAAGGTATTACCTTGCAAATGTAAGTCAGGAAACTGCAGTAGAAGAAGTGTTTAAGCAAATTAATCACGACTTTAATGGCATTGACGGATTAGTAAATAATGCAGGTATCTTGCGAGATGGTATGTTCGTAAAAGCTAAAGATGGCGTTGTCAGTAAAAAAATGTCATTAGAGAGCTTTCAATCGGTTATTGATGTCAATTTAACTGGCGTATTTTTATGTGGCCGTGAAGCTGCAGTGCATATGATAGAAGGAAATAAGTCAGGGGTGATTATCAATATGTCATCAATTGCCCGTGGTGGTAATATCGGACAAACTAACTATGCTGCTGCTAAAGCTGGTGTTGTTGCCATGACTACTACGTGGGCAAGGGAGCTTGGTAGGCACGGTATTCGTGTTGGAGCTATTGCACCAGGTGTTATACGTACTGCAATGACCGATGCTATGAAACCTGAAATGCGAGATAGACTGGAAAAAATGAAACCTGTAGGGCGGTTAGGTGAAGCAGAAGAAATAGCTCACACTGCAAAGTACATCTTTGAAAATGATTTTTTTACGGGCAGAGTTGTCGAAATTGATGGCGGCCTTTGTATGTAGCTAGCTTTTAAGATAAACACTGCAAATGAAGAGTGTTTTTTGAACTAAACACTCTTTTTTGTTTGTTAAATGAGCATTCAAAACAAAAAAGTCATTAAAATGAAAATAACCCTTGCGCATTCAAGTTAGCTCTCTATAATGCGCTCCAGTTCCAAGGGGTTCAGCCAAAAAGAAGCCTAAAAGAACTGTTTTGATAGCTTATCTACTCGTTTTATCGAATAAACAAGCCACTTAACGTTTACTTTTAAATGATTCTAAAATTATTTTAAATTAAAGGTTGACATCAAAACTCGGAGGCGTATGATACGCATCCTGCTTCGGGGCTACGGCAACAAGCACGCTACTTACCAGTAGCGATGATAATGAGCGAATGTGACTCTTATCTTCTTCTTTAACAATTAGTTATCATGCAATTTGTGTGAACACTCACTTTATTGATGTTTTACTTAAGTTCTTAGCTTTTATAGCGGAACAAAAAAACGCTTCAATGAATGATGTTCATGCAATAAATATATACTTATATATGTAATGCGATATCTATTTCGGTAGGTATCACGAC
>NZ_JAHKPW010000012.1 GCF_018860755.1 Colwellia sp. D2M02 | reverse complement strand
TTGCTCAGGTTGCTAATAATTTAGCGAACCAAAAGCAAAGTGGACAAGTAGCACGCATGTCGACACTAGCGATTAATATTACTACGGTTGAAGAGGCGTTTAACCCTAATGCGGTTAAAGTGTTAACGGATAAAGACGGTTACGCTTTATATTTTTCACGTGCGACTATTCCTTATGATCGCGAGCGTTTTTTAACAAGTACGGCCAATACTAATAAAAATATCACAGCGATAGGCGATTTTTATCTACGTCATGTTGGTATTTATGCTTACCGCGCTGCTTTTATTAAAGATTATGTGAGTTGGCCTGCAAGTGCCTTAGAGCAAATCGAAGCGTTAGAGCAATTACGTGTGCTTTATCAAGGTGAAAAAATACATGTTGCCGTCGCTAATCGTCATGTTCCGGTAGAAGGCGTTGATACCCCTGAAGATTTAGCAAAAGCAAGAGCTTATGCTGCTACGTTAACGACATAACTGAGCGAAATCGCATAGCTAATTCCCGACAACATTTACCTGGCAATATTGATAAGAGAAAATTATGTACACAGTAAATTTAAATAACATGACTCAACAAGAGTTTCTAGACAAATACTGGCAAAAAAAACCAGTAATTATTCGCCAAGGCTTTAAGAACTTTCAAGATCCTATTTGCGCAGATGAAGTTGCAGGTTTAGCCATGGAAGCAGAGGTTGAGTCTCGCTTAGTACATAAAGAGGGCGATAAATGGCAAGCGGCTTTTGGCCCTTTTGAAAGCTATGAACACCTAGGCAGTGAAAATTGGTCTTTGGTTGTGCAAGCATTAGATAATTTCTCAGAAGAAGCGGCTGAAATGATTGAGGCTTTTCGCTTTTTACCGCATTGGCGCTTAGATGATTTAATGGCAAGTTTTGCCACTCCTGGTGGTAGTGTTGGTCCTCATATGGATAATTACGATGTATTTATTTGTCAAGGCTCAGGCAAGCGTCGCTGGCGTGTTGGCGATCGTGGTGAGCATGTTGAGTTTGCAGCACATGAATCATTGCTTCATGTAGAGCCTTTCGACGCCATTATTGATGAGGTGTTAGAAGCGGGTGATATCGTTTATATTCCGCCAGGTTTTCCTCATGAAGGTGTTTCACTAGACACCTCAATGAGCTTCTCAATAGGTTTTAGGGCTAATTCTGGCGTTAGCTTGATGAGCGCCTTTGCTGACCATTTAATTGATAATGATTTAGGTAAAGCGTTATTAACCGACCCAGATCGCCAAGTGGTAAAGCATAGCGGTGAAATATCGAATAACGATTTTGAAAGCCTTAAGGGACAGCTGCAAGGTTTGCTCGATAATAAAGATGTACTGAAAGGCTTTTTAGGTAACTTTTTAACGGCAGCTAAACACGAATTAGATATTATGCTACCTGATGAGCCGTTTGACTTAACTGAGGTAAGTAACTTATTAACAAGCCATGCGATTAAACGTCTTGGCGGTTTACGTGCTTTTTATTTTGAAGATACCGTTGAGCAAGGCACTTGCTATATTAATGGCACTGAACTTGAGTTTTGCCAAGATATTGCTCCAGGTGTCAAACTCTTGTGTAATCAAAGCATGATTTTTCCTGATGATTTAGGTGACATGGCATATAACGCGGCTTTTGTTGAATTAGTCGCATTATTGCTAAACCAAGGCTATTGGTATTTAGCCGAAGCAGAGTAGCTCAGGTTATTTAACCTATTTATTTAAAAATCAGGCTTTGGCCTGATTTTTTCTTTAAGGAATTTAGTTTATGCAGGTCTTTTATAATCTTTTTTTTTCTTGTAAGGTACTGTTGTTACTTAGCTTTATATTAGCTTCTTTTGATGTGAAATCTATTAATAACGAGCAAGATGTTGAAGTAAATAAAAAAGTAGAGTCAAAAACTCGCGATATTAGTCATCTTATGAGCAAAAGTGTTTTTATGTCTTACCAAGATGTTGCTGACTTTATTGAGCACTCGCCTAAAGTAACCGTTATTGTACCGGCAGCAGCGCAAGATAAAGCTGAATACGGCAACAATGTAATGAAATCATTAACGGGTACTGATTGTGATCGCGATGGAAAAATGGACGACAATAAAACTTGTAATGCAGTTTATTTAAAACTTTGGCTAAAGTATGGACGTTAATGAACTTATCATGCTCATTAACGTCAGAATCATCATTAAGTGATACTTGTACAATATAACTCAATAACTAATCCCTCTTTTAAGGTTAAGGAATAAAAATGAAAAGAACCACCACCGTTATTATGCTCATTGCTAGTTTATGTTTTGCGCCTTTGGCATCGGCTAATGCGCAAAACTCAGTTAATAACTTAGGTACTTGCATGATCGATAGCTTAAATGGCAAAGAGCGTAAGCAATTAGCACAGTGGATTTTCTTTGCGATGGCGGCTCATCCAGAAATCAAGACCTATTCAAATGTTAGTACGAAAGACTTAGCTGATAGTGATGAAAAAATAGGGGGCTTAATCACTCGTTTATTAACCGTTAATTGTCCAGAGCAATTAAAGTTAGCTAATGCGGCTGATCCACTAGCCTTACAAAAGTCGTTTGAATTAGTAGGGCAGGTTGCTATGCAAGAGCTCATGACCAATGCACAAGTTATGTCAGCACTCACCGGGTATACACAACATACCGATATTGAGAAAATTAACCAGGCGTTAATGAGTAACTAGTTTTAAGGAGCTAAGTTTTAAGTAACTAAGCTTTACCCAATAAGTTTTGGCTAAATTATAAAAAGGACTCTGGATAATTATGGGCGTTAATTTGTTTTGTATACGCAGTATCTTTATGGCGCTATTAGCCGTTATAGCGTTTAGCACCGAGGCACAATCAGTATTTAAGTGTACAGTTGATGGTGTAACCACATTTAGTCAAACCCCTTGTGATGACCAATATGAAACGATTGATGTTGATGTTTCTTCAGGTACTCCAGAGCATCAGAGTTCTTCTGCGCGCACCGAGCAACTATGTTTAGATGTTGTTTTAGCAAAAGTAGGTAGCATCCACCCAGAGTCGGCTCGAGTGACTAAAAGTGAAACGCAATGGCTGACGGATAAAAGTGGTGCTCGACAGGTTATGACTTTATATATTTATGATGAAGGCGAAGCACAGCAGTATTATCATGAGCAGGAAAGCCGCGCTAATACTGTCGCTGGGGTTGAAACAAATAATACCAGAGCAGTTAACCATGAAAATTCGACGAAAAGCCTGTCTTATTCTCCTGTTGCTAACCGTAAAAATAACAATGCAGAGCCGTTAGAAAATGAAAAGCGCTATAGCGCTAAACCATACCAATGTTTTCTTAATCACGATGGAACAGCACCCAGTAAAATTCAATACTTAGTGCTATAAACGATACGATAAACAGTACAATAAAGAACGCAACACACAATTCAATCAACAGTGTAGTAATTTTTAATTAACATACTGATTATATAAATAAAGCCATTGTTAATTTCTTAAATAAATTATAGGGTAGTAATACAAATAGTTGATATCAAGGATAGATCTCAATGCTTATAAAAAAATTACTGTCTTATTTTAGGAGTGAGCGCAACATTCCCCAGCATAGCGGCACTAGCCCCAATACAGAAGGGTCAGGTAATGAAAATATTTATCACCTTGGCTGTCAACAAAATAATATAGCGGCTAATGAGAGTGTTTGTGAGGGGGGGGTATCCAAGCACTCATTAACATCTCAACTGTTACTGTTATTTATTATTATTGGTATTAGTTATTTTGCTTACGTGAAATACTCTGCTTATCAAGATGAAAAAAAACAAACCCTCGCAGTGATAGCATCACCAAAAATAAATGATATCTACTTTATCGATTTTAGAAAACTAGGTGATGAAGTCAGTAGTCGACTTAGACCAACAGAAAAATATCGTATTGCGAAAGTGGTTGATATTACCGGTAATATTGTAACTCTCTTGTACGGTGTTTTTTATTACCAAAGACAGCACGCCGCCGTTAATAGTATTCATTATGGTCAACTACGTTATGCAGAATACTTTGAAACTAAGCGTTACGATATACCTCATCAAGAAATACTGGCTATGCATGAAAGTGAGGCCCTTTATTTAGCAAAAAGGCCTGTGCGAAATAAACTCTACGGTAACTTTGTTAGCCCCATAAAATATAAGTCCACTAACAGCTTATTTATACTTGGCAAAAAAGAAAATAGCCGAGGTGAAGGGTTTCTACAGCAAAGGTATGATGAACTCAGTGGCGAGAATGCTTTCGATGCTTTTCAACAATCCGCTAATTTGGGCTATCCACCAGGGCAAGTTAACTTAGCAACCATGTATATTAATGGTAATTTTGTTAAGCAAGACTTCACACAAGCGCTTTATTGGCTTAAAACCGCTTCATTACAGTCATACAAACCGGCTATTCTTAAATACGGTATTATTTGTAAGCAATTACCAAACTGTAATGTTTTTAATTTTTACCAAGATTTAGAGCGTTTTGGCGTTAATATTAAAGTAAGAGAGCTTGAGGTATCATCACAAAACTTAGTTAACTCGCCAAAAGATCATTAATAGCAGACTAATAGTTAACCCGAGTTTAGGTTAATTACTCCAATCAAAAGCACACGCAGCGAAATCTGGAATATAGACAATTATTTATCGTAAATACTTGTCTATATTCACCTCATCGATTTGTTCTGGCTCCATGAATTTATTAGCGTATTCTCTATAAACACCAGATGTTAAAAACAGCTCAAATAAGTCATGATCTATGTGTTGATCTAACGCAAACTTATGCAGTATATCAATTGAAACACTTAATGATTTGGCTTTTTTATAAGGTCTATCGGCTGCGGTGAGTGCCTCAAAAATATCAGCAATAACTAAAACACGCTCAGGAATCGATAAATCCTCAGCAGTCAGTTTTCTTGGATAACCAGTACCAATGAGAGTTTCATGATGGGTTGATGCATAACGAGGGACATTAGCTAGCTCTGGCGGGAAAGGTAGCTGTTCTAACATTTTAATAGTCCCAATAATATGTTCATTAATTTTATAACGATCTTCTGCAGTTAAAGTACCTCGTGAAATCGATAAGTTATATAACTCTCCTAAATTATACTGATTTTCAGGTACCGCCATTTTAATGCCTAAGTGCTTATCGTACGTTGGGGTAAGAGTTCTAGTCGTTATATGTTCAGCTTTGTCGTTAAGTAGATTTTCTCTCACGGGGAGTGTACTTTTAGCTCTTGGAGAAATTGTTGCTAAATGCTCTTCCTCAACGGGAGATAGCCCTATGCGATCATCAAAGTTTCGCTGCCAAGTGATAGTTGATAATTGCTTGAGCCGCTCAACTTTATCATCGCTCATAAACTCCCCACCAACATTTGATGTGGCAATAAAGGTAAAGTCGTTTTGTAGTGTATTTTGTTGCTCAAGCAACTTAGCATTGAGCTGCTCTTTATTGTCAGGGGACTCGATTAATGCTTGATAATAGCGTATTTCTGCATCTCGCCATAACACCTCAAAGCGCATTCTAACTTCATGAATACGATTGTATATACACTCAAGCTTTGAGCCTTTATCAACAATATGCTCAGGCGTTATTATTTTCCCGCAATCGTGTAACCAAGCGGCAATTTTAAATTCGCGATATTGTGCTGGTGTTTCAAAATTAAAGCTATTGAATACTGAGCCTGTATCAGCAGCTGCTGCGTCAGCAAGCATAAACCCTAGCTCAGGTACTCTATTACAGTGTCCGCCAGTATAAGGAGACTTTTCATCAATAGTATTAGCAATAAGTTGAATAAATGAGTCCATCAGCTCTTCTTGCTTTTTTTCGTGCTCTTTAATTGCGCTTGCCATATCCACTAATGAAAGTGCTAATGCATCAATCTCCTTAATATGACTAACCACACGATTAACCTGATCATATTGGCGATTTTTAATCTTGTCATTTTCAATGGCGAGTATTTTAATCGGGTGAACGATTGGACTAGAAAAAAACCAGCTAATAGGCAAAATCAACAATAAACACAGGGTAGTAATAATGATCGATACTTTTACTTTATCAATGCTTGAGGCAAAAATAGTAGTACTAGGTACTATAATCGCTAAAAATTCAGTTTCAGCCTGGTTAACCGGCATTAAATAAATAAAGCTATCAACCTCTTTAATTGTAATAGGTAATAGTTTGCCAAAAGTTTCAGGCTCTTTGGCTAATTGTAATAACTCAGCATAAGGCACAACCGCTAGTTCCGAGCTTGTTGAGTTAATGGCATCGAGACTGAGCCACTTCTGAGCGAGTGCTAATTTTTGTTCGGGTGTTATTGCTGCGATGGCGCGGTTGATAATGGCCATTAATGCTGTTTCAGAGTGTTTTAAAACAAAATGCAATGAGGGAGTTACCGTGGCAGGTAAAAAGTTAATATTCTGATGATATTGAATATTATTAATAAAGAATTGCTTTTGAATATAACGGAAAACGGCTTCGTTATCTAAGCCTGCGAACACCTCATTACGTGATACCGCATTTAACACTGCTTTAGTTGAAGGGTATAGAACAATTTCAATATTAGGGAAATACTGCTCTATCGTTCTGATAATTGACCAGCCATCTGGTATGGCTAATTTTTTGCCATTTAACTGCGCTATATTGTTAATTACAGCGTTGTTTTCTGATGTAATAATAGCAAAAGGAAGCTCAAGAAAACTTGAGGAGAGTAGTCCTTTTTTTTGGTTAATAGGGTTATTAAAAACAGGTTGTAATATATCAATACTACCACTTTCAAAGCCGTAGACTAATTCAGGCCAAGTAAAGCCATTAACATACTCAAAGTTTAAACCTGTCATTTGGTTTATTAAGGTTAAGGCGTCAATACTATAACCGTAAGGGGTTCCCGCTATAGAAAAATCGACAGGTGCCCAGTCAAATTCGTTAGAAACTTTTAAGGAGGGGGTATTGTTAATCAGTATTTTTTCTTCAGGAGTGAGTGTTATCTTAGGTGAATTTTTTAAAGCATTTTGTGTTTGTTTTTTTTGATTACTAGCGATTATCTCGCCCGTTTTTTGAAATAAATAAATTTCTTTATCGCTAACCCCTGTGTTATTGAGTCCTTGCTCAGTTAAGTACTCTTCAAACGACGACAGAGCAATATCTATGGCAAAGACTGTTTCTGTATTAGGGATCTTTGCTGAGTAAGTTTGCCCTGGAGCTTGCAAATTTTGAAATAAATATGGCTCTGTTTTTGATACTTTTCCCGTTTTTGCATCTTGATACCATAAACGAGATCTTACATCATAATCGCTTGGCTCCTCAGTGATGGCTCTAGAGCTTAAGTCGCTATGTAGATAGTTAAGTCGCCTTTTTCTTTGGTGATTAACATCTGAAACAGTAACGAGCACCCAACGATCTTCTGGTAGCGCATTAAATTGTGAGCGAATAATAGGGCTAGCGTTTAAATTAACCAACTCATAAAAGTCACCATTGCCAAAACCAAGGTACACCGCATAGAAAGTATTGTTATTTTTTAACATTTCGATGAACATTGAAAGAGTTGAACTACTCGCAGCGTTGCCATTTACTAAATCAGTAAATTGAGCAAACATTCGAGTAACATCTTCCGCTCTTTGGTCTACTGCATGTAAGTGCTGAGTAGTATTTTGACTGGTTAATGAAAAGAGCTGGCTCGCTGACTCGGTCGCCATATTTTTACTAAAATGATATTGCAAACTAATGGCAATGGTTGCTGTAACTATGGTGGCTAAGATAAAAATACTAACGACAGTGAATCTTATGGTGTGTTTTTGTATTCTCTTTAAGCGTGATAGCTTAAATAAACGCATAGTTAGTCCTTTATGTATAAGGTTAAATGCAGGCACATTAATAAGTTAGCCTACATAATCGATAATTAACAGTTTCCCTGAATATTATTTTGTGGTTTATTTTTGCCTTATTGTTGCTTGTTTGGCGTTATTACGGATAATGTCGGTTTATTCTTACTAGAGGGCAATGCAAACCTATGCGTCTTGATAAATTTATTTGTAAAAGCACTGAGTTAACAAGAACAGAAGCAAAAAAACTACTGAAAAGTGGTGAGGTGCGAGTAAATGGCGAGATTGCAAAAAATGCAGCAATGCAGGTTCATGAGAATAATACTATTACCATTGATGGCAATATACTAACCGCACGTAGCTCGCGTTATATTATGCTCCATAAAGTCGCGGATACTATTTGTTCAAATGTCGATGAGATTTACCCGTCTGTACTACATTATGTTGAA
Source organism: Colwellia sp. D2M02 (assembly GCF_018860755.1). Classification (GTDB taxonomy): domain Bacteria; phylum Pseudomonadota; class Gammaproteobacteria; order Enterobacterales; family Alteromonadaceae; genus Colwellia; species Colwellia asteriadis. The sequence goes on along the minus strand of NZ_JAHKPW010000012.1, from coordinate 44,722 downwards.
GTAGATAAAGCGTTTGATTTACATATTGCCGGACGTCTTGATGCTGATACTACAGGTTTAGTATTACTCACTGATGATGGACGCTGGTCACATAATGTGATTTCTCCAAAGAAAGATTGTCCGAAAACCTATCGAGTATGGCTAAGAAACCCAATCAGTGAGGAAAAGTACCCCGAATTGGTCGCGCACTTTACCCAAGGTATTCAGCTACAAGGTGAAGCTAATTTAACAAAGCCCGCTATTTTGCAATTAGTTAATGAGAATGAAACAGCACAAGAAGTTTTACTCACTATTACTGAAGGTAAGTACCACCAAGTAAAGCGAATGTTTGCAGCTGTTGGTAATCGTGTCGTTGGTTTGCATCGCGAACAAATTAGCTCACTAACCTTAGGTGATTTAGCGCCAGGGGAGTGGCGCTATTTAACCGCTGAAGAAGTTGCTTTATTCAGTTAACTTGAGCGTGGCTAACAAGCCTCTCTTATTCAGGTTATTTATTTTTTGGTGGATTTAAGGCGTTGAACTTAGCCATTTGCTCTTCAGTAGCAGGCAGTTGATGTTTTTCTTTCCATTGACTATAAGGCATTCCATAAACTTGCTCACGAGCAGTTTCTATATCTACATTTACGCCTAGTTTTTCAGCTTCTGCGACGGTCCACTTACTAAAGCAGTTACGACAAAAACCTGCTAAGTTCATTAGCTCAATATTTTGTACATCTTTTCTGCTATCTAAGTGTGCGAGTAAGCGGCGAAAAACGGCGGCTTGAATTTCAATTTCTTTATCCACAATATTACCTATATTAGTAGTTATTTTTTAGTGAGGCTGTTTTAGTTTTATTAGCGCACAGCTTGAGTAACCGCTTCTGCTTCGGGTTTAGTTGGATCAAAGCGCCTTATTTGCACAACCATACCAATATATGGGTGGTCAAAATAGTGTACTTCTCCAGTGATCACCCGTCTATCTTGACTAAAGTTAGTGACATACGCTTTGCTAAGAGAAGTATCTTGTTTGTTATATGCCGATAGGGTGTTGCTCTGACCGAGAATATTAAAATCAGCCGTAATATATAAGTAATGATCCAAATGTACTTTGAAAAAACCATCTAAAAACCAAGGCTGAAGCGGAGGTGTTACTAAGTTATTTTGCTCTTCAATGTTTAGCTGTTTGCTATTATGACTAGTTTTAGTGATTAAGCTTGAAATAGCCATGTTATCTACGGTATCTAGTTCCGCCATAATAGCGTTAAGTGCTTGGTTCACTTTAGCTTGTGCGAACGTTTGTTCATTAAACTGGCTTGGTTCGCCTTCAGCGTTTGGCTGGGGATTAACAGCAGTACTTAAGTTAACACTGTTAAGTTCATCTCGTGCTTGTTGGTAACGCATTTCGCTATATTTTTTCTGGTACGGCTGAGTTAAGTTTTCACCGGCATAAAACGTCATCGGGATAGAGCTATTGCGCGTAACTGCTATTTGTCGCCAGCCTAAATGCAGTAATGGTCTGAAATTTTTACTCCACCTTAAGCGTTGAGTTATATCGCCTAAACGTAATGCTTCTTTGTTGATTAAATAAGGAGTATCGCTATCGTGCGGGTGTATGCCATCAATTACTCTAGGTACGCTATCAACAGGAAAGCCGTTGTAGTTGAATGCTAGCAGCTGCTCAGCGGGTAATATTGTTTGAAAGTGACTTTGAGGAATTTGACAAAGCTGTTTATTGGTAAACCCTAAATACGAGGTATAGTTTTTAAAAACAGAATTATCAATATGTTGTTCGGCTTGAGCAACTAAGTCAGCCACTTTAGCTAACTCGGCTACTGTTAAGTTATCATCACTATTATTTGTGGTATCGTTAACTTCCGCTTCGTTAACTTCCACCTCGCTAACTTGAATCTTGTTTAAGGTGTCATTACTGGTAATAAAAGTATTGTTGTCTGTTTCCAGAGCACTGAGCGCTTCATCACCTTGGAATAAGCTTTCTTGCTGCTCAATATCTTTGAGTGATTTAATTGGCATTAATTCGGGCAATGTAATGGCTTGAGTAAGCGGCATTTGTTGGTTAATACTTTCACTTAACTTTAATGTGCTCAGCGCTGCATTTTGGTTAAACATTGATGATTGGCTAAGCGGTACATTATTTGAGTGGCAATAAGGAAGCTGTTGCTTTAAAGCGGATATATCTGGCTGTAAATAAGGCGTTAGTAAATCAAACGAACGTGCATAATTTGGTAGCTCAGTATTAACAAATTGCTCTTTAATTAAGCTTTTATCACCAAGTTGTTTAAATAAAATGACTTCTACTTCAAACCAACGTGGCGCTTTTTCACTTTGCGCATAGGCCGGTAAACCGATAGCGGTTAGCCCAGCGCTAAGCGCCAATGAAGCAAGGGCTGAATTTAGCGATAATTTAGTTTTCATTAAAAGTAGCACCTATTATGGTTAGTCAAAGTAAAGCTTATGTCGATTGCGTTGCACATATTAGCTTGATAGCTCACTGAGTATATTTGTCACTAATGTAAAGCGAGCTTGAGCGTCTTCATTCGCGCGAATGAACTTTAATTTATTTGCCCCTGCCATTTTATAAACCGCAGGCTGTTTTTGGATTAACGCGATAATTTTCATTGGCTCTACTTGCGTGTTATCACTAAATTCTATTGAGCCGCCACTAGCACTTGCTTCAATACGTGAAATACCAATATTTTGAGCTTTTAAGCGCAGTTTAGCAATATGTATTAAATTCTTTGTTGGTTGCGGCAATAAACCAAAGCGATCAATGAGTTCAACTTGAATGTCGTCTAACTCTCTTTTGCTCTTACAGCTAGCAATGCGCTTGTATAAGCTTAAGCGTAAACTAACATCAAAAATATAATCATCAGGTAATAATGCCGGTACTCGTAGCTCTATTTCGGTTTGTGCTGACATTACTTGGTCTAAGGTTAACTGTTTGCCTTCTTTTAAAGCTGCAACTGCTTGGTCAAGCATTTCCATGTATAAGCTAAAGCCTACTTGGCTCATGGAACCACTTTGGTCTTCACCCAGTAGCTCACCGGCACCACGAATTTCTAAATCGTGTGTGGCCAAGGTAAAGCCAGCGCCTAAATCTTCAAGGGAGGCAATAGCTTCTAAGCGCTTTTTCGCATCTTTGGTCATGCGCTTTTCATGCGGTGTCAGTAAATAAGCATAAGCCTGATGATGAGAGCGACCAACACGACCTCTAAGTTGATGTAATTGCGCCAAACCTAAATGATCGGCACGCTCCATAATAATGGTATTAGCATTGGGTACATCAATGCCTGTTTCAATAATAGTGGTACAAACGATGACATTAAAGCGTTGATGATAAAAATCACTCATAATGCGCTCGAGTTCACGTTCACGCATTTGGCCATGTGCCGTAACTACTCGTGCCTCAGGTACTAAGGTTTGAATCGCCGCGGCAGTTTTCTCAATGGTATCGACATTGTTATGTAAAAAATAAACTTGTCCGCCGCGTAAAGTCTCACGCAAAATAGCTTCACGAATAAGCGCTTCATCATGCTCTCTAACAAAGGTTTTTACCGCAAGACGTTTGGCTGGCGGTGTGGCAATAATAGATAGGTCGCGCATGCCGCCCATGGCCATATTTAAGGTTCGCGGTATCGGGGTCGCCGTTAGCGTTAAAATATCGACATTACTACGCAATTGTTTGATTTTTTCTTTTTGTTTAACACCAAAACGGTGTTCTTCATCAACGACTAATAATCCTAAATCTTTATATTTAATGCTATTTTGTAATAGCTTATGAGTGCCAATTAAAACGTCTACTTGTCCTGACTCAACGCGAGTTACAATTTCTTTTTGCTCTTTAGGCGTTTTAAAGCGAGAAAGCACTTCAATACTTACTGGCCAGTTGGCAAATCGGTCTTTAAAGTTTTCATAATGCTGCTGAGCAAGTAGGGTGGTTGGTACCAAAATAGCGACTTGCTTATTGTCGTTTACTGCCACAAAAGCTGCGCGCATTGCGACTTCTGTTTTACCAAAACCGACATCGCCACACACTAATCGGTCCATGGTTTTATGCGATAACATATCACTGACCACGGCGTTAATCGCTTGCTTTTGATCGAAAGTTTCTTCAAAACCAAAGCTATCACAAAATGCTTGGTAGTCTTGTTTATCACGTTTAAAGGTATAGCCATGGTTACTAGCACGTTTAGCATATATATCGAGCAATTCAGCGGCAACATCGCGTACTTTTTCTGCGGCTTTTTGTTTCGCCTTACTCCACGTATCAGTGCCAAGTTTATGTAAAGGAGCATTATCACTATCGCTACCCGAATAACGACCAATTAAGTGTAGGGAAGCTACCGGCACATAAAGTTTGGCTTCGCTGGCATAACTAAGTACTAAAAACTCGGTAGTAATGCCGCCATTTTCTATGGTTTGTAAACCTAAATAGCGGCCTATGCCGTGTTCAATATGAACAACAGGTTGTCCTATAGAAAGCTCGGCAAGATTTTTAAATAGTGCGTCTGCTTGTAAGTCTTGTGCTTTACTGCGGCGTCTAGCTTGTGATACATGATCGCCTAATAACTCTGCCTCAGTTACTAGCGCAATGGCATTTTTTACGCTGCTACCTTTTGCTTGAAAGGTAAAGCCTTGATTTAAGCGATTAACCGTGATGCCTAGGTTTTCATTAGAGTTAACAAAGTCATCAATAGAGTTAAACTGCGCGGGTTTAATGTTATCGCGCTCAAGTAACTCTAAAACACTTTCTCGTCGGCCTTGGCTTTGCGCGATAAAAAGCACTTTGCTGGGAGTTTCTTTGCTACTAATAAAGTGGTTAATGAGTTCAAATGGCTGTTTAAGTTTATGGTTAACGGTTAAGTCGGGCAGAGGAAGTACGTCAAAGCAAATATCGCTGCTTTTACTTTTACTCAGCTCAGCGTCAATATCAAGAGCAGCCTGTTTAGTAATGTTTTCAATGGTGATGCGATCAAAAGGTTTTAGCGCGCTATACAGATCGTCCGTATCTAAAAATAAATGTTTCGGAGGAAGTAACGGTCGCGTTGGATCATAACGCCTGTTTTCATAGCGATATTCAATGTCTAACCAGTACTGTGTTAATGCCGGCTCTATATCGCCACTGACCACAATTAAAGTGTTATCAGTTAAATAGTCACATAACGTACTGGTGCCATAGTCATTATTAGGGCCATTGTCGGTATTTTGGCTGAAAAATAGTGGCAGGTAATACTCAATACCGGGCGGTAAAATTCCATTGCTTACTTGATGATAAATTGATTCTTTGTGAATGTTACCGCTAAACTGTTCACGGTATTGACTACGAAATAGCGCAATACCAGCTTCATCAATTGGAAACTCGTGTGCAGGTAATAAATTGATGGCCGCAACTTTGTCTTTAGAGCGCTGGCTTTCGGGGTCAAATAAACGTATTTCTTCAATTTCGTCGTCAAAAAAGTCTAAACGAAATGGCGCATTGCTGCCCATAGGGTATAAATCTAGAATAGCACCACGGGCTGAAAATTCACCATGCTCCATGACTTGGTCAACACAGCGATAGCCACTAGCTTCAAGGTTTTGTCGTAATTGATGTAGGTCTTTTTTATCGCCTTGCTTCACTATTAAACTATTTTGTTCAATATAACTTTTAGGAGCAAGTTTTTGTACCAAAGTGGTCACGGGCACAATAATAATGCCTTTTTCCATACGTGATAACTGGTATAAGGTTGCTAAACGCTGTGAAATAATATCTTGGTGCGGTGAAAAGTTATCGTAAGGCAAAGTTTCCCAGTCAGGAAATAAATATACGGTTGGTTGACTGGTATCAAGCGCTTTTTTATTACGATCATTAGCATTACGTATTAGCGATTTTAGCTCTTGTTCAAAACGTAACGCTGAAGGCGTGTCATGGGTAATTAATAAAATAGGTGTAGTGGCTGTTTTAGCAGCTTGATAGAGCGCGAGGCTACTACTGCTACCGTAAAGATTTTTCCAATTCTTTTTATCAGGGGTTTTGCCTTTACGCTGCGCTATTATCGGGCTTAACAGGTTACTTACTTTACTCATGACATCCTTACGTTATGCTTAATTAATCGACGCTTTAGTACGATATTATTCGAAATTATCACTATTCTAATTAAGCTCACTGCAAAGCGCTAGTCACAATCGGCTTATTATTCAATTGCCTTATGAATACTATTAAGTTATCGTAATGATAATCATTATTAATGGGGTTTTGTTTTTAAGAGGATGATGGAAAATATGAGGGATAAATCATTCAAGACGCTAACAAGTAGTATCGTTTTTACCCAGTTTGCCGTTCAAACACCAGCAATCAATGCGCTTCGTGAAAAAGTTAGGTTTGCTAGTGATGCGAACAACCCGCAAGTTTTAATGTTTTGGTTAAATGCAGAGCAAGCGTTAGTAGTCAATGCAGATCATTCTTGTCGCCAGTTGTATCAAGCACAATTTTACTTATTACTTGACGCGATCAACGACACCTTATTGCCAGGTCATTGGCGTGCATTGTGCTTAGATAACATATATCAGCCATTATTAGCACTACAGCGCTTGAGTGATTGCACCGATACTAAAAAGCAGTTACGCCATTTATGGTTAGAGTTAAATATTACCCGTCACTATTTTTTATAGCCCATAATTTTATGAACATAATCAAATTATTAGTATTAAATAACATAAGAGAAATTTATGACAACACGTATTGAAAAAGACAGCATGGGTGAACTATTAGTGCCCAAATCCGCTTTGTATGGCGCACAAACACAAAGAGCTGTAAATAACTTCCCAGTGAGTGGTCAGCGTATGCCAGCAGAGTTTATTCGAGCATTATTATTGGTTAAGTCATCGGCAGCAGCGGCAAATATTACATTAGGCTTATTACCTGAGCATATCGGGCAAGCTATTATTGCCTCGGTGAAAAAGCTATTAGTTAGTGATGATTTACTTGAACATTTCCCGGTTGATGTTTTTCAAACTGGCTCTGGGACAAGTTCAAATATGAATGCGAATGAGGTGATTGCACATTTAGCCAGTGAACTCATTGGCGAACCCGTAGGGGCGAATGATCATGTTAACTTTGGTCAAAGCAGTAATGATGTCATTCCCAGCAGTATTCATATTAGTGCTGCAATTAGTGTTGAAAAAAAATTATTACCCGCATTAGAGCTGTTAAAGCAAACCATTGAAGTAAAAGCACAAGAGCTTGATTGTTATGTGAAAACGGGGCGAACTCATTTAATGGATGCTATGCCAGTACGCTTTAGTCAGAGTTTACTCAGTTGGGCTAGTCAAATAGAACAAAATATTAGCTTGTTACAGAGCTTACAACCCAAACTACAGTTGCTGGCGCAAGGCGGCACTGCGGTTGGTACCGGCATTAACGCTCATATTGAGTTTGCCGATGAATTTGCACGCCAGCTAAGCCGAAATACAGGCTTGCATTTTAGAGCTGCAGATAACTTTTTTGCTCTTATTGGCACGCAAGATACTGCGGTGGCTTTATCGGGGCAATTAAAAAATATTGCGGTGTCAATTATGAAAATTGCTAATGATTTGCGCTGGATGAATTCAGGTCCATTAGCAGGGTTAGGTGAAATAGAGTTAGAAGCACTACAACCAGGCTCGTCAATTATGCCGGGTAAAGTTAATCCGGTTATTCCTGAGGCAGCGGCTATGGTTGCAGCGCAGGTTATTGGTAATGATAGTGCTATTACTATTGGTGGTCAGTCGGGTAACTTTGAGCTGAATGTTATGCTACCGATGATAGCGAATAACTTACTCAGTAGTACTAAACTATTAACCAATATCAGCGTGCTCCTTGCCGAAAAAGCGATAGCGAGCTTTACCGTACGTCCTGAAAACCTCAATGCAGCTTTGGCTAAAAATCCTATTCTAGTGACCGCGCTTAACCCTTTAATCGGTTATGAAAAGGCAGCTGAAATAGCCAAGTTAGCTTATAAAGAAAATCGACCAATTATTGATGTTGCTGCTGAAAACACTGATATATCTCGATCAGAGTTAGCAGTATTGCTCGAACCAACTAAATTAACTTATGGCGGATTATAAGACGAGAAAAACTAAGACTGTAATGAAATGATGACAACGTATAAACGGGCTTTTAATTGGCACTACTTTTATTATTGTTAGTGAATTGTTAATGAATTACTATGAGGTTAATCAACTTGCATGTAGTAATAATATACAATGCTTAATAAGCTAACGGTTTGATTAGTTCAGGTTAGCTCAGTTAGTTATATTTAATTCGTTATTTAAAATGGAAAAAAAATATGTTGTTAAATCAATCACCTCATAGAAGTTCATTGGTACTTTCATTAGCTATATCGTTAGCTTTACTTAGTGGTTGTGGTGGCTCTGGTGGCGGCGAGAGTAACGCGGTAACCAATACCAAAACCACGGTAACAGAAACCACTTGGGTTAAAGGCAACTTTAACTCAGCAAGCTCCTTTGCTGCACGTTGTGAAAATCCGCGCTCTGGTGCTAGTCCAATTACTGGTGAAGCCTACCCCGATAAAGCGGGTAGCGAGTTATTAGAGAAATTTTGGCAACGTAGTTTTACCAATGAAACTTATCTTTGGTACCAAGATGTAATTGATCAAGATCCTAATAATTTCAGTTTAGTTGAGTACTTTGACCAATTAAAAACTATGGAAGTGACTGACTCAGGCGCGTTAAAAGATCAATTTCATTGGATGGAGCCTACCAGTGGTGTTGAAGAACGCTCACAACTTGGTGTTACTTACGGCTACGGCATTAGCTATGATAGACAGCAAACTCAAATTACCCCAAGGAAATGGGTCGTTAAAAATGTTACTCCAGAAACACAAGCGGCATTGCAAGGCGTTTCTCGTGGTTCTACCTTACTTGAAATTGACGGAGCTGACTTTGTTAACGGTACTTCAGAGGCTGAATTAGACGCCATCAATGCTGGCCTATCAAGTCAAGTTGAAGGTGAGGAACATACTTTTAAATTTGCTGATATAAACGGTAGTGAATATGAAGTGACTTTAGCTACAGCGGCTATTAGTGGCATACCTGTGCAAATTGCGAAAACCATTGACACCCCACAAGGCAAAGTCGGTTACTTCCTATTTAATACCTTTGGTAATGCCACTGCTGAAAAAGATCTATTTGATAGTTTTACCCAGTTTAAAGAGGATAATATCACTGACCTAGTGGTTGATTTACGCTATAACGGCGGCGGCTTCTTAGCACTATCTTCACAACTTGCCTATATGGTTGCGGGTAAAGAGGCAACTCAAGGAAAAACCTACGATAGACTCATTTATAACGATAAGTTATCAGCTGATAATAGAAATATTGGTTTTTATGATACCACTATTGATTTAAGACGCTTAATTGGCGGTGATAGCATTATTAGCGCTAACCAACCGTTACCAACTTTAGATTTATCACGTGTTTACGTATTAACTACCGGTTCATCGTGTTCGGCAAGCGAATCTTTTATGAATTCATTAAGAGGTATTGATGTTGAAGTGATTCAAATTGGTGAAACTACCTGTGGTAAGCCTTATGGTTTCGTTAGTGAAGACAACTGTGGTTCAACCTACTTTACCGTGCAGTTTAGAGGTGAAAACCATAAAGGTTTTGGTGACTACGCTGATGGTTTTATACCTGCTACTCTTCCTGAAGCAGGAAAGCTAGCCCAAGTGCAAGGTTGTCCTATTAAAGAAGATTATTTACATGCGCTAGGTGATGAGCAAGAGCTGTTATTATCAAGTGCGCTTTATTATCAAGTAAATAATACCTGTCCAGAAATAATTGAGAGTGTATCGTTACATACGGGAAGTTTGCATGGTGTTGGTGTTTACAATAAGTCACAACAAGTTATTGAAAACTCTGCGGAGCAACGCATTAAGGTTCGCTCACCATTACAAAACGCCATTATTGATGATATCTACTATGATAAATTCCGTAATGTAGGAGCTAAAGCAAATGCTGAAAAATAAAAGCTTACTTTCTAGTGCGGTGTTGGTAGCAGGGTTATCTGCGTGTAGTTCAAACGCGGTTGAGCCAGTACCTGCCATTTTACCTGCCGATAGCAGTGAAGCTCGTGCTGAAATCATTGAGATTGTCAGTAACGCTTTAGGCGGTAAAAAAGTATCTATTGCTCAAGATGTTTTTCAAGAGTCGAGCCGCTTATTACTTGGTCCTAAGCCAGTAACAGCACCAAACGGTGTCACGGTTTATAATTCAAACCCAGCACCCGCGTTAGTGTTTGAATTAATCAAACGAGGTGATAACTGTTTAATCAGACGTCTTGATACCATGGAAACGTGGCCGTTAACTACTCAGTTATGCGTTAAACGCCAAGCTATTAAGTAACTAGTTAACAGAAACAGTGTAAGCTTTTTTTAGTTTACTCTAACAGCAAAAGTCCAAAATATACTGCGTGGCAATGGTGCGCGTTAATGGTTTTGGACTTTTTTTTGTGTATAAATAACTGTTTAAAAAATGTAAGAAGTGATGTTGTTCGCTTGGTGATTGGTTAAATAACTGTCATGATAATAAGCGACTTGAAGAGCATTTTTTATTGAATATTATCAGCTAATTAAAAGGAATAATTATGGCGGCATCAGCTTCGTCTTCGCTTACGTTTATTATTGCATTTTGGGCAATTTCTCAAACCGCTTTAGCAATGTCATCGGGCGACCAACTAACTGACAACAGTCAAAAGGTAACAGTCGCTCAGGCTAGCTCTTTATTATTTTACCCTGAGAAAAAGGCGACAGCCTTGGTTAGTAGTATTAATCATGCAAAAGTTCCAGCACAAATTGCAGCGCAGGTGCTTAGTGTTAATGTGCAGTTAGGTAGCTCAGTTAATCAAGGGCAAGTATTAGTTAACTTAGACTGCCAAGATAAAACTATTTATCTGGCTAAACAAAAATCACAACTTGCAACAACACAAGCTCAGCTACAATTGGCAAAACGTAACTTTGAACGTTCAGTACAGCTGAAAAAAGATGGTCATATTGGCGAAGCAGAGCTAGATGAAAGTGAAATAAAAGTTACTGTTACTCAAGAGCAAGTTAACCAAGTAATACAAGAAAAAAAATCTGCAGAGCTTGCAGTACAACGTTGTCAAGTTGTAGCGCCTTTTAATGGTATGGTTACTGAACGTATGGTCAATGAAGGGGATTATGTCAATACAGGAGACCCCTTAGTTAAAGTGCTCGAGCAAGACAACCTTGAAATAGCAGCGCAAATACCAATTGACCAAATGAAAAGTCTTGCTCAAGCAGGCGCCTATTACTTTATTAACAATGAGAGCAAATACCCGATAAACATTAAGCATGTTGTTAATTTTGTTGCCAGCAATAGCCGCTCGCAAGTGGTTACCTTTACCATAAGCCCGAAAGAGCATGAAGCGATTCTAGCCGGAATGAATGGTATGGTTAGTTGGCAAAGTAAGCGCAGTTACCTACCTGCACACTTGTTGACTCAACGCCATGGTCAATACGGTATTTTTGTGGTTACTAAAAAAGCAGGAACTGAAGTTAATACCGCTAAGTTTATTGCCCTACCTAATGCTCAAGAGGGGCGACCTTTTGAGTTAGTACTTGATAATAATCAAACCGTAATTGTAGATGGCAGACATCGTGTTAATGACGGTATGGCTGTTACTTTTAATAATGCTAAGCAACAGCTTAAGTGAGAATAAAACATGCTAATTCGTTTAATTAAAAATCATGTTTTTACTAACTTAACCTTCGCGTTAGTATTATTAGTTGGCTTTGTTAGTTACCAAAATTTACCACGTGAGCAAGACCCTACGGTGAATTTTAATTGGATTCAAATAACTACTATTCTCCCTGGCGCCTCTGCTGAAGATGTTGAACAAAAAGTAACGTTGCCAATGGAAGAGGCGATAGAAAAGTTACAAGATATGAAGTTTGTCTCGAGTAACTCGCGCGAGAGTATTTCAAGTATTCTTATTCGCTTTCAAGATGTTGGTGATCGTGTTTTTGATAAACGTGTTTCTGACTTACGCCGTGAAATTCAAAATGTTGAAGACAAACTGCCCGTGGAGGTTGAGCGACCACTAATTTTTGAAGTCACCTCATCGAATGCATTCCCCAGTGCAACTGTATTAGTGCATGGCGCAGCAAATGATGAAAATTTACGTGAAAAAGCTCGGGGGGTTGAGCGAGATTTAGCGCGTATTAAAGGGGTAGACCGAGTACAGCCTACCGCGCTTTATGAGCCTGAACTACAAATACGCTTTGATGTAGACAAGCTACAAGCACTTGGCGTTTCCCCTATTGATATTACCGATACCATCCGTTTATTTTTTCAAGATATTTCAGCAGGCTCAGCTAATATAGCTGCTGAACGCTGGCTAGTTAGGGTTGATGGAACGACAGTAGATCCTAATGTTATAGCGCAGCTTCCTATTATTAGTAGCCATTTAACGCAACGAGTGCGTATTGGTGATGTGGCTAATGTTGCTCGCGCTCGAGCAAAAGCTGATAAACTGGTGAGCTATCAAGGCAGACCAGCGGTTATGCTTGCTATTATGAAGCGTGAGAAATCAAATACGTTGGAATTAGTTGAGCGTATTAATACTTATATTACTGAAAAAAACAAAAATGCAGATGGCTTAGCCGTTATTGTCACGTTAGCAGACGATCAAACCCTAATTACTAAAAATGCCTTAAACATCATGCAAACTAACGCTATTTTTGGCTTGCTATTTGTTATGTTAATTACCTGGTTATTTTTAGGTAGCAAAATCTCAATACTTATTACTATCGGTATACCGTTTACATTAGCCGGTACATTTTTTGCCCTCGACCTTTTAGGACAAACTCTTAATACTTCAGTATTTTTAGGTATTGTAATTGCCCTAGGGATGTTAGTTGATGATGCCGTAGTAGTGGTAGAGTCTATTTATAATCGATTGCGCCACGGTGGCAGCAACGCCTTTAAAGCCATTCATGATGGTTTATTTGAAGTCATTGGCCCTGTAACGGCTTCAGTATTAACGACTATGGCGGCTTTTTTACCTTTAATGTTACTGCCGGGTATTTTAGGGCAGTTTATGATGGTAATTCCTATGGTGGTCACCTTGGCACTTGCCATTAGCTTAATTGAAGCTTTTTGGATGTTACCAGGACACATCATGGCAACTAAAATTAACTTTGTTAAGCCTTCAAAAGTACAATTATTACGTCATCAATTTACCCACTGGCTGCGCATTAAATACTGTAAAGGTTTACTTAAAGTCTTACGTAAACCACTGCGCGCTATAATGATGTTGGTATTACTTTTTGTGATGGCTATTGGCGCATTAGTCGCGGGTATGATCAAAGTCGACTTTTTTGCCTCAGATCAACTTCGCCTGTTTTATGTCAACATTGCCATGCCCACTAGTACTTCATTACAAGGTACGCTCAATAAAGTATTAACCATTGAAGATATTGTTAATAAGCACGTGAAAGAAAGTGAAGTTAGAACTGTTGTGAGTTACGCCGGGCAGCAATACACCGAAATGGAACCTTTGTTTGGCGATCATTACGGGCAAATATTAGTGAGCCTTAATCCTGCAGAAAGTGATGATCGCACCGTCGATGAAATTATTGAGTCGATGCGCGCAGAGGTTACCTCAGTTGCCGGTCCAATGAATATAGCCTTTCTAACACTTGCAGGGGGGCCGCCAACGAGTAAGCCGATTAGCGTTAAAGTTAGAGGTAATGACTATAGTGAATTACGACAAGCAACTGATGAACTCGCCAGTTTTATGCGTAAAAATCCTAATTTTATGGATATTAGCGATGATGATAGCGCGGGTCGTTATGGTTTAACGTTAAAGCTTAATAACGATGCTATTTATCGTACCGGAATTCGTCCTGATGTGGTTATGCGCACTATTAAATCGTTAGTTGATGGTGAAATTGCCAGCCAAATTCAACACCAAGGTGACCAAGTGTCAGTGCGAGTTCAATCAGCGAAAGCCCTTAACCATAGCTTTGACAACATTGAAGATGTTTTAGCAATGCAACTGCCCTTAGCTAATGGTAATAAAGTGCCATTAGGTGAGTTGGTTGACATTACTACGGCACAAGTAAAAGGTAACCTACGGCACTATAACTTTAAACGTACTATTACCTTAGAGTCTGATATCAATAAAGCTGAATTAAATACCGTTGCTGCTAATAAGCTATTACAAGATCATTGGCCAACTATTATGGCAAAGTACCCTAATGTTGACTTAGACTTTTCAGGAGAGCTTGATGATATTCAAGAAAGTATGGATGCTATTGGCGTGCTATTCTTATTCGGCTTAGCGTTAATGTACTTAATTTTAGCAACGCAGTTTAGTAGTTATTTTCAGCCGTTAATGATTTTAGCAACAGTGCCAATGGCATTTACGGGCGTAATATTAGGGCTAATTGTTACCAGCAACCCCTTAAGTTTATTTACTATGTATGGCATTGTTGCCTTAGCGGGTATTGCTGTTAATTCGGCTATTGTACTTATTTCAAAAGCCAACAGTAATATAGAGCAGGGGATGAGTTTACTTCATGCCACATTTTACGCGGCAAGAAGACGGATGTTACCTATTATTATTACCACTTTTACCACCGTCGCTGGGCTGTTTTCTCTAGCGACAGGTCTAGGGGGAAGTTCGCTTATTTGGGCGCCAGTTGCCACCTCTATTGTCTGGGGGTTAATGTTCTCAGCGGTACTCTCAATGTTTATCGTGCCAGCGATATATTTACTGTCAATGAAAAAGTCTCATGGTAAGCGACAAGTTAAGGCGGCCTAGGTTGCCTTGGTTTAACGTTTGATAAATTGTATTGAATTGATACTATTAAAAATAATAATAAAATAAGTTGAGTGTAGTGATGAAAACCACCTATAAATTGCTTTGTGTCTTAAGTGCTACGGTACTGTTATCGGCATGCCAAAGTACAGCGCAAGATAACGCGCAGCAAGCTAGCAAGCATGAAGCGACTTCAGCTCAAGCTGATAATCCTTTTATTATTAGCCAGCCTAAAAAGAGTACTAGTAAATACCCTGAGTTTGTCCATTCGGGTGATATTTTGCCGATTCGAGAAATTACCAGCCTCGAGGGAAAAACAATAAGCTTACAACAGGTAGGTAAAAAGAAATTAGTGATTTTATTTGCCTCATGGTGTTCTGACTCAAATCGCTTATTAAAAGCGCTAAATAACTCCCCGCTATTAGCTGACGATACTATTGAAGTGATAGCAATTGCGCGAGAAGAGAATAAGGCAACCGTTAAAGCTTGGCAGCAAGCACATAATATTAAAACGCCATTGGCTGTAGATATTGATCGCGCTATTTATAAAAAGTTCGCCTCGGGCGGCATTCCGCGCATTATTACGGTTGCTGAAAACAACCAAATTATTGAAATGAATTTAGCTGAGGGGAATGAGCAGTTAAGTCAAATTGTTTGGTAACAACATGTTCTTATAACGATTACTTTTAGGTACTGGTATTTATGACGCGTTGTATCTAATGGTTCGTACTTGTATTGGTTGAACTATTAAAACATCTGTTAAGTTTCAAGACTAACAGCTTACTTACCCAATAAGCTGTTAGTCTTTTATTTTCTATAACTTAAAAGGTTCTAACTAATCAGGCTTAACTGAATCAGGAGTAAAGTTATACAAATAATAAATTTTATTACCAGTACTATATGACCGACTACCATCGTTGTTATAAATAATCCCCTTGTATTTTGCCGCGTACCTGCCATTAACTTCACCAATAATTTCAAATACATATTCCGATGACAAAAAGCAATTACTCTGTTGAACATCACAGTAACTAACAGTCATATCGTTTAGTTTGTAGTACTTGAAAATATAGCTGTTACCTTCTAGACTCCAACTGAACTCAGCACCTGTGCTGGAATACCCATCTCTTGTAAATACCTCGTAACCAGTATTATCGTTTTTAAATACTAAAGACCAGTCATAATTTAATTCCAAATCGGCTATTTTAGCGGTGTTATTAGAGAACGTACCTGCATTGTGTTGCCATTGTGGCGGTTTATCGGCGACAAGGTAACTAGAAGACTGAATAAGAATTTCATTATTTTCTACATAGAATGTATCTAGCCCTTGAAATCCTGTAGGAGTAAACGTTTGATAAAATAACACACTAAAATTATCGTCGTAATCTAGTCTTAAGTGATCTTTTTCAAGAGCCCAGTTACCGGTTAAGATTCTATCTAGATCGTCAATATCGGTATCGGTAAATGAGTTATCTTCACTAAGTTTTATTTTGGAGCTTCGCAAAGTAGCGTAACTAGTTTCTGCAATAAAAGTTGGTGTATTCAATAACATCTCTTTGTGTTCAAGTATAAACTCTTGAGGGTGATAATGACGTACCATGTGGTATCGTGCATCATCAGCAGAGTTACACAGAGTATTGTCGACCTCTTGCTTGATCTTGCTTTTTTGTAGATAAACATCATACTGCGGGGTTGAATAAACACGAGTTAAGCTCAGTTTTTTAAGCATGTATCTACTTCGTGTTTTTGTGCCATTAGCACAGTAGTTGTACTCTCTTACAGGAAAAAGATCATCTAGATCATTTGAAGATATTGCTTGTAATGTGATGTCAATACCATTTTCAGTGTGAGTTAGTTCAGTAATCTGTTGTGAGTCATTGTAATCCAAATATCTTCCTTGATTATTTTCACTTAACGTTAATAAAACATTATTATCAAAGCCGATATTGCCCGAGACAGCAAGTCGGTGGCTACCTTGCGTTAGTCTTTTCGGGTAGTGACTTAGTTCCGTATTGTTCATTAGTAAGTTAAAGGCTTGGTGGTATAAATCTGTACTATTTTCACGCCACTTTGCCATTTGTTTACCCATGTCAGGCATTGATTTACTGAATTGATTTACAGTGTTAAAACCAGCAGGCAAAGTTAAACCGTTATCTTGATTAATCAGCTCCATGGTTATTGCCATTTGCAATTGAAAGTGACTATTTGCTTCAAGTTGCGCGGCAGTTAACTCGTTTAACGTGGTTGCTTGTACGCCTTCAAGTACTAAGTCGATTAACTCATATTCAGCAGTCGTTAAGTTAGTAATATGTTGGTTACTAATAACAAGGTTATTGTTACCTGTGGTTTTTTTAAGTGTGCCGCCATCACCTAAATAAGCATACATAGTGAAATTTGGCGCTGCGTCCTCAACTTTAGCAGTAATGATATCTTCATCTTTAAGTGCTGGAAGAGAGACAGTATATTCACCTTGAGTATTAGTGGTTGCATTATATTCATTATCGCCAGAATATACGGTAACGGTTAACCCTGCTTTTTCGTAACCGATAACTTTACCTTCAACGGTAATATCAGCGGAAACGTTAATGGCAATAAAGGCAGAGTCTGAGGCGCCATGAGTATCAACAATCGTATAGCCGAAGCTATCACTTCCTACATAATCAGTGGTTGGTTGATAAACGACTTTTCCATCAACAATGGCAGCGCTACCATGAAGTGGTGATGAAAGTGATTGAATGGTGAAAATGTCACCAACAACATCTTCATCGTTACTTAAAATATCAAGGGTTACTGACTCATTTTTTAATACAACACCATTATCATCATTCGCAATTGGCGGGGTATTGGTAATATCTATAGTTATTGTTGCTTGGCTTGAAGCACCATAAGCATCAATTATCGTGTAGTTAAGAGTTTCTGTGCCAGCAAAGCCGTCGTTAGGGTTATAAACTACCGTATTCTCTTCTATGCTAGCGATGCCATGGCTAGCAGCGTCGAGGCTGGTGACTGATAAATCATCACCAACAGCATCAACATCGTTGGCTAGCACATCAATGCTTACAGCTGTGTTTTGCTGTGAGCTTATTGAATCATCATTAGCGATAGGCTTAACGTTTTCGATTGTTACACCAACAGAGGCGGTTGATTCATCACCAAAGGAGTCACGGACAACATAAGTAAAGGTATCGTTTCCTGAAAAGCCGTTATTTGGCGTGTAAGTTAAGAGCTTACCATCGTGGTTTATTATGCCGTTGCTTGCCGATGATGCACTGGCAATGGTTAATTGATGCCCGCTGATGGAAACGTCGTTAGCTAAAATATCAATAATAACGGCTTTGCTTTGCACTGTTGTCACAACGTCATTTTCAGCCGTTGGCGCTATGCTAGCAATATCTAGGGTTACAGTTGCAGATGAACTTTGTCCTTGGGTATCGGTAATGGTGTAAGTGAAACTGTCATTGCCGATGTAACCTGAATTTGGGGTGTAAGTAATATTGGTTTGGTTATTTTTTATTGCACCGCTTGTTGGAGAACTAACCTCAGTGACGCTAAAGTTATCGCCGTCGGTGTCATTAACGAGAACATCAAGCTCGGTCGAGGCATTCATCGCGACGTTAAAGCTGTCATTGTTGGCTACAGGAGGATTGTTTACTTTAGTTGTAGAGGCTGGTGAAGAGTCACCTCCTCCTCCACAGGCGGCTAACAAGAAAAAACAGCTGAGCGAAAAAATACACTTTAATTTCATGCAGAAATCCATTTATGATAATCAATTATTAGGAGGGCTAACTTTAGGGGGGGCAGCATAACACACAAGGAATATGTTTGTTAATTAAATGTAAATTACTATCTGAAATATTTACAAGTTGTTGGCTTTTGGGTTTCGATACTTAGTAAAAACTTATTCTACTCATTCATAAAAAGCGAACTGTAATAATAGATCATAAGTATGGTTGCGCTTTGCCTCGTTTTCTTTCTAATTGTTTAACAATGAAAGTAACCACAAAAATAAACGTCATTACCATGATGATTGTTGGAGCAGGGGCTCTATCTAGAAAGAAGCTTAAGTAAACACCTACCAGTGCGCTAAAGATCGCGACAATAATCGAGATAAAGAGCATCGTAGAAAAGTGTTTTGTTAATAAAAACGCGATGGCGCCTGGCGCTATAAGTAAAGAGATGACTAAGATTATGCCAACTAACTTCAATGAGGCACAATAGTGAAAGACAATAAGGCGAGTTGTTGCTTAAATGGGGTTACTGCATCACCAGCCACATTTTTTGCTATGTAAGCAATGATGGTAAATGTTGTAACTACAATGATTTTATTCAGCTATATTTGCTTGCACAGAAAAAGTCAGAGAGTTAAATAGAATAAACAAATAAATTAAGCGCAGCATAAGTAGTTGATGGCAATAAGTTGTGGTAGTTCAATTAATGCTAGCATTAAATAAATATAACTTCAGTACAAACGGTAATCATTATTATTTGATGTGATTTAGGCCGTCGACGTTATTTGACAAAATTAATTATCAGCACTAAACCTTAGTAGTGCATTTGATTTTTAGTAAGGTTTTTTAATCATTAAAAACGTATGATTTTTTGTTGAATTAACCAACTTCTCTATTTAAATCAAATGAATTCAAATACTTTAGAAGGAATTAAAGATGAATACTTCATTAAAAGCTTTACTCGCGATTACATTCACAGCGGCTGTTTCTTTCGCTACTCATTATAGCTACGCTCAATCATTAACCGAAACACCACAAAAACAATTAACGAGTAGTGCTGCCACTCAAGCTAAGGGGGCTGAGCATAAAATTCAGGTAGTATCGTTGAACAAGTCGACTTTAGAACAGTTAACTACGCTCAAAGGGGTTGGGCAGAAAAAAGCCCAAGCTATTATTACTTATAGAAAGCAGACTGGTAAGTTTAAGTCTGTAGATGATTTACTTAATGTGAAGGGAATTGGCGCTAAGGTGATAGCTGATAATAAATCACGCTTGAAAGTCTAATTTCCTAGTATATCCAGAATAAACGTGAGCCTATAATAGAACAAATATAAATGTTTATGGGCGCTTTTTAAAACCAGCATTATGCTGGTTTTTTATTTGCGTAATAGATTAAAACAAAAACAGCGCTACTGTTATTTTTATATTCCATTTGGTTATATTGAAGCTGTTTATTATATGGAAACTGTTGCGACAGTGTGGCATTATCTCATCATAAATTTTTAACCATAGTTTGTATTAGCAAATGAATTTAACCCATTTAAAAAAGCTAGAAGCTGAGTCTATTCATATTTTCCGTGAAGTTGCTGCAGAGTTTGATAACCCTGTTATGTTGTATTCGGTTGGTAAAGATTCTGCTGTTTTATTACACCTTGCCCGTAAAGCTTTTGCCCCAGGTAAGATCCCATTCCCATTGCTTCATGTTGACACAGACTGGAAGTTTAAAGAAATGATTGCCTTTCGTGATCAAATGGCGAAAGACTACGGCTTTGAATTATTAGTACATAAAAACCCAGAAGGCATTGCCATGGGGATGGGACCATTCACTCACGGTAGTGCTACACATACCGATGTTATGAAAACCCAAGGTTTGAAGCAAGCACTAAACAAATATGGTTTTGATGCTGCATTTGGTGGCGCACGTCGCGATGAAGAAAAATCTCGTGCTAAAGAGCGTGTTTATTCATTCCGTGATGATAACCACCGTTGGGATCCAAAAAGCCAACGTCCAGAGTTATGGAATATTTACAACGGTAAAGTTAATAAAGGTGAGAGTATTCGTGTATTCCCATTATCTAACTGGACTGAGCTTGATATCTGGCAGTACATTTATTTAGAAAGTATTCCAATTGTTCCTTTGTATTTATCAGAAAAACGTCCGGTTGTTGAACGTGACGGCACCTTAATTATGGTTGATGATGATCGTATGCCAATTGGTGAAGATGAAGAAGTTCAAATGAAAGACGTACGCTTTAGAACCTTAGGCTGTTATCCGTTAACGGGTGCGGTTGAGTCGACAGCAAAAACGTTGCCTGAAATTATTCAAGAAATGTTATTAACGAAAACATCT
This sequence comes from Colwellia sp. D2M02, assembly GCF_018860755.1. GTDB lineage: Bacteria > Pseudomonadota > Gammaproteobacteria > Enterobacterales > Alteromonadaceae > Colwellia > Colwellia asteriadis. The sequence continues at coordinate 23,823 of NZ_JAHKPW010000012.1, read as the reverse complement.
GAGCGCCAAGGTCGGGTAATTGATCATGACTCGGCAGGTTCAATGGAGAAGAAGAAAATGGAAGGTTATTTCTAACCAACTGTTGACTGACGTTACATAATAACAATGAAATTTTGCTCGTGATTTATTGATACCATTGATGTATCTGTGATGAGCAAAGTATTTATATTGAGATAATCGCGTAATTAGCGAAGGAAAAAACAATGAGTCACCAATCAGACTTAATCGAAGAAGATATTCAAGCTTACTTACAGCAACATGAAAATAAAGAGCTAGTACGCTTTTTAACTTGTGGTAGCGTTGATGACGGTAAAAGTACTTTAATCGGTCGCTTACTTCATGACTCGAAAATGATCTTTGAAGATCAACTAGCGGCTATTGAAAAGGACTCGAAAAAATCGGGTACCACAGGCGAAACCGTTGATTTAGCACTTTTAGTTGATGGTTTACAGTCAGAGCGTGAGCAAGGTATTACCATTGATGTTGCTTATCGTTATTTCTCTACTGATAAACGTAAATTTATTATTGCGGACACTCCTGGTCATGAGCAATATACGCGTAACATGGCAACAGGTGCTTCAACGTGTGATTTAGCGATTATCTTGATTGATGCGCGTTATGGCGTACAAGTACAAACACGTCGTCATTCATTTATTTGTTCTTTACTTGGCCTTAAACACATTGTTGTTGCGGTTAACAAAATGGACTTAGTGGATTATTCACAAGACCGTTATCAAGAAATTAAGAAAGAATATCGTGAATTTGCAGAATCATTAAATTTCTCAGATGTACGTTTTGTTCCTATGTCAGCGCTTAATGGCGATAACGTGGTAGAAGAAAGCGAAAACATGCCTTGGTATCCGGGCGCAACATTAATGAAGCTATTAAATACCATTGATGTTAGAGACAAAAATGAATACACACAGTTTCGTTTACAGGTGCAATATGTAAATCGTCCTAACTTAGACTTCCGTGGTTTTGCTGGCACTATTGCTTCAGGTCACGTATTAGTTGGCGATACTATTGTGGCATTACCGTCAGGTAAAGAAAGTACGGTAAAAGAAATTGTCACTTTTGATGGCAATATTGAACGTGCTGATAAGGGGATGGCAATTACCCTAACATTAGACGATGAAATTGATATCAGTCGCGGCGAAATTATTGTTAAAAAAGATTGTTTACCAAACTCAGCTAAAGAGCTAAATGCAACGGTTGTTTGGATGCATGAAAACGAACTTGAACCAGGTCGTGAATACTTCATTAAACATGGTAGCAAAATGACCACAGGTCATGCGCAAAGCATTGTTCACAAGTTTGATGTGAACACCATGGAAAAACTTGATGCAGCGCAGCTTGCGGTGAATGAAATTGGCTCGGTTAATTTTGAAGTAAGTGAAACCTTACATTTTGATGCTTATCAAGACAATAAAGGTACAGGTGCTTTTATTATTATTGATAGGTTAACCAACGTAACCGTTGGTGCTGGTATGATTAATCATGCGATTGACGATACAGTGCACGAATATAGCGAATTTGAATTAGAGTTTAATACTTTAGTACGCAAACATTTCCCACATTGGGGTGCGCGCGACATTACTAAGTAAGTATCGTAGTAACGATTAGTTAATCGTTACTTAATATAGATACGTTAATAATCTAGTGACTTCACTTTAGGGTAAGGTTGCTAGATTATTTTGTTTATATCACCTGAGTTTTTAAGGCAAGTTAATGACAATAGAGCAGTGGTTAATGATAGCGGTATTTATCGCGACCTTTGCCAGCTTAGTAAAGTATCAGCAAGTACCAGAGCGAGTATTCTCTGTGACGGTATTACTGTGCTTAGCGCTCTCTTTTGTAAGCGTTGACGATATTCTTGCCAATGCAGTTAACCCAGGTTTAGTAACGTTGGTGTTATTAGTTATTTGCTCCTTTGCGTTTGAGCGAACTAGTATATTACGGCGTTTGTCTGCGCGCGTATTTAACGGCTCAAAAATTAAATCTACATTAAGACTACTTGTTGGTACTGCACTTTCATCGGCATTAATGAGTAACACCGCTGTTGTGGCGACGTTAATTAGCACCATTAAAAATAATCAGCTGATTAACCCCGGAAAATTATTATTACCGCTTTCTTTTGCTGCCATTCTTGGTGGTACGTTAACCTTAGTTGGCACATCAACTAACCTGATTGTTAACAGCCTTTTAATCAAGCAAGGTTATGCTGGTTTTGGCTTTTTTGACTTCACCTTAATTGGCTTGGTCGCGTTTGTATTATGTTTAACGGTTATTATTATTCGTAGCCCTAGCTTGCCTGAAATGCAACAAGACACACATGAGTCTAATCAATACTTATTAGAAGCTGCGGTATCTAGCTCTTCAAGTTTAATTGGTAAGAGCATTGAAGAGAATGGCTTGAGAAACTTAGACTCACTGTTTTTAGTTGAAATTGTTCGTGCCGGGCGTTTAATATCGCCAGTGACACCCGATGAAAGTGTGCAAGCACGCGATAAGCTGATTTTCAGTGGTGATATTTCTAAAGTTTTAACGTTACAGCAGTTTGATGGTTTAACCTTATATGCTGAGCAAGATGACTTGCTGCGCGATAACTTAACCGAAGTGTTAGTTAAAGCTGACTCGGCAATTGCAGGTAAAACGCTCAAAAAAGCAGGATTTAGAGCACGTTTCGATGCGGCGGTTGTCGCTGTTCGTCGTGAAGGTTGTGCATTGTCAGGAAAGTTAGGCGATATTGTTTTGCAATCAGGTGACTTTCTTGTGCTAGCGGTTGGGCAAGATTTCTCAACTCGTACTAACTTATCGAAAAACTTTTATATCTTATCAGGGCACCAAGCCGACAATATGCTCAGTGGCTGGCGTGATCATATTACTGTTTGGGGCTTCATTGGTGCTATTTTAGTGTCAGTGCTTACGCCCTTGCCATTATTAAGCTGTTTATTTGTTTATTTAGCGGTACTTATTTTTAGTGGTGCATTAACGGTGGACGAAATAAAGCGTCGCTTTCCTTTAGAAATATGGATGATAGTGCTAGGCGCGTTAACCTTAGCTACCTCTATTGAAAATACTGGCATCGCGACCATGCTTGCCGATAACATTGAAGGCTTTTTACATGGTCATAGTGTTTATTTAGCGTTTGTGGTTATTTTTGTTTTAACACTCGTTATGACCGAATTAATTACTAACAGTGCAGCAGCAGCACTGGCGTTTCCTATTGCTTATAATATTGCGTTGGGGTTAGGTGTAGATCCTATGCCGTTTGTGATGGCGGTAGCATTTGCAGCCAGTGGCAGTTTTATCAGTCCGTATGGTTATCAAACCAATGTAATGGTGTATAACGCGGGCAATTATCAGCTAAGTGATTTTATTCGCTTTGGTTTACCTATATCGATAATATACAGCGTTACAGTGATTTTAATGATCCCAATTGTTTTTCCATTTTAAGTAAAAATTAGCTTATTTAATCCTTCGATTTTTCAACGCTAATTTAATGAAACATAAAGAATAATGAGACCGATAATGAAAACAGAAAATACCGTTTGGCATGAACAGCATATTAGTAAAGAGCAACGCGCAGCATTAAAAAAGCAAACCCCCTGTTTGTTATGGTACACAGGTTTAAGTGGCTCAGGTAAGTCGACCGTGGCGAATGCGGTTGATGCATTATTGTTTAAGCTGGGCTGTCATAGTTATTTACTTGACGGTGATAATGTTCGTCATGGTTTAAATGGTGATTTAGGTTTTAGCGATGAAGAGCGCATTGAAAATATTCGTCGTATTTCTGAAGTTGCAAAGTTATTTATTGATGCAGGACTTATTGTTTCAACCGCATTTATTTCGCCTTTTGCCAGCGATAGAGCACTAGCTAAAGAGAAGTTAGCGTCAGGTGAGTTTATTGAAGTGTTTATTGATACCCCTATAAGTATCTGTGAGCAACGTGATCCTAAAGGTTTATATAAAAAAGCACGTGCTGGCGAAATTAAAGACTTTACTGGTATCGACTCAAGCTATGATGTACCTCAAGCACCACAAATTCACGTAAAAACGGCTGAACAATCTATTGAGCAGTGTGCACAGCAAATCGTTAACCATTTAATAGCGCAAGGTTTTATACCTGCAAGCTGTATAGAACAATTGGAAGGTTAATTAGATGCATTATGATGTTTTTAATGGTGATGCAGACGGTATTATCGCTTTATTACAGTTACGTTTAGCGCAGCCGAAAGAGTCAAAGTTAATCACAGGTGTTAAACGCGATATTAGCTTACTTAAACAAGTATGTGCTGTCTCTAAAGCAGATAAAGCAAGCTCTGTGACTGTGTTAGATATCTCGTTAGAAAAAAATATTGATGCATTAACCACTTTGCTTAATGATGGTGTTGAAGTGTTTTATGCTGATCATCATCGAACGGGTGATATTCCACAAGCAGCACTGTTTACGGGGCTTTTTGATACCGATGCCAATGTTTGTACAAGCTTAATTGTTAATCAGTACTTAGATAATCGCTACGTTTTTTGGGCCATAGCAGCCGCTTTTGGCGATAATATGCAGTCATCAGCTCGTACCTTAGCTAAAAAATACGGGTTAAGTGATGAAGAGCAATTACAGTTAAATGAGTTGGGGATTTACATTAACTACAATGGTTATGGTAGCTCAACCGATGATTTACATTTTCATCCAGCTAATTTGTTTAAAGCGTTACTAAAATACCCCAATCCTTTTGATTTAATTAATGAAAAAGGCTCGGTATTCTCACAATTGAAAAATGCTTATTTAGCGGATATGGCCAAGGCTAAGTCAGCTAAAGTAATTGTTGATGAACCTGCAGTTAAAGCAGTATTGCTTGACGATGAGCCATGGGCAAGACGGGTCAGTGGTGTTTTTGGTAATGAGCTGGCGAACCAATCACCGGGACGTGCACATGCGGTGTTAACGTTAAATAAGCCGTCATCAGAAAATCCGCTCAATGAAAAGAGCTACACCGTGAGTTTACGCGCGCCTTTAAATAACAAGCAGGGCGCAGGTGATGTTTGTGCTAAGTTCCCTACCGGTGGTGGTAGAGCGGCAGCAGCAGGAGTAAATGAGTTACCAGAAGCGCAACTTGAAGCTTTTATTGCCAGTGTGGCTGAGTACTATCAGTAACTCACATTAATAACATTACTAATAGTTAAGTATTGATAATAAATACTTAACGCAAAATAGCATTAATACAGCACGTTATGATTTACAATAGGGTAAGTGCATTATAAAGCGGCTCATAAGCTAGAGTGAAAAAGGGAATAACATGAGTTTATTAATTACCGGTGGTACTGGTTATATTGGTAGTCATACCGTTGTTGAGTTACTGCAACAGCAAACAGCACAAGATATTATTATTGTTGATAATTTATCTAATTCATCAACTAAAGTACTCGATAGAATTTCGGCAATTACAGATAAGTCTGTGACTTTTGTTGAAGGGGATATTTGCGATGAAGAAGCCATGGAAGCATTATTTACCCAATATACAGTTGATGCCGTTATTCATTTTGCCGGTTTAAAAGCGGTTGGTGAGTCGAGTGAAATCCCATTAGCGTATTATCAAAATAATGTAGCAGGCACCTTAACGCTATTGAAAGTTATGGCTAAGCATAAGGTGAAAAACCTTGTCTTTAGCTCGTCAGCAACGGTTTATGGTAATAATGCCTCACCGCTTGATGAAAGCATGTCAACTTCTGCAACCAATCCTTATGGGCAAACCAAGTTAATGGTTGAAGAAATTCTTTTTGATTTGGCAAAAAGTGACAGCGACTGGTCTATTGCTTGTTTACGCTATTTTAATCCTATTGGTGCTCATGCATCAGGGTTAATTGGTGAAAACCCTAATGGTATTCCGAATAATTTATTACCTTATGTAGCGCAAGTTGCTGTAGGTAGGTTACCTGAATTACAAATTTTTGGTGACGATTATCCAACTAAAGATGGCACCGGCGTTAGAGATTATATTCATGTGGTTGATTTAGCACAAGGGCATGTCAAAGCGTTGTTGAACTTAGACAAAATTAATGGATGTCAGGCAATTAACTTAGGTACAGGTAACGGCACTTCAGTACTTGATATTGTGAATACCTTTGCACAAATTAGTGGTCAAGAAATACCCTATAAAGTAGTGCCGCGCAGAGCAGGGGACTTAGCGACAGTTTTTGCTGATGCTAGCTTAGCCTCAACATTATTGAATTGGCAAGCCAAACTGGACTTAACGGCGATGATTTCCGATACATGGCGTTGGCAGTCTGAAAACCCTAATGGCTTTTAGCTTATGGTTTGATTAAAGTTACTGTACTCATGTTACTGTATTCATGTAAATGTGTTAATGCAAAGGTATGAATGTAAAAGCCCAACTGTTGTTGGGCTTTTTATTGTTACTGCGTAATTTAATTAGCTGTGACGTTACTCACTAATTGCTTGGGTTTGCTCATCAGCCCAAATTAGTGATTGATTATATAGCTCAATTACCTTGTCTTTATCTAAAGTTAATTTTTCAATAATATCATTAGTATTATCCCAGTTGGCGCGCTCAATACAGGCTACGAGTTTAATGACATCAGCCATTAAGCCTTCCTTGGTCAGTAGAGGCTCTTTAATATCTTGCGAAAGCGGAAGCTTTTCTAAAACAATTGACATTTCTTCATCTAAAATGGCATCAATCATTGATAATAAACCGGTTAGAAATGCAATAGATACATCAAACTTGCTAGGAAGCTCTTGTGCTACAAACTCACAAAATTTAGCGCGAGTCATCGCAAGATTAATTAACTCTGACGGCTTATCTGGATTGGCATTTACAGCAAACATTAAGCCAATAAAGCGTTTTAACTCTGCAGAGCCTAAAATAACTAAGGCTTGCTTTATTGTTGAAATTTCACTGCGACGCCTAAAAATAGCTGAATTAGCGTAACGCAATAGTTTATAAGACAGTGATACATCACGCTCAAATACACCGGTAATGTTGTTTAAATCAAGCTCTGTTTTTGATGTTTCGTATAGTAACTCAGCCATAGCCATTTGAGAGGGCGATAAGCTTTTTGTTTTCATCATTTCAGGCTTTGCAAAAAAATAGCCCTGAAAATACTCAAAACCTAGGTTGAGCATTTGGTTATACTCTTCGTAAGTTTCAACTTTCTCCGCTAATAACTTAATATGTGGAAAAGCACTAATAGCGCCGATAACTTGTTTTATTTCAGCTAAGTCACTTTGTTGTATATCAATTTTTATAATGCTGATGAATGGGTAAAAATGCGCCCAGACACTTTGATGCTCGTAATCATCTAAGGCAAGGGTATAACCCTTTTGGTGAAGATCTTTACAAAGTGCCAGTAACCTTTTTCCTGGCTTTACTGTTTCAAGAATTTCTATTACCACTTCTTCAGTGGTGAGCATCTCAGGATACCCTTGACTTAGTGTTTCTAGTGTAAAATTAATAAAGGCGGGTTTATTACCCGTTAACTCACTGATCCCCATCGTAAATTGACTTGCTTCAATCATTTTACTAGTTGCTTCATCTCCATCAATATCGGGAAATACGTTATCTAAGCTGTCTCGGAAAAGGAGCTCATAAGCAAAGAGTTTTTTGTGCTTATCTAAAATGGGCTGTCTGGCGGCGTAAAAATGCATATTGTTTATAGGCTATGTTATTTTAAGGAGAGTATGATTATTAAATATATGGCAAAGTTACCAGCTTGTCATTTTATTTTGTACTTGTGTTCGTTTTCTTACAGCGACAAAACATCGATTTTCAAGCAGACCTATATTTTTACGGCTATTTTTGTTAGTTTAACGAATATTATTTTAAAATATATACAGTTAATTGTGTTTTGCTAAATTTTTAGCTGGTTATTGTTAACTCAGAAGAGGAAATACTTTGGAATTTGCCACGCTACTCTCACTATCACTTTACTTTATCGTTATGCTAGGTATTGGTTTATACGCCTATCGTAAGTCAACCAGCGATGTTTCAGGTTACATGTTAGGTGGGCGTAATTTATCGCCAGGGGTTGCAGCATTGTCAGCAGGTGCCTCGGATATGAGTGGTTGGATGCTGATGGGCTTACCTGGTGCCATGTATATTTCAGGGTTGAGTAGTTTATGGATAGCTGTTGGTTTAGTGATTGGTGCTTTTTTAAATTATCTCATTGTTGCGCCGCGTTTACGTACTTATACAGAAATAGCTAATGACTCGATAACCTTACCAGATTTTTTTGAAAACCGTTTTAATGACAAAGCACATTTGTTGCGCATTGTTTCTTCTGTCGTAATTGTTATTTTCTTTACCTTATATACCTCAAGTGGCATTGTTGCAGGCGGTAAACTATTTGAAAGCTCTTTTGGTTTAAATTACGAAGCAGGCTTGTATATTACCGCTGGTGTTGTTGTTGCTTATACCTTATTCGGCGGTTTTTTAGCCGTAAGTTTAACCGATTTTGTGCAAGGCTGTATTATGTTTATTGCTTTGGTACTAGTACCTGTTGTTGCTATTTCTGAGGTGGGTGGCGTTTCGGCAATGAATGAGATTGTCACTCAGCAAAATCCTGACTTATTAAATATGCTCAGTGGTGTTAGTGCCTTAGGCATTATTTCGGCGATGGCATGGGGCTTAGGATATTTTGGGCAACCGCACATCATTGTTCGTTTCATGGCAATTCGCAGCGTTAAAGATATGCCAACAGCTCGTCGTATTGGTATGAGCTGGATGATCGTTGCAATTATTGGTGCGATGGCCACCGGTTTTTCTGGTATTGCTTATGTAAATCAAACGGGGATGGCGTTAAAAGACCCGGAAACTATTTTTATCGTTTTATCGCAACTGTTGTTTAACCCATTAGTGGCAGGCTTTTTATTAGCGGCTATCTTAGCGGCTATTATGAGTACTATTTCATCACAATTATTGGTTACTTCAAGCTCATTAACCGGTGATTTTTATCAGATATTTTTAAATAGAGGCGCTAGCGAAAAACAGTTAGTGCGAGTTGGTCGTATCTCTGTGTTTTTAGTGGCTTTAGTGGCTATTTATTTAGCTTATGATCGCGATAGTAGTATTTTAAGCTTAGTGAGTAATGCTTGGGCTGGTTTCGGTGCCGCCTTTGGCCCAGTTGTTATTGCTTCTTTATACTGGAAAGAAACTACGCGTAATGGCGCTTTAGCAGGTATGATTGTTGGCGCAGTTACAGTACTCTTCTGGATTTATGCTCCTGTTACTGTTAATGGCCAGCCGTTAGGTGCACTGATGTATGAGATTGTACCTGGCTTTATCGCTTGTTCATTAACTATTTATTTTGTAAGTAAGTCTTCTGGAACAGTCGATGAAAGTATGCGCGTTAAATTTGATGAAATGCTAAGCCTTCATCAAAAGTAAATCATTGTATTGTATTTTGACTACACTTAGGTGGGCTTTGTTTAAACCAATCAAAGCCGCTTAGCTGCCTTTGGCATTATGATGAGTATTTTATTAAAGTTAAAATACTCATCATTTGTAGCTACCGCTTATTAGCGGTTAATCAGCAAAGGTACTGACTTTAATGGTTACAAAAACAAAAAAGCACCAATAAAGGTGCTTTAATTTTATTTGTTGCTTGATAAATTTTATTTTTTCTTAAGTCTACGAGCAGCTAAGCCCATAAAGCTTAATGCGAAGATAGCAAGGGTAGATGGCTCTGGCACTTGAGTGAGATTATAGGATAGTGATCCAGCTAAAGCTCTAGAGTTATATTGATTGCCAAAAGCATAAGAGCGACCTAAACCAGCATAAACAGATAGGTTCTGATCCCCACCAACAAGTTCATTTAACGTAACTGAGTCATTATAGTGTATTCCACCACCAGAGGTATTAGTGAAATATAGCCCGTAGGTTGTATTTGAGTTTAAGTATAAGTTTTTAAAGCTCCATGTTGCGGTAGCTCCCTCTCCATAACCGGTAAAGCCAGTAATCGAGTCGTGTAATGTCCAAGCACCAGCGTTAGACTCATTACCTGAAAGCCCACCTTCAATGAAGTAAAGCTCATAAGTTGATGTGGCGTTATAAAAGAATGTAGATATCTCAGCTAAGTTAACTGCACTTGTCCCTGTCATAACGTCAAACATTATACCTCTTTGTCCATTATTTGAAGTATCAAGAGAGTTTACAGTGATTAAACTTGCGTTAACAAAACTACTTAGAGATAAAACTAAACCAGCAACCGCTGCTTTTAACATTTTCATATTCATCTTATTTTCCTTGTAATACTTTCATCAAAGAAAGTGTGTATTTATTAAAATCTTTAAATTAAGAGCAAGTATAATGCCTAAACCTTAAAGAGATTAATTATCAGTGAGTTACCTTCTCCGGTAAGTTATTTTAAGGTTATGTGTAAAATTATTAGACAGGTTAATTAAAATATTGGTAGGTTAGTTAATATTTATAGGTAGAAGAGGGCGTAGAAGTAAGCTTGAGTGTAACCTACTGCTTTTATAACTTTTCTAGCGAATTACTTTGCAAGCCTGAAGTAATGTTTTTACTCTTACCAAGTAATATTAAAACCTCAAAAAACAAAACGCTTTTGGCTGATGCTTAAAAGCGTTTTAGGGTTTAAGAACGTTATTTAGTTACGGTTATATCGTCCAATTAATATTTTTACTGAGTTTATCTTGCCATTGATTTAGCGATTCGCTTTTATCACCCACCACAATAACATTAGCTTGATTAAAAGCAGCAGACTCTCCAAAGAGGTGTTGGTCGCTAAATTTATCAATAAAGGTCATTTGATCATCTTTAGGTACAATGAACACGTTCACAGGGCTAGTCTTTCCTTGATAAACCAAATGTAGGCTCTTCATTCCACCAAAACGACAATAGTCGGCAAAAATCAGCTTGCCTAATACATCTGTGAAGTTACCGTTAAATGTTGCCATTTTACTATTTAATGACGCTAGCGAAATCAAACGACTATTTGCATTAGCCCCGTTATCGGCGAAATGCTCTGCTTCGTGATAAACGTGTGCTAAGGAGTAATCACCCAAGTTGTTGTAGGCACTATTAAATTGTAAGTAGTTAATAAATAACGCACCTAAAATAGCGACTGAAGCTGCCATTGCTAAATGTAGCCGCTTTTTACGTTTATGTTGCTGATGGGTTGCCAATGTTTGGCGTAATATCAATTTATTACATAAATCATCAGGTACAGGCACTTGTAATGCCTGCTTAATTTTTTCATCTAGCAGTGACATGTCATGTGCTATCTTTTGCCTATTTGGAGCCTTATCCATTGCCGCGAGTAACTCTTCGTCTTGGCTTTTGGGATCACTGTAAATGGCGCGTCTGAATTGTAAGTCATCCATTATATAAACCTCGTTTTGCTGGCTCAGACTCTAAAATGTCTTTTAGTTGGTTACGTGCTCGAAATAGCCGAGTCATGACAGTATTTTTATTGAGATCTAACATCACCGCGATTTCTTCACCACTAAAGCCGCCAAGCACTTGTAATACCAACGGCTCAGAGTATTCATTAGGTAACTGAGCAATTTTATCTCTTAGCCAATGGCTTTCCATTGTTTGTTCATGTGAGGCTGATTGTGTGTCAGTGATAGTTGACTCTTCATACTCACTCATATCAAAACGCTTACGTTCAAAACGTCGAGCGTTTTCTCGTCTGAGGATCGTTATTAACCAAGACTTAGCGGCTTTTTCGTCTTTTAAAGAGTCAAGAGCACGCCAAGCACGTAAAAAGGTTTCTTGCACTAGGTCTTCTGCCACTTGCTTTTCATGGCATAACCAATAAGCATAACGGTATAAATCCCCGTGTAGCGCTTTTACGAGCGCCTCATATCTAACTTGTTTTGTCATCATGAATTAATAGACCTAGCAGGAGATAATTTACTTTCAAAATTTTTCAGTAATTTCACACAAAGAGCATTTTTTATTGAGGTTATTTCTAGTGAAGCTTTCATTGAAACTATAAAGAGCATAGTTCAATAATACCGTCGGACAAGGGTAGGCGAGGACAGTATTACATTCCCTTAATGGTGCTTTAGTTGAAATTAGTTGAAATTAGTTGAGATTAGTTGAGATTAGCTAAAATCAGCCGTGCTGATGGGGCAAGTCTCCCACCTATTACTCAATAGGATAGGAGACTGTTATGGCGCTAAGGGTTAAGCTGCCACGGTTGATTGCTTTTGTCGCTGTTTGGCTTTTGATTTATTTGTGTAATTACCGCTAATAAAGCGATGCCATGCCATGATGGCGCACCATTTGTGGCACTTTTTCCGTATAAATGCTGCTGCAAATCATTAAGGGCTGTGGCAAATGCTTGCTCATTAATAAGCGTTGGAACTTCGGCAATATTAGTCACCAATTTATTCTCGTTGTTACTATCTTTTGAGGTGATGATGTCGCTCTCAATAAGTTGATTTAGCCAAGGAATAATTAAGCTAAGTGCTGTGGTAGCGTCATTTTTCTTACAAGCATTAACTAATTGCTGATAAGCGTTGCCAGTGGTTAAGCTTGTCGGTTTATTCGTTACTTGGCGTTTGGGAGCTGCGCTATATTGTCGTTTTAAATAGATAACATGGACTAACCATAAGATTAGGGTTAATAGCCATAACCCCAAAAACAACCACTGCATAGTGTTATCTGACGTTGCAACAACCGTGGTAGCAGAGCCTTGAACGTTATTTTGAGCACTCTGACTTGACTGAATAGTGTTTAAGCCGTTGTTTTGCTGATTAGTTTGAGCGCTATTTTGATTGTTAGCTAAATTATTCGCTAATGTATTTTCACCGGCAACTACCGTAATCTCTTTTGCTGGTAATGTGGCTTGTTCTGTTTTATTGGTAACGGTATTAAACCAAGTCACCGTTAACTCGGGTAGGGTGAATGTACCTGCTTGACTTGGAACTATGGCAAAATTTTGAACTTTTTGGCTCACCAAGCGATCCGTTGTCATGTTGGTGTGAAGCTGTGCTTGATCTGGGTATACCTTAAAACCTTTACTATGTTCCATTACTATTTCAGGTAGTTGTGCTTTTGAAAGCCCTGCTGCTGTTAAGGTAATTGTTCGAGTAATAGGCTCTCCAACTGTAAACTCACCTTCATTGGCAGGCCATTCTTGATGTAAGGTTAATATCTCAGTAGGCAACCAAGGTGTGTTTGGTGGATAGCTCAGCGGAATAGGGAGCACTTTAATACTTTGTGGCTCACCAACCACGCTAACGGGTTTGGTTTCGGCAAAACTTAAGAAGCTAGAGCGCCCACGGCTGGCGACCATAATATCCCCTGAAAAAACTGGGGCATCAATAGTAAACTCACCACTTTCTTGTGGGGTGATTGCGTAGGTTTGTTCAATAACGCGATAACGCTTGCCATTAATAATTGTACTGGTTTGTTGGTCTTGTCCTATTTTTTCAATTGCAGCGCCAGGGAATGATGGTTCACTTAAATTACCGCTTTTAAGCTCTACGGCAAAATGTAGCTTTAAAGTTAAGGTGAAAAGTTGCTGAACATAGGTTTGGCTGCTCGACAGTGTAGAGGTGACAAAAATATCTTGTTGATCAGCATCTTTATCACTTTTTTCCAGTACGACTAAACTAATAGGAGCCGTTTTTTGACTGTTAACCGTTAATGCTGGAATAGTGTGTTTACCTGTTCGTCTCGCAATAAGCACGATTTGCCACTGCGAGGTTAACGTTGTTTTAAAGTTGATGCTACTTGAGTAAGACCTAAATGATGTTCTACCAACAATAAAGTCAGCTAACAAAGGTGAAGTATCAAGTGCGCGTTGATCAACGTCATCATCTGCAATAACGGTAAGTACAATAGACTCATTAACCATCACCGGATTTTTATCAACCGACGCAGTTACTTGTGAAAGCGCGTAGCTTGGCAAGCACAGGAAAAAACTACTCAATAAGCTCATGGTGAGGGCTGCTTTTACCAATGACCCTTTAAGCGATGACAATATTTTTACCACTTTTTATTTACTCCTTTAGCCTTACTATCATGTCGGCGTTTTTGGTACTCTAACCGCATTTTGTTGCGTAATAATAAATAAGGATCGTCGGTGACTTTATTTATTGTTTGTTGATATTTTTGGTTTTCTTCTTGCGCTTTTTTATCGCTTGCTTGTTGCGCAGGTGTTTTTTCACCGTCTTTATCTTCTTCGCCGTCTACTGCTTGAGCTGCTTTTTCTTCGGCTGATTTTTCTTGCTGCCCTTTATCTTGCTCAGCTTGTGCGCTATCACTTTTTTTATCGTTAGCATCATCACTTTGCTCACCGTTTTGTTGTTGTTCTTGCTGCTCACTTTGTGATGACTGTTGCTCAGAGCTTTGTTGTTCATCACTCTGCTGCTCTTTATTTTGCTGATCTTGGCCTTGCTGTTTATCACCCTTTTGTTGATCTTGCTCGTTCTCGTTTTTGTCGCCGTTTTGTTGATCAGACTGTTGCTGCTGTTGCTGTTTTTCTTGAGCGGCTTTGGCTTGTTTAACTGTTTCTAGGTTTTTTTTGGCGTCTGCTAAATCAGGGTCTTGCTTGAGTGCCTGTTGATAGCGCTCAATTGCTTCATCATATTGTTGCATTTGTGCAAGGGAGTTCCCTTGGTTATAGAGCCCATTAGCACTATTGTCTTGCTCAAAAGCCTTCAATGCTTGCGGATAATTTCCGGCTTTGTAATGTGCGCTACCTTGCCATTGAGGGTGCTCAAATTGCTCAGCAGCATTATTGTATTGCTGTTGGTTAAATTGCTGCTGTGCTTGTTGATCTTTAGTTTTCCATAAATTTTGCCAAATACTGTTTTTTTGCTGCGATTGTGACTGTGTTAGCGCATTGCTAGTATCAGTGTTGTTGACTGTGCTATTTACAGTACTATTCACACTACTATTCTCTGTATTACTAGACTCTGCTTGGTTTGCATAGCTAGGTGATGGGGCACCACTAAGTAAGATAAGTAAAGATAATGGCGCGATAAAACCGAGTGATAATACGCCAGCACCACGTCTAAAATAAGTTAGAAGTAACGGCAGAGCAATCAATAATAACCAAGGGCCTTCTTCTTGGTATTGATCACCTTGCATATTTTGTTCTTCATTGGCTGTATTGTTCTCGTTTGAGGTGCTATTGCTTTCTTTTTGATTATTTAAATCGCTGTGTAAATGCTGAGTCAGTGTTTTTATATCTGCATCATTACTGGTGATAGTGCTGTAGTAACCATTACCTCGTTGCGCTAAACCTGCCAGTTTACTGCTGGGTAGTTTAGGTATGACAATGGCACCGCTATTATCTTTTAATAACTCACCTGTACTGAGTTTTATTGGAGCACCGTCAGTGGTTCCAACACCTAATATATTTAAACGATGGCCGTATTCGTTAGACCACGCATAAATATCAGCTAATTCTTCGTTATCAATATCATCGGTAAACCAATAAATATCGCCTTGAACATGACCCGAATTTTTTAGGGTTTGATGGGCTAATGTTAAAGCAGCTAAGGCATTAGCGCCAAGAGTTGGCATAATATCAGGTGATAAAGATGGTAGTAAAAGCTCAATGTTTTTAATGTCTTGAGTAAGTGGACTAATAGTGAAAGCATCACCAGCATAAGCAATTAAGCCAATTTCACCTTCGTTAATTGCCGTTAACAAGTCATTCGCTTTATAACGAGCACGAGTTAGCCGGTTAGGCTTTATGTCGGTAGCATACATAGAATAAGACATATCCATTATTAATACCGAACCACGTTCTACTTGATAAACTGGCTGTGGTAACTTCTGCCATGCTGGGCCCGCAAGCGCAATAATAACTAAGCTGCCAATAATGAATGGTTTACACCAAAAGCAAGCGCTTTTATTGACGCTGCTTTGTTGACTGACCTTTGGTTGAGCTGATTTACTTTCATTTGCTAACAGTACTTTCGTTAAATGTTGCGGGAGAAAGTGTTGCCAAGGAGACTGAAAAACACGAGCTTTTTTAAGTAAGTACAAGGCTAAAAAAAGTGCGAAAAAAGCAAGTAACCACCAAGGTCGGATAAAGTGAAAATGGCTAAGTATTTCATTATTCAACATATCACTATTGATAAGCTGAGAAATAAAAGATGTATTTGGCAAGGACATAATTAGTGCTGACCTTTTGTTGTTGTAGAATTAACGCTATTGTGCTGATGGGTAAGCTGCTTACGGATAAAGAGTAATGACAGTAGGCTAAAATTCATACTCACTAAATATAAAAAAGCGAGTAATGCTGCAATGGCTAATGGCCAATAAAATAAAGCGCTAAGAGGGCGCATTTGTTGCTGGTCTTGCTCTATTGGTTCAAGTGAGTCGAGTAGCGCATAAATATCACTCATACTTTGGCTATCTCGTGCTCTAAAATATTGACCGCCTGTTTGTTCAGCAATTTGGGTCAAACTGGTTTCATCTAAATCACTTGATGGGTTGATGCGCTGAGCGCCCCAAAGAGATTGTTGCATCATGACATCAGCACCAATACCTATAGTATAAATAGTGATCCCTTTGTTTACGGCTAAGGCTAGCGCTTCTTCAGGAGAGATTTTTCCTGAAGTATTTTGTCCATCGGTTAAGAGAAGCAATACTTTATTTGACTCTTTTTTGGCATCAAAACGTTTTACCGCAAGCCCTATCGCATCACCAATAGCCGTTTTTCTGCCCACTAAACCTAGCTCACTTTCATGGAGCATTTGTTTAACTGTTTTTCTGTCAAAGGTCATTGGTGTTTGCATGTAAGCATCGTCAGCAAAAAGAATTAAACCAAGGCGGTCACCAACGCGGCGCTCAATAAAGTCACCTAGAACCACTTTTAACATTTGTAGGCGGTTAACATTGCGGCCATTAAGGCTCATATCTTCAATGTCCATACTGCCAGATAAGTCGACAGCTAACATCATTTCACGACCTTGTGTCGGAATATCAACCGGCTCACCTAACCATTGCGGTTGTGCAAGTGCGGTTATAAAAAATAACCAACATAAAGAAAGTACAACTAAAGGTGACTTTTTTTGCTTATCACTTTGTTCAACACTGCTGGTGGTTTGGATTAATAACGGTACTTTTAGCGCGTTATTTTTAGGGGCTCTTTTTTTAGCCGGTAACCAATAAATAATAATAGGTAAAGGTATTAAGGCTAATAACCAAGGCCAAGCAAAACTGATCATGGTTTATTTTCCTCAAGTTGTGTTGTATTGATAATATTTAGAGCTTTTATTGGTAGCGCATTTTGTAACCACAGTTTTACTGCGGCTTTACAGTGCTTATCAATACTTTCTTGATTGTTACTGTTAGCACAATCACTTGGTTGATATTGCACCTCAAAAGCGGGTGTTGATAACGCTATAAACTGACTATGATATTTTGACGGTAATTGTGCGACTAAAAAATGTTGAAAGTTATAACCATAAAGCTTGGCAATATCAGCTCTATTAGCGTATTGCATAACGGCCCATTTGAGTAAGTTAAGGCTTTCATTAGCGTTAATGTTTTTATGGGTGTTAAGTTGTTGCAAAGCATGATTTTTTGCGGCATTCAAACGTTTGTTCTGCCGATAATACTTAGAAAATAACAACAGTGAAATAATAATGATGATTGCTAGTAACCACCAACCAAAAGCGATAGGTAGACTACTAATTTGCTCAGGCAAATGAATATCGTTTAAAGGTAATGTTGGCGGTTGCTGTGGCCCAAGGGCTTGATTTGTTGTCATTATAAAAGCGCTCCAGCATTTTTTAGTTGCTGTTCAAGGGTTTGTCCCGCGCTAAATTCAATAATACGAGCGCCAGTTTCTTGTAAACGCTGTCGCTTTTGAGTGTGCATTAGGCTTGCTTGTTGTTGGTAACTTATCTCGGTGTTTTTATGGCCCAAGGTCAATTGTTGCTTATCAATGCCATCCGTTAACGTTACGGTTAATTTTCGGGTACTGGCGGGGAGGGTAAACTCAAGCGAGTCGTTAATTAAACAAACGACTAATTCACAGTGTTGGCTTATTTGTGCTAAATGACGCAGCGCATGTTGTTGATTATCATCGTAATTAATAAATGCTTGCCCGTCGGTAATTAAATACACTAATGAGCCTGGTTTGGCGAGGTGGCGTAAACGAGCACAATGTGAATCAAAATCTTCAGGGTGCTGTTCAGTATTATTAGGTTTTGCTAATAACGTTAAGGCATGTAGGTAATGTAATACCCCAGCTTTGCGGCTACGGGGCTTTAACTCAACATGTTTATCATTATTAAACACTAAACCGCCAAGTCGATCGCCTCGGCTTTTCGCATGCCAAGCCACTAACGAGGCTAAATGTGCGGCTTGAACCGATTTAAATAACAGCTGACTGCCAAAATGCATACTGGTACTTAAATCGGTTGCGATTAGAACAGGGCGCTCTATTTCTTCACGAAATAGTTTAGTGTGAGTAGTACCTGTTCTAGCAGTAACTCGCCAATCAATCGCGCGGATATCGTCACCGGTTTGATAATGTCGCACTTCATCAAACTCCATACCGCGACCTTTACTGCGCGATAAGTAATTACCTGACTGCTTTCCTTGAACATTTTTTCGCGCAACTAAGTTAATTAATGCACATTTATTTTGATAACGCATTAACTCTGTTAGTGATAACTCAACCCCATTGCTGGCAATACTTGCCAGTAATGATTCGCACGAATGTTCTACAGAGTTATCAGTACCTTGATTTTTTTCTTTACGGGCAAACCACATAAAATTACTCATTCATTAAGAAAAACACGTTGCACGAGTTAATTAGGCTACTGCCACTAATGTGAGTAAATGATCAAGCACCTGATTGGCGGTAATACCTTCGGCTTCAGCTTGGTAACTCAGTAATATTCTATGGCGTAAAACATTATGAAATACTGCTTGAATATCTTCAGGGCTAACAAAGTCACGGTTATGTAACCAAGCGCGAGCGCGAGCACAGCGGTCAAGCGCAATGGTTGCCCGAGGACTGGCCCCAAACGCTAACCAAGCCTTAAGTTGTTCATCGTATTTTTCAGGTTGGCGTGTCGCAATAATTAAATCGACTAAGTACTTTTCTAATGCTGGCGCCATATGAATTTGTAAAACTTGCTCGCGAGCCGAAAAAATTTCAGCTTGGCTAAGCACGCGTAAATCAGCTTTTGACTTTTCAGTAGCATGACTTGAGGTTAGTGCCTCACCACGATTTAGCTTTAATATTTCAAGCTCGCTTTGTGCGTCAGGATAATCAATTTCAATGTGCATTAAAAAACGATCAAGTTGTGCTTCGGGTAGTGGATAAGTCCCTTCTTGTTCAATAGGGTTTTGCGTTGCCATCACTAAAAAAAGCTCAGGTAAGTCGTAGGTTTTTCTACCGACGGTAATTTGTCCTTCTGCCATGGCCTCTAATAAAGCCGACTGCACTTTGGCTGGTGCACGGTTAATTTCATCGGCAAGTACTAAATTTTGAAATAAAGGACCTTCTTGGAAAACAAAAGTACCGTCTTCTGGACGATAAATATCAGTACCTGTTAAATCTGCAGGAAGTAAATCGGGGGTAAACTGAATACGGTGAAAGTCGGCCTCTAAACCGTTAGCTAACGCATTAACGGCACGGGTTTTAGCTAACCCCGGAGGACCTTCAACAATTAAGTGCCCATTCGCTAACAATGCAATAAGTAGGTTTTCAACAAGAGATTCTTGACCAATAATTTGTGAAGACAAGTGCTTTTTTAGAGTAGAAAAATGTTCAATAGCCATGGCGGTTTCTTTTAAATTTCTTATAGTTAGTTAAGCGATAACGGATGTTAAGGTTTATTTACTATTTTATATAGGGCTATTGCTAAATAAAACAAGAGATTCGTAACAAAATTTTAAATTGCTTTAGGTAAAACTGCATTACCTAAGCTTTGAGGTAAATAGCCTAGGATTGGCATAGTTAACCCTACGATATCGCTTTAAGTAAAAATAAGCTTTTTTGATGAAATTTTTGCTTAGTTGATTAAAATCAATTAACTTAGAGGTCTGACCTCTATCTCTCTAGCTTAAAAAGCACTATTGGAGTAATAAATGACAACAAAAAAATTAATAACCTCAAGTGGTGAACGTATCGCCATTGTTGCGGGGCTACGCACCCCCTTTGCTAAGCAAGCAACAGCCTTTCATGGTGTGCCTGCGGTAGATTTAGGTAAAGTGGTCGTTAATGAACTTTTGCAAAAACATGATGTTGATCCCGCTATTGTTGACCAACTTGTCTTTGGACAAGTAGTACAAATGCCCGAAGCGCCAAATATTGCACGTGAAATTGTGCTCGGTACTGGTATGAAAGTACAAACCGATGCTTATAGTGTTTCTCGTGCTTGTGCGACTAGCTTTCAATCAACAGTTAATGTTGCTGAGTCTATTATGGCTGGCACGGTTGATGTGGGTATTGCAGGTGGCGCAGATTCTTCATCGGTTGCTCCTATTGGTGTTTCTAAAAACCTTGCACGTGCCTTAGTTGATTTAACTAAAACCAAAACACTCGGCCAAAAGCTGGCGGTCATTCGACGATTAGGCTTTAAAGATTTGCTACCGGTATCACCTGCGGTTGCTGAGTACTCAACAGGAATATCGATGGGGCAAACAGCCGAGCAAATGGCAAAAACCTATCAAATATCACGACAAGATCAAGATGCATTAGCGCATCGCTCTCATACCTTAGCAAGTCAAAGTTGGCAAAACGGTTTATTAGATGGCGAAGTAATGAGCGCACATGCTGAGCCTTACAAAGGCTTTATTGAGAAAGATAATTGTATTCGTGATAATTCAGTGCTTGAAAGTTATGCGAAATTACGCCCAGTATTTGACCGTAAACACGGTACAGTTACCGCAGCGACGAGTACGCCATTAACAGATGGTGGTGCCGCCATATTATTAATGAGAGAAGGGCGAGCTAAAGAGCTTGGCTACCAGCCATTAGGCTATATTCGCAGTTATGCTTTTTCAGCTATTGATGTTTGGCAGGATATGCTCATGGGACCAAGTTATGCGACTCCACTTGCGTTACAACGTGCAGGAATGGAGCTTGCTGATTTAGACTTAATTGAAATGCATGAAGCTTTTGCCGCTCAAGCGTTAGCCAATATGAAAATGTTTGCCAGTAATAAGTTTGCCAAAGAGCAGCTTGGGCGCTCAAAAGCCATTGGCGATATTGACATGAATAAATTTAATGTCATGGGGGGCTCACTTGCTTACGGCCACCCGTTTGCGGCAACAGGCGCTCGTTTAATAACGCAAACATTAAATGAATTGAAACGCAGAGGCGGCGGTGTTGGTTTAACAACAGCTTGTGCAGCAGGTGGTTTAGGTGCAGCTATGATAGTGGAGACAGACTAATGAGTAACGACAAGGTAGAAAACAGCAAGGTAAAAGACTGTGCTGACAAAGACGGCGCTGTTGATAATCAAGCAGCAGAAAGTCACACAGCAACTCACGCTGCAAGCCCGAACAGTGCCTTTTCACTCGTAAAACATGATAATGGTATTGCCCATTTAGTGATGGATGTTGCCGATGAAAGTATGAATACGCTAAAAGCGGAATTTGCTGAGCAAATAACGCAGGTGCTTGCTCAAATTAAAGCCGACACCAGCATTATTGGTATTGTGTTATGTAGTGGTAAGCCTGACTCTTTTGTTGCTGGCGCAGATATTAACATGCTAAATGCTTGTCAAACTAAAGAAGAAGTGGTCGCGTTATCACGTCAAGGGCAAATGATTTTTGCTCAGCTTGAACAATTAACAATACCTATTGTTGCTGCGATTAATGGTCCTTGTTTGGGGGGCGGTCTAGAATTAGCAATGGCGTGTCACGGCCGTATTTGTAGTGACAATGCTAAAACAGCATTAGGCTTACCTGAAGTACAATTAGGGCTATTACCCGGTAGTGGTGGCACTCAGCGTTTACCTAAGTTAGTTGGGCTACAGAAGTCTCTTGATATGATGCTAACGGGTAAACAGTTGCGTGCTAAACAAGCACTAAAATCAGGCTTAGTCGATGATGTTGTACCTAACAGTATTCTTATTAGCGCGGCAGAAAATTTAGTACTATCATTTAGCACTAAAGGTAAGCATTACCATAAATCACAGCGAAAAATTGGCTTAGTTGAAAAGCTACTCGCCAATAAAGCAGGTCGAAATATTGTTTATCAACAGGCTGAAAAAAGCGTGTTGTCAAAAACCCAAGGTAATTATCCTGCCCCATTAAAAATCATTGATTGTGTTCGTACTGGACTTGAAGCCTCATCAACCCAAGGCTACCAAGTTGAAGCTGAGCACTTTGCTGATTTAGTTATGAGCAGCGAATCGCAGCAGTTACGCCATTTATTTTTTGCTACTACTGAAATGAAAAAAGAGCAGGGCGTAGCCGATGTTAAAGCTGAAGCTATTTTAAAGGCTGGCGTGTTAGGTGGTGGTTTAATGGGAGGCGGTATTGCTTTTGTTACGGCGACCAAAGCCAATGTACCAGTACGTATTAAAGATATTAATCATAAAGGTATTAATTCTGCTTTAAAGTACAGCTACGATTTATTGAATAAAAAAGTAAAGCGCCGTTTTATTTTGAAGAGTGAAATGCAAAAACAGCTCGCGATGATCACGGGTACTGTTAATTTTACTGGCTTTAAATCAGTTGATATTGTAGTTGAAGCGGTATTTGAAGACCTAGCGCTTAAACAAGAAATGGTAGTTGCTGTTGAAGAGCACACTCAAGAGCAGACTATTTTTGCGAGTAATACTTCAAGCTTACCTATTCATAAAATTGCTGCTCAGGCTAAACGACCAGAAAATGTTATTGGTTTACATTACTTTTCACCGGTTGACAAAATGCCTTTAGTGGAAATAATTCCACATGAAAACACCTCAGACAAAACCATTTCAACCACAGTAGCTTTTGCTAAAAAACAAGGCAAAACGCCTATTGTTGTTAAAGATAAAGCGGGCTTTTATGTCAATCGAATTTTAGCGCCTTATATGAATGAAGCCGCTATTTTGTTGCTTGCGGGCGAGCCTGTCGACAAAATAGATAACGCCTTAGTGAAGTTTGGTTTCCCCGTTGGTCCAATGCAGTTACTTGATGAAGTAGGCATTGATGTTGGTGCTAAAATAGGCCCTATTTTACAAGCAGATTTGGGTGAACGTTTTGCCGCGCCAGCGGCTTTTGACAAGTTAATTGATGATGGCCGTTTAGGAAAAAAAGTGAATAAAGGCTTATACCTTTATAAACAACCTAAAAAAGGGCTGGTTGCTAAATTAACAGGGTTAATCAAACCATTACCAAGTAAACCAGTAGATGAGAGTATTTACCCATTATTAGGCATTACTCCTAAAGGTAAGCTAAGTGCTGAAACTATTGCTAAACGGTGTCTTTATATGATGCTTAATGAAGCAGCACGCTGTGTTGATGAAGGTATTGTGCGAAATGCTCGAGATGGTGATATTGGCGCTATTTTTGGTATCGGTTTCCCGCCATTTTTAGGTGGTCCACTGCGTTATATTGATAGTGTTGGGGCTAAATCTGTTGTTGCCCAACTAAGTCAATGGGCGGAGCAATATGGTGAGCGTTATAGCCCTTGTCAGGCTTTAATAACCATGGCTGAGAATGAGCAGAGTTATTACTAAATAACCTGAGCTCGGTAGTAAGCCATTAAACGTCAACTTTATGTGGTTTAATGTTTTATTGTTACTGAGTAGTTAATATGATGTTAGGAAATTATTTCCCTATTGGTGGCAATATATTGACAGAGAAGAGGGCAAGCTATTGCCCTTTTTTATTCATACGTTATTCATAAGTT
>NZ_JAHKPW010000083.1 GCF_018860755.1 Colwellia sp. D2M02 | reverse complement strand
CAAAACCACTTGGGTGTTGTATGGTTAAGCCTCACGGGCAATTAGTATCAGTTAGCTCAATGCCTCGCAGCACTTACACACCTGACCTATCAACGTTGTAGTCTCCAACGACCCTTTAGGGAGCTTAAAGCTCCAGTGAGAACTCATCTCAAAGCCTGCTTCCCGCTTAGATGCTTTCAGCGGTTATCAGTTCCGAACGTAGCTACCGGGCAATGCCATTGGCATGACAACCCGAACACCAGTGGTTCGTCCACTCCGGTCCTCTCGTACTAGGAGCAGCCCTCTTCAATTCTCAAACGCCCACGGCAGATAGGGACCGAACTGTCTCACGACGTTCTAAACCCAGCTCGCGTACCACTTTAAATGGCGAACAGCCATACCCTTGGGACCGACTTCAGCCCCAGGATGTGATGAGCCGACATCGAGGTGCCAAACACCGCCGTCGATATGAACTCTTGGGCGGTATCAGCCTGTTATCCCCGGAGTACCTTTTATCCGTTGAGCGATGGCCCTTCCATACAGAACCACCGGATCACTATGACCTACTTTCGTACCTGCTCGACGTGTCTGTCTCGCAGTTAAGCTGGCTTATGCCATTGCACTAACCGTACGATGTCCGACCGTACTTAGCCAACCTTCGTGCTCCTCCGTTACTCTTTGGGAGGAGACCGCCCCAGTCAAACTACCCACCAGACAGTGTCCCCAAGCCCGATAAGGGCCCTAGGTTAGAACATCACGCATACAAGGGTGGTATTTCAAGATTGGCTCCACCACATCTAGCGACATGGTTTCAACGCCTCCCACCTATCCTACACATGTAGGAGCAATGTTCACTGTCAAGCTATAGTAAAGGTTCACGGGGTCTTTCCGTCTAGCCGCGGGTATACGGCATCTTAACCGCAAATTCAATTTCACTGAGTCTCGGGTGGAGACAGTGTGGCCATGATTACGCCATTCGTGCAGGTCGGAACTTACCCGACAAGGAATTTCGCTACCTTAGGACCGTTATAGTTACGGCCGCCGTTTACCGGGGCTTCGATCATGAGCTTCGTCCGAGGACTAACCCAATCAATTAACCTTCCGGCACCGGGCAGGCGTCACACCGTATACGTCATCTTTCGATTTTGCACAGTGCTGTGTTTTTAATAAACAGTTCCAGCCACCTGGTTACTTCGACTGGTCTGAGCTTAGGAAGCAAGTTCCATCACCCATATCCAGCGTACCTTCTCCCGAAGTTACGGTACTATTTTGCCTAGTTCCTTCACCCGAGTTCTCTCAAGCGCCTTAGTATTCTCTACCTAACCACCTGTGTCGGTTTGGGGTACGGTTCCTATATATCTGAAGCTTAGAAGCTTTTCCTGGAAGCATGGCATCAATGACTTCATCACCGTAGTGACTCGTCTCGTATCTCAGCCTTAAGAAGACCCGGATTTACCTAAGTCTTCAGCCTACATACTTTCACACGGACTACCAACGCCGTGCTCACCTAGCCTACTCCGTCCCTCCTTCGCAATATATAGAAGTACAGAAATATTAATCTGTTTCCCATCGACTACACCTTTCGGTCTCGCCTTAGGGGCCGACTTACCCTGCCCTGATTAACATGGGACAGGAAACCTTGGTCTTTCGGCGGGGGAGTTTTTCACTCCCCTTATCGTTACTCATGTCAGCATTCGCACTTGTGATACCTCCAGCAAACTTCTCAATTCACCTTCAACGGCTTACACAACGCTCCCCTACCACTCATAGTAAACTATGAATCCGCAGCTTCGGTGACTAGTTTAGCCCCGTTACATCTTCCGCGCAGACCGACTCGACTAGTGAGCTATTACGCTTTCTTTAAAGGATGGCTGCTTCTAAGCCAACCTCCTAGCTGTCTATGCCTTTCCACATCGTTTCCCACTTAACTAGTACTTTGGGACCTTAGCTGGCGGTCTGGGTTGTTTCCCTCTTCACAACGGACGTTAGCACCCGCAGTGTGTCTCCCGCATATCACTCATTGGTATTCGGAGTTTGCAAAGGGTTGGTAAGTCGGGATGACCCCCTAGCCTTAACAGTGCTCTACCCCCAATGGTGTTCGTGCGAGGCTCTACCTAAATAGATTTCGGGGAGAACCAGCTATCTCCCGGCTTGATTAGCCTTTCACTCCGACCCACAAGTCATCACCGCATTTTTCAACATACGTGTGTTCGGTCCTCCAGTTGATGTTACTCAACCTTCAACCTGCCCATGGGTAGATCGCCGGGTTTCGGGTCTATACCCTGCAACTAAACGCGCAGTTAACACTCGCTTTCGCTACGGCTCCCCTAATCGGTTAACCTTGCTACAGAATATAAGTCGCTGACCCATTATACAAAAGGTACGCAGTCACTAGACTAAATCTAGCTCCCACTGCTTGTACGTATGCGGTTTCAGGTTCTATTTCACTCCCCTCACAGGGGTTCTTTTCGCCTTTCCCTCACGGTACTGGTTCACTATCGGTCAGTTAGTAGTATTTAGCCTTGGAGGATGGTCCCCCCATATTCAGACAAAGTTTCACGTGCTCCGTCCTACTCGATTTCACTTAAAGGTGGCTTTTGTGTACGGGACTATCACCCTGTATCGTTGTCCTTTCCAGAACATTCCACTAGCGCCCAATAAGCTTAAGGGCTGATTCGCGTTCGCTCGCCGCTACTAACGAAATCTCGGTTGATTTCTTTTCCTCGGGGTACTTAGATGTTTCAGTTCTCCCGGTTTGCCTCATTAACCTATGTATTCAGTTAATGATACCTAGCTTATGCTAAGTGGGTTTCCCCATTCGGAAATCGAAGACTATAATGGTTTTTATCACCTTATCTTCGCTTATCGCAGATTAACACGTCCTTCATCGCCTCTAACTGCCAAGGCATCCACCACATACGCTTAGTCACTTAACCATACAACCCTAAGTAGTCTTGCCTTATAAATAAGGAGAAAACAAAGTACGTCACGGTGACTAAACCGCAACAATTGTAAAGTCTGACATTTTCACGTACTCAATAAACCCTAAGGTTTATGATGAGTTACTTGATAAGACAATTACTATCGAGTAGATAATAATTGAATGTTTTACTTAGTTGATTAAACACTCGAGGAGAATGTTTAATCGGTGGTATTTATAATGCTACAAACAACAGCGCGACACCGTGCTTGTTATATAAATACCGGTATTTATATCAGCTTTCCAGATTGTTAAAGAACTAATTTTCAACACACATTCGGTTAAAAACTTGGTTTAAAAAACCAAATTTAAAGTATCAAGGTGATAGCTTAAATTTGGCTTCTTTCTTTAGTTAAAAGAAACGATGGAATTTTGACTTTCTTTACAAGGCGCTTTGTGGTGACGTGTAGTCTTTTCTACACGAACTACGAAGCAACGTAGTAAAAAATCAAAATGGTGGAGCTAAGCAGGATCGAACTGCTGACCTCCTGCGTGCAAGGCAGGCGCTCTCCCAGCTGAGCTATAGCCCCATCAGGGTTTCTTTCAATTTCATTATCATACAATTTGTGTGAACACTCTGTGAGTAACTTGCGTTAAACACCTTTACGATTTTTTACTTTCAAGATAAGGAGGTGATCCAACCCCAGGTTCCCCTAGGGTTACCTTGTTACGACTTCACCCCAGTCATGAAACACAAAGTGGTGACCGTCCTCCCGAAGGTTAAACTAGCCACTTCTTTTGCATCCCACTCCCATGGTGTGACGGGCGGTGTGTACAAGGCCCGGGAACGTATTCACCGTAGCATTCTGATCTACGATTACTAGCGATTCCGACTTCATGGAGTCGAGTTGCAGACTCCAATCCGGACTACGACAAGCTTTGTGGGATTCGCTCCACCTCGCGGTATTGCTGCCCTCTGTACTTGCCATTGTAGCACGTGTGTAGCCCATCCCGTAAGGGCCATGATGACTTGACGTCGTCCCCACCTTCCTCCGGTTTATCACCGGCAGTCTCCTTAGAGTTCCCGCCATTACGCGCTGGCAAATAAGGATAGGGGTTGCGCTCGTTGCGGGACTTAACCCAACATTTCACAACACGAGCTGACGACAGCCATGCAGCACCTGTCTCACAGTTCCCGAAGGCACAAGTCTATCTCTAGTCTCTTCTGTGGATGTCAAGGGATGGTAAGGTTCTTCGCGTTGCATCGAATTAAACCACATGCTCCACCGCTTGTGCGGGCCCCCGTCAATTCATTTGAGTTTTAACCTTGCGGCCGTACTCCCCAGGCGGTCAACTTAGTGCGTTAGCTGCGCCACTCACGTCTCAAGGACACAAACGGCTAGTTGACATCGTTTACGGCGTGGACTACCAGGGTATCTAATCCTGTTTGCTCCCCACGCTTTCGTTCCTCAGCGTCAGTATCTGTCCAGGTGGCCGCCTTCGCCACTGATGTTCCTTCCAATCTCTACGCATTTCACCGCTACACTGGAAATTCCACCACCCTCTACAGTACTCTAGTTTGCCAGTTCAAAATGCAGTTCCCAGGTTGAGCCCGGGGCTTTCACATCTTGCTTAACAAACCGCCTACGAACGCTTTACGCCCAGTAATTCCGATTAACGCTTGCACCCCTCGTATTACCGCGGCTGCTGGCACGAAGTTAGCCGGTGCTTCTTCTGTAAGTAACGTCACAGGATGCAGTTATTAACTACACCCCTTTCCTCCTTACTGAAAGTGCTTTACAACCCGAAGGCCTTCTTCACACACGCGGCATGGCTGCATCAGGCTTTCGCCCATTGTGCAATATTCCCCACTGCTGCCTCCCGTAGGAGTC
Organism: Colwellia sp. D2M02; assembly: GCF_018860755.1. GTDB lineage: Bacteria > Pseudomonadota > Gammaproteobacteria > Enterobacterales > Alteromonadaceae > Colwellia > Colwellia asteriadis. The sequence continues at coordinate 385 of NZ_JAHKPW010000083.1, read as the reverse complement.
TGGGCCGTGTCTCAGTCCCAGTGTGGCTGATCATCCTCTCAAACCAGCTAGAGATCGTCGCCTTGGTAAGCCATTACCTTACCAACTAGCTAATCTCACTTGGGCTAATCAAATGGCGAGAGGTCCGAAGATCCCCCCCTTTGGTCCGTAGACGTTATGCGGTATTAGCAGTCGTTTCCAACTGTTGTCCCCCACCATAAGGCATATTCCCAAGCATTACTCACCCGTCCGCCGCTCGACGCCTGAAAAGCAAGCTTTCCATCGTTTCCGCTCGACTTGCATGTGTTAAGCCTGCCGCCAGCGTTCAATCTGAGCCATGATCAAACTCTTCAATTAAAAATCGTTTGTGCATCTAAGATGCTGCTCAATGAATTCTGTCGTGATA
>NZ_JAHKPW010000072.1 GCF_018860755.1 Colwellia sp. D2M02 | reverse complement strand
TCAATAATTCTTTAATAAGTAGAATTAAAAACTTATTGGCTTCCTATTAATTTAGGTCATTCGGACGCGGGATGGAGCAGCCTGGTAGCTCGTCGGGCTCATAACCCGAAGGTCGTCAGTTCAAATCTGGCTCCCGCAACCAATTCATTGATAATTAAAATAACCTGGTTTTACCAAAGCATAAATGACAAGTCGTCAGTTCCCTCTTCATAAAATAAAAGCTCCCACAACCAATTCTTAAGTTTAAATTAAATAACTTGGCTTTACCAAAGTACAAAGACAGATCGTCAGTTCACTGTAAAAGTAAGCAACTTCACTCCCTGTAAAACCTAATTGACCACCCTTTTAAATAATCTACCTAATCGTTTGTTGATAGTTTTAAAGGCAGACTATTAATAGCAATTCATTTCTTTAGAAAAAGCTACAAATTCACGCTATATGAATAAATATTACGTTAGCTAAAAGTCGTCCGGGTGTTGCACCCTAATATCAGAGAACTCTTCAAAATTATCAAGAATCACATCAACGAGCCTTCCTTCAAATTTTTTATTTTTCTCATCTAGCATAAACGCTTTAATTTCTTCGTTACTCCAAGGAGACTTGTAGCAACGTTTTGAGCCAAGCGCATCAAATACATCGGCAACGGCCATAATTCTCGCTTCAAGAGGAATATCCTCTCCTTTTAGTTTTTCTGGGTATCCGCTTCCGTCCCAATTCTCATGATGATAATGAGCAAGTCGCGCGGCGAGCTTAGAAACACTTACCGTTGACTTGTTTAAAATATCCGCGCCTATTTGAGCATGCGATTTCATGGTCTCCCACTCTTCCCCCTCTAATTTTCCCGGCTTGTGCAGTATGTGTTCTGGAATGGCGATTTTCCCTAAATCATGTAATGGAGCAGCGAGGCGAATAGCTTCAATAAAAGAGTCGCCTAAATTAAGTTTTTGCGCCATTAGTTCACAAATAGCAGCAACTCGGCGCACATGAGCGCCTGTTTCTTTACTACGCGCTTCAACGGCTTCACCGACAATAAACAGCAACTCTTTTTGGGTTTTCTCTATTTCTTGCTGCTTTGCTAAGCTCTCTAAAATTAAAGCCACATTGGTTGCAAAAAGCTCAGCGAGACTTGCTTTAAAGTGCTCTTTGTCATCTTCGAATTCGATATAAAGTACTGATGCGGCATTGCTTGAGGAGTGATAATAACCAACAAAACAGCTTTCATCGCTATAGTGTGCCTTATCAATAAAAACTTGCTGTATTTTTTCTTTCACATCTTCGCTAATATCTGACTCTTCTAACGAGTTAGACTCACAGATATACTTACCGGTGCAAGCAATAATGCAGCTACTTGCTTGATCTGAAAAGTCCACTTGTGTTCTGGCTATGTATAAAGCTGAACTGTCAACGTTCATCAATGCCAATAAATGGTTTAAAGCTGCTGAACCAAAGCTTTTCAGTTGATTTATTTTAAGTAAATCATGTGTCGCTTCAATAAGCTTTTTAAAGGCGTCTAGACTACGTTTAATGGTCATAATATCGCGATAAGCACGAATGCTGGCATAAACGGTAGTGATCATTTTATTGGCGGTAAAATCAGTTTTCTCTTTATAGTCATTAATATCAAACTCTTTAATAACTTTTGCCTCAGGAGCCGTGCCAGCTTGACCTGTTCTCAAAACTAACCGTATTGCTTGATTGCCATGCTCTTTGCGGATCCATTCAACCAGCTCTAATCCTGCATGATCCGTTTCCATCACAACATCAACAAACGCCATACAAAATGAATCGTCTTTTTGTAAGATTTCCTGCGCTTCTTCACTCGAGTACGCTGAGACTATAATTAACTTACGATGCTCTATTTCTGCATCAGATAAAACAAGTTTCGTTACTTGATGTACGGATTCATCATCATCAACAACCAGTATCTTCCAATACTTATCTTTCTTTTTAATAAGCGTATTGTCTTCTTCTAGTTCAACTTCGTCTTGAAAAATAAAGTTACTCATTATAAAAATTTATGTTAATCAAATCTTATTATTGAGTTTAATCCAGTTAAGGTAAATTACTAGGAAAGTGAAAAAAAAGTATAAAAAAAGCGACTTAAGTCGCTTTTTTTATACTAGGGGCTGAAAGATCACCCTCCCTAAATAAGCAAATATATTACTTATTTATTTTTTTGTATGCGCTTCTTCAATTTTAACTTTCCAAAGTGCTGGCCCCGTAACGTGAGCAGACTCCCCGCTACTATCAACAGCTACCGTTACCGGCATATCTTCCACTTCAAACTCATAAATAGCTTCCATTCCCATATCTTCAAAAGCAACGACTTTCGCTTTTTTGATTGCTTTAGACACTAAATATGCAGCACCACCTACAGCCATTAGGTACACTGACTTATGGTTCTTAATACTTTCTACGGTAGCTGCGCCACGCTCAGCTTTACCAATAGTGCCTAATAAACCAGTTTCAGCTAACATCATTTCGGTAAATTTATCCATACGTGTTGCCGTTGTTGGACCCGCAGGACCTACCGCTTCATTACCGATAGCATCAACAGGACCAACGTAATAAATAAACTTGTTAGTAAAGTCTACCGGTAGTTTTTCACCTTTAGCTAGCATTTCTTGAATACGTTTATGCGCAGCATCACGGCCGGTTAAAATAGTGCCACTAAGTAACACTGTTTCGCCTGTTTTCCACTCGCTAATATCGGTTTTCGATAAGTCATCAACATTTACCCGACGAACATCATCTCCTACTTCCCAAGTAATTTCAGGCCAATCTTCTAGTTTAGGTGGTGTTAAATCCGCAGGACCTGAGCCATCTAAATGAAAGTGAACGTGGCGGGTTGCCGCACAATTTGGGATCATAACGACTGGCTTAGATGCTGCATGAGTAGGCACTGAGTTAATTTTCACATCAACCACTGTTGTTAAACCACCTAAACCTTGTGCGCCAATACCTAAGTTATTTACACGTTCGAAAATTTCTAAACGTAATTCTTCTTCAGCATTTTGTGGACCGCGCTCAATTAGCTCTTGAATATTAACCGGGTCCATTAAGCTTTCTTTCGCTAAAACCCCCGCTTTTTCAGCCGTACCACCAACACCTATACCTAACATACCCGGTGGACACCAACCTGCGCCCATTGTTGGTAGTGTTTTTACAACCCAATCAGCAATAGAGTCTGACGGGTTTAACATGACCATTTTGGTTTTGTTTTCACTGCCGCCGCCTTTTGCCGCAATCATCACTTCAATGCCGTCACCCGGCACCATATCAATATGAACAACTGACGGCGTATTATCTTTAGTATTAATACGTTTTCCGGCAGGGTCTGCAACGATTGACGCTCGTAATGGATTATCTGGATTTAAATAAGCACGGCGTGTGCCTTCATCAACCATTTGTTGTACGGTCATATCAGTTTTATCCCACTGAACTGCCATACCCACTTTAACGAAACAAGTAACAATACCCGTATCTTGACAAATAGGACGCTTGCCCTGTGCTGACATACGCGAGTTAATTAAAATTTGTGCAATAGCATCTTTTGCTGGCTGGCTTTCTTCTTTGTTATACGCTTTTTCTAACGCTTGAATAAAATCCAATGGATGATAGTAAGAAATATATTGTAATGCATCTTCAATACTATCGATTAAGTCTTGTTGTTTTATAATGGCCATAGTGCTCTCTATTACCTTGGTTTAAAAATATTAGCTTTGTTGTAGAAATGATTTAACAACTATATAAAATTTAAGGGTGTAAAGTTATAATGCGTTTAACTGTATATCATAACTCGCTATTAAAAGTGCTGCCAGCGGTAATGGCTGATAATAACTATTTTACTGGCGAATACTCTGAGTGATTTAATCTTGTTTAATGCATTACCTTCAACACCTATAAATTTAAATATCACTGCACAGCTATTAACATTATCGAAAAACACCACGCCTGAAACAGTGTTTGCTTGTTTTGCTAAGCAGCCATGGGCAATGTGGTTAGACTCTTGTCAAAGTAATCATGTTGATAGCCGTTTTGATATTATCGTTTGGCAACCTCAAGCGACGCTAATCACACAAAATAAAACCACAACGATTACTTACAGGCAAACAGCCATTCAAAATGAACGTATTATTGAATGTGATGATGAACCATTAAGTTTATTACATTCGGTACAGCAACAATTATTAGGCGATGAACAAGCACCTCATCAGTTATTGCCTTTTTTAGGAGGTGCTTTAGGTTATTTTGCTTATGACTTAGGTCGACGCTTTGAAAAACTCCCCTCTATTGCAGAGCAAGATATTAACTTACCTGAAATGGCCGTAGGCATTTACCAACAAGCAATAGTTTTTGATAACAAAACCAATAACTTCTATTTGGTTTGCCCAGAAAAACAACGTGCATCACTAACCAAAAACATTCAAGAAATCGTTACTGAATCTGCAAACGTAAGCCCACCTTTTTGCTTAACACAGCCATGGTTAGCCAATATGACTCAGGCCAGTTATATTGAAAAGTTTAACCAAGTACAGCGTTATTTACTCTCTGGTGACTGTTACCAAATTAACTTAGCTCAACGTTTTACGAGCCACTATCAAGGGGATGAATTTCAAGCTTACTTAGCGTTAAGAGCCGCGAATAAAGCGCCTTTTTCCGCGTTTATACGCCTTGAGAATTCAGCTATTTTAAGTGTTTCACCTGAGCGTTTTTTACAATTACGTCAAGGTAGAGTCCAAAGTAAGCCCATCAAAGGCACAGCGCCTCGTCACAGTGATACCGCGCAAGATGAAGTCATCGCAACTGAGTTAAAAAACTCAATTAAAAACCGTGCTGAAAATTTAATGATTGTTGATTTACTGCGTAACGACATGAGTAAAGTTTGCCAAGCTGGCACGGTAAAAGTACCTAAGTTATTTGATATTGAAAGTTTTCCCGCAGTGCACCATTTAGTGAGTACGGTAGAAGGAGAACTTGGTCATGATAAAAACGCCACCGACTTACTCCGTGGCGCTTTTCCTGGCGGCTCAATTACTGGCGCACCCAAAATACGAGCGATGGAAATAATTGAAGAGCTAGAGCCTCACCGCCGTAGTATATATTGCGGCTCTATTGGCTATGTTTCTCAATGTGGCACCATGGATACCAGCATTACTATACGTACCTTAGTATGTCAGCATAATGAAAGTACCCAGGTAAATACCGTTCATTGCTGGGCTGGTGGTGGCTTAGTAGCTGATTCAACGGCATTAAGCGAATACCAAGAGACTTTTGATAAAGTAAATTGCATATTACCTGTACTCAGCAAATTAACCTGTTAAATTATAAGTAACAAAGTAGCTTTTAACGATAGCTTTTAACACAGTGTGGTAGTTATGACCAAAGACGATTTTTTATTACGTTTTAATTTGCTGCAACTTGGGCAGTCAAGTCATAACTATATTCACCCTAGACCACTTAAGTCGGCAGCAGTATTAATTACGCTAATTGAAGGTGAGCACACTCACGATGGCTTACAAGTGTTACTGACGAAACGAGCAAGCCACCTAAAACACCACCCATCACAAGTTAGCTTTCCTGGCGGTAAAGTAGAGCCAAGTGACGCTAATCCAACCGCAACTGCATTAAGAGAAGCACAAGAAGAAATTGGTTTATTAGCGTCTGCTGTTAATATTTTAGGTACATTACCCCCGTGCCAAACAATTAGCGGCTTTCATGTTATTCCAATTGTAGCCATGATTGATAATAAGCAGCAGTTTTTATTAGACAAAAATGAAGTAGCTGAAATATTTCAAGTGCCCTTACAACACTTTTTTAGTTCATCTAAACAATACACTATCAGTACCCATTATAATGGGAACCCTCATAATGTTCATTTTATGCCCTACAAGCACTATAATATATGGGGAGCTACGGCTTCTATGCTGAAAGATCTCATACAACAATTAAATTAGTTATATCGAAAGACAACGTTATTAGTCGTAAATAGTTTATATTTTACGTAGTTTTTGTTTTTCAAACTGATAACTTTCAGCTAAAATTACCGACAATAATTCTAATAAAAAGCAAACCATCAAAAATTTATTCGGAAAAAATCATGATTAGTGTATTTGATATGTTCTCTATTGGTATTGGTCCATCTAGCTCGCATACGGTTGGCCCAATGAAAGCGGCAAAATTATTTGCCGATGCTTTAGTAACTGAGCAGCTGTTATCAACAACCAACAGAGTGCGATGCGAATTGTTTGGCTCCTTAGGACAAACGGGGATTGGTCACGGCACAGGTAAAGCTGTGATATTAGGTTTATCAGGCGAAAACCCTGAAGATATTCCTGTTGACTCTATCGAAAGCATTTTAGCCGAAGTGGTAAAAACACAAACCATCAACTTAGGTGGGCATAAAGTGGTTAGCTTTCCAAAAGATAACGCAATAATTTACCACCGCAGAAAAACATTACCTGCACATGCTAACGCGATGACCCTTTATGCTTATCAAGATGACGTATTGCTATTAGAGCAAACTTACTATTCGATTGGTGGTGGCTTTATTGTTCAAGATTGCGACTTTGAAAAAGAAAAAGACAAAGCCTTATCATTGCATAGTAACATTCAACGCCCGCATATTTTCAGTAGTGCTGAAGAACTCCTAAATGAAGCTCACACACTCGGCTTAAGCATTAGTACTATTATGATGAATAATGAAAAGTGTTTAGCCGATGAAGCCACTATTCGCGCCAAGCTTGTGAATATTTGGAGTGCAATGAAGAGTAGTGTTGATCGAGGAATTGCCACCGAAGGTATTCTCCCTGGTGGATTAAAAGTTTCTCGACGCGCTCCTGCGCTTTACCGTACCTTATCGGTAGAAAAGTCAAACGATCCACTCAATGCAATGGATTGGGTTAACTTATTTGCCATGGCAGTCAATGAAGAGAATGCTGCTGGTAGCCGTGTAGTAACAGCACCTACAAATGGTGCAGCAGGTATTATTCCAGCGGTATTATGTTATTACGATAAGTTTGTGAAACCTGTTTCTGATGATGATTGTATTCGCTATCTACTAACCGCAGCTGCTATTGGTATTTTATATAAAACCAATGCGTCTATTTCTGGTGCTGAGGTGGGTTGTCAAGGTGAAGTGGGTGTTGCTTGTTCAATGGCTGCAGGTGCGTTAACTGAAATTTTAGGTGGTACGCCACAACAAGTAGAAAATGCTGCCGAAATCGGCATGGAGCATAACTTAGGCTTAACTTGCGATCCCGTAGGCGGTTTAGTACAAGTTCCTTGTATTGAGCGCAATGCTATGGGTTCAGTTAAAGCGATTAACGCCTCTCGTTTAGCACTTCGCGGTACCGGTACACAAAAAGTTTCTCTAGATAAAGTAATTAAAACCATGTGGGAAACCGGTAATGACATGAAGACCAAATATAAAGAAACCTCACGCGGCGGTTTAGCGGTAAATATTACTGAGTGTTAACTTTTTGATTTAAAGTTAGAGCTACAATAAAAGGCGAGTAAAATAACTTTACTCGCCTTTACCTTCTTAATAACAGCTCCCTTCTAATCTCTATCTCATAGAATAAATGTTACGTTCTGTGGAACATTCGAGATTACTTTTACAGCGTATTGTTGAGTATTTATACAGACCAAAGCCATTATAATGTGGCTCTTTTCACATAAAATGACGATAACGCAGTAAAAAGTCCTAACAAACGCTGCCCGAAGGGGTCGGCTAAACGCTTCTTCTTAGATAAGTTATTCTAATTAAAATTGGTATGTTAAATTAAAATCAATAGTACGAGGATCACCTGGTTGCACCCATATTTGAGTATAAGCATTAGTAAAGTGTTTTTTATCAAAAGCGTTATGTACCTCTAACTTAAGATCAATTTGTGAAGACACATTGTACTTAGCAAACATATTTACTACCGTATAGGCTGGTAAATAAAAATCAGATCCCCGTTGCCCTAAGCGTTTATCAATGTAAGTCGCTCCAGCCCCTAAGGTCAAATCATTATCGTAAAGAGAAAATATTTTGCTCAGTTGTAAACTCGCACTGTTTTCGGGAATATTTAGTAATTCATCGCCTTTTTGAATGCTAACCCCTAAACCGGTATCAATGGCATCTTTATCAACTTGCGCATCAATATATGCATATGAAAACCAAACATCTATCTCTGCTGGCAGTTGTCCCGCAATGTCTACTTCAAAGCCACTACTGCTGGCTTGACCAATAGCGTTATGGTAACCAGGGTTTAGTGTATCAGCGACAATGATATTTTTCTGAAGACTATCAAAATAAGCTAATGTTATATCAAGTTTATTGTCAAATAAGGTAAATTTAGTACCTACCTCAGCTGATTTAGTTTGATTTGGTTTAAAACCTTCACCGTTACTATCTGTGCCAAAGTTCAATCGATAACCTTCACCATAGCTAGTGTAAAGCGACCAATTATCTTTAAGCTGATATACCAAACCTAATTGCGGGCTAAAGTGATTTTCTGACTGCTTAGCTGAAAAGCCTTTTAACTGATCGTCTAATGTTTGCTCTAACCAATCAATACGACCACCAAGCCTAACATGGAGCTCATCTGTTAACTGTAATTGATCTTGTACATATAAACCTGTTGCTTTTTGTTTTTGCACACGCACAATAGCGGGTATCGGTGTAGGCAGTTCATGCTGACCATAAAGTGGTTGATATATATCAATAGCATGAAGCATTGCTTTAGTTGGACCCGTATTCAAAGCAGGCGCACGATAAACGCGATAATCTCGGTCATAATCAAACAAATCATAATCAATACCTACCATCAACTGATGTTCGATAGCGCCTGTCATAAATCTACCCGATACTTCTGAACGAATAACAAATTGATCTGTATCATAATCTCTAGCGCGACGTTGCCTCGTTAAGGTTCGACCATCGTAATAGAGCATTTGACGTACCGGTGAAACTTCAGCATCACTTGATGTACCTTGTAACCTCGTTGAGCGATAAGTTAAACCAGAATTAACATACCAGTTATCTGAAAAGTCATATTGCCACTGTAATTGGTGGCCTAGCGCTTCGGTAGTAGTTGCCCCGTCACCAGGTTCCCCTAAGAACCGTTCTATCGGCATCATATCGAAATTTCCACCTAAGGCTAAAATTCCCCTATCAAAGGGAATCTCTTGTCGAGAAGCTTCAAGCTCATAGTGCCAAACAGACTGCTCACTTTGCTCAAATAAGAAAGATGCCATCAAACCTTTCTTATCTATTTCTAAAGTGTCGCGAAAACTATCACCCGTTTCATAGAAACCGATTACACGGGCTGCAACATTTTCAGTTAACTCCCCCGTAAAATCAGCTTCTAGGCGCAGCTTATCATAGCTCCCGACTTCAACAGTGACTTGCCCTTGTTGATCGAATTGTGGCTTTTTAGTAATAAGGTTAATTGTACCACCTGGCTCTCCACGTCCATAAAGTGCTGCTTTAGGCCCTTTTAACACCTCAACTTGTTCAATACCTGACATATCACGTGGTCCTGAAAAACCACGACCTGCATTAAAGCCATTAACTAAATATCCACTGGGAACATTTTCATCACCAAAAAAACCGCGAATAGCGTAACTATCCCATAAGCCTCCTAAACTATTTTGTCTAGAAACAGACGCCGATAAATCTAACACCTGAGTTAGTTCGGCTATACCGGTATTATCTATCAATTGTCGGCTAATTTCGGATACAGATTCAGGTGAAGTAAGCGAAGAAAAGTCACCTCTATAGGCTTGACGTTGAGTTGTGATATGGATTCTTTCAACTTCTTCTATTTTTGTAACGGTCTCAGTCGCCTCTTTTGGCTGTTGTGCGAAACTTGCTGTGGAGGTTAAACCTAAAGCAACACCTAAATAAATAGCATTACGTTGATAGGTGCTATGTGTAAAATTCATTCTAATTCCTTATATAATAAAACAACAAAAACGTTACAATATAACACACAAAAACAACAAAAAAACGTAATAACTTGTTACTAATTAATAAAGTAGATGTAAAAATAAAAACAAAAACGATATAAAATAACATCAACTAGTATTTTTGAAGTTATTTAGGTTGGAGAATAAGGCAAAAAAATACCAATCTAGATGATTGGTATTGAAGTATAAGGCTCTCTTAGGAAGGCTATCTAAATATCTTAACCTGAACTTAAATAATAAGTTCCTCGGTTATATTTTCTAACTAGATGTTTTTAACGATAACTAGTCCCGCTTATGCAGTAATAGTAAGTCTGTTGAAAATAAAGTATGCACAGTTAATATAACAAAAAACGACTTAAGGTGTACTTATAAATTAACGAGTAATTAAATTGCTACCGGTGCCGTAATAGTCGCTTGTGGCTCATAGCCAATCAGTTCAAAATCTTCAAGCTTGTAGTCATATATTGACGCTGGTTTACGCTTAAGTTTCAACTGTGGTAAAGCGGTTGGTGTACGCTGCAATTGCAGCTGCACTTGCTCAACATGGTTTGAGTAAATATGAGCGTCGCCAATACTCATCACTAACTCCCCTACTTCTAAATCACACTGTTGTGCCAGCATATAAACCCATAACGCCGCTTGAGCTGTATTAAATGGGTGACCTAAGAAGAGATCATTTGAACGAATAGTACACATCAAATTCAATTTATTATTAATAACTTGAAATTGATAAAGTAAATGACAAGGTGGCAACGCCATTTTTCCTTGTTTTACGTTTTCATGTGGGGTTAGCTTTTCATCTGGTAAGTATTCAACATTCCAACCATGGAATAATATGCGACGAGAGCTTGGGTTATTCTTTAATAAATCAACCACGTAATCAACTTGGTTAATGGTGCTACCATCTTTGGCTTCCCAAGCGGTCCATTGTTTACCGTAAACAGGGCCAAGTGAGCCATCTTCTAATGCCCACTCATTCCAAATTTTAGCATCTAAATCATTAATGTTAGTGCTACCAGAAAGGAACCAAAGCAATTCATTGACAACCGCTTTAAAAAACACTTTCTTGGTTGTTAATAAAGGAAAGCCTTTTGATAAGTCGACACGATATTGACGCCCAAACACTGAACGCGTACCGGTACCGGTTCTATCTTCTTTTACTTCACCGTTTGTCATTACATCGTTAAGTAAGTCTAAGTACTGTTTCATATTCTCTCTCTGAATATTGTGTTAATTTTATCTGTAAAGTTGACTGTTGATTTATCTTATTAACTATTATCTTTAACTGAATGCGTGTTAGTTGCACTTTTTTGATTACCAATAGCCGATTTTTGTTGACTCAAGTAACCGTAGTAAATAATAAATAAACCAATCAAGATCATTGGAATACTCAATATCTGCCCTTTAGAAATAAAAGAAAAGTACAAACCAAGGTGCGCATCTGGCTCACGGAAAAATTCAACAATACTTCTAAAAACACCATAACCAATTAAGAAAGTACCTGACGCTAAACCAAGGCTGCGCGGTTTACGGCTAATCACATATAAAATAATAAAGAGCACGACACCTTCAAGGAAAAACTCATAAAGTTGAGAAGGGTGACGAGGCAATCCCAGTGGATCGGTTGGGAATACCATCGCCCAAGGTACATCAGTTTGACGACCCCAAAGCTCCGCATTAATAAAGTTACCTAGCCTCCCCATACCTAAGCCAATAGGTACTAAAGGTGCAACAAAGTCACCAACCGCTAAGAATGACTTATTCGTCTTTTTAGCAAAAATAAATATCGCTAAAATAACACCTAATAAACCACCATGGAATGACATACCCCCTTCCCATATTTTGAGTAAATACAGCGGGTCGGCAATTAAGTAGTCAAACTGGTAAAATAATACATACCCTACTCGGCCACCTAAAATAACGCCTAGAAAACCATAGAATAATAAATCCCCTACTTGCTCTCTTGTCCATAACCCTTTGCTATTATCTGCGGCCTTATTAGCCATAAACATTGCAGCAATAAAGCCAATAAGATACATAGTGCCGTACCAACGAAGGGCTACAGGACCAATACTAAAAATAATGGGGTCGATTACTGGGAATTGTAAAAATTGCTCTGTCATTCTGCTTCCAAAAGCACCAAAGGTCTATGCTCGTTATTAAAGCTTATAAATAGCTGTAATAAAGCTAGTCCTAAGTCACCATAATTAATAAATAAAGAATATAAAGTGGGCTCTATTATACCTACTGTTAGCTTAAAGTAATTAGCTAGCAAGCATTTTTATTGCCACCATGATAAGAAATACTGAAAAGCATTTCTTTAAGGTTTTCACGGGTAACTTACTTGAGTATTTCACGCCAATAGGAGCAAAAAATGCAGAGCTAATCACAATACCAAGTAATGCCGGTAAATAAATGTACCCTAAACTCCATGATGGCATATTGGCTTGACCTAAGCCCGTAATGATATAACCGAGTGAGCCGAAAAAAGCCACCATAACACCACATACCGTCGCAATACCAATTGAATGTCGCAACGGTAAACCAAAGTAACTCAATGCCGGCACTAAAATTGCGCCTCCTGCAATGCCCATTAAGCTCGCAATAATACCTGTTATCCAGCTAATAAGCTGTAATACAGGCGTTGATGGCATTTCTCGCTCTTTCGCTAATGAAATAGAAAAAAGCATATAAATGGCTAATAAGATGACAACACTGGCAAAGAAAAAAGTCAGGGATTTAGTCGATAAAAAATCGGCAATAAAAGCGCCTAACAAAGCGCCTGCCCCGACCAATAACATTAAAGGCTGAACAATTAACCAAGGAATATTTTGTTTACCATGATGTGCTAAGGCCGCGCTTGAAGAGGTAATAACAATAGCGCCAAGTGATGTACCTAACGCCATAGGCATAACTGCCTCAGTATTTACCCCAACCATAGGCAGCAAATAAACTAATGAGGGTACAATAATAAGACCACCGCCAATACCAAGCAGGCCAGCTAAAAAACCCACAATACTGCCCAGTGCTAAGCAGCATAAAAAAATAAACAATAATATACTCAATTTAACAACCTGCGCGGATAAAGCCGCCCAGGCCAACAGCTTCTAACTGCTCATTTAAGTAGCTATGTACTTGCTTAGTGGTAGATAAGGTTAATACGTGCTGCAAAATATCCTCGGCCTGTGTATAGCTAATGTGACGAATGATCCACTTAATACGAGGAACGTTGTGTCCATTCATACTTAGCTTATTAAATCCCATCGCTAATAACAGTATTGCACCTGCTGGCTGAGAAGCCAGCTCACCACATAAACTTATTGGAATATTATACTGCGCAGATTGCGTAGCAATACTGTAAAGCGCCGCAAGCACCGCAGGGTGAAAAGCATCGTACAAATTAGCAACTTGACTGTTATTACGGTCTACCGCCAATAAATACTGAGTAAGATCGTTACTACCAACAGAAAAAAAGTCAACGCGCTCTGCCAGTGCTTTCATTTGAAATATAACAGAGGGAACTTCAAGCATAATGCCAACTTTGGGACGATGCAGTTGCGATGCAACAATATCAGCCTTCTCTTCTAATCGTGCTTTAGTTACGCTGTCTATGAGCACACCATCTAAAAGCTGATTATCAAGTGAGCTACCTTCTATTGCCATTTCATCCATTAGGTTACGGGTAAGCTCTTGTTTTAACTCATTAAATAAATTAGCTTTAAGCTCAGCTTTAAGTTCATAAAAGGCCTGATTAATCAGACGTATAGATTCATCAACCTCTTCAATACTAGCTATCATTGGTAGCATGATCTCAAGGTTGTTAAGCCCTTGATTAGCCTTTAACATTGCGCGTATTTGTACTAAAAATATTTCAGGGTGATCTAAAGTAATTCTAATGCCACGCCAGCCTAAAAAAGGGTTGTCTTCGGTAATTGGGAAATAAGGTAATGATTTATCACCGCCAACATCTAAGGTGCGCATGGTAACGCTATGTTTTGGGAAAAATTTAAGAACTTTTCGATATAGCAACGTTTGCTCTTGTTCAGAGGGAAAGCAGTGGCGGTTCATAAAAGGAACTTCGGTACGATATAAACCAATACCTGCAGCACCAATGTGACTCGATTGCTCAAAACTTGCTGATAAGCCAGCATTCAGTAATAACTCAATAGTATGGCCGTCACTTGTTTCACAAGGTAAATCAACAACTTCCATAACCTTATCACTAAGCGCTTCTTCTTGGCTTAGTAAATACTGGTATTCTTTTTTAAGGCTGTCATCAGGGTTAACAAATAGCTCGCCACTGTAACCATCAATAATCACTTCTTTTTGATGTAACTGGTTCAGTACACTGGCATTAACCCCCATAATGGCTGGTAAGCCTAATGAACGAGCTAGTATGGCAGCATGAGAGTTATTTGAGCCTGATAGCGAGATAATGCCTTTCAAGCCTGCTTGTTGGTATTGTGCAACCATTGACGCGGTTACATCTTGCGCTAATAAAATGAACTCTTTGGGTAGTATTAGCTCTTCTTTCGCTTGCTGTTGAATATTAACTAATAAACGCGTGCCTAAGTCTTTAATATCACTGGCACGCTCTTTAAGGTAACTGTCATCTATTGCTTCAAACTGCTGTATATAATGCTCAATAACTAATTTCAAAGCACTATCAGCGCGCCAACCTTGGGCTATTTTTTCACTGACTTCGTTGCCTAAATTAGCATGATCAAGTAATTGTTTATAAACATCAAAAATTGCTAAGCTTTCATCGTTAATGGTGCCACTTAAACGCTGACTAAGCTCTTCAAAATCAGCTTTAGTTTGCTTAACAGCTTGTTCAAATCGTAATAGTTGTTCACCCGTATTCGGGGCAGATTTTAACGAAACCGCCGCTAAATCTGCTTGTGGCTGACACACGACAATACTACTCAGAGCAATACCAGGAGAGCCTGCAACACCTTGCAGTTGTTTAACACTTTGCGCTTGTTCTTGTTGAAAAGTAAGTAAGTTTCTAATTTCTGCATTTGCTAATGCACTGGCAAGTTGCGCCGACAAAGTCACAAGAAACGCTTCATCATTTTCGGTAAAGTTGCGTTGTTCTTTTTGTTGTACTGATATAACGCCAAGTACTTTACGGCGATGAATTATTGGAGTACCTAAAAAAGCGAAAAGATCTTCTTCTTGTACTTCGGGTGCGTGAATGAATTCTTGATGCTCTTGTGCATTAACAATATTTAAAGGCTCCTCACGCTTTCCGACTAAGCCGATTAAGCCTTCTGAAAAAGCAATACAAGTTTGTCCTAACGAGGTAATCTTCAAGCCGTCAGAGGCCATCAAAACGAAATGTTGTTGATAATAATCTGCTAAGTAAATAGAACAACAGTCAGCTTGCATTGCTGCCTTCACTTGACGAACCATACGCTCTAGCGCACTTTGTAATTCGGTGTCTTGACTAAAATCCAAGACAATACGGCGCAAAGTATCTAACATTCAATTCCTTAGTTGTTATAACAAGATAGTACCACCATGAGGAAAGCTTTAATCTTTTACCCATAGAGTTACATTATAGAAGCGTTTACCTCGCCCCACCTAAAACTCTAGCTTATGATACAAATAAAATGACCCGCACGAGGCAGGCCATTTGTGTAACATCATAATAATTCTTAATCACATGTTAAGCGCGACGTTTACGGCGATCTACTCGCCTGTCAATAGTTAAGGGTAAAGCTGCACTAGCAAACTCTTTCATAACTTTACGATAAACATCTCGTTTAAAGGACACTACCTGTCTTACGGGGTACCAATAACTTACCCACCGCCAATCATCAAACTCTGGATGTGGGCTATGTAGCAAGTCAACTGATGCTTCTGGTGCCGTTAATTTTAATAAAAACCATTTCTGCTTTTGCCCTATACAGACGGGTTTAGAGTCATGTCTTATAAAACGTTTAGGTAATTTATATTTTAGCCAATGCTTTGTAGAGGCAACAATTTTTACATGTTCAGGTTTTAAGCCAACTTCCTCATATAATTCTCTATACATGGTTTGCTCTGCTGACTCACCTTCATCAACGCCCCCTTGAGGGTATTGCCATGAATGTTGTCTATATCGCCTTGCCCAAAATACCTGTCCCTTGTCATTAACAATTACTATGCCGACGTTGGCGCGATAGCCTTCGGCATCGATCACAGGAACTCCTGACAATATTCAAAATTCTTTCATCAATTCAACCATATTAACGAGCACTGAGCAAATGATTACTTTTATTTTTTCATGATTAACTTGATAATAAGCCAGCCGTTATAAATAAAGCTGAGTTATACGGGCTTTATTTTGAAAAAACATCGTCATAAAACCAAAACTAACAGTACCATTAAACGTTATGAGAGTTACGCCAAACACTATGGAAATTCCAGCATCGGAACAAGAGCTACTTAATCGAGCACAAGACATTGCAGGCTTAACATTAGGTGAAGTAGCACTTAGCGCAGGAATAAAAATCCCTAAAGATTTAACTAAAAATAAAGGTTGGATTGGTTTATTACTTGAGCATGTTTTAGGTGCTAGCGCGGGCTCTCGCCCTGAGCCTGACTTCCCTCACTTAGGCATTGAACTAAAATCACTCCCCATCAATGAACAAGCCAAACCGCTTGAAACCACCTTCGTTAGCGTTGCACCACTCACCGGTTTAGTGGGGGTTACTTGGCAAACCTGTTATGTGAAAAAAAAATTAGCGAAAGTGCTCTGGGTACCGGTTATTACGCCAAAAGAGGTTCCTATTAGTGAGCGCATTGTTGGTACACCATTTTTATGGTCCCCTTCAGCAGAAGAAGAAGCCTTATTAGCACAAGATTGGCAAGAGCTGACCGATATGATAGTGCTCGGTGAGGTAGAAAATATTCATGGTAAGCATGGACAAGTATTACAATTAAGGCCTAAAGCCGCTAACAGTAAAGCTAAAACACAAGGATTTGATCGCAACGGCAAGCCTTTTATGACTTTACCACGTGGTTTTTATTTAAAAATAAACTTTACCCAAGCATTGTTACATCGTTATTTGCGTATTAATTAAATGACGCTGAGCTTGGGTAATAACATTTGAGCTTGTCGCAATCGACACGCTCATAACTATAGCTAGAGGCTGTTAATCGTTTTAGTTACGCTGAACGGCTATTTCTTGTGACATGGTTACTGTGGTGCCCGCAGTAATTGTTTGCCAATGTGTATTAGCGGCTTCCAAACAAACATATTCATGCTCGCCTTGGTCATGTATATCAGCCATTGTTGCTGCTAATTCACTACCGGGGTTCCATAACACCCACTGCTGACAGCCTGAACTGGTTATGGTAATAGTGTGATCGTAATCACTATCGACCAATGTCATAACATCAGCACTATGATACTCCCTATCAATTGGACCAACACAACTCACCCGGTTTATTTGCGTATTTGCTAAACCCGTTAATTTATCGTCAAAGTTAACACCTGTTAAAGTATCAATAACAACGTTACTCGGGTGGCTCACTTTAAAGTAAGTATGCAATGCTCCAGAGTATTGAGCATTATCAGTAGATAAATTACTCATCGCTAAACTTTGTTTCAATGACTGTCCAAACACGAGTGTTTGCACAACTTTAAAAGCATGTGGCCATAATGAATGATACTGCTCCCCTTCAAGCACTAAAATAATAGTAGTTGCCTGTTCATCAGCGCTAACCTTATCAATAGTCCATTGAGATTGTCGGGCAAAACCGTGATTACCTGCAGGTTCAACTTGCTTATCATTAGCACCAAACCAAGGCCAACATAGGGGAATGCCGCCTCTAATTGCTTTTTCTTTCTGGTAAGTAGCACTATCACTCAACCATAATAGCGCTTGTTGCCCTGTTGGTTTAAATCGCAACACTTGCCCACCGTAAAGACTTATTTCAGCTTCACAGTGGCGATGGGAAATTGTTATTTTTTCAAATTCAGAGTTTAACGGCTCTACACTGACACTTGCATGCTCATTTTTTAGTAATACTTGCTTCATTGCTCTCAACTTATACTTTATACCCATCTCGCATAGTGGCTACTACAGGTATTACATAGGGAGTTTCATTGTAAAAAATTTTAATGGTGTTTAATAGCATGAAACATTTCGAGGTACAGGAAAATCACCAGTTTTTCCCTATCGAAAAAAACGCACTATATTCCCCATCACTTGTAAAACCAACACCAAGCACTGCAGGACCAAAGCTAGTATCAGTACCTAGATATAAACTGCCAGAGGTAATTAAATCGTTAAATTTTACCGACTGGCTTACATGCCACATATTACCCGCCTCAAGGCTTGTACCAACATAAATAGGTAATTCTGAGCTACCAGGAACAGTTCGACCAAGATCATATTGATAAACCAAAGCCGCAAAAACTTTGTGCGCACCAATAAGCGCATCTTGTTGGTACCCTGACAGATTCAGAAAACCACCTAACTCTGAAACATGCACGGTAAAATCCCCATCGGTAACCACTGTTGCAAATGATCCGATACCAACAAAAGTATGGTTTTTAAAGCCAAATGCGCCACGAATATCTAAAGTTAGCTGGGTAGCCTCACTCTCAGTTTCAGTTTCAGTTTCAGTTTCATCCGTTAATAATGGATCATATTCATCATAAAAATGCAAAGCCTCAAACGATAGCTTAAAACCATGAGTGGGAAAATTAATGCTATTTAACGTATCGTAATTGAGGTTAATATAACCTCCAGTTGAATTGTATTCATACTCATGGTCATCTCTTGGGTCGGATTTTTTTAAGTAACCATCTATTTTAGTAAAACCACTTTCTATCACGCCGTAATCTGCGTAGTTAAGACCTAATGATAAATTACCTCGGTAGTATTTATTGGTTAACTCTGTACGAGTATCAGTCGCTTCCCACTTTTCACGTGAGTATTGTGCCCGACCACGTAAAAAATAACGCTGCTGCTGTGAGAGTGGTTGATAAAATTCAGTGGCTAACTCATTTTCCCAGCCAAATTTAGCTTCATTAAGCCACTGACCACCATTAGGAGTCAGGTCTTTCATGACATATGCAAGATCTAAAGCAAAAATTGAGTGCGATGAAAAGTCACTTTTTAAACTTAAACCAATATTGATAAAGTTAGGTCCCCAAGATTTTTTCTCTGTGGTAAGTACTATAATGCGTCCCTCTGCTGTATCAACAAACTCAGCATTAACTTGCTCAAAAGCATCTAAACCGTATACTCGCTCAATAGCCTGTTTAAGCTGCTCTTTAGTAATAACATCGCCCTGCGCAACATCAAAATGGCGTTTAATAATATTATCGCTAACCCTCGAGTTATTATTTAATTGAATATCGATAATCGGCTCATCTATTGCTTGTGTTTCAAGCACCGCAATCGTTTGCTTTTGTTGCTGGTACTGCTGATAAGCTAACTCACTAACGCTATATTGCTTTAGCTTATCAATGGATTCTAACGCAACCGCTTCACCCAATATCAAAGCCTGTGGCATAACAGAAAAGTCAGTTGTACTTAAATCATCAATCGCGGGCCTCAATAAAATATCTTGTGCGGTTAAATGTTGCTTTTGGGCTAAGGTGGTATTGTTAGTTAAAATAGTAGAAAGTTGATTAATAACATCTAAAGTACCCGTTATTTCATCTGCTTGGATCAGCGGTGAGCCAATATCTACCGCAATCACAATATCGGCGCCCATCTCTTTAATCACATCAACAGGTAAATTATTAGTAATGCCGCCATCGACTAATAGTTTGCCATTAATTTCAACTGCTGAAACAATGCCTGGCACAGCAGCAGACGCTTTCATTGCCTTCCCTAAACTGCCAGAGTCGAGTACCACCATTTGTGCCGTTGCTAAGTCACTGGCAATAGCACGATAAGGTATCGCCAAATAATCAAAACTCGAAAGAGTTGGAATAAGGTCAGTTGATTGTTGCATTAATTGCTGAACCGTTTGTCCTAACAGTAAACCTTTAGGTAATTTAAACTGCCCATCGCTATAACCTAAACGAAAGGGAATATTGTATTTGTCTTTGAGCCTTTTATCTTCAATACTTAAAAACTCACGAGGGATCATGTCAGAGTAACTATCATCCCAAGGCAAATTCATCATTATTTGCTCTACTTCTTGAGCACTATGACCTAATGCATATAAACCACCAACATAAGCGCCGATACTGGTTCCTACAACATAGTCTACGGGAATACGGTTGGCTTCTAAGACTTTAATAACGCCAACATGAGCAGCACCTTTAGCACCACCGCCACTAAGTACTAAACCTATTTTAGGTCTTGTTTGATCATTAACAGTGTCAGTGACCTCAAGTGGATCAGCATAACCAAAAAGGGATGGGCAATATGTGAGTAAAAAAACAAGACCGAAAAAACGCATGGTAATGACTTGTTAGACAAGGGATGATTAATAATATAGTAGGGATATTTTTGAGGGAAAACAAGGCATTGATAAATAGTACTTATCAATGCCTTAATCTGTTAACTAAAATGTTGTAAAAAATAGTCGCATTATTTAATGTATGCTCTAGGTAGTTCGCTTTTACTGATATAGCGATCTCGTAAAACATCTTGGCGTGATTGCGTTGAAACCTGCTCACCGTTAATCCACATAGAATTAACTTTAGTACTAATTTCAAACGGGTCTCCGCTCCATAACACTAAGTCGGCATTTTTACCAACCGCAATACGGCCGCTATTGAGTTTAAAGGTATCGGCAACATTAGCGGTAACGGCCGCTAACGCTGCGCTCTTATCAAAGCCATTAGCGACTGCTACTCCCGCATCAAAGCGTAACTGGTTGATATTATGACTTTCACCACTAGTAGCAATAATCACTTTAATACCAGCTTCATTTAATATCGCAATATTATCTAATGAGCTATGTAGTGAATCAAAGCTATTAGGTAAATTAGCCAGTGCGCTGGTCATCACAGGTACATTAGCATCTGCTATTTGCTTGGTAACTAACACGGCATCACGCGCGCCAACTAACACTAAGTCTAGGTTGTACTGTGCTTTAAGCTTTAATAAAGCCAAAATATCCGTTGCTCTATCAGCATAAGCAAGTAAGGTTTTCTCGCCTTTAACAACCGAATTAATCACCTGTTGATCACGTTTTAGCTCTTTAGTTTTGTCTTTCTTTCCTTTAGATTTGCTCGCCTCCGTTAGTGCTTTTTGCGCGTCTGCTAGTTCGTTTGCTAAGGTTTGTAATGACATAGCACGTGAGCCTTTGCTCTTAGCACCTAAATGAGCGATAACAGCATTGTTAGGGCTAACAACACTATCAAATTCACCAGAAAGGTTAACAACAAAGCTTTGCCCTACTAACACCCCTTCACCACCATTAGGCATAACCACGTTACTGGTAATTCCACCTTTACGCGTATAAGGAATTAATGTTGATTTAGGGTTGAACGCTAAACTGGCATCAAAAGTAATATCTGCTTTTTTATCTGAGCCATCACGAGTGCGAGATACCGCGCCCACTTCAACTAAACCCAGTAAGTTTTTTGAAGCAATAAAACCAGGGGTTAAAATATTGCCTTGAGCATCAACGATAATGTCGGCTTCTATTTTGCTCGGCACAGTTTCAGCGGTATAAATCGCGGTTATTTTTCCATCATCAAGCATGACAACAGCGCCCGATAAAACGCCTTGCTCTGCCACAGTGTGAACTGTTGCATTAATAATAGCGGTAGACTGCGCATAAGCATGGCTTGATAAAAGAGAAAGTCCGCTAACTAAAACCACGCCTAAACCGTTAGATACTTTCGAGAAGCTTGGTACTTTCGAAAACATAGCATTAAATAATGTAGATTGTTTCATAATTATTCCTAAGTCTGTCTGTATCTATTGAGAAACAGGGGTTGCTGCTTCTTGCCCAATTAAAAAGTCACTTTTCGCTTGATATTTATCATCAAACTTATCAAAAACTTTCGCCCCATCAATAAATACCTGCTCTGCGTGTGCATAAACACTAAACGGATCACTGCTCCAAACAACCACATCGGCTT
Organism: Colwellia sp. D2M02; assembly: GCF_018860755.1. GTDB lineage: Bacteria > Pseudomonadota > Gammaproteobacteria > Enterobacterales > Alteromonadaceae > Colwellia > Colwellia asteriadis. The sequence continues at coordinate 21,453 of NZ_JAHKPW010000072.1, read as the reverse complement.
TTTTACCTGCTTCTAAACTACCAACTTCATCAGTAATACCTAAGGATTTAGCCGCATTATAGGTGATCCATTTAATTGCATCTTTAGGTTTAATTTCAAAACCATTGTCGTTAGCACGGTACATCACTTTTGCTGCTTCTTGGTTTAAGCGCTGAATAGTAGTACTTGAGTCTGAGTGAACAATTGCACAAGAATTTTTAACCGCATCAACAATCGCTACGTTTTCTTCCACCATATCGTAGGCTTCCATTTTAAAGCCCCACCAGTCTGGCCATAAAGCAGCACAGTTATTATTTTCAGCTAATAAATCAGCAATTTTATAAGCTTCAATACCGTGATGGAATGTGCCTGAGTGATAATTAAACTCTTTAGATAAATCAATCATAACCGCCATTTCTTCTGCTTTATAGCAGTGGTTATGTATTAATATTTCTCCGTCTAATACGCCCATTAACGTATCAAGCTCTAAATCACGTTTTGGCGCAGTTGGATTTTTACCTGCTTCGTAATCTGCTTCATACTTTTCCCAAGCACGCTTATATTCAGTAGCGGCAAGCCAAGCACTACGATAACCAGCAACATTACCCATGCGGGTAGATGGTAATATTTTTCTGCTACCATACACACGCTTTGGATTTTCACCACAAGCCATTTTCAAACCATAAGGTGCATCAGCAAACTTCATGCCTTGCACAGTTTGGCTTGGCACATTGCGTAACGTAACACCACGACCACCAAATAAGTTTGCAGAGCCGGGAAGAATTTGTAGGCTGGTAATACCGCCAGCACGCGCTGCTTCAAAACCAGGGTCTTGTGGCCAAACACTATGCTCTGCCCATACTTCTGAAGTATTAGGAGAGGTCATTTCATTACCATCTGAATGCGATTCAACCTGTGGACTAGGGTAAACCCCTAAATGTGAGTGAACATCAATAATACCTGGAGTGATCCATTTACCTTGCATATCAACTACTGTTGCATCGGGGGCTGATAAATCAATACCTAGCTGTTTAACTTTACCGTCAACCAATAAAATATCAGCATCGTCTAAGCGCTCGCCCGTACCCGTTAAAATGGTAGCGTTGGTTAACAAAGTTGCTTGTGATGGCATTGCTTGATAGGTGCTTGGGTAAGGATTTTTATTGATACTCACTTTAGCGTCTTGTTTTTCGTTGGGTAAACAAGCACTAAGGCTGAGTGACATAACGCTAATAGCTAATGCGTTTAACGCAAAGCTTCTGGTTGCGTGAGTCGGCTTACATTTAGCTGAGCTAGTTTGCATATGAGTTCCTATTGCAGTCGCTTGAAAATATAAAAAGTAACCAACAATAAGTTTTTTTACAAAAAACAACAACCCTATGACGATAAAGTGTCACATATCTACGCTTAATAACAATACGCTAACTCAATTTGAAGTTAACTTAAGAAAATAAGCGCATAAATAGCTGCTGTAGCTTCTTATATCTAAATAATAAGATGGTAAAAGACAGTAAACCATAAAATAGCGGCACCAGTATTTCAGACTTAACTGACCAGTAAAAATGTACCGCGATAAGTATCAGAATAAGATAACTAAAGTTATGTAAACTTTGCCATGCCCGTCCCATTTTTCGCTTAATACTATTAAGTGAGGTTATTGCCAAGGCGCTTAATAGCAAAAATGCAACCATACCAATACTAATGTAAGGTCTTTTAAAAACCTCTCCAATAAATACCCCCCAAGCAAATTGTAAATCAAAGGCTAGAAAGTTGAGTACATGAAATAGCGCATAAAAAAAAGTGTACAGACCTAATAAGCGTCTTACTTGCAATAAATATCCGCGTTTAAAGTATTTCGCTAATGGTGATACTGTTAAAGTGAGCAACAATAAGTTAAACGCACCTATGCCGGTAAAGTGAATAACGCGCTGTACCGGATCAGCACCTAATTGGTCGTTTAAAGCTTGATAATATAAATAAGCCAGCGGTAAAAAAGCGCTAATATGTATCAACAACTTTAATAACAATACTTTTTGTTTAATACTTATTTTCATACTCACTTCATACTTAGTGTCATATTCAGTTACACCCGACTACTTTATGCATAAATATCTATCGTACCTTAGGGGCTGTTAATCTTTCGATTAACTTTTGTTCGAGCTAAAAGGGCTTTAATCGCGGCGAGTAGTGTGTAGCCTAGTAATTCTTCCGTAAATTCATCCCTTTATATAAATGTGCAACTTGCTCACCATAGCCATTAAAAGGTAACGTTTCGATACGGTTTCGGCTAAATAATCCGCCGGTAGTTATTCTGCGCTCGCTAGCTTGACTCCAACGAGGATGATCATGCTCAGGGTTAACATTGGCATAAAAGCCATACTCTTGTGGTGCTAATTGTTGCCAAGTCGTTTTTGGCGGCTGACTGACCAATTTAATACTGACAATTGATTTAATACTTTTAAAACCATACTTCCATGGCACAACTAAACGAATTGGCGCGCCATTTTGCGGCGGTAGGGTTTTCCCATACAAGCCAACGCTCATCAGCGCTAACGGATTCATCGCCTCATCTAAACGTAACCCTTCAACATAAGGGTAATTAATACCGCCACCTAAACGTCTATTTTGTTGCCCTGGCATTTGCTCAGGATCATGTAAGGTTTCAAAACGTACATACTTTGCATTACTATTAGGGCTGACTTTGCGAAGTAAGTCAGCTAATGAAAAGCCTATCCATGGCACAACCATTGACCACGCTTCAACACAGCGTAAGCGATAAATTCGCTCCTCAAGTGTGAACATTGTCGTTAAGTCGTCATAATCAAGAGTTATTGGCTTATCACATTCCCCACTAATGGTTAACTGCCATGGGTTAACCTGAAAACCTTGCGACAACTCAGCGGGTTGATGCTTTTGCGCACCAAACTCGTAAAAATTATTATGAGTGGTCACTTTAGTTTCAGGGGTGAGTATTAGCTTAGCGTTATTGTTATCCGCTTGATATGTGAGTGGCTCAAGATTGAAGCTCGCTTTTTCTTTCTCGGAAAACCATTCAATAGCGTTAGCCTTACTACTCACAGCAGCCGAAGCCAATAAAGAGCTAGCACCTAAAAAACCCATTTTTTTAAGCATATCTCGTCGGTTAAAGTAAATATTTTCAGGGGTAACGTCTTGCTCTTTAAGTTGTAACTTTTGGGGAGTTTTTATTAGCACAGCTCAGCCCTCATTAAGTAGTGTGTTAGTTGAGTTTATTGTAGTAACAAATAACAAGCTCATACGTAATAAGAGAAGTTTAAGCTCAATTAACTTTCAAACTAATACAAGATTAATCGAACAACACTGTTGTGGATTTAGGAAACTGGCGGGCGACTATCTTTCATTAAACGATCTAAACTCTCTTGTGCTTTTTTATAATCTGCTATATCAAGCACTTCAATCATTTCACATTCATCACGAACCATTTCAGCAATAAGACTCGGATAATGACGACAATCTTCGGGCCTATCTAAATAAATGCTGCAAGTATATTTAGTTGGCTCATCAAGGTTTTTTTTAGCTTCAATGTATAAAAATGGACACTGGGTTAGCTTTACCCCTGTTTTAGGATCAAACCAAATATCATTATTTTTAACATACTCAAATATTTCAGGGTTAAATAGCTCCCATAAGTTAATCTCAGCTTGTGTTACCGCAAGACTGTCACCACCATATTTGATGCAACATTTACCACACTGGTTACAATCTTTCATTACTCCCCACTAAGCCATTAACTTTATGATTATCCTTATTATAAAGAGCATAACCATTCATATTTAAGGTTATGCTCTTTGTTTATCTTACAATAATTTATTCTCGCTCAGGACACTATTTTATGAATAGTGCCTAGGTTATGACAAAATAGGGTTAAGGTTAATACCGCCATCAATATTATATTCACCGCCAGTGATAAATGATGCATCATCTGAAGCTAAAAATAACGCGAGTTTGGCAACCTCCTCTGGCTGACCAAAACGTTTTAGTGGTACACGGTTTTCAATTGCCTGAGCAAGTTCATTGAGCTGTGCTTCTTCCATGCCTGTTTTCTCAAAAATAGCCGTATAAATAGGGCCTGGATTGATTGCATTAACCCGAATATTTCTTGGCGCTAATTCAGTTGCAGCAGTGCGAGTATATGAATTTAAGGCAGCCTTAGAAGCGGCATAAACCGCTGTTGTTGGCATTCCTGTATAAGCGTTAATTGATGAGAGGTTAATAATTGCACCGCCCTCATTCATAATAGGAAGAAATTTCTCCGTAGTGAATATTGCGCCCTTAAGGTTAATATTAATTTGATCATCAAATACCGCTTCGCTAATTTGACCAACAGGCGCAGGTAGAAAAATACCAGCGTTAACAAATAATATATCAATGTGTCCAAAGTCTTGCTTAACTTGATTTACCAAAGCATCGATTGCGGCTAAATCTCTAACATCTGCAACAATACCTGTTACATCTAACTCAAATGCTGCAGTAGCGACTTTATCTGGTGAACGACCGGTAATAATAACGGTCGCACCTGCAGCTTTGAAAGACTTAGCCGTTTCAAAACCAATACCACTGTTACCACCAGTTACGACGGCTACTTTTCCTGTTAACTTGCTCATTTGCTGTTTCCTTTCATTATATTGTTATATTGCTTCGTTATAGCTTCATTGCACAGTTTAGCGATGCTGCTCAATTGTGCACTTTTTAGGTGCTCAAAAATTAATTATTGAGCACCATTTAATTACGTACCATTCGGTACATAATTGACAATCTATACCTATCGGTACATAATTACAAGTATAAATTATTAACAATAGTTGATTACTATGTCATCAGGGCGCCAACGAAGTTTTTGTAAAAAAGCCGCTTTAGAAAAAGCAATGATTGTGTTTTGGTGTAACGGTTACTCTGGCACTAGCTTAGCCGACTTAACCGAAGCAATGGGAATTAACAAATCGAGCTTATATGCTGCATTTGGCAATAAAGAAGCTTTATTTAATCAAGTGTTAGACTTTTATTTGGAGCTTCACGGTAGCTCACACTCTAGGCACCTGTTTGAACAGCAACATACACTGCAAGAGCGGTTAAAAAATTATCTTAGCTCTATTGCCAGAATGTTAACCGATGCTAACTTACCGAAAGGCTGCTTAATATGTTCAAGCACCTCAGAGCTAGCAGGCTCGTGTTTACCTGAAAAATCATCACAAATTATTGCAATGATAAATCGAAAAACAGTTGATTTTTTAACAGAATTTTTAAAAAATGAGCAAAAAGAGCAACACTTAACAGCTGATTGCGATATTAATAAAATAGCCAACTACCTATTAACACTACAATTTGGTTTAGCCGTATCAGCACGTAACGGCAGTGAATTAGCCGAATTATTGGCCGTAATTGATCGCGCGATTGAGTGTTTCAATAACACGGTAAGCTTATAATATTGCAGTCACAAAAAAGCCAGCATATGCTGGCTCAATTAAAGTATCGGCTTTTAAATTAATGTATTAACTATTTACAGTTAGGCTGCTTTGGCAACATTTTGTAAATGCGCAACAACATCATTAGATTCATACAGCCATTGTACTTCACCATTGTCTTTTTCAATACGTAAACATGGCACTGTGCGTTTACCACCTTCACGAATAAGTTCATCACGGTATTGCTCATTATTACTAATATTACGTAACTCAATTTTTAAGCCTTCGCGTTTCATGGTACGGCGAACTTTGACACAAAATGGGCAGGCTGGTAATTGATACAAACTTAACTTTTGCGTTGCTGCATCAATTTTTACTTGTTGATCAGCAGGTCTTTTCGGTGATTTAGGTGAAAAGATAAAATTCAGTAATAAAATCAAACGGCCTATTGGCCAACGAATAATAGACATCAACATAGTTTAATACTCTGTAATCATAAATGAGGGATTAACATTTAACGCTAACGATATGTACATGCGTTAAACAAAAAGCGCGCATATTCTAGCACGCTTTCGTTATTTCGCTTAGTGCAAAATTACCACATTAAATCATCAGGAATTTGATAATCAGCATACGGATCGTCTTCATCTACCGTATTTGTATCAACTTTATCGTTTTGTACTAAAATAACCGAACTATCAAGCTCAGCGACTTTCGCTGCGGTTTCGCTAGTTACAAGGTAAGTGATATCGTCCACACCACATAACGCTAGGCGACCATTAACTAGGGCTTTATGTGTTACGCCATCAACAAGCAGCTTCTTAATTTTGCTGCCAAAAGTGTAGTTATATTCACTCTCACCCTTGACATCTTTCAGCTGATGATGAGTTAAAATTTGTTTAATACGTAAACTTTGTTCTTTTAAAGCCAGTTGCTGTTTTTTCTCTTCGTTAAGCGCATTATCTTTGGCTTGCTTTTCAAGTCGCGCTTTTTCAAGATCTTGCTTTACCTGCTCTTGCAATGTTGCTTCATGCTTGACACCACTACGCTTTTGTTTGTTTTTTTTACGCTTATCAGCATTCGCTTGCTGACTTTTTTGCTTGGTTGTTAACCCTGCTTTAAGTAATTGCTCTTGAAGAGAAGCCATTATAAAACCCTGTTTATCAAATAAAGTTACTATCTCAAAATATGGCTATATTCTACCGAGAAAATTAAACAAGCGCTATTGCAGTTATGATTAAGCACAAATTTAAATATCGAAGGCTACACATACGCATAATTTACCTGAACTAGGTCACTTTCAATTAGAGAAAAAATAAGGTACTGTAAATTTGTTAACTTTATATCGAATATAATAGTAATAATTTCAACAGTTTTAATAAATAGGAACGAAGTATGTCTCAAGCAAGTGCGCGCCACCTTTTAGTGGACACCGAAGAACAATGTTTAACGTTAAAAGCTGAAATTGAAGCAGGTAAGGATTTTGCTGAAGCTGCAAAGCAGTATTCTAAATGCCCTTCAAACGCTCAAGGTGGTGATTTAGGTAACTTTGGTCCAGGCCAAATGGTTCCTGAGTTTGATAAAGTTGTTTTTTCTGCGCCATTAAATGAAGTACAAGGCCCGGTACAAACACAATTTGGTTATCATTTATTAGAAGTTACCGCACGTAGCTAATACTTCCCTCGTATTTATAACCAACTCAATACGATAAATAAAAAGGGTATGCATTATGCGTACCCTTTTTATTTATACAAATTTTAGCCATAAAAAAACCGCAATTTATTGCGGTTTTTTTTATGGCTATTTAGTAAATAATTAACTAAATATTGCCTGCATGCCCCAAAAGAACATAATAGACAATGCAGCGCCTACAGGGAGTGTAACTACCCAAGAAACCACAATATTACGAACAACACCTAAGTTAATTGCAGCAATACCGCGCGCCATACCAACACCGAGTACAGCACCCACTAGGGTTTGCGTCGTTGAAATAGGTAAACCAGCGCCCGAGGCAATAACAACAGTACTTGCCGCCGCTAATTCAGCAGCAAAACCACGACTTGGTGTTAAGTGCGTTATACCTTGACCAATAGTAGCAATAACTTTGTGACCAAAAATCGCAAGACCTGCAACAATACCAAAAGCACCTAAAGGTAAAATCCACCACGCTAGCGCAGCTTTAGCAGCAATTTGACCGTCATTTTCAACAATACTTACTACAGCCGCTAATGGACCAATAGCGTTAGCAACATCGTTTGAGCCATGAGCAAATGCCATCGCACAAGCGGTAACAATCATTAAAATAGCAAAAACTTTTTCAACATTCGCGTAGTGTGTTTCTTTTGCCGCCGCTTCATCAAACTTAAGTCGACTAATGAAAACTTTACCGATAAGAGCAACAATAACAGCGATAACCGCGGCATAAATATAGCCTTCAACTAAGCCGATATGTAAATCTAAATGCTTTAAGCCTTTAAAAATAGTTACTAGAGATAGAACAAAACCCGCTAAAAACATGTAGGCAGGAACCCAGCGTTTTGCTTGCGTTAACGGCTTATCGGTATCAAAAATTAACTTTTGCGCACTATTAAAAATGACAAATGCAATAACACCAGAGATTAACGGTGTGATAACCCAACTACCAACGATGCCTGTCACTTTACTCCAATAAACAGCGTCTGTACTAACACCGATAGCAGCAAAGCCAACAATAGCACCAACAATTGAGTGGGTGGTAGATACCGGCCAGCCTAAAGCTGAAGCAATCAATAACCAAGTAGCGGCAGCGAAAAGTGCTGAGATCATGCCATAAACAAGTAGTTCTGGGGTATCAATAAAAAATCCTGAGTCGATAATGCCTTTACGAATGGTTGAAGTCACCTCACCACCTGCTAAATAAGCACCGGCAAATTCAAACACCATCGCAATAATGATGGCTTGTTTAATGGTTAACGCTTTTGAACCAACCGAGGTTCCCATGGCATTAGCCACATCGTTCGCACCAATCCCCCACGCCATAAAAAAACCGACAACGGCAGCAAGCAGGACAAAAGTAGAACCTGAGCTAAGTATAATTTCCATCAGAAAACCCTTATTTTCTAGCTAAAAGTATTTCTAAACGTGCACCTACACGCTCAGCAAGATCAGCTAAATCGCCAACCCAATCAATAATTTGATATAAAAACATTACATCAACTGGATTTAAGTCCTTTTCAATCGCTAATAAGTTTTGACGTAGCGTCACTTGTAAACGGTCGGTATCATCTTCAATCAAATCAAGTTGATTGATCATTTTTTCAACCAGTGCTACCTCACGGCCACGAAAGCCCGTTTCTAATAAATCGTCTAATTCATTAATTGCTTCAGCTGCTTTTTCTGTTGCATCGATACAACGCGCTAAATAGGTGCTGAACTCTTCTTGTAAGCTTTCAGGAACCTGTAACTTGCGTCCTAATACACGGCCAGCAATATCTTTGGCTTTGTTAGCGATTTTGTCTTGCTGTGATAGCAACTCAAGTAAATCAGCGCGATCGACTGGCATAAATAAACCACCAGGTAACTCTAAACGTAGCTGACGCTTCAATGCATCGGCATCTTGCTCTAGTGTTGATAATTTTTTACGAATTGTTGCTGCTTTATCCCAATCATTCGCTTTACAAGCTTTAAAGAAAGGAACAAGTTGTTTACTACACTTAACAACGATTTGAATATGATTTTCTAATGGTTTAATAGGTGATTTTGCAAATACACCTAAGATAGAATTTCTGGCCATAATATGCTTCCAGGGGGTTAATACTGTTGAGTATAAACCTCGTTATTGTAATTCGTCGCGGATATTACCCCATTTACTTAATAAAGTTAAATGCTAATGTTCAGGTTGCTTATCTAATAAGCGATCTGGCGACAATGAATTAGTTTGAGAATACTTTTGTTAAGCATAATACTTAACAAAACGGTTATTAAATTTTATTTTGTACTTTTCTTGCGCTATTTAAGCTTTTTCATGTCTTCTGCAGTCGTATGGCGCACTACTTTACCTTTAACAAAGTAAATAATGTACTCACATATATTTTGACTACGATCTCCAATACGCTCTAACGCACGTGCCGACCATATTACGGTCATTATTTGTGGAATAGAACGTGGGTCTTCCATCATATACGTCATTAATTGACGCATTAATGCTTCATATTCACGATTAATACTATCATCAGTTTGGTGAATATTAATAGCGGTATCCACATCCATACGGGTAAAGGCATCTAAAGTTGCTTGTAAGAACTCTAGTACTTTACGACCTAGGTTGTCTAGATTCAGTAATAAGTCTTGCTGTTTTGATGAAAAACTCTCTAGTGCCACCTGCGCTATTTTTTCAGCTTCATCGCCAATACGCTCTAAATCGGCAATCGTTTTAACTATCGCCATAATTAAACGTAAATCACCAGCAGCGGGTTGTCGCTTAGCAATAATTCTTGTGCATTCATCATCAATACTCACTTCATAAGCATTAATTTGATAGTCATTGTTAAGCACTTCTCGAGCAAGTTCTTCGTCATTATTACCTACCGCAGCTAAAGCGTCAGACAGCTGCTTTTCAACTAAGCCGCCCATGTGCATTACATTATTAATAACGCGCTCTAAATCTTCATTAAATTGGCCCGATATATGTCGGCCCATGTGTAAATTATCCATCGTGTTGTCCTATTACATTATTTTGAACAAGCTCTTAAGCTTTGTACCAATGAAATCAATATAAAAAGTATTTAACCGTACCTGCCAGTAATATAGTCTTCTGTTTTTTTCTTCATTGGCGTCGTAAATAAGGTGTTGGTATCGCTATATTCAATCAAATCGCCCATATACATAAAGGCGGTTTGATCAGATACTCGTGCTGCTTGTTGCATGTTGTGCGTTACAATAACCACAGTAAACTCTTTTTTCAGGTCGTTAATAAGCTCTTCAATGGTTAAGGTTGAAATCGGATCAAGTGCAGAGGTTGGCTCATCTAGTAATAAAACCTCAGGCTGAATAGCAATGGCACGTGCAATAACAAGACGTTGCTGCTGACCGCCAGATAAACCTAATGCACTTTCATGCAATCTATCTTTAACTTCATTCCATAATGCCGCGCTGCGTAATGATTTCTCAACGGCATCATCTAAAACACGTCGATTATTTTCTCCCATAATTCGTAAACCATAAATAACATTTTCATAAATGGTTTTAGGAAATGGATTAGGGCGCTGAAATACCATACCTACTTTACGGCGCAACTCTGCCACATCAACATGTTTGTCGTAAATATTTGTGCCATGAAGGTTAATTTCACCGGTAATTTTGCAGTTATCAACCAAATCATTCATACGATTAATACAGCGTAGCAAGGTCGATTTACCACAACCACTTGGGCCAATGAATGCTGTTACTTGGCCTTTAGGAATTGCCATACTAATATTTTGCAGTGCTTGCTTATTACCGTAGTGCAAATTCAAGTTATTAATATTTAGTGCCACTTGTTCTGGCGACAAGTTGTTCAAGTCAAGTTTATTGGGACTGTCTGATAACGCGGTTGGGGTAACAGAAATCATAATATTTTTATCTCTTGTAATCTTTAGTGATAGTACGTTGCGATAACACCAGTTATTGTTTTTTAACCACAACGTATTATTTGTTAATTTTATTTCAATGTAACTGAGCTTTAAAAAACTATTAGTGCTCTAGCATTTTGTATTTTTCACGCAATCTATTACGAATAGTTACCGCGGTCATATTCAATGCCACAATAATGCTAACCAATAATAACGCTGTTGCATAAACCAATGGTCTAGCGGCCTCAACATTAGGGCTTTGAAAGCCAACATCGTAAATATGAAAACCTAAATGCATAAACTTACGTTCTAAGTGTAAAAACGGGAAGTTACCATCAAGCGGTAAGTTAGGCGCCATTTTCACTACACCAACCAGCATTAATGGGGCAACCTCGCCCGCTGCTCGTGCAATTGCCAAAATAATACCGGTCATAATCGCTGGGCTAGCAATCGGTAAAATAATACGCCATAGGGTTTCTGCTTTAGTTGCTCCAAGTGCTAAAGAGCCGTGACGCATAGCAGATGGTATACGCGATAAGCCTTCTTCAGTTGAAACAATAACCACAGGTAAAGTTAAAATAGCCAAAGTAATAGCTGACCATAAAACCCCTGGCGTACCAAACGTTGGGCTAGGTAACGTTTCTGGGTAAAATATTTGGTCTAACGAGCCACCCACCATATAAACAAAAAAGCCTAAACCAAAAACACCATAAACAATAGATGGTACACCTGCTAAATTAATCACCGCAATACGTAGTAGTTTAGTTAGGCTATTTTTACCCGCATATTCATGTAAATAAATAGCCGCAATAACGCCAAATGGAGAAACGATTACGGTCATTAATAGCACCATAAGTACCGTACCAAAAATAGCAGGAAAAACACCACCTTCGGTATTTGCTTCTCTTGGGTCGTCAACAATGAAAGCGCCTATTTGACTAAAGAATATTTTTGTTTTTTCAAAAACACCTAACTGATTATTAAAACTAACCTTAAGGATATTCTCAAAATTGATAGTAACAAGTTGCCCGTCCATTGCGCGCATAACTAATTGGTCACGCGCTATTTTATCTCTAAAAACCATTAACTCTTTTTCAAGAGTACGGTAGTCACTTTCAAGTTTAGCGACTTCATCATCAATACTTTGTTGTAGCTCTGGCGTTAATTCACCTTGCAGCTGATGTTTACGAGCTTTTAAACGTAAACGCTCTAACTGGTAGTTAATAGCACCAATATCAGACTTTTGTAAGCTGTCAATTTCAGCTTGAAATTGCTCAACACGCTCAACTAGTTCAGGTAACCTATCTTGAGCGACTTCTACGCCATCTAAAACAATGTGATCAATAAAGCCATAAAAATTACCGTTAGTGCGACGTTCAACCACCGCTAATGTTTCAGGCTTTGTTGTTTGTGTAATATTAGTACTTAATATCCAACGAAAATCTAAACTCACCAACTCACGGTTACCCGTTTTAATGAGTAAGCGCTCTAAAGTTTCTTGCCCTTCAGGCAACGTTAAATTTAAATGCGCTAGTTGACTTACAGGAATATGTTCGCGGTCATATATTTCACCAATAACCACCTGCTTAGCACCCGCTTCATCGGTTAAATTAAACTGATATAACTCACTTGGCCAAAAGTATGACAAACCGCGCGAAGCAATAAGCCACAATAGCCCAAGTACTGAGATCAAACTGATACTCACGCCACCTGCTGATAGCCATATCCAAGGGGAACCTGATTTAAACCATTTATTCATAAAAATAAAACTCTATTATTAGTTAACCAGACAACATTTGTTGCCTCTACTGTACAACTGAACTTTCAATAAATACGCTTACATCGAACTGTATTTTTCACGTAATCGCTGACGAACGAACTCTGCAATAGTGTTGAAAATAAAGGTAAAAACAAAGAGAACAAACGCGGCTAAGAACAAAATACGGTAATGTGAACTACCCACTTCTGACTCAGGCATTTCAACGGCAATATTCGCTGCTAGGGTTCTCATTCCTTGGAAAATACTCCAATCGAGAATTGGCGTATTACCTGTAGCCATTAATACAATCATGGTCTCCCCTACTGCACGACCTAAGCCCATCATTACCGCAGAGAATATCCCAGGGCTTGCAGTTAATAGCACAACTTTAGCTAAGGTTTGCCACTGTGTTGCACCAAGTGCTAATGAGCCACTAGTTAAATGCGTAGGAACACTGAAGATGGCATCTTCAGCCATAGAAAAAATAGTAGGGATAACCGCAAAGCCCATGGCAATGCCAACCACTAAAGCATTACGTTGGTCAAAATCAATACCTAAATCATTAGTAATATATTGACGCATATCTCCACCAAAAAAGACTAATTCTAAAACAGGCGATAAAGCGAAAGCGGCGTATGCTGCTAAGATAATCACTGGAATTAAAATCAGTGGCGCTAAAGTTTCAGGCACTTTGGTTTTTAAATCGCGTGGTAAATTATGCCAAACAAAGGCAGTAATTAAGGTCGACAATGGTAAGAAAATAAAAAGTAAGAAAACAGCAGGCAAGTATGCTTCCATTAAAGGTGCTAGCCACAAACCGGCTAAAAATCCTAAAATAACGGTAGGTAGTGCTTCCATCATTTCAATGGTTGGTTTTACTTTTTTACGTAACCCTGGAGTCATAAAGTATGCGGTATAAATCGCTGCGGTTAAAGCAATTGGCACTGCAAATAACATCGCATAAAGTGCGGCTTTAATGGTACCAAAAGAAATAGGTACTAATGAAAACTTCGCTTCAAAGTCATCAGAGCCTGAAGTAGATTGCCAAATATAGTCAGGCTCGGCGTAACCTTCATACCAAACTTCTTGCCATAAAGCATGCCAAGTAACTTCTGGATGTTCGTTATGTACACTAAACACATGTAAGGTTTGTTTGACTGAGTCTGTATTTAGGCTTTCACTCATGACGACCAAACCATCAGCACGAGGGGCAATTGCTAGCGCTTGCATATTTTCTTCAACTAACGTGCCTTGCCATAAATGTGCATCACTGGTGGTATAAAATATATTTAACTCGCCCTGTTCATTGAGCGTATAAAAACTTTTGCGAAATTGTTCAGGGTAAATAGCACGAATTGCTGGCTCACCTTGAGTGGCATTAGTTTGACTTTTAAAAGTACGAACTTGCTTAAATTGGCGACCATTATCTGTTGCTACTTCAAACCACTGGCTCACTTGACCTTGGTTATCACCAAGTAATAATGAACTACCGCCAGATAGCAATGCCATTGTTGTTAAATAAGTATTAGCTTGTGAAAATTCAGGGTTAATAGTGGCACGTAAGCTGGCACTGTCGTCATCTAAGTCATAAACAAATACCGTAGAATGCGAGCGTACAAACGCCAAATTTAAATCAGGAGAAATATACACTTCATCAACATCGGTGAACTCATCGCTTATTTCAATAAAGTTAGTTTCATAGTCTGAATCACTGTAGCTAAAATCATCTTCGGCAATAAAACTGGTATAAATAAGACGGCTGTCTTGAGTAAAAGCGACAAATACCATTTTTTCATCACTCATCGCGAAATCAAGTACGCTAATCGTTTCATCTTGTTCATCAATGACTAATGAGCTTTCACCTAATGGATAGCTCACCCGTGGGACAATTTCACGACTGTTGTCGGTATATTGCGCTTGAAAGCTCGGCTTAATTAACTGAATTTTGCCTTGCTTTGTGAGTAATAGTTTATTGTCTAAACCAAACGAGATTACTTGGCTTAATATGTCACCCTGCTCTACTAACGGCTGAGAAAGTGCAATATCTCCAGATTGATACTGGTTTTTCGCCTGTTCATCACTGGTTTTCAAGTGATAAAAATTAATGTTACCACTTTGGCTAATTTGATAAGCCACCTCTTTGAGTTCATCAACACCAACACTTAATGTTTCTGTTTTAGTCGTCAGCGCAATTTGGGTTACTGGCTCAACGGTTGCCGACTCAAAAATGGGTTTAATTACATAAAGTAAATAAAGAAAGATCAGTACTAACGTAAATAACACGCTAATACCACCAACAGTTACTAACCACTTAGCGACTGAATTTTTCAGCTCTCGACTGCGGTTTGATTTAGAAACTTTTGCCACGTAAACAACCTTTTGACTCAAATGAGTATCATAAAAAATGATCGAATTAATATCGTGGCAAAGTATAAGACAGTTATGTGACAGTTATATTACAGTATTATTCAATTCACTTATCTGAACGGGCTAATAGCGTTAATTAAACTTGCTGAGTCACTATTAAAGTCTAAGGTGCTTAACAGCTACCTCATCAAATAAGCACTCCTAACACAACAGAGTAAAGGGTTTTAGCTGCTAACTCGTTATTTGTGCAGAAAGCATAATAGCTCTGCATAACAAGGTAACTTTATTTTCAACAGTTTGATTACATTTTTTCACGATAAAACATAGCGGTTGTTCATTATTTATCGTATAAAAGTAATATAGAAAACAATGATCTTACCTTCACCTTTAACAAATAGTTTGTGCTGATATGAAAGTAGAAAATTTAATGAGTAAAAACCTGATCACATTAAACCTTGATGATGATCTTAATAAAGCACGCGATGTTTTTAATCAGCATAGTATTCATCATATTTTAATTTTAAATGATGAAGAGGAGTTGGCGGGTGTTATTACTGACAGAGACTTGTTCAAAAACATCAGCCCCACGATAGGCACACGTAACGAAAGCCATAAAGATGTAATTCTTGCACATAAGAAAATACATCAAATTATGTCAAGAACCTTAGTTTGTGGGCAAACGGAGCAATCCATTAGCGAAGCTGTACTGCTCTTTCATGACAATCATGTTTCTTGTTTACCTATTATTGACGAACAAAATAAGCCTATTGGTATTATTACTTGGCGTGATATTTTAAAAGTTATTGCCTTGCAATATCGAAAAAAGAACAATTAACCTAGGTAAGATGAGTCCACACATCTAATTCAGGTTAAGTAGCTTTTGGAGATATTCTTCGACTAACTTTATAAAAATAAATTCTCTAAAAAGACTCCCCATAAAAATACAGCTTATAAAACTACTGCTCATAAAAAATGCAGCTTAATTAAGCTGCATTTTTATAGTCAACAGGTTAAAGCTACTCTTCGTCTGGCTCTAAACCATCAAGTGTTACACCCGATAAACCGCCCGTACCGCCTTGCTCATTACTACGTAACTTAATCATTAAGCGTAAATCATTAGGTGAGTCGGCATGATGTAGCGCATCTGCATACGTAATAATACCTTGCTGGTAATGTTTAAATAACGCCTGATCGAAGGTTTGCATACCAAGCTCGTTCGATTTTTCCATCACTTCTTTAATACTACCAATTTCACCTTTTTTAATTAACTCACCAATAAATGGCGAGTTAAGCAATATTTCAATGGCAGCAACACGACTATTACCGTCATGTGTCGGCACTAATTGCTGAGCAATAATACCGCGTAAATTTAATGCTAAATCAAACAATAATTTACCATGCTGATCCGCTGGTACTAAATGCATAATACGGTCAATAGCTTGGTTGGCATTATTAGCATGCAAAGTCGCAATACATAAGTGACCTGTTTCAGCAAAACTTAATGCATGCTCCATAATTTCTCGACTACGGATTTCACCAATAAGAATAACATCGGGTGCTTGACGTAAGGAGCTTTGCAGTGCGGCTTCAAAGGTTTCAGTATCTAAGCCTACCTCACGCTGAGTGATCATGCTTTTACCGTGTTCATGAACAAATTCAACCGGATCTTCTATGGTTAAAATATGGCCGCGAGAGTTACGATTACGATAGCCAATAAGTGAGGCCATTGAGGTCGACTTACCGGTACCGGTACCACCAACAAATAACACTAAACCACGTTTAGACATAACCACGTCTTTTAATACGGGCGGTAACCCTAAATCGTCGACTTCAGGAATATCAGTAACAATACGACGAATAACCATGCCCGCCATGTCACGCTGCCAAAAAGCAGAGATACGAAAACGACCAATACTTTCAATGTCTATGGCAAAGTTACACTCTTTTTCTTCGTCAAATTGCTTTTTTTGCTTTTCATTCATGGCATCATGAACTAAACCAAGCGATTGCTCTGGCGTTAATACCTGATCATCAATAGGACGTAACTCACCATTAATTTTTGCACTTACTGCTAGCTTTGCCGTAACAAACATATCAGAAGCATCTTCTTTGACCATTTTTTCAAGTAAATGATGGAAATTCATTTAATGTCCTTGTTCTTATACTACAAATAAACAGGACTTAGCGCCGTCACTAAGTCCTAAAAAGGGAGTCAATTAAAAACCTGAAAACTGGTTTTTATCTACGGCTTTTTCCATCGCATCTTGTTTAGTGATCAAACCACGGTTTACCAAGTTTTGTAAGCATTGATCCATGGTTTGCATACCATGTTGCATACCTGTTTGAATAGCCGAGTACATTTGCGCAATTTTATCTTCACGAATAAGGTTACGAATAGCAGGAACGCCAATCATAATTTCATGAGCGGCTACTCGGCCGCCGCCAACTTTTTTAATTAGCGTTTGCGAGATAACCGCACGTAGAGATTCTGATAACATTGAGCGCACCATTGATTTTTCTTCCCCAGGAAATACATCAATAATACGGTCAATGGTTTTAGGTGCAGAGGTAGTATGTAGCGTCCCAAAAACTAAATGACCTGTTTCAGCGGCGGTCATAGCAAGGCGAATGGTTTCTAAATCACGCATTTCACCAACAAGAATAACATCGGGATCTTCACGTAATGCGGAGCGTAACGCCGCTTCAAAACTTAAGGTATCGCGATGCACTTCACGTTGGTTAATTAAACATTTTTTATTTTCGTGCACAAATTCTATTGGGTCTTCGATGGTTAAAATGTGGTCATGCTTATGATCATTAATATAATCGACCATTGCCGCTAACGTGGTTGATTTACCAGAGCCTGTTGGCCCCGTAACGAGCACTAAGCCGCGCGGCGTATCCGAAATATCGCGAAATATTTCAGGGCAACCTAAATCATCCAATGATAAAATTTTACTTGGAATGGTACGAAATACGGCAGCAGGACCACGGTTTTGGTTAAAGGCATTTACCCTGAAACGAGCAAGACTAGGTACTTCAAACGAAAAATCGACCTCAAGGTTTTCTTCATATTCTTTTCGTTGTCTATCGTTCATAATATCGTAAACCAACGCATTAACATCTTTAGCGTCAAAGGCAGGGATATTTAGCTTACGCACATCACCGTCAACACGAATAGAAGGTGGCGTTCCCGTAGATAAATGCAAATCCGATGCGTTGTGTTGCACACTAAATGCAAGTAGTTCGGTTATATCCATAAAAGCCTCTTTTTAGTAAAATTTAGTAATAATAGTCTTATAATTAATAGGTTATAATAACTATAAAGTCAGGTAAGTTAAAACAGTTTAGAAAAATCATATGAACCACATTAAAGATAATCTCGATAAAATTAAAGCTCAAATTAACCTAGCTTGCCAGCAAAAAATACTTTTGACTGCAGATAGCCCCCTAAACAATAACAAAAGCTTAGCTACATCAAATGATAATGCTACGGTTAAATTGCTAGCCGTATCTAAAACTAAGCCAAGCACTGATATTAAACAAGCTTATTTATGGGGTCAGCGAGACTTCGGTGAGAATTACTTACAAGAAGCCCTTGAAAAAATAACTGAATTATCTAATTTATCTGATATTTGCTGGCACTTCATTGGCCCAATCCAATCAAATAAAACCAAACAAATAGCGCAAAATTTCTCGTGGGTGCATAGTGTTGATAGAGAAAAAATAGCTCTGCGGCTTAATCAACACTTATCCGATGAGGGTTCTAACATCGCTAACGATAGCGAGAAAAAACTCAATGTATGCATACAAATTAATATTAATAACGAGCAAAGCAAGTCAGGATTAAATGAAGCTGAGCTATTTTCTTTAGCTGACATTATTCATCAGTGTGATAGGCTTACCCTGCGCGGTATTATGGCAATCCCAGAAAAGAATGCACAGGTAGAAACTTACCAAAAAATGCAGAATATGTATCTGTCATTAAAAGCGAAATATGCCACGGTTGACACGTTATCATTAGGTATGTCTGATGATTTATCTATAGCTATCGCGCATGGCTCAACCATGGTACGTATTGGTAGTGCCATTTTTGGCGTCAGAGCAAAAACAGTACAGTAATTAAAAATTCGATGTAGCACAGGCTACTTGATTCTCAATTTACTAAGGAATATTCAATGAAAAAAATCGCCTTTATTGGTGCGGGTAATATGGCTCGCGCAATTGTTATAGGGTTAGTTAATTCCGGCGTTACGCCTAGCGACATTATAGTTGCTAATCCATCCCCAGAAAAACGTTTAGCCTTAGCGAATGAATTCGGCATTATGCACACTGACGATAATATAAAAGCGACTGAGTTTGCCGACATTATTGTTTTATCAGTAAAACCACACTTTATTTCTGATGTTTGCCAACAACTCACCAAGACTTGTGATATTAGCCAGAAGTTATTTATTTCGGTTGCTGCTGGCCGCACTGTAGCGCAAATTCAACAAGCCTTAGCCAGCAATGCTGCTGTAGTACGTGTTATGCCAAATACACCATCTCAACTGGGTTTTGGTATGAGCGGCTTGTTTGCCTCTCCTGAAGTTAATGATGAACAAAAAGCCGCTAGCGGTAAGCTAATGAGCGCGGTTGGTAAAATTATTTGGTTAGATACTGAAAGTAAGATTAATGATGTGATTGCTGTAGCAGGCTCTGCACCTGCCTATTTCTTCTTATTTATGGAAGCGATGGAAACCCACGCCAAATCATTAGGCTTTACGGATGAAGAAAGCCGCATGCTAGTGCAACAAACAGCACTTGGCTCGGCACAAATGGTCGCACATAATAGCGAATCTATTAGTACGCTACGTGGTAATGTCACCTCAAAAGGCGGCACAACACATGCTGCTATTGAACAGTTTAAAGCCGATGGTATTGAGCTGATGGTAAAAAATGCTATGAATGCTGCCATAGCACGCGCTGAAGAAATGGCAAAATAGCGTTACTAAACTTTAATAGCAGATAAAGTCATAATAATACGTTTATCTGCTATCACATTTGATCAAGAGAGAGAAAAACTATGGAAGCCATCATTTATTTGCTGAGATTTGCCTTCGATGCCTTATTAATGATTTTAATCATGCGTGTTTGGTTACAATGGGTAAAAGCTGACTTTTATAACCCATTAAGCCAATTTATTGTTAAAGCAAGTAATCCATTGGTTGTGCCATTTCGCCGTATTATTCCTGGCTTTGGTGGTATAGATTTATCAACTATTGTCGTTGCTTACATTGTTGCGACCTTAAAGTTTTTCACACTCGCCGCTATTGCCGGTGAAAACTTAGGCACATTAGCGTTTTACATTGGTTTATTGGTGTTAATAAAACAGGCTGGCTTTTTACTGTTTGTTATTATGATCATCATGGCAGTGATGAGCTGGGTAGTACAAGGTTACAATGCAACCTTAATGGTATTTAGCCAATTAACTGAGCCATTTTTGCGCCCTATTCGCCGCATTATTCCTAATATGGGTGGTTTAGATTTATCAATGATTATCGCTTTCTTACTGATGAATGTGATTAATATTTTATTATCAGGTTCGTTACCGTATTGGTCAGCCCTGTAGTGTAATGAAATCACTCTTAGCTAAGGTAAAGTAAGCTAAGCTAAGAGTGAAAAACACACACCACTAACACCTGCACCTAACAACTAACCTATAATTACACCGTCAACCCCATTGGAGAATCCCCATGAAGAATGTAATACCTGCTGTGGTTATTTCGCTTGTTTTAGCATTATTTTGCACGACAACAGCCTATGCTGAAAACATGAAAAAACTCGGCACAATGAACGTACATTATATGGCTATCGGCTCAACTTTTTTTACTCCTGAAATAGCCAAAGCCTATGGTATAACGCGTAGTCGTTATAATGGGCTAGTCAATATCGCTGTTATTGATAATAGCAAAAAAGAAAAACCTGCTAAATCTGTGAGTATTACCGGTAAAGCAAAGAATAATGTAGGGCAATTTAAAGACTTAGAGTTTACTGAAGTTAAAGAAGGTAACGCTATTTATTATTTAGCCCAAGTTAAATACAACAATGAAGAAACCATTCATTTTGATCTTATGATCAACGATGGTAAAGAGCAGCAGCAATTAAAGTTTTCGCAAAAGTTTTATGTTGATTAGCCTTAACGTAAACACAGGCCAATAAAAAGGTTACCTTAACGGTAACCTTTTTGATTAATGAGCTAAATATTAGCTAAATGCTAATTAGATACTTCTTTGTGAGACTAGCTCGATATGAATACAGTATTAGTTAACCTGAGCTC
>NZ_JAHKPW010000043.1:139621-166595 GCF_018860755.1 Colwellia sp. D2M02 | reverse complement strand
GTGTATTATCCATACAAGTTGCTCAAACGGAAAAATAACAGTTGGCCATCACTTCGTGATTATAGCTAACCATTATTTTCCGCTTAGCAAGGCGTTATGTTTACAAGAGTAATTTCGTGAGTCTTGAACAAAAAATTCCCCCTGTAATTGTTACAACAACTTTTGCGGCATTGATGTATTTAATAGGTTTATTCTTCAATGTTTTTAACTTTACTTTGCCTTTCAGTACACAATTGTTATTTTTCTTTTTTGTCTTGGGTGTCGTTTTTACACTTTCGGGCGTAGCTTCATTTCAACAGCATAAAACAACAGTTAATCCCATGAATACTGAAAATGTGTCAACTCTCGTAACGTCAGGCGTATATAAGTACACTCGTAACCCAATGTATGTAGGCATGCTTATGACTTTATTGGGGTACTTCTTTTATTTAGCTAATCCTATTAACATGCTATTTATCGCGCTGTTTATTTGGTATATGAATAAATATCAAATAAAACCGGAAGAGGTGTTTTTAAGTTCTATATTCGGTGACGAGTATGCAGTGTATAAAGAAAGTGTTAGGCGGTGGCTGTAGTTGCTTAAAAGGACTAAAAAAAACAGTTGTTTTTTGCTCGTGCTTCGCTTATTTTAATCAACTATTTAAGCCTCTTAATAGGCGTTTAGGCGTTATGTTACTTAGGAAATTAAATGAATATAGGTGTTAAAAGTTTAGAAAAGAGAGAGTCAGAGTTTACACGTAAATTGGTATTCTTTGGAATTGTTGCCTTGTGTATTTTAATTGGTATTGGCTTTAGTCTTATTTTAACGAATCAACCAGCAGGCTCTTCCTCAGGTGCATTAATTAAAGTGCTAAGTTTTCTAATTCTACCTTTTGTGTTTTCTTTTTATATTCTAATTAAATATTACACAAAACTGTCGTGTAAAAAGTAACATAACAAACAAATCAAGCGGGACTAAAAACAGTTTGCTCGGTTTCGCTTCGCTACACATTTTAGTAATCTATTATGAGCCCTTAAATGAGCGTTGTACGCACAAGGAAAGTCATGATTAAATCTATTTTAATAATATCTGCGGTCGTTTTAGCCAATTTTGTTACTGCCGAAGAAATTACTGATGTGTCTGAGCTCATAAAGCACTTGGACGATGGCATACCGAAGATTTTAGATAAATACAAAGCTCCCGGTGTCGCACTTGCTTTCGTCAATGGAAATAGAATCGTTAAATTTCGCTCCTATGGTTTTGCTGACGTAGTAACCGAAGCGAAAATTACCCAAAGCACAATGTTTAACGTAGGATCTATTTCTAAGCTGGTTACTGCTTGGGGAGCAATGCAACTTGTAGCCCAAGGTAAAGTCGGTTTAGATGTGCCAATTAATCAATATCTCAAACGCTGGCAAATTCCTAATTCTGAGTTTAACGTAAAAAAAGTAACGTTAAGAAATATCCTATCTCACACTTCAGGCTTGTCGCTGGGACCATATGTAGGATGGGACTCTCCCGAAAAATTATCATCTATTGTTGATTCACTAAATGGTGATAACAATGGTGCTGGACCCGTTGAGCTTATCCATGCTCCCGATACAAAGTGGTCTTATTCTGGTGGTGGATATTCAGTGGTGCAACTTTTAATTGAAGATGTATCCGGCATGGCATTTGAAGACTATATGCAGCAAAACGTGTTCGAACCTCTACATATGAAGGATTCTACTTTCAATATTGCTGAAAAAGTAATTAATAAGTCGGCAACACCTTATGACGATACCGGCAGAGTAACTGGTATGGTGTACTTCAATGAAAAAGCAGCAGCAGGTTTACAAACAACGCCTATAGATTTAGCTCGCTTTAATATGGCAGTGTTGCGCAACAACGATGGGCATTATAATGGTTTAACGTTGTTGCCAGAAAAACTTATTAGTCTGATGATAGAGCCAGCTCCGAATACTAACGGGCGCTGGAGTATGAGCTATGTAATTGACGCAGAAAACAATAGCCTCGGCTTTGCGGGATTTAATCGAGGCTGGGTCTCGTTATCACGTTCTGTTACTGACCTGAACTTTGGTTATGTGATATTAAATAACAGTAGTATTGGCGCAGTTAATAACGAAATTGATAGCTTTATCCTTTCTACTGTTAAACAAAGGCACAATTAAGTGCATACAACAAAGCATTCAGCGGATAAACCGCTGAATGCGGGCGTTAGACTTTCAGGAGAGTTATGAGTTACCTAAAAGGAATCGTAATCATAGTTACGTGTTGGTTGAATACAGTAAATGCAGAAAGCATTTATGATGAAGCCAGAGATAGAACCATTCCAGTAGAAATTACTTTTCCTGTTGATATCAAGCTATGCTCTACTAACTTAAAGTGTCCAGTTGCTTTTTTAAGTGCTGGATATGGAGTGCCGCATACAAAATATACTTTTCTATCTAAGCAATTTAACCAACTTGGTTACCTCGTTATTGCAATAGGTCATGAGCTGCCAAGTGATCCAGCTTTATCCGTTTCAGGTAATTTATATGAAACGCGAAGTGAAAACTGGATACGCGGAGCAAAAACATTAGATTTCTTAAAGGGCTCTTTAAGTAAACGTTTTATTGAGTACAATTTTGAGCAGTTAACATTAATTGGTCACTCTAATGGCGGTGATATTTCAGCGTGGTTAGGTAATGAAGGCAAGAGTTATATTCAAAAAATTATAACGCTCGATCATAGGCGTGTTCCTTTACCTCGTAATAGTAATTTCCAAATATTATCTATTCGGGCTAGTGATTTTCCAGCTGATAAAGGTGTATTGCCAACAGAAGCAGAACAAGAAAAGTATGGAAGTTGCGTAGTGAATATTCCTAAGGCAAAACATAATGATATTGCTGACTTTGGTCCCGTGTGGTTAAAAGAAAATATTAACGTCTTAATAAGTAATTACTTAAACAGGTTGCCTTGTTCAAAGCTAATAAAAGCCTAACAAGTTAAATAAGGGCAAAAAGCAGTTTGTTTTTAATGAGGCGTTATGCGCCATGGAGGGTTGATGTCAAATAGTGGTACGTTGATTTATTTTTGTGGGAAAATGGGGGCAGGAAAGTCAACTGAGTCTAAAAAGGTTTCGGTAGTTCGTAATGCTGTTCTTATTTCTGAAGATGAGTGGTTGTCTAAACTTTATCCGGATCAAATTACATCTTTTGAAGACTATATTAAGTTTTCTGGTCAGCTAAGACCTCTGATAAAAGCTCATGTTCAAAGTATATTAAGGGCTGGTTCAAGTGTCGTTATGGATTTCCCCGCGAATACAAAAAAGCAAAGAGAGTGGTTTAAACTGTTATCATTGGAAGCAAAGTCGGAGTCTGAGCTTATTTATTTAAAAGTAAGCAATGAATTGTGCCTACAACAAATAGCACAAAGGAGAGTTGAGCAACCATCAAGAGCAGCGTTCGATACCGAGGAAATGTTTAATCAGGTAACCAAGTTTTTTGAAGAGCCTATTGAAAGTGAAGTAAAAAAACTAGTGGTAGTCGTAAAAAACGTATAATAAGTCGTTAAAGAAGGGCTGGTAACATTGGGTATTATCGTTCCTCATGAGTATAGCCAACAGCAATTTTACGCTTAAAACAGCGTTAACTATTTCATAAATCTAACATGGAAGTATCATGATTAAAGCATTATCACTCTCAATTTCATTGTTATCTTTTGCTTTATTAGCGCAGAACAAGATTCTAATTGAAAATGTCACTATCATTTCTCCTCATTTGCAAGCACCCAAAATACAGATGAATGTATTAATAAGTGATGGACGAATTACCGAAATAACGGATAAAGATGTTATATCCTACGATCTTAAAATAAATGGTTTGGGAAAATTCTTAACGCCTGGCCTTATGGATAGCCATGCGCATGTTTCGTCAATTCCTGGTATGGGGTTTGGTGTTGAACCTGTGGCTATTAAAAACCCAAAACTCGTAAAGGCTTATTTTGAACAACAACCAAGAAGCTTTTTATATTATGGAGTCACTCAAATACTTGATCCTAATCCGGGAGTAAGTTTCGACTATTTTACTTCGGCGCCTCATCACCCTGATTATTTTCGCTGTGAGGTATTAACATCAAAGAATACCTTTCCGTATGTAGAAAAAACAGATGCTCTATCAAGATCAATGTTCACTTATTTAATTGATGAAAGTGCAGAGGCAACCGCAGTAAATTCTGTCGAAAGTTTAGTTGGTAAAATTGCCAATTCAGGTGCTTCATGTATAAAAATTTATTTTGAAGACGGTTATGGTAACGCTAGTCAATGGCAAACATTTTCAACCAATACGCTAAAGCGAATTAAAATAGCGGCGGAAAAATTTAATTTACTTATAGTCGCCCACGCTAATGCCTTAGATATGCAACAATTAGCACTTGCCGCAGATGTTGATGTGATCGCTCATGGTATGTGGAATTGGGGGCAATATAATCGCGAGAAAGATATACCTAAGGAGATATCTAACACTCTGGATATAATGATTAATAACAAAGTAGGCTATATGCCTACACAAAGAGTGATTGCTGGCTTAGGTGAAGTAATGCTACCTGCTATTGTTAATTCTCCTGAGTTTTTATCTATTACGCCGAAGTCACTTATTGATTGGTATAAAACCACTGAAGCGCAATGGTTCAAGGAGGAACTTCGAATTGGTTTTGATGGAATGCCAGATCAATCAATTTCAGCTGCATTCTTATATGGGCGAATAGGAAAAGGTAATAAAGTTATTCAATACCTAAGAAGCTCTAACCTTCCTATTTTATTGGCTTCAGACTTTCCTGGCAGCCCTAGTTTTGCTAACCAACCTGGGCTAACAACCTATCAAGAAATGAAAGCTATGGTTACCGCAGGGCTATCGCTTGAAGAAGTATTGGCGGCAGCAACGATTAATAATGCTAAACAATTCAGAATTGATAAAGATTATGGCACTGTAGAAGTTGGCAAAATTGCTAACCTTCTATTGCTCGAAAGTAATCCTTTAGACGCTATAGAGTCGTGGGATAGTATAGAAACGATTATTCTGCATGGCAGCCCTATAGCGAGAGAGAATTTGGTGGTCAATAAATAGCTAACAACCTGTTAAAAATATAAAAGTTAGCCTGTGAGCCAGAGGTTGAAATAGAAAATATTACTCAATCATAAAATGATGGTTCGTGGGTGTGAGGAACAATAATCGTAATATACAGGTTGCTCGAGAGGAAGATAATCGTTGGCTTTGTTTTTGTTATCAAAGCGCTCTAGAGGTAAAGGCGGAAAATAAGCTGGTAATGTATGTAGGTAATTATCAGCTTAACCTGAAGTGAACATAAAGCTCTAAAACAACACTCTAAAGCCATGCAAGCTAGTTATAAATACTTATTAGGTGTTATTCAGTACTAGCTTTTTGTTAAAAAATGCTAGCGATCTTGACCACGCTAACTCGGCATTTTCTTTATCATATCGCCCTGTTGAGTCGTTATGGAAACCGTGTTTGGCATTGGTGTACATATGCATTACATACTCAACATTATTTGCTTTTAAGTCAGCTTCATATTCAGCCCAAGAAGCATTTACTCGTTCATCTAGCTCGCCTAATTGAATCATTAACGGTGCTTTAATGTTTTTTCTTAAGGCTTTTGTTGCCGGTGTGCCATAAAAAGGAACGCCAGCATCAATGAGGTTACTGTCAATGGCTGCTAAATAGTTAACAATGTATCCGCCAAAACAAAAGCCAATGGCACCTAACTTACCATTTGAACGTGGGTGAGACTTTAAAAAATTGGCCGCAGCAACAAAGTCGTTTTGAATTTTGTCTTTATCTAATGTTTTTTGCATTGCTCGACCTTCGTCGTCATTGCCTGGGTATCCGCCTAACGGAAATAAGGCGTCAGGCGCAAAAGCAATAAAGCCAGCTTTAGCTAATCGACGAGCCACATCTTTAACATAAGGGTTTAAGCCTCGGTTTTCATGAATAACTAAGACTACAGGCATATTATTAGTACTATTGTTAGGTGTAACTAAATAGCCTCTACCTTCGCCGTGCCCTTGTGGAGACGGAAAATTTTCGTAGCTCGCCTTGATATCAGAGTCGTTAAATGAAACTTGCTCTGCTAAGGCATAATTAGGGAGCAATGCAGAGGTTAACACCGACATAGAATAACCAAGAGCAACTAAACCCGTTAGCTTTTTCATAAAGGTTCGTCGGTCCATGCCGCCATGTGCGTATTCATCGTACCAATCGAACGCTTCTTCTGGAATATTTGTATTATTTGGCATGTTTTATCCTATGTTGAGTTACTACGGTCATTTAAAGCTTTAGTGACAGAACCTAGTCAATAAATATGCGGTAACATTGAAAATATTGCAAAAAAACTTCAATTACTGCTCTACCTGAAAGTGCAGATGGGCTTGGGAAGTAAGTTTTTTTATTGGGATAGGTGGGACATATGACGTAGGGACAGAGAAAAAGTGGATAGTTTCGAAAAGGCTGGGGAATAGGTCATATGGACTAAGGAAGCCTACTTAAAGGGGCTTTATTTTAGTCTTGGGCTGAGAACATTATGCACGAAGGTTCGTTAGCTCAACAGAGTCAACGCTGCTTGAATTGAAAATAAACAAGCGCTCATAAAAAACTTACCATAGTCTGAGCATACATTGAATTAAGGATAGGTGAGCTTAATAGGTTATTGATGCTATCTGGTTGTTAAGTTTACTCAAGAATTATGGAATAGGTTTTAAAAACTTCTCCTTGATCGACTAAAAGTGCCTAAATTGAATTTTAGTATTTAAGTGACTAATAAATTGAGTTTTTTTATGGGCTTATGTATGATTATCCTTTTTAATAAAAGGAGTTTGAAGTGAAAAAAATTTTAATGCTAGGCATGTTTTTCTTTATATCGATAAAGGCTCATGCAGGAGTGATTGAGGTAACACAAAATGGATTTAATGCTGACTATTCCGAAAGCTTCGAATCGCTTTTCGGCCTCTACCATCCATATCAAAGTGAAAAGATTTTTGATAATAAAGCAACTATAACTGGAGATAACGAGTGGATAGATGACCACTTCCTTTCAATGGCTAGTGGAGGCTGGGATGTTGAAACAATAAATAATGGTGTCGTTAGGCAATTAGCTAATGATGGGCTGAAATATGTAGCTATTGGCGGCTTAGGGTTTGTCAATATAGCTTTTGATGTAGATGTTTTTAGTTTCGGTGGTTTTTTTTCTAATGGCCATGTTAACCAACCATCAATATTTGATTTTTATGATCATCACAATATGTTAATAGATTCATTTCTTATAGATTTACCTTCTCAGTTTGGGGAGATGAATTGGGCTGGTTTTGATTCCGATGTTTCTATTGGCTCTGTAAGAATAAGCGGTATAGATACAACGATTGATAATTTAATGATTAGCACTGCCACCCAAGTATCAGAGCCAAAAACTATATACCTATTTTTTACTTTAGCAGCTTTATTGTTAGTTAGAAAAATAAGCTTTTAGTATCAATATACATTAAAGAGAGTGAACAGGTTATTACTTATACAAGGGGACTTTTGTTTTTAATAACCTGGCTGTTTATTCTGCCTTGGTCTTTTTAGTAATTAGTTTTATCATTATTGAATTAACCTTACTTTTAACCAATATTGCCCAATAAAGTCACAAGTGTCTTAATTAGCTATTATTTCCTTACGGGTAAAGGTTGTACGCTTATGATGGAACATTCTTTTTATTTATTTAGTCGCCGTCAGAAAATAATGTTTTATCTCAAGCTAGTAAGCTTGTTTATATTGATTAATGTTTTTATTGGAGCTTTATTGTTCTTCTGTGGTTTGTCAGGATTTAGTCTGCTTTTTTTGGCTATTTCCTTAACAGTTTTTGCTCCTTTTGTGGATGTTCCTAGCGGAATGAAAAATGGTAGTTTGCTTTATTACTCGCCTTTACTGATTGCTGAGAAGATGAAAAATAATCAATTAGTATTACACAGCGGTAGTTTATTTGATTATTATTTTGCTCTTGATTTTACAAGTACAGCACAAGAGCGTAAAAGGCGGGTTTTTATTGCGAATATTAAGGGGTTATTAGCGCTTATTGCACAGTATGAACAGCAAAATAGCACCAATATTAGAATTAAAGTGACGAGTTATATAATAAACCCACGCACCGCTAACAAACTTGGTTTACAGCGCCAAAAGACAGATTTTATCCAGTTGTTCATCTTATATTTTAACTTTGTTAATTTAACGTGCGCTATGTCTTTATTAAAAGGGAAATTTACACTACCTAATTTGAAACAAGTTTACACTTTTGAGGGTGAACTCGATGTATTAATCGCGAATAAAGCTTATTTACAAGGTTTGCAGAAACGATTATTAAAAACTGCTTGAAGGTATACCTTTGCAACTGTTATGCATAAAAATCTCATAGTTTAATCGCAACTTGAGCATTAAGGTTAGGATAAAACACACTCAGTAAAATAGCTACTAGAGAAACATTTGTTAAGCCGAGCTCAGGTTATGTAGCTAAAAACAGAGTTTATACACTTATATTGTCGCTTTGCTCACTTAATGAGTTGATTCATTTATCGTCATCTAAAAAAGGGTAACTCGTTAAACACGGGTTACCCTTTTATTTGTATATCTTTATTGCTACTAGCGTAAATTCAAGCCAATAATGTTAGCCAATTACTCAGTTAATAAATTATCTTTAAAAAATTGAGTTTTCATCGTTTTGTAATGCAATGTTGTCCCTTTACCTTCACGAATACTGTGACTACGATTTGGGTATGACATAAACTCAAATTGCTTGTTATGTTTTACTAACTCGTTAATTAAACGCTCGCTACCTTGGTAGTGTACGTTGTCATCGCCTGTGCCATGAATTAGTAATAGTTGCCCTTGTAAGTTTTTTGCGTGGGTAATTGGTGAGCCTTGTTTGTAGCCTTCAGCGTAGTCAGGTAATAAGCCAGAATAGCGCTCTTGGTAGATGGTATCGTACAGCAGTTGGTCAGCAACGGGGGCAGACGAAATACCTACATGGTATTGCTCTGGGTATCTAAATAACATGTTTAGTGTCATGGAGCCGCCACCTGAATGCCCCCAAATACCCACGTGGTTGGTATCAATATATGGCCAACGCTTTGCCATGGCTTTTAAGGCATCGCTTTGATCGCGTGATGATAAAATTCCCACTGCGCCATAAATTGATTTACGCCATGCTTGCCCTTTAGGTGCGCGGGTACCACGGTTATCAACTGAGGCGACAATAAAGCCTTGCTCGGTTAAGTATTGGTCCCACATAAAGGCATTACCGCGCCATTTGTCTTGTACGGTTTGTCCCCAAGCTTCACCGTAGACATAAAAAATGATGGGGTATTTTTTGTTTGGGTCAAAATCAGCAGGGCGGGTAATGTAACCATCAAGTACGATACCGTCTTGTGCTTCAACTTGAAAAAACTCCGTTGCTGCTAAGTTCATTGTCGCTAACTTAGTATTAAGCACTTCATTAGTCATTAAAATATGCTTTTGCTGATGCTGGCTTTTATTTTCAGCCGAAATTTGCACTAAGTATTTACTGGTAGGTTTGCTAAAGCTTGAGTGTGAATGAATTGCCCAACTACCATTACTTGCCATTTGGTATTGGTTGTAACCGTCAAAGCCTTCAGGAGTTATTAACTGATTGCTAATGCTACCATCAAGTTTACTACGGTATAAGTAGCGCTGACTGACATTTTCAGGTGAGGCAATAAAGTAAATCCAACCATTGGCCTCATCAAGAGCTTTAATTTCAGTGATGTCAAAGTCGCCATTAGTTAAGTTGATAACATGTTTGCCGCTACGTGAAATACGATATAGATGACGCCACCCGCTACGTTCACTTGTCCAAATAAAGCTATTACCGTTTTCTAACCAACGAGCGTCATCAAAAAAGTCTAAAAAGTTTTCTTCTTGCTCTGTCATTAACAACGAGACTTTACCGCTATTAGCATTAGCCAGATAAAGTTTGTTGGTGTCTTGTTTGCGATTGACATGTTGAACTAAAATTTCTTCACTATTACCCGACCAGTTCATGCGAGGTATGTACATGTTGCGTGAGTTGTTTGGCAGTTTAGTCCAAACGGTTTTTTGGCTGCTTACGTCAACAATACCTATGTTAGCTAAGGCGTTTTCTTCTCCTACTTTAGGGTAGGGGAATTTAGTTAGCGTTGGGTATAGGCTGTCAGTATTGTTGATCATAATAAAGTCTTTACTACCGCTAGTATCTAGCTGCCAGTACGCGATTTTTTTACCATCAGGGCTCCAACGAAAACCATCACGAATTAAAAACTCTTCTTCATATACCCAGTCAAACAGGCCATTGATAATACCATTGCCGGCGCTATTGGTTAGTTGTGTAATGTGAAGCGTTTTTAGGTTTTGTAGGTAAATATTGTTGTTATAAACGTAAGCAACTTGAGTAGCGTCAGGTGAGAATTTAGCAAACATTAATTGGCTGCTTTCAGTGCTATCGCCTAGCTTAGTTAAGGTTTTAGTTTTAACGTTGTATAACCAGTAATCACCACGGCTATTTGAGCGCCACACCTTTTTACTGTTAGTGTAAATCAGTAGCTTAGTTTTATCGTCTGAGTAGTGGTAGTTATCAATCACTAAGGCTTGCTCAAAACCTTGTGGTGTCAGTTGCTTAGCGCTAACTAATACTTCACGCGCTAGCGTTGTTGGGTCGTAGCTAACAATTTCATTACCTAAGTTTTTTTCTTCATCATTAGCAGCTTGTTCAATGGCAAGGTAGGCACTACCATCAGCTAACCAGCGAATTTGACCGATGCGATCCGACTTAAATTGTTTTTCTTGATAAATGCTGGCGATAGTTAATGACGAACTATCTACCGTATTAGTGGTTTTTTCTGTACTGTTATCAGTAGTTTGGCATGCAATTAACGGTAACGTTAATAAAGCACCTAAAATAAGTTGTGCTAACTTATTTACCTTGCGCTTTTTAAATGAATAATTAGCTAACATGAGTTGTCCTGAAGATAATATTGAACAATCATTGTAGATATAGCCTTATGCCGACACAAGAAAAAGTCGGTAGATAACCCTTTTTCATGGTTCAATGAAAAATACTGTGTTGATTAGTTGTTGAAAAAAAGATTAGTGCCACCATATCTATTAGTTCAGTTTTATTACCCATCAAGTGGATTGGAAACCCTATGACATATGCATTAGAGATTAGCGGGCTCGCAAAAACCTATAAAGGGGGCTTTGAGGCGTTAAAAGGCATTGAGTTAACCGTAAAACAAGGTGATTTTTTTGCTTTGTTAGGCCCAAATGGTGCTGGTAAGTCGACCACTATTGGTGTGATCACTTCACTTGTTAATAAAACCGCAGGTACAGTAAAGGTATTTGGTTATGATATTGATAGCGATTTAGAAAAAGCAAAAAGCTTTATTGGTTTAGTACCGCAAGAATTTAACTTTAACCAGTTTGAACCCTTAATGCAGATTTTGGTGAACCAAGCCGGTTATTATGGCGTACCCAGAAAAACGGCAATGGAGCGTGCAGAAAAATACCTGAAGCAACTTGAGCTTTGGGATAAGCGCAATGTGCAAGCTAAGTCATTATCGGGTGGTATGAAGCGTCGTTTAATGATTGTTCGTGCGTTAATGCATGAGCCGAAAATGTTGATTTTAGATGAACCAACCGCTGGTGTTGATATTGAAATTCGCCGCGGTATGTGGGACTTCTTGAAAGTATTAAACGAGCAAGGTATTACCATTATTTTAACAACTCACTATTTAGAAGAAGCGGAAAATCTGTGCCGTAATATCGCGATTATTGATGGCGGAAAAATAGTTGAAAACACCAGTATGAAAGGTTTGCTCGCGCAACTTGATAGTGAAACCTTTGTCCTTGATTTATCTCCGACCAATCAACAAATCACACTTAGTGATGTTGGTTATAGTGTTATTGACGAGCACACCTTAGAAGTTGAACTTCATAAGGCTCAAACCTTAAATAGTGTCTTTGAGCAGTTATCAAACCAAGGGGTGCAAGTGCTAAGTATGCGTAATAAAAGTAATCGTTTAGAAGCGCTATTTGTTAACTTAATTGAAAAGAATGCAGGCCAATAATTATGAATAACTCTATTGCCTTAAAAAGTATCTTAACCAAAGAAGTTCAGCGCTTTATGCGTATTTGGGTGCAAACATTAGTGCCTCCCGCCATTACTATTAGCTTATATTTCGTCATTTTTGGCTCGCTAATTGGTTCACGTATTGGTGAAATGGGTGGCTTTGACTATATGTCGTTCATTGTCCCTGGCCTTATTATGATGAGTGTTATTACGAACTCTTACTCTAATGTGTCGTCATCATTTTTCAGTGCTAAATGGCAGCGTAATGTTGAAGAAATGCTCGTTGCCCCCGTACCTAACTGGGTGATTGTTGCTGGTTATGTGGGTGGCGGTATGTGCCGTGGCTTATTGGTTGGCTTGATTGTTACCTTAGTGTCATTATTCTTTGTTGATGTGCAAATTCATAATGTTTGGGTAATTATTGCAACCGTTTTATTAACTTCGGCGACCTTTGCATTGGGCGGCTTGATTAATGCCATTTTTGCCGGCAGCTTTGATGATATTTCGATTATTCCTACGTTTGTATTAACGCCATTAACTTACCTTGGCGGTGTTTTCTATTCAATAACCTTATTGCCTGAGTTTTGGCAAGGGGTATCGCAAGCTAACCCGATAGTTTACATGGTTAATGCCTTTCGTTACGGTTTTTTAGGGGTATCCGATGTCAGTTTGGTGACTGCATTTAGCGTAATTGGAATATTTATTATCGTGTTATTTACCGTGGCTATGACTTTAATTAATAAAGGTATTGGCCTGAGAAGTTAAGCTTGTAGATGCAAACATATAACGGGCTACTTACCTAGAAAAGATCATTGCGTTATTGATTTAAAAATAATGAAGGAAATAAAATGAACAACATGCCTACGGGTGATTCAAAAGCGATTATTACTAATCAACCCGGCATTCATGAAAAGCTTAATGAGGTTGTTGAAAAGCATTTATCACACCCATTTAAAAAACCTTACCAAATGCATACTGAACAAGCGTTTAATGAGGTTGATCAGGCAGTACAAGCTTTTCTTAGTGAAAACCCTCAAGGTGGGGTTATTTTAGATGCTTGCTGTGGCGTTGGTCAAAGTACGCGTATCTTGGCAAAGAAAAATCCACAGGCGTTAGTGATTGGTGTTGATAAGTCGGCGCATCGCATTAATCGTAATGTCGAAGGTTTTGAAGAGTTAGAAGAGCAGGGTAACTTTCATTTGGTTCGTGCCGATTTAAATGACTTTTATCGCTTAGTCAAAGCCGCCAATTGGCCCGTGACTAAGCACTATATTTTATACCCAAATCCGTGGCCAAAAGCTAAACACTTACAGCGTCGCTGGCACGGTAGTGCGGTGTTTCCACAAATGACCAGTATTGGTCAGCAGCTTATTTTACGCAGTAATTGGCGTTTGTATTTAGAAGAGTTTCAACAAGCGGCTGGCCTAGTGAATTTCCGCGGCAATATAGAAGCGCTACCGGTTGATGTAAAAAATGCCTTAACCCCGTTTGAAGCTAAATACCAAGCAAGTCAGCAAGTGTGTTATCAGCTTTTATTAGTACGCTAATATACTCGCTAATGGTAAATAAGAGTCTTTAATAATACTTTAACGACTCTTTACTGAAATTGAGAGAGTTAACTCCATTATTAGCGATTTTATTTGCATCTAGATGAAGTTGATGCGTTATTATCACCACTATTTAGTGAAATTTACTATACACTCGTAGTTTCGTTTTATACTTCATTGTCTTTATTGACCGCTACTACTCCACCAAGATAAAGGTTAAATTTCCTTAAATGCCTCGCTGCCACTGATGTTATTGGTAACTCAGGTAATCTAATTATTTCAAGCAGACTGTTTTTTACTTTTGGTATAGCCCTTGCTAATTATCGTTAAATAACTTGAACTTGGTTTAAGGGATATTTAAGAAATTGAAATATCCGCACCAATTATTTTTCTGAATCGTTAGCTTGATAGTTTTTCTTCTTTTCATATGATCAGCAAGGAAAATTTCGTGTCAATAGGGAGCTATTGCAAGTGAACTTAGCTAAGAAGAATAGTTGCTAGAGAAACATTTGTTAAGCCGAGATCAGGTTAAATACTTATTAAAGTTAACTTAATAGGTAATTAAACTGATTAGTAGTATCAAGGATGCACCATGATAAAAATTAAACGTAAAGTACTCGCTTTAGCATTGTCATTATTGGCGTTATTTCAAGCAGGCCTAATTTATGTGGCTTCGTTGCTCTAAGTAACCTGAGCTTAAAATAATAAATTTATCTCAAGCTGATATTACTTATCAATAATCGCGTTGGAGTCATTTGCAATAGACTCGCTATTGGCGCATAAAACGGTCTTGCTTATACTAGAAAATTTCTAGTTAGAGAAGGAAGCTTGAATTATTGTCTTTTAATATTAGTATGTTATTAAAATAATAAGGGCCTTATTCTATAAAAGCCCGTTTAAAAAAGCGTAACAGGTTAATATTGAACTCTTCAGGTCTGATGCAGCAGTCAATTTGATCTTGATGTTTGTCATGGATTAAATCAATTTCTTCCATGGCGATAGCTTGGTTTAATCTAGTATTATAAAAAACCCGTACGAAAGGTTGTAGTGGTTTGCTTTTATTTAACTTGCTTATCAAACCTAGTTTACCGCTTGTCAATTTTACCAAAGTACCAATAGGGTATATACCTAAACAATTTACAAATTGCTCAACCAATTCGTTATCATAACTGGTTGGAGATTCCTTCATTAATATTTTAAACGCTTTGATAGGGTGCATACCTGCTTTATAGACACGCTCGGCTGTCATAGCATCATAACTGTCAACAATTGCTATCATACGACCAAATTGGCTTATTTGTGGCTCAGTTAACTGCTGAGGGTAACCTGTACCATCTAAGCGTTCATGATGTTGTTTGACAACACTTAAGACTAGCTCAGGTAAGTCAGGACAATCTTGTAGGACTTGCATGCCTAATGTTACATGGCTTTTTATTATTTCATACTCAGGGGGAGTCAGTTTGCCGGGTTTATGTAACACTTCTGGTGGAATTAAGACTTTACCAACATCATGCAAGAAAGCGCCTAAGGCGAGTTGTTCTATTAATTCGCGGTCAAGCTTTAAATATTTAGCAAAGATACTCATTAAAATAGAAACATTAAGCGAATGCTCTACTAAGTATTCATCTTTAATACGTAACCGAGACATACAGGCGAGCGCATCTTGGTTTCTAAAGATGGAGTCTACAATAGCGTCGGTTGCTTCTTTTGCTTCACTAATATTTATGCTTCTGCTTTCAGTGAGATTGTTAAGAATTTTATGTTGCAACGTTTTGGCATTGTCATAGAGCGTACTAGCACTTTTCATTTCTTGATCTAATGAAACCGATGTAGGCTTTTCTTGTGCCGATGGCTCTGGTTCATTATCAATATCAGGTAATATTTTATCTATTTTTTCGGCTTGCTTTTGTTTATTAGGGTCAATGGTTAGGTGGGTAATACCGGCTTGAACCATTTTCTGAATACCTTCTTGGCTTCTTATATAGCCTTCAGTTTTAACATTAACGCTTTTATTTTTACTGGTGATAGATAAAACATACATGCCTGGTTTAAGGTCAGTAATGGCTATTTTTTGGGTTGAAGGTACAGCATCATTGGTCATAAGGTTTACCGTATTAGAATAAAAATGAAATCACCAGAGTACGAAAGTGGTTGATAAAAAAGTAAAGCTTATAAGCAGTATAGACTACGAAAATTATCGAGTGAAAATTAATGTTTAAAATGAAAAATTGTACTTAGAAAAACAAAAAAGCGACCTTTAAGGTCGCTGTTAATATATGAGTAGTATTAATTTTAATCGCTAGTCACTTTAATAATACTCTGTTATTTCTATGTTGCTATTTCTATTCAGCTACTTCTATATTGATACGTACACTCGCTTCATTGTTATCATAAGCTGCTGAAATAACGACAGTACCAGTAGTGTTTTTGTTGGCTGTTATTTTATAATTGGCAGTATCGGTTCCAGTTTCTACTAGCTCAACATTAATGAGGTTGTTTTCGGTGCCACCATCTATAAGCCATTGAGCAAATTCAGTAACATTTAATGTACTCGGTGTACTTGTGTAATTAGCACTTAGGGTTAACGTAATTGAGTCATCTAGCCCTACGGTTAACTCATCTTCACCTTCATTAATCTGCAAGCCTTCTATATCTGCTTCGCCTTTAATTTCAATAGTTGCTGAGCCTAGTTTACCGCCACAACTGCCTTGAACTTGAACTACACCAGGTTGCAATGCGAATAATGTTCCTTTGTTGTCACCTGTTTCGGTAAGCCCAACCCGTGTATTATTTGTTATTGTCCAACTAACACTGTTGTCGATATCAAAGGTATCCTCAGATACTTCAGCTAATAATGTTGCTTGTGCATTCACTTGTAAACGTTCACCAACGTTCATTGTTATACGTTCAATTGGCTCCTCATCAAGAACCACACTGATATTGCTTAAATTATTTGGATCTGCTGTAACGACTAATGTGCTCGTAACATTATTGGCCATACTGGCTCTAATAATGGAGTCCTCAGTCGTTGCGGCAGAGGTAAAAATATCTCCCTCATCATTAATAATAGCGGTACTGTTATCATCGACACTAAAACTGACGCCACGAGTAGTGTTTAATGACTGGTAGCCGTCTTGGTAGGTTATATCACCGGTAATTCTTGCATCTATGCACGTATTGATGCTACCAACCTCAGGAGAAACTTGCTTTAAGACAATATTCTCAGGAGCCTCATCACTTACTGACACGCTTACATCTCTAGCAATGTCATTAATGGTTTTTGCTGTTATAACAACAATGCCTTGATTTTCTTCGGTGTTTTTAATTGCCGTTACCAAACCTGTTTTTTCATTAACAGTAGCAATACTTTCATCACCAGAGCTCCAAATTAGTTCTGTGGTGATGTCACGGATTTCTCCTTTACTGTCTGTCCCCATTGCCGTTAATTGATGAGTATCACCTTTTGTTAGACGAGTTTGCCCACCAGAAACTTCAAATTTTTCAATAATAGTACCATTTTGGCGTTGGGCTTCTAATTTGACCGCTTTGGCTAGGTTTTCAGAGTCGCCATCAGAGCCACAACCCGATAATAGCGTAACGCAGATAAGTAATGGACCGATATAGGCGTAAGATACGCTTGTTAAATTTTTAATGTTTTGCATAGTAAATAAATGGCCTTCATTGGCTAAGAAGTTGGTTTGACATGCTAGGGGTATATGTTAAAACTGGTAGGTTAAACCTAAAGCAATACCGGTAATTTCAAGGTCGCTGTCTTTGTATAGAGACTGATAGCCTAGTCTGATTTGCGTATTATCTAAATAAGGTAGTTGTTGTACAAGGGATACGCCCCATGAGAAGCCACTGTATTCTTCAGTGCCATTATAAGTTTCTGCAGGGCCGGTAACTGCTAGATCATTCATAGCATAGCCTAGCGAGACATCAAAACGAAAGCCCTGCATAGTATCTGATTGAAAAACAACATATAACGCTTTGCTTTCTTCTAAATCAAACTCCATTCGGTAGATGTTATCTGTGTTGGTGGATAATAAGTACTGTGCTTCAAAGGCAATATTATTATTACTGACCCCCGCTCTTAAGCCCGCTATTGAAGGTTTAGCGTTTTCACCGCCAATATCAATGTCGGTCAGCATGTAATCAATACCAATATAAGGAGAATCAGCCAATGCTTTATTGGTTATGGCAAGTAATGAAATGCCGAGAAAAGTTACTAAAAGAGGGAATCTATTCATATAATGACAATATTGCTCGTACTTTAATGGAACTTGATGATATACAGTGTCTTTATGAGCGTCAAGTAAGTGCGTAACAGTGGTGAGCATCTTGCTGTATTCATCATAGTCACTAAAAAAAGAAGACTTTTAACTGATTTTTTATTAAAGTGCGATGCTTTGTACACTCAATTAAACAATGATAGCTTACTCGTGATTAAGCTAGCCTAGCTAGCGCGGTATAATTAGGTAAGTAAAAGTGAACCATTATGAAAGCCACTAAACGTATTGCAGATGCCACACAAGAGTCTTTACATCGGATTTTTACCGTAGCTGAAGCACCTGATTCAACCTTAGGGTTAATTGAGCAGGAAATGTCGCAAAACTTGGTTGGCTTTTTAAATAATCATATTGTTGCCAGTGAGAATGCTTTAACTGATATTGAACAAGACTTTATTGATGCACAAATTCCTGAGCAACCGGCGTTTGTATCAGACCATATGAGTCACTTACTTGATAAGTTAGTTTCTCAATCAGTTCATACCTCTAGCCCTAGCTTTGTTGGTCATATGACCTCAGCTTTACCCTCTTTTATTTTACCATTATCTAAGTTAATGGTTGGATTAAATCAAAATCTCGTTAAAGTAGAAACGTCTAAAGCATTTACACCGTTAGAACGCCAAGTATTAGGCATGATGCATAACTTGGTTTATCAAGAAACAAGTGACTTTTACCAAAACTGGATGCATAGCGCTCAACACTCACTTGGTGCTTTTTGTTCGGGCGGTACAGTAGCTAATATTACCGCGTTGTGGGTTGCTCGTAACAAATTATTAAAAGCGGATGGTGACTTTAAGGGAGTTGCTCGTAGTGGCTTATTTGCGGCTTTGCAGCATTATGGTTACCAAGGTTTGGCTATTTTGGTCTCAGAGCGTGGTCATTATTCACTGAAAAAATCAGCCGATATTTTAGGTCTCGGTCAAGACAGTGTTATTGCCATTCCTACGGATGAAAATAATAAAATAGATTGTGTTAAGTTGGCGCAAAAGTGTGATGAATTAGCGGCACAAAATATTAAAGTGCTTTCTATTGTTGGTGTAGCGGGTACTACTGAAACGGGTAATATTGACCCGCTTAATGCAATGGCTGATATTGCCGAGCAGCATCAATGTCATTTTCACGTTGATGCCGCATGGGGTGGAGCTACCTTATTATCAAACAAATACCGTCCATTACTTGCTGGCGTTGAACGTGCCGACTCAGTAACCATAGATGCTCATAAACAAATGTATGTTCCTATGGGCGCTGGGTTAGTTATTTTTAAAGACCCTTCATCGGTTGCGGCTATTGAACACCATGCTGAATATATTCTTCGTAAAGGCTCAAAAGATTTAGGTAGCCATACCCTTGAAGGATCACGCCCTGGTATGGCGATGTTAGTTTACTCTAGCTTACATATTATTAGTCGGCCCGGTTATGAAATGTTAATTAACCAAGCGATAGAAAAAGCAGAATACTTTGCGGATATTATTAACCAGCACCCAGATTTTGAATTAATAACCAAGCCTGAGTTATGTTTATTAACCTATCGTTATGCGCCTAAATCAGTACAAGAGTTATTGGCAAACCAGGGCAAAAATAATGATGTGGCAGGTCAGCAACATATCAATTTATTACTTGGAAAACTAACCAAGTTTATTCAAAAACGTCAGCGTGAAGACGGAAAGTCTTTTGTTTCGCGAACGCGTATTGAAGTAGGGCATTATAACGGTGAAAAAGTTATTGTTTTTAGAGTGGTTTTAGCTAACCCGCTCACGACCAAAGAAATTTTACAAGATATTCTCGTCGAGCAAAGTAAACTTGCTTTAGAGAGTGAGCAATTTTTAC
Organism: Colwellia sp. D2M02; assembly: GCF_018860755.1. Lineage (GTDB taxonomy): Bacteria > Pseudomonadota > Gammaproteobacteria > Enterobacterales > Alteromonadaceae > Colwellia > Colwellia asteriadis. The sequence goes on along the minus strand of NZ_JAHKPW010000043.1, from coordinate 146,805 downwards.
CTGAATTACTTGCTGCGGCTAACACTAAATAGCTCCAGTTAAGCTATAAAAAAAGCGACATAGTGTTGAACACTAATGTCGCTTTTTTATGGCTTATAACTCTGCGCTTAAGTCAGGTTTAAGCTAAGTTAAATTAAGCCTCAGGTTATTTAATTTTACTGCTGTTACGCTCAACAATACCCATCATTTTATAAGTCAGTAATGAAGCGGCAAAGTCATAGGCATGAAAGTCTTTGATTGGCGCAAACTCCATAATATCAAAACCGATAATAGTGCGCTGCTTAGCAACAGACTCAAACAAATTTAAAGTTTGATACCAGCCTAAGCCTCCCGGCACTGGTGTTCCTGTTGAAGGGAACACTGAAGGGTCCATACCATCAATATCTAAGGTGAAAAATACTTTTTCAGGGAAGTCGTCAGGTAACGTAATACTTTGAATGTTATTAGGGACTAACTCTTCACCGTCTTGAAAGTGCACACCATGTTGTTCACGGATTTGCATTTCTTCTTCACAAAAAGCGCGAATACCTAATTGATATAATGGAATACCTAAATCAACAACGCGTTTCATTACAGAGGCGTGGCTAAGCTTGTCACCTTCGTAGGCTTCACGTAAATCAGCGTGAGCATCAATTTGCACAACACCAAAGTCGTCATAACCCGCATCACGAAAGCCTTTAATAACGCCGTAAGTGACGGTATGTTCGCCACCAAAAACAATTGGCATACCACCATTATCAAGAATTAACTTGGTTGCTTTGGCAATATTATCTATGACTTGCTCTGCAGATACATTGCAATCTATTGCAGGGTGAGTATAAATTCCATGCTGGCATGGCTTGCTTTTACCGTCCCACTCTTCGAGTTGCCAAGACGCTTGTAAAATAGCTGAAGGCCCTTGTGCAGTGCCACCACCATAAGAAACACTTTTTTCAAATGGTACGGGCAAGACATGAAAAAAGGCATTATTTATTTCAGGCTGTTCTATTTCAGAGCCTAAAAATATTGGGTAATCGTCATGAGGTTCGGTCATGGTATATCTCTATGTGGTATTTTAACGATAGTGTTTAAACTATAGTAGAGTAGTTAAATGGCCATTAAGACAAACGTTGTTTAAAGTCGTCATACGTAAATTGCTTCACTAGGGTTAATTCATCTGTTTGTGAATTCCAAAGCGCAATCGCTGGTAATTTAGTGCCATTAAAGGTACTTGTTTTTACCATAGTGTAATGCGCCATATCTTCAAAAACGATACGTTGGCCTATTGTTAATGGCTCTACAAAGCTGTAATCATTAATAATGTCGCCGGCCAAACACGTTAAACCGCCAAAGCGATAGTTATGGATAAACTCGTTTACCTCGCCTGAGTTAGTAATATCAGGGCGGTACGGCATTTCTAAGGTATCAGGCATATGACAAGTGGCTGACGTATCTAAAATAGCGTGATAGTCATGCTCGCTTTGAGCTTTTTTCTCAAATATATCGAGTACTTCAGCGCACAATATGCCACTACCAATAGCAATAGCTTCACCAGGCTCTAAGTAAACTTGTACTTGATGTTGCGCTGAAAAGCTCTTAATACGCTCAATTAATGCGTCTACTTGGTAGTCTGGTGCGGTAATGTGATGTCCACCACCAAAATTAACCCATTGCATTTGTGTCAGCAGATGAGAAAATTTGTTTTCAACAGCATTTAAGGTTCTATTAAGTTCAGCAAAACCTTGTTCGCATAAGGTATGAAAGTGCAAGCCACTAATACCGGTTAAGTCGATATCAGCTAATTGGTAAAGTTTAATACCTAAACGAGAGCCTTCGGCGCAAGGGTCGTATAGTGGTACGCTTCCCTCTGAATGCTCAGGGTTTATCCGTAAACCAAAATGCAGCGATGGTCGTTCAATTTGAGCTTGTAAACATAGCGGTTTGAAACGTTGCCATTGACTAACACTGTTAAAAACAATGTGATCAGCGAAGGTTAATAATTCTTTTACATCGGCTTCACTAAACGCTGCGCTGTAGACATGTACTTCTGATTTTTTATCACCGTAGCGATATTCATCAAAACCAAGCTTAGCTTCATGTAAACCACTGGCGCAAATACCATCTAAATAACTTGCGGTTAACGGGCCTAATTGCCACATAGAAAAAGCTTTAAGCGCGGCAAGCACTTTAGCACCACTGGCGCTAGCAACATGATTAAGTATGGTTAAGTTACGTTCAATAGCGACTTGGTCAACTACAAAACATGGTGACGGTAAACGTTGTAGGTCAAGCTTAGTAAAATCGGTAAATTGCATGAAGTGGTTACCCTTGCAAATGCCCAAGCCGAATGGCTTGTTTGAGCTGTCTGTACCCATAGTTATGAGTCAGATAATAAATGCGGTTTATTATCAGCTAAGCTGTTAATAAACCGCGTTAGTGGGGCTGTTGAGCATTAATTATGTGATGCTAATGCGTTTCAATCCCGTTACTTTTTATAATGAAAAATCATCTAATTCGATAACTTTCCACGGTAAACCGTGTTCATTCATATCAGCCATAAATGAGTCAGGATCAAATTGTTCTATGTTCCATACGCCAGGTTTTAGCCATTTACCTTCAAGCATTTGCTTAGCGCCAATCATCGCTGGTACACCTGTGGTGTATGAAATTGCTTGTGAGTTAACCTCTTTATAACAAGCTTGGTGATCACAAATATTATAAAGGTAAACGACTTTTTCTTTACCGTCTTTAATACCGCGTACTACAACACCAATACAAGTTTTGCCCACAGTACGAGGACCTAATGATGATGGATCAGGTAATAACTTGGCTAATAATTGAATTGGCACAATTTGTTGACCGTTATAGTCAATTGGCTCAATGCCTGTCATGCCAACATTACCTAGTACTTCTAAATGCTTTAAGTAATTGTCAGAGAAACTCATCCAAAACTGTGCGCGTTTTAGGCTTGGGAAGTGCTTTGTTAATGACTCAAGCTCTTCGTGATACATACGGTAAATATTGTAAGTACCAACTGACTCAGGACAAGTGAAGCTTGCTTTTTTCGACATAGCATCGGTTGTAACAAACTCACCGTTTTCCCAATGACGACATTCAGCGGTTACTTCACGAATGTTAATTTCAGGGTTGAAATTAGTCGCAAACGGGTAGCCATGATCACCACCGTTAACATCAATAATGTCTAACTCATGAATTTCATCAAAGTAGTGTTTTGCTACGTAAGCGGTGAACACATTGGTTGCGCCGGGATCGAAACCACTACCAAGTAGTGCGGTAAGACCTGCTTGCTCAAATTTTTCTTGGTAAGCCCACTGCCATTTGTATTCAAACTTAGCGGTGTCTAATGGCTCATAGTTAGCTGTATCCATGTAGTGAACACCGGCTTCTAAACAGGCATCCATAATGGTTAAGTCTTGGTACGGCAGGGCAACGTTAATGACTAACTGTGGTTGTTCTTTTTTGAGTAAAGCAACAAGCTCAGGTACGTTGTCTGCATCAACTTGTGCGGTGCGAATCACTTGACCTGTTTTTTCTTTGACTTGCTCAGCAATGGCAATACATTTTGCTTCAGTACGGCTTGCTAATAATATGTCGCTAAAAAGTTCAGCTACTTGCGCACACTTTTGTGCAACAACACCACCAACGCCACCGGCACCGATAATGATCACTTTTGAAGGGGTTAATTGAGACATGGTTTTTCCTGTATTTTACATTGTTCGTTGTTTATTAATGGTTGCAATGAGCCATTGTTTTTTAACGGCTCATTACGATTTTTACGCTTAATTAGTTAACTTGCTCACGCTCAAAATAGGTGTAACCTTGTAAACTTTCTTTAAACGCTTTTAGTATTTCTTGACGTTGCGCTACGGTTATTTTTTGTTCTTTAACCGCTTGTTCCGCTTTGCGTCTAAATTGCTCTAACATTTGTTTTGGCTCGTATTCAACGTAGCTTAGTACATCTGAAATACTGTCGCCATGAAACTCACGAACAAAATCAAAGCTACCATCGCCATTGAGTCTGACACTTACTACATTGGTATCTCCAAATAGATTATGTAAATCGCCTAAGGTTTCTTGATAAGCGCCAACTAAAAAAACACCTACGTAATATTCTTCGTTTTTATTAAGCTTATGTAACGGCAATGTATTACGAATTCCATCAGGTGAAATAAAACGGTCAATTTTTCCGTCACAATCACAGGTAATGTCAGCAATAATTGCTTCACGGTCAGGTTGCTCATTAAGGCGATGAATAGGCATTACAGGAAAAACCTGATCTATCGCCCAAATATCGGGTAATGATTGAAACAAGCTAAAGTTACCGTAATAAATATCAGACAATAACTCTGGTAGTTTCTCCAGCTCTGGCGGTATACGTTCAATTGTTTTCAGTATATGGCTTATTTTTTCTAATATAGCCAAGGTAATATTATCGCCTAGAGCTCTTTCATGTAAGTTCACTTGACCACGTCTAAACAATTCGCGAATTTCATCACGATAATAGATAGCGTCGTTATAGCACTCTTGAAAGTTTTTATTAGTGGTGTTACCTAACACCGCAAATAAATTATGCAATAGTTCGTGAGCGTCATCAGCTAAAGTCGCAGGTAATGCTTGCGGCTCATGATTACGAACATCCAAAATATTGAATAGCAATAAAGATGAATAAGCGACCGTTGCACGACCCGACTCTGTGACAATCGTTGGGTGAGCAATATCTAACGGATCCAAACTTTCAATAATAGTTTCAACAATATTGGCACAGTATTCATCAAGCTTGTAGTTCATGCTATGCGTGCTATTTGAGCTAGCCCCTTCATAGTCAACGGCTAAACCACCACCTAAATCAAGGTAGCCCATAGGCGCACCTTCGTTTATTAATTCGCTATAAAAACGACAAGCTTCGAGCACGCCATTACGAATGTTGCGAATGTTAGGAATTTGCGAACCTAAGTGGCAGTGCAATAATTGCAAGCAATCTAACATGTTAGCCGCTTTTAATTGTTCGACTACCTCCAGCAAACTATTGGTAGATAAACCAAAAATAGAGCGATCACCGCTGTCTTCATTCCAATGCCCATCTACAACAACCGATGACTTTATTCGTACACCAATTAGCGGCTTAATATTTAACGATCGGCTGCGCTCAAGAATAATCGGTAACTCTGCTGGCGTTTCAAGAACAAAAAAGCACGAGATGCCCATTTGATTAGCATATAAGCCTAAGTCAATAAACTCAGAGTCTTTATAACCATTACATACAATTAAGCTGTCTTGATTAGGACTTTCGTGATTACGTAATTGTGATAAGGCAATAATCAATTCCGCTTTAGAGCCTGCTTCTAAACCATGGTTAAAGCGACGACCAAAGTCGGCTATTTCTTCAATAACATGGCATTGTTGGTTTACTTTAATAGGGAAAACACCACGGTAATTACCTTGGTATTCAGCCGCTGTGATGGCGCGCAAAAAAGCTTCGTTAAGCTCTTTAATACGTTGATCCAACAGGTTTTCAATGCGTAAAATCGCAGGCATTTCTAAGCCACGCTCTTTCATGCCTTGAACGATATCAACTAACGATACACTGGTGTTGTTTAGCGTTGTCGTGTCAGTACTTTGATTGGCGCTAGTCGGGTTATTAACATGCACTTCACCATTGTCAGCAATACTAAAATAGCCAACACCCCATTGATCAATACTATAAAGATCAGCGCTATCTTGTACGCTCCAATCTTCATTGTTCGTTGTAACGGTTGATGTGTCAGGTGTATTACTTACCATAGTGTTTGAACCATTGCTTGACGCACTCTCTTGCTTTTCCGCATTTATTAGAGGGTTTTGTGCCGCAGTAGTTAAAGGACGTTTACTCATAGGATTTATCTAGGCTGAAGTGATATTAACTAGAGGATACTAGTTATGTGTATCGTTTAAAAGTTTGGCGATTATAGCAATAAAATTTTGCGTGGCAATCTTTTAATAAAAAATATTTTATCAACCTAATCGCGGCAAATTTGCCGATGTTTACCGCAATTAACTTGTTGTTTTATGAACTTTATTTTGAGAGCTTCGTACAAGGTGAAGTAGTCACAGAGTAAGCGATAACTCCATTAATCTAAATTTAATTGTAAATTATCAATTAATCTCGCTTTACCACAGTGAGCAGCAGCAAGAATTACCAGCTGTTTATCATCTTCACTGGCGGGCTGTAATGTTTGTGCATGGCAAACATGAATATAGTCGGTGTGCATACCTGTGCTATTAATTGCGTTGGCGGTTTTTTTTGTTAGACCAATAAAATCAATACTGTCACTATTAGCATGGCTGGCTTTTATTGCTTGCGCTAGCCATTGTAAATTTTGTTGTAATGCGGGGGCGATTGCTTTTTCGTCAGGAGTTAAATAACCATTACGTGAGCTTAAAGCGAGGCCGCTTTCTTCGCGAATAGTATCAACAGGTATGATGGTGATAGGCATTGATAAGTCTTCAACCATAGTGGTGATCACTTGTACTTGCTGATAATCTTTTAAACCAAAACAGGCAACATCAGGCTGTACTAAGTTAAATAACTTACAAACAATCGTTGCTACACCACGAAAATGACCTGGGCGACTCTCTCCACAATATCCGTCAGATACATTAGGTACCTCAACGTAGCTTTGTTTGGCTAACCCTTTAGGATAAATCATGTCGGGGGTTGGCGTAAATAATAAGTCGGTGCCAGCAACAACCAACTTAGCTTTATCTTCTTCCATGGTTCTTGGGTAGCTATCAATATCTTCATTAGCGCCAAATTGCATCGGATTAACAAAAATACTGGCAACAATTTTATCGGCATGTTGATGAGCATGCGTTATCAAAGAAATATGACCCGCGTGTAAGTTACCCATTGTTGGTACAAAGGCAATGGTTAGCCCTTGTTGTCGCCATTGGCTAATTTGGTTACGTAGTTCATTAATATGAGTAACTGTTTTCATAGGTATTTATTCGGACTCGGTTAGTTCAATGCTGTTGGTTAATGGTTATTCAGTAGTTTTGAGTATATAACTTAACTTGATATCGGTTTAACAAATGTTTCTCTAGTAGCTATTTTTCTTAACTTCTTCGTTAAATTTACTTGCAATAGGTCAGCTATTGACGCGAAATTTGCCTTGCTTGTCATATGAAAAAAAGAAAAACTATCAAGC